>JBALDB010000047.1:0-84128 GCA_036918135.1 Nostoc sp.
AGAGGACAGGTCATTGGGAGGAGATTGCTGTTGTTGCAGTCTGTTTGCTTCCTGTTGTTGCTGGAGTATTTCTGCTTCTTGCTTTTGTACTTCAGTTTCATTATCTATTAAGACTACATCCTCCTTCTCTAGGACAAATGAAACTACCCTGGGATGAACAGCTTTGAGTAAATCGTGCAACCACGTGTAGCCTACATCCTTCTCAGAGGACAGGTCATTGGGAGGAGATTGCTGTTGTTGCAGTCTGTTTGCTTCCTGTTGTTGCTGGAGTATTTCTGCTTCTTGCTTTTGTACTTCAGCTTCATTATCTATTAAGACTACATCCTCATCTTTAAGCTTCAGATATTGCTGCAATTTCTTTAAATCAGCTTTAGCTTTTTCCTTTAACGGATATCCTTGTTCATCTACTAATTTGGTAAAAATTTGCTTGTATTTGTCCAGATTTTCTTTGTATTTGCCATAAGGTTCTAATGCTTTGTCTCGCACTGTACGAGCTTCTTCATCAGTTAATCCTAGTGTTTCCTGTAAATCCTTTAATATTTCGGATTCCACAAAAGAAATCTCGCCATCAGCCGCAAATTCCTCAACCAACTGGCGATAATCAGCTATAGCAGTTTCCTTTCTTGCCAATGTCAGTTGTTGTTGACGTTCTGCCTTGAGTTGTTGAGCAGCGGCCCTAATTCCCTGAGCGACATTTGTAAATGCCTCGTCTCGATTAGACCAAGAGGTAACAGGATCGGCATTCTTGGGCAAAAATTGCAGTCTAGCAAACGGTGTGTGACTCCAATCAACCCTTCGCACAATAACTGGGATGACAAGAGCTTTTCCTGTATTGTGACGTTCTATTGCTGTGGTGACTTCAACATCCCAGCAATAACTAGAAGCAATAAAGTCTGAACTGACGAGTAACAAAATAATATCAGCTGTGTTCAAATTGTCATTAATTTGGCGATCCCACTCATCTCCTGGTAGTATCTTGCGATCGTGCCAACTTGAAATCACACCCTGCCGTGTCAAAGTACTTAGGTGATTAGCTAGTTCATCTCGTAAAGCTTCGTCTTTATGAGAGTAGGAGAAGAAAAGCTGTAGCGATACCTCTGGCATTTTGCGTTTCAGGAGTAGGAGAAATTACACTTGTAACAAATTATAGTATTTTTGCCTGAATTCCTATAGAACCTAACGTCAATTGCCAAGAGGGCTTACTTACGCCAAAAACCTTGATTTTGTTACTACTAAGAATAAATTTGAAAATTCCGAGTTCTGAGCTAGTAATGAGTAGAAATTGCAGTCTTATCCAGACTCACCTTGACGCCGGTCAATCCCTCCTCCCCTGCTAGTCTAGAAATAGCCGATACAGAAGAGAGGGAATCAAGAACATGCCGCATACAATTGTTACAGAAGTCTGTGAAGGCGTTGCTGACTGCGTAGGTGCTTGTCCGGTAGCTTGCATTCATGAAGGCCCAGGCAAAAACGTCAAGGGAACTGATTGGTACTGGATTGACTTTACTACCTGCATTGACTGTGGTATATGTCTGCAAGTTTGCCCAGTCGAAGGCGCGATTCTTCCAGAAGAACGACCAGAGTTGCAAAAAACTCCGGAATAGTTCATAGTCAGTGGTCAGTTGTCAGTTGTTTTTTACCAATGACGACTGACAAAGCGCAAAGTCGAGCCACTGCGTTCCTGTCGCCCTGCGTCGGAAAGCAAGTGGCGTTGAGCGCTGGCTTCCAGCGATGGCTTCGCCAACGTCTTCGACGAACGGAACTTTGTAAGAGAGGACAAATGACTAATAACAAATGACACATGACAAATGATTATTTACTAGAAGTTCAAAACGTCCACGCTGGATATATTAAAGACGTAGATATCCTCCAAGGTGTGAATTTTCACGTTGCACCAGGAGAATTGGTAGCAGTAATTGGCCCTAACGGTGCTGGAAAATCTACTTTGGCAAAAACAATTTTTGGGCTTTTATTGCCTCATACCGGGACAATTAATTTCAAAGGTGAAAATATTGTGGGGCTAAAGTCGAATCAAATCGTCCAACAGGGAATGTGCTACGTACCGCAAATAGTTAATGTCTTTCCCTCGCTGAGTGTCGATGAAAACTTAGAAATGGGTGCTTTTGTCCTCAATGTTCCTTTGAAACCACTCAAAGATAAAATATTTACCATGTTTCCCAGACTGAGCGATCGCCGCAATCAACGCGCTGGTACATTATCTGGAGGAGAACGCCAAATGCTCGCAATGGGCAAAGCTTTGATGTTAGAACCGAGTTTGCTAATTTTGGATGAACCTTCTGCTGCTTTATCTCCCATCTTGGTAACACAAGTATTTGAGCAGATTAAACAAATAAATCAAACGGGTACTGCGATCGTATTAGTAGAACAAAATGCCCGTAAGGCTTTAGAAATGGCTAATCGCGGATATGTACTGGAGTCTGGACGCGATGCTATCTCCGGCCCAGGTCAAGAATTATTGAACGATCCGAAAGTTGGTGAACTGTATCTGGGAGCAGGTAAAGGGCATTAGGGAACTCTAAAAAATAAATTATCTCGCTTGAAGTTGTTGATTGCTCGTTGATAACTGTTAATTGTGAACAGTGGGATATTTTTTATTTTAAAGTTTATTAAATACAGCAGAATTTAGGAGTCAAACAGCTTTTATATCCCGATTTGAAAATTAGATTTTGTACTTCACTCACCTGTAAATTGTTGTAATTGAAAATGGCTTGCAACTTAAAAATAATTTCTGGTGGTCAAACAGGAGCAGACCGTGCAGCTCTCGATTGGGCTATAGCTCGTCAAATTCCTCACGGAGGCTGGTGTCCCAAAGGACGTAAAGCAGAAGATGGTGTTATTAATTCACGCTATAACTTAACTGAAACCCCATCAGATGAATATTCCCAGCGGACTGAATGGAATGTCCGTGATTCTGATGGAACTGTGATATTTTCTATTGCTAAAAAACTTTTTACAGGTAGTTTATTAACTGCTGAATTAGCTAAAAAATATCAAAAACCTTATGTACATATATCTCAACAATTAACTGATGTCAATCATCCCAATGAATTACTATTATTTATCTCCAACTATAAAATAGTAACCTTGAATGTTGCAGGGCCAAGAGCTTCAAATGAACCAGAAATATATCAGTTTGTAAATACTATTTTTGAAGAAGCTATTTTAGATAAAATCAATAATTATAATCGCGTTATTGCCAATGAAATAAAGATTAAATAACTCTTAAACCGTGTAACAGGGTACTATTGTCTTTGATTCATATCTGATATCTTCCTGATACTAATAAAAATGTTATCAGGTAGATTTATGAGTCAAATTCATCGATTCGTAGGGCGACGTGATTTCTTGAAATTTGCAGGTGTAATGGGTATTGCGGTTACTACTTTTGGCGATCGCTGGAATACACAACAAGCTGTTGCGGCTGATATTCTCCCAGTTAACCCTCATCCAGTCAGCCCTAATGAAGCTATTAGACGTTTGCTAAATGGTAATCAAAGATTTGTCCGTCAACAACGCGAATATCCCGACCAATCATTAGAACGTTTACGATTAGTTGCGAAAGCTCAATATCCATTTGCAGCTATATTAGGCTGTGCAGATTCTAGAGTACCTGCGGAAATCGTCTTCGACCAAGGACTTGGAGATTTATTTGTTGTGCGAGTGGCTGGTAATGTTGTTAGTGACATGGCTATAGGTAGTTTAGAATATTCTACAGCTATATTAGGTTCGCAATTAATTGTAGTTTTAGGTCATAAAAGATGCGGTGCAGTTACAGAAGCAATCAACAATGAACCACTTCCTGGTAGAATTAGTCTTGTTATTGAAAGCATCAAACCTGCTTTAACAAACATCAAATTAACAACTAGTAATACTATTGATGATGCGGTTATCGCTAATGTTAAATATCAGGCTGAAAAATTGCAAGAAAGCTCAATAATCTTAAGCAAATTGCTGCGTGCTGGTAAACTAAAAATTGTTGGTGCTTATTATGATATTGACACTGGTAAAGTCAACGTACTTTAATAAAATACGTGCTACTTATAGAATACTTGTACGCTGATAACAATCTATATATATCTATTACAAATATTTTTGAAATAGGATTATCTGGCACTGTATGAGTTGGGCTATACCAAGACCAACTCATCAAGATTCGCAAAAACCTAAAAGCCAAGCATCACTGAACCTTATAAGAAATAAACCTAGCAAGGGTCATATAACAAGACCACCTGCTAGGAAGGTATAGTTTATTCTGGCCATGTTTGATTCGGTTAGCGCTTATTTCTCAAGAATAATGCGTATCCCCAGTTAGGATAACTAAAATGTTTGTAAAATTAAGTTAAGAAAGATTAACAAATAGGTTAATTTCCAGTTAAGCCTAAATGAATCAAGAGTAGGAAGCGGATGAGGGGGTGTGGGGGAAGGCGAGAAGTAGCTAATAACTAATAATATAAGAAAGCGCTTCACACTTCTTAAATAATCAGCTTTACAAGAACTATGGCTAGAGACTTACGGGGATTTATAAAAATTCTAGAAGAAAAAGGGCAATTACGGCGGATTTCTGCTTTAGTTGACCCAGATTTAGAAATTGCTGAGATTTCTAACCGGATGCTACAGAAAGGTGGGCCAGGGTTGTTGTTTGAAAACGTCAAAGGTGCTTCTTTCCCGGTAGCGGTAAATTTGATGGGAACTGTGGAAAGGATTTGCTGGGCGATGAATATGCAGCATCCAGAGGAGTTGGAAACTCTGGGTAAAAAGTTGAGTATGCTGCAACAACCAAAACCACCGAAGAAGATTTCCCAGGCGGTAGATTTTGCTAAGGTACTGTTTGACGTAGTGAAGGCGAAACCGGGACGGGACTTTTTTCCTGCTTGTCAGCAAGTTGTAATTCAAGGTGATGATTTAGATTTAAAAAAGTTGCCTTTGATACGTCCTTATTCTGGTGATGCTGGCAAGATTATCACGCTGGGATTGGTAATTACTAAAGATTGTGAGACAGGTACGCCGAATGTAGGGGTGTATCGTTTGCAGCTACAATCCCAAAATACGATGACGGTTCATTGGTTATCGGTGCGAGGTGGTGCAAGGCATTTGCGAAAAGCCGCTGAACGTGGGAAGAAATTAGAAGTGGCGATCGCACTTGGTGTAGATCCTTTAATTATCATGGCAGCTGCCACACCCATCCCTGTAGATTTATCAGAATGGCTGTTTGCTGGACTTTATGGCGGTTCGGGCGTGCAGTTGGCAAAGTGTAAAACTGTAGATTTGGAAGTTCCCGCAGATTCAGAATTTGTTTTGGAAGGAACGATTACACCAGGAGAAGTTTTAGCGGATGGGCCTTTTGGCGACCACATGGGTTATTACGGCGGTGTAGAAGATTCACCATTAATTCGCTTCCAGTGTATGACACACCGCAAAGATCCAATTTACTTAACAACATTTAGCGGTCGTCCACCCAAAGAAGAAGCGATGATGGCGATCGCACTTAATCGCATCTATACTCCTATTCTGCGGCAACAAGTTTCCGAAATCGTCGATTTCTTCCTACCAATGGAAGCTTTGAGTTACAAAGCAGCGATTATTTCTATTGATAAAGCATATCCAGGACAAGCGCGACGGGCGGCTTTGGCGTTTTGGAGTGCTTTACCACAATTTACTTACACAAAATTTGTGATTGTCGTAGATAAAGACATAAATATTCGCGATCCGCGTCAAGTTGTCTGGGCGATTAGTTCTAAAGTTGACCCAGTGCGAGATGTATTTATTTTGCCAAATACGCCTTTTGATACTTTGGATTTTGCCAGTGAAAAAATAGGCTTAGGTGGACGCATGGGAATTGATGCGACTACGAAGATTCCACCAGAAACAAACCATGAATGGGGTGCGACTTTAGAATCAGATCCAGATGTAGCAGCGATGGTAGAGAGACGATGGGCAGAGTATGGTTTAGCAGAGTTGCAGTTAGGAGAAGTAGACCCAAATTTGTTTGGCTACGATATGAAATAGTATGATATTCCTCACAGCAGTTATTTAGATAACTGCTGTTGAGTATTCAAGACTGTTTTCCAACCCAAACTTATCTCAGCTTCGCTAAAGACTGATGATTAGGACTCAGAGGATGTTTTAAAAGTCCTGAAAGGTATAGCTTTGCCGTTCAGACTTAGATTAATGACGAAAAATTAAGGTTTAAGTCATGTATTGAGATGCTTCACAGTGTTCACCATGAGAGCAAAAGACCTTTTAAAACATCTTCTTATGGCGTTATCGCAGCCTGATTCTGTCCAGAGTATTGTAATTAATCAACAATAGTAAAATCAGTGGCGATTAGAGTGGGAGTACTCAGTGCAAATTTTGCGAATTGACCTCCTTCGAGAGTGGAACTAAATCCAGATGTTGCACCATTTGCGTTATAAAACAGGCTACGAGTCCCCGTACTGTAAACAATGTTGGCAGTACTTATTTCAGCATCTGCGTCGGTAGCCACAGAAGCAAAGATAAAACCAGAAGAACCTAAAACGGTAAAAGTATCTCTCGATAGTTCGATTTTGTCCGTATTACCTGCAACTCTTTGGAAGTCGTTGATTATATCTACTCCGAGGTCAGTAGCCGCAAATTGTGAACCAGTGTCAAATACAAACGTATCGTTGCCAGATCCCCCAAATAAATCGTCTTTACCACTATCTCCTTGAAGGACATCGTTCCCCCCTTGTCCCCGTAGAACATCATCGCCACTACTGCCAAGGAGAGTATCATTACCGTTTCCTCCGTATAGGTTGTCATCAGAACTGCCCCCATCATATCTGTCTTGACCATTTCCACCATAAAGGAGATCGAAACCTGCTCCTCCATCAACAAAATGGTTGCCAGGAACACTAAACAGGTCAATAGTGTCGTTACCTGCTCCTGCAAAAACAACCTGATTGCCAGGTGTCGTTATATTAGAGGCATCAATGTTTTCATCGCCGTCGGTTCCCTCAATAGTTATTACAGCATTTGCTTTAGCGATCGCAAATTTTATGACATCAGCTACATTCTCGCTGTTACTATCAAGAGTTGTCACAATACCCCGACCTAAACTGCTAACCAGCCCGTCGTAAGTACTTTTAACATCACTGGTAGCTAGAAAAACAGGAATAATATCATTTGCGATCAAAGCCGTC
This sequence comes from Nostoc sp., assembly GCA_036918135.1. GTDB lineage: Bacteria > Cyanobacteriota > Cyanobacteriia > Cyanobacteriales > Nostocaceae > Nostoc. Next base: position 7,182 of record JBALDB010000047.1, read on the forward strand.
TGTACTTGTGCAATATCTGGATAATCTTCATTAGGATCGATTACGCCATCTCCGTTATTAGCCACAGTGATAGCAGTCGGATTGGCCGCAGCACCATCCCCTGCAACGTGATAGTCTGCATCAGTAGCTAGGAAAACTAAACGCTTTGAGCCAACTCTGTAACCGATACTAGTATCTAAGGCAGCGTGTAAAAGTGCCTCTAATTGTGATTCGGGCCCGTCAGCACCGCCACCAACAACAAAATTACTGACTGCTGTCTTGACTTGTCCTGCATCAGTGGTTAAAGAGACCTCTTTTTGATAAACATAATCACCAGGACTACCTAAATCAGGAATAGGAGGAGATGAAGACGATACTGGTTTATCTTTGAAAGAGGCAAGACCAAATTGAAGATCAGTACCAAAAATGTTAGTTAAATAAGGGCTGGTTACTCGGTTTACTACCGCAGAAAGTAAAACCTTCAGTCTGGGTAAGTCATCATAAAACGATCCAGTCAAGTCTTGTAGAAAAACGATGTCATTTGTGGGCATACAGTTAGTATCTAAGTAAAGTAAATTTTTCTCCTTAGTGCTTTAATAATACAGGCTGTATTACAAAAAATCAAGCAATGTGCTTGATATCTAATTGTTAAAAAATTGATAAGTTTTTCTTAAATTGCAATTAACTAATAAAGCCCGATCGCCTTCCTTGTGCCAAAAATGATATCAACTCTGATATCAATGCCCCATCTGTTGAAGCGATCGCACTCTTGGCGGGCGGTTACGCCATCGCGCTCTTTGTGGGGAGCGCTTCATCGCAGCTATCCCAAAGGTAGTGCTAAAAATCAGCCAAATGTTGCCACTACAAGGAGTAACCCCCAAGCCTTGTGAGCTTTCTTACAATACTCCCTACTTTTAAAACATCCTCTAAGGATGGTTAAGATGTGAGATAGGAAGATAATTCCACCTTTGAGTAATGATGCCAGCAGATTGGAGAAATTATGACAAAAAAAGGCAAAAATTTAGCGAATAAGTTAGCGCTTGCACTGGGATTGAGTTGTATTAGTGTGATACTCAATAGTGGTATAGCCAATCAAATTGCTTTAGCAAAATCAACTAATCTACAAAAGTGTAATGTTTTTGCTTATGTCACTGATACAGGTTTGCGAGGTTTAAATGTGCGGAGTGGTGGAAGTACGAAAAACAGAATTTTAGGGCAAATACCCGCTAATCAAACAGTTCAAGTTGTTGCTGCTGCTGGAAAATGGGCGCAGATTACAAATGCTAGTGATGGTTTTCAAGGAACTGGATGGGTATTTGTGCCAAAGTTAGGCTTATCAACTCGCGGCTACGGTACTAATGGCGTAAATCTTTACGCTAGTAACAGTGAAAGCCGAAAACTGGCAAGAATTCGTGCTAATACGCCTGTCAAATTGTTAGGCTGTCAGGGAGATTGGGCGCAGGTAGAATATCAAGGTGTTAAAGGCTGGTTGAAAAAGGAAGATCAATGTGGTGCAGCCCTTACTAGTTGTTCGTAAGAATTTAAGAATCAGAATTCAAAAGTGTTTAACACATTTAGTGGAAATTGATTTATTACGTGGTGGGGAACCAATGCTAGTTTTTGATAATAATACACAAAATGACTACCGAATTTTAGTTAGTCGCGTAGAAAATCGTCCCCAATCTGATTTATATACTTTTAATTTGCAAGATACAATTTCCTTATTTCCTTTGCGATTGCGAACTGGTGATAGTGAACCTTTGGTAGATTTGCAGAGTTTGTTAGCTGGAATTTATGACCGCACCAGTTATGATTTAGTAATAGATTACAGTCAACAGCCAGCATTACAATTGTTAGAAGAGAATGCAGTTTGGGTAGATGCAGTATTACGGAAGAAAGGATTGTGTTAAGTTAAATTAAGATTTACTATACAAAATTAAGCAATTTTTGAGAATATCATCCAACCTAATTAAAAGGTTTACGCCGGATGAATATTTTAATAGAATAATCTCATCAAAAGATTCGCAGCAATCAAAATGGACTGGATTACGCTACTGCGATCGCTACAGTCTGATTTTATCAAAAGGTTAACATCTGGTTGTCTGCTTCATTGTGAAACAGAAGGTCAATATAGTGAATTAACTATAATCTCTGGAGAGAGGTTAAAGGCACTACGAGAATTTTGCTGGCAAATGGCTGAGAAATATAAGCGTGTTTTGCCAGTTCGTGATGTTTTCATCAACTATCTTAAGGGAAAACTTGGTGAGGAAGTTGTCAAGGAACGTTTAGCTGATTTTATTACCGAAGTCGATTACGAACAGCGATTCGGCGGTGACGGTAAAACAGATTTTACCTTGACTTCTGACCCATCTATTGGTATCGAAGTTAAATCTCGTCACGGTAGTCTTGATAGAGTTAGATGGTCAATTAGTTCTGAAGAAGTTGAAAAAAATGCAGTTGTAGTTTGTATTTTAATTCAAGAAGATGTCAGCGAGGCACAATCTGAGTATCACCTTTTTTTAGCTGGCTTTCTCCCAACCCGGATGATTAAGTTAAAAACTGGTAAAATTTCATTTGGGATAGACCAATTACTTTATGGTGGTGGCTTATTTTGCTACTTAGAACAATTACAATCTTCAGTAAATCATAATTATTCTTCACAACAGCCACCAATTTCTAAATATCCCTCAAAAGAAACACTATCCCAGTCAATTAATAATCATTTGCTGAAATCTTCTTTTCAACCTAATGTAGAAAGTTTTTTACATTCTCGTGAAGAAGATTTAAATTTACTTTATATAAAATCAGGTGATGAATATTTTGAAAAAGGAGAATATAAAAATGCAATAGCTAGCTATAATCAAGCTTTGATAATTAACTATAGCGATGCTGATTTGTATTATAAACGAGGTTTAGCTCACTATCAAATAGGTGATTACGAAGCAGCGATCGCAGATTATTCTCAGGTAATTCAGATAAATATTTATGATGCTAAATCTTACAATAAACGAGGTATAGCTTTATATCAAATAGGACGAATAGAAGAAGCAGTTAATGATTATACTCAAGCTATTAGAATTAATCCTAACCTTGCCGTAGCTTATAAAAATCGAGCTGAAGCTCGTTTACATATAGGAGATAACCAAGGAGCAATTGAAGATTATACCCAAGCTATTAAAATTAATCCAGATTATGCTGATGCCTATAAAAATCGTGGTATTACTCGTTATTTACTAGGAACTCCACCAGGATTTTCCCAAGCAATTAAAATTAATCCTCAAGATGCCGTAGCTTATAAAAATCGCGGTAACGCTCGTTCCGATTTAGGAGATTTTCAGGGAGCAATTGAAGATTACACCCAGGCTATCCAGATTAATCCTAATTATGCAGATGCTTATTATAACCGTGGTAATGCTCGTTCTGACTTAGGAGATTTAGAGGGAGCAATTGAAGATTATACCCAGGCTATCCAGATTAATTCTAATTATGCAGATGCTTATTATAATCGGGGCAATATTTGTTTACAAATATTAGAAAAACAGAGAGCAATTGAAGATTTTCAAAAAGCAGCAGATATCTATTCCAAAGAAGGTAAACTAGAAGCCCTCAAAGATACAAAACAAAAAATATTAGATTTAGAAATAGAAGAATCATTAGATATTTTAAACTTCTAATTCTTTAATAAGTAAAAAGGACTATAGGAGTCGTAAATGATTTATGAAAAAATCTAAGTATCTGTAGGGTGTGTTATAACGTAGCCTAACGCGTCTAAATTGTCAACTGGTGCGTTAGCTTTTGGCGTAACGCGACGCCAGTTTACTCAAGTCGGGAGACCCGCCCACGCAACTGGCTCCCCTACGTGTATTTCACCAAATCAAATATGAGTCCTATATAGTACGTAAGTAAATCTTAGGTAGGTGTATTATAAGCTGACATTTATGTTTTTTGTGATAAATACTCTATAAATATGCGCTTAATATATCTTACAGTTTTAGATAATTATTATTCATTGATATAGATTATCGTTCTTAAAATCTTAGGTTGTAAAAACTTATTTTTTTTATTACCTTTAAATAAAGGTTCTATATCAAATAACTTACTAGTTTCAATAAAAATGAAGCAGAAAATACATTCCCAATCTTCAGGTTGTTGCAGTTGCGAACACGAGCATCACGAGAATCATAACCATCATCATGATGAGAATCATAACCATGACCATAATCATCACCACGGTGAAGAATTCAATCTCAAAAATGAGTTATTTCCTTTAGTAGTGATTTTAAGTTTGTATGCACCTGGTGTGATTTTTGAAGAAAAGTTACATAATACTCTCTATTCAATAGGCGAATATTTAGTTTTCATTCCTGCTTATTTATTAAGTGGATGGAGTGTTTTAAAAACTGCTGGACGGAATATACTCAGAGGCAGAATATTTGATGAAACATTTTTAATGGCAGTAGCGACACTAGGGGCGATCGCAATTCATAAATTACCCGAAGCTGTTGGAGTTATGCTATTTTATAAAATTGGGGAATTGTTCCAAGATATTGCTGTCAGTCGTTCCCGTAATTCTATTAAAGCTTTATTAGAAGTACGCCCAGACTATGCAAATATCCAGACAGAAAAAGGACTCAAAAAAGTATCACCAGAGACAGTTAATATTGGTGATATTATTCTTGTAAAACCTGGAGAAAAGATTCCCTTAGATGGCGAAATTATCGAAGGTAATTCCCAAGTTGATACATCTGCATTAACTGGTGAATCTGTACCGCGAACGGTGAAGCTAGGAGAAACAGTTTTAGCTGGGACAATTAATAAAATAGGTGTTCTCAGCATTAAAGTCACAAAACTTTTTGATGAATCTTCCATTGCTAAGATTTTAGACTTAGTGCAAAATGCTAAAAGCAAAAAAGCAGAAACAGAGAAATTTATTACTAAGTTTGCTCGATATTACACGCCAATAGTAGTTTTTACATCTTTAGCAGTTGCTTTATTACCTCCTTTATTCATTTCTGGTGCAACTTCTTCAGAATGGATTTATCGCGCCCTGATTTTATTAGTTATTTCCTGTCCATGTGGGCTAGTTATTAGTATTCCATTAGGTTACTTCGGAGGTGTAGGTAGTGCAGCTAAACGTGGAATTTTGGTGAAAGGCTCTACCTTTTTAGATAGTCTGAATGCAGTAAAAACAGTTGTTTTTGATAAAACAGGGACGTTAACTAAAGGAGTATTTAAAGTAGCAAATATAGTACCAGTAAATGGCTTTAATGAACAAGAATTACTAAAATTAGCTGCTAAGGTAGAATCACATTCAAATCATCCGATTGCCCAATCTATCCGCAATGCTTACGGTAGAAAAATCGATGCATCTGATGTGAGAGATTATGAAGAGATAGCAGGTTATGGAATTAGAGCCAAAGTTGAAAATAGGGTGGTAACAGCAGGAAGCGATCGCCTATTGCATAAAGAAAACATTGCTCATGAGAATTGCCTCGTAGAAGGAACAGTTATTCATTTAGCAGTAGATGATATTTACGCTGGATATATAATAATTGCTGATGAAGTCAAAGAAGATGCGAAACAGGCAATTCAAACACTCAAAAAGATGGGTGTAGAGAAAACAGTAATGTTGACAGGAGATAATCAAGCAATCGCCTCTCAAATTGCTCAAGAAATTGGTATTGATATTTACGAAGCAGAGTTATTACCTGAAGAAAAAGTTAATGCTATTGAAAAATTCCTCAGCACCGCTGACAAACATAGTAAAGTAGCCTTTATTGGCGATGGTATTAATGATGCACCAGTAATTGCCAGAGCAGATGTTGGCATGGCAATGGGCGGCTTGGGTTCAGATGCAGCTATAGAAACTGCCGATATTGTCATCATGACAGATGCACCGTCAAAAGTAGCAGAAGCAATCCAAATTGCGAGAAAAACCCGCACAATTGTTTGGCAAAATATTGGGTTTGCTTTAGCAATTAAAGCTGTATTTATTGGATTGGGTATTTTCGGGGTAGCGACAATGTGGGAAGCTGTCTTTGCAGATGTTGGGGTAGCAATGCTGGCAATTTTAAACGCAACTAGAGCAATCAAATAAAGTTTTGATAAAATCGGGAATCTGTAATTGGGAAATTGTAGTAGTTAAAACTGAAAAAGAATAATCTAAACAACCATTCCCAATCTTATTTCTTCGAGGTACACCGTGAAATCATATATTAAAAGTATTGCGACAACTGCGTTAATTTTGCTACTAACTTACTCACCAAAACAAGCAGTTGCACTCCCCCATAAAATTGAGCATTCAGTTACTATCGCTAAATCGCAACCATTAATAGACACCTTGATTGTTCCCGGTCAAAGAGTAGGGCCGATAACACGCACAACCACCAAACAGGATTTAGTTAAGCTGTTTGGCGCGTCTCGTCTTGTCGATAAAACCATTTCCGGGGCTGAAGGAATCGGTAGTTTTGCGGCTACTCAATTAAAATTAGACCGAGGGCGATCGCTCTTGGTAGTCTGGAGTGATAATACCCGCACCAAACCTCTAGATGTGCGTAACTTGGGTTCAGCTTGGAAAACTCGTGAAGGTATCGGCGTAGGAACCCCCTTGAGTGAGTTACGCCAGAAATTAGGTAACTTTAAACTCTATGGATTGGCGTGGGATTACGGCGGTACAATTTTATTGGATAGTAGTAAATTATCTCGCTATCAAGGCAAACTTATTTTACGAGTAGACGCTGCTGCTAATGCTTATGAAAAGTATCCTAATCATTACCAAGCAGTATCTGGGGATGGTACTTTTTCCTCCAGCAATCCCCACTGGAAACCTTTGGGAATTAAGCTAGCAGAAATTATTGTTGTATTGAATCCAAGTCAGGAATAATCGGCTGCTCAACATCTAATTTACTAGTTTAGGCAACAGCGGACTGTCTAGACCAATTTTTATACTAGGTCTGGAAGTGGTAAATTACTTTTAGAATAAACTGCATAAGTTACATTTAGCGTCAGAATGATGTTTCAGTTGAAAGAGAAGGCGATCGCTCAGATTGCTATATCGACATTCTGGATACTCCTGTTGAGTAAAAATTATTCATTAAAAAAGTAATTCAATGTCCGCTGAGCAGTACTTAGAGCAGAAATGCCAAGCATTACAACAGCAGTATGATTTACTGATAGAGAAGCAAAGTAGACTACGGCGTGATTTTGCGATTGCAGCAGATACTCTCATCCGCTTCCAATTAGAAAAGCAAATCGAACAAACTGAAGCTGAATTGAACGAATTAGTTCAGCAGCTTGACGATCTAGAACGAGCTTTATCTAGTGGAAAAGTGTATCGTGCTTTGTTGAAATTGGGCTATCGAGAGCAAACACGAGTATTTCGGAAATTTATTGAGACTCAATCAGTAGCAGCCTTTCTAATCTACGGTTCGCTTTACTATGGTCAACGCTGGTTGTTGAATCGGTTAGTGGTACAAAATGTTCCCAATATCATCACCGGAAAGGTTGTACGAATTGAACTCAGTCGCATTGCTCGCAGGAGCGACAGTGCTGCTTTGTGGCGCGAACTTGCTGCCAGAGTCGGTCTGGAGAGGCAAAGTTCAATTCCTGAAATTGCTGAACGAGTTTATCAATGGTGGCGAACTCAAAATGTGGTATTAATTTTGTACGATGTAGATTGCCTTTCGGAAACTTTTTTACGCGAGCTGATCCAAGATTTTTGGTTAGTATTAGCGACTAAAGTTAAGACGGCTAGCCTGCAAGCGAGTCAATTCAAATTATTAATGTTCCTGGTAGATTATGATGGCTGCGTAGGTAGTTGGAATATTCCTTTTGTAGAAAAGCTCGACCCTACCTGGAAGCCAGATAACCCTGTAAAACTGCCTGAGATTAACCAATTTTCTGACGATGAACTGACTAACTGGCTAGAGTATGCAGCAGACGAATTGCCAACTAAACTAATAGATCGGTTAGATGAAACAGTACAAACAATACTGAAAAACAGTGATAATGGCATTCCAGAACCCGCACTAGGCGAAATTTGTCACATGTCTGGCTGTAATTGGTATGACGAAGAGGAAAAATGGTTAAGGCTGTAGGTGGAAAACTCTTGGAATATACAGGTAAAGTGCAGCCCCAGCTAGGAGAAAGGGGAACGAACGGACAGCTGTTGTATCCCTATTTGCCTAATCCTGAATTGATAGAAGCAGTCAACTTAGCAATTTACTTAGAACGTCCCTTACTGCTTAAAGGTGAACCGGGATGCGGTAAGACTCAACTTGCAAGTGCAGTTGCCTACGAGCTAGGTTTGAACTTGGAAACTTGGTATATTAAATCCACTAGCCGGGCAAAGGATGGGTTGTATAACTACGATGCCGTTGGACGTTTGCGCGATGCCCAGCTAGCTGCTTCTACTCGCCTGAGAGCAGAACAAATCCAGCGAATTGATGACCCAACTACCTATGTACGCTGGGGGCCACTAGGACGGGCATTTCAGCAAGAAAACCGCACTGTCGTACTGATTGATGAAATTGATAAAGCTGACATTGACTTTCCCAACGACCTGCTGCTGGAATTAGATGAGCGACGGTTTATTGTCGAGGAAACAGGTCAGGAAATACAAGCAAAGGCAGCACCAATTGTTTTGATTACCAGTAATGACGAGAAAGATTTGCCTGATGCTTTCTTGCGAAGGTGCTTGTTTCACTATGTTGAATTTCCTAGTCGTGAGCGGTTGATACAGATTGTTAACGTTCTGTTTCCTGCTTCACCCCAAGCTTTGGTGGATAAAGCCATAGTTCGCTTCCTACTGCTGCGGGAAGAAATGCGAAAAGATAAAGGGGATGGTGGCAAAAAAGTCAGTACTAGTGAATTAATTGACTGGTTTCGCGTTCTGCGTCGTTATCCTCAAGATGAGGCTCTGGCAAAACTGGATGGTAAGATCCCTTATGGTGGTGTGTTGCTCAAAAGTTGGGATGACCATATCCGTTACTTGAGACAGAGCCGTGGAAGTGAATGATTTGCCTCTACTGGAACTTTTTACTAAACTGCGTGAAGCTGGGCTGCCACTTGGCATAGAGGAGTATCAGTTAGTATTGCAAGCCATGCAAGCTGGTTTTGGGATTAATGACCAAGCTGCTTTGAAGCGTCTGTGTCGGACTTTGTGGGTTAAATCGGCTGAGGAGTTGCGATTATTTGAATATCACTTTGAACAATTGATAAGTATTAATAATATCTTGCCAACGTCAGAAAAAGTTGTTAGATATTCTGGACAGCATCAATTATCTTTAATTACTCGCTACTTGATTTTGGGGTTTGTTGGAGTAGGAATTGTCTTGGGTGTTGGACTAACTTTAAAACAGCGAACTCAGACAGCACAGCAAACTCAGACAGTACAGCCAACAGCACAGCCAACAGTACAGCCAACAGTACAGCCAACAGCACGGCCAACTGCACAACCAAAAGACACAAACCAGCCAGATTTAATTTTTTGGAGTTTGCTATTAGTTATAAACTTGAGTGCTGGATCTGGATATATATTTTTCAGGTGGATATTTAAGCGGAGGTTTGAACAACGTATTAATCGGAATGCCTCCCTTGCTAAAGCAACTCCCAGTTCGGTTGCTTCCCCTATTCCTACAAAATTGACACAAACAATAAAAGATGAGGTACAAGTAGCTCAAGTAGTGCTGCAAGCTACCAGCACAAGTGAGGAAATTCTCTACAATCGTTTCATCTTGAGCGCTGGATATCTTCCTGTAACCGAACGGCAAATGAAGCAGATTTGGCGCTACTTGCGCCGTCCAGTACGTGAGGGACAACGTACAGAGTTGGACGTGGAAACAACAGTCAAACAGATTGGACATCAAGGTATATTGCTCGAACCTGTTTTGCTACCGCGTCGAGTGAACCGAGCGGAACTACTGTTACTAATTGACCACGATGGTTCAATGGTGCCTTTTCATGACATGTCATATCGTTTGGCAAGAACTTCCTGGCGCGGAGGTCGTTTAGGCAGATCTGGAATTTACTATTTTCACAATTGCCCCACTGAATATCTTTACCACGATCGCAATTATCAAGAAGCAGAGTTAGTCAGTGATATCATCACTCACAGTTGCTCTAACCGAACAGCTGTATTAATTTATAGTGATGCTGGCGCTGCCCGTGGCGGCTATAGCGAGGAACGTTACGAATTAACTAAAAAATTTCTTGCCCAGTTGAAACAAAAGGTGCGTCACATTGCTTGGCTCAATCCCATGCCAAAAAAGCGCTGGCTTGGGACAACATCTGGAGAAATTGCCCGCCTTGTGCCAATGTTTGAAGTCAATCGTCGGGGTTTACAGGATGCTGTAAATGTGCTGCGTGGACGTACTACGAACTTTCAGGGGCAGAGAAAATGAGCAAAATTAGTCCTCAAGTTGCTAATCGACGTATAGAGTCTTTTAGTAAACGATTCACAAAAGCGCATCTGTATTTGGCATATCATGCTGCTTTTCCCTTAGCGCTCACACCCAATCTTTTATATCGTGTATGGGCTAATTTTCAACGGGATATTCACGCCGAAGTGCTAGATATCCCCTGGATAGCAGTAGCGGATCTGTTGCTTTCTAGCCTTTGTGATGAAGTTGGACATGAACTCTACGAAATGGATTTGTCCATAAGAAATGTGCTGTTAAAGCGATTACAGGAAGATGAAAAGTTTGGTCAACAGCGAATTCATGAACTGTCAAACTTTTTAGTGGATTATGTACAACAGCAACTTCAAAGTGACGATCCCGATGTGCGCGACTTTGCTCAAGCTCAATATTGGACGGCGATCGCATATACTAAACCCAGTGATGCAGCTCGTGAACTCACAGCTACTCTCAAAAAAGCCTATCACACCGATAGAGCGGATTTAATTCGCTTAGCATCATTGGTAGAAACGTTAGCAGAGCCACTAGCAGAATTTGAGCCACTATTGGTTGATGCTCGTAAGATGAGGAGCTTTGCTTCTAGCAATCAAGAGATTGTAGAGCCTCCATTGCCAAAAAATAAATTTCCTAAGTCTTTAATTTTTTCTGGATTGGCTTTAGCACTGGTTAATGTCAGTTTTTGGTATCTTTACGAGCCAGCACAAGCAATTCCAATGTGTATGCAGTCTTTCCTTGAGCCACAAGGCAATGACAAAGCGCTTGGTATTGGGGTTGCTGATATAGACGGCAGAGTAGATTGGACAGTTGTGAAAAACTCTGGTAAGACTTTTGCTTTTGCTAAAGCTACAGAAGATACTAACATTAAAGATTCTGCTTTTGCTTATAACTGGCAAAGCATGAAAGCTGCTGGTATTATTCGTGGAGCTTATCATTTCTTTAATCCAAAATCTGACGCTGTTTTGCAAGCAAAAGAATTTTTAAAAACTGTTGGCAATTTTGAACCTGGAGATTTACCACCAGTTTTAGATATAGAAGTAACAGATAAGGTAAATAACCAAGCTGTCATCAATGCAGCGAAGCAATGGTTAGCAGAGGTAGAAAAAGAGCTAAAACAACAGACCGGAAAGACAATCAAACCAATTATTTATACTTTCCCTTCCTTTTGGGAAGAGCTTGGTAATCCTTCTGATTTTGCTAGTTACCCTCTATACATTGCACACTACGCAACTCAGAACCCATCAATTCCTAGTCCTTGGCAAGGGAAATATCTATTCCATGAATATGAAGATGATGTATCTGGTGTACCTGGTGTTAGTGGTAGATCTTCTTTGGACTACTTCAATGGCTCAGTAGAAGACCTTAAATGTTTTGTCAAGTCGCCCTCCCTCTTCCAAGTTACATCCCAATTACGTAATCTCATATCTGGACAAAAAGTTACAAAAACTACAGAGCCTTCTGTTAGCCCAACTTCTACACAACTAAAATAGCTAAAACTAGTTAATATTAATATTTATAGTGATTAAAAGCTTTAAAATTCTCTAAGTTCCAATAAAAACAGCAGCTTCTTGATTAACAGGTAAAATTAGCAAACCTTAGCAATGAACTGGATAAAATTGAGTCTGCAATTGCAATTATAAAATTTAGTAAATATACAGTTATTTACTTGATATAAATCAGGATTTCCTAACCGAGAAAATTAGGAAAACACAGATATTCAGCTAATTGGTGTTTGTTTATACTATTTCAAATTTTTGTAGTCGTTATACTCATGACTTAGGTTCTACCTGGGAATTAGGAAGTGGCTTTGCCACTTCTTTTTATTTATATGGTAGCCCAGGAAAAAATAAATTAAAAGTTAAAAGTAATTTAGTAAAACTTTTAACTTTTATTGAGTTTTGACAGCAATTTGCAACTAAATGCAGTAAAACTCATCTTTGCCCAAAGCCAGACATAAAGCTTTTTTCACTCCTGACTCTTAAATTCACCAATTTTAATATCAGTCATTACTCATGCTATCTCGCCATCTTTCACGCTTGAGCTTGCTTTGGGTATCGCGCGATCGCGTTTCTTCCCAAGTCTCCCACATTCGAGACTGCTGTTTTTCAACATAATTGATGAACTGCATAATTGACTGATCCGCCTTGATTGGGGTTTTCAAATCAAACTGAATAGTTTGAACAACTTTGATATCACCCATGAGAAAATATTGACCTGCAATCTTAGTCAGCCACAACACAACTCGATTGGATAACCAACCAAAAATTCCCTTACGTTTTTTAACCATCAACAGAATTTGACCTTCGGCTTTTCCCCCTTCATGAAGGCGCGTAGCAAACATCATGTGGACATGAAGGAAATCCGGGCCAACTGTCACAATGCCAATGCTACCGTACCAATAGCAAACGCTGTAAGTAATGGTCTTTTTATAGAAAAGACGCATGAGCTTGATGAAAAATGAATTTTCTTTGATGGGTGCAGTGTTGGTAAAGATAATTGCATTTTCGTTAAGTTGCTGTCTTTCAAAGAAAACTTCTACAGGCAATTTGTGAACTGTGTTTAGGTGCTGAGCATCGATGGCATTAATCATCACCACATTAGGGTGACAATTCATTAAGAAGTGGGAATGGATAGCAATATCACACTCTTTTTGTTCTAATTCTGGTACAAAAGGTAGAGGTTGTTGGGGAATTTCTCCAGTCCAAACCCAAATCATCCCGTACTTTTCAGCAGTCGGCCAAGATTCTAACTTCAAAGAAAGTGGCGTATCTAAACATGGGATATCAATACACATCCCTTCACTATCAAACTTCCAGTGATGGAAAAAACAGCGTAGTGCATTCCCCTCAACTTTGCCTTCAGCAAGGTGAGCGCCCATGTGGGGACAGTAGGCATCAAAAGTCACTACTTTTGTGTCTTTACCACGATAAATAACTAGTTCTCTGCCCAAAATTGTGACAGGTTTGACTTCACCTACCCGCAGATTTTGAGAGGGTATTACCCAATACCATCCTTCAATAAAACACTCTACATTATTAAAAGTTTTAGGTTTACGGGTTGAGTTAAAAGCCTGGGAGTTGAGATTCATTTTTATAGTTTCACTTCCAGTGAAGCGGTTAATCTAGAAGTAGCATGGAAACTATAAACAAACAGTTACTTTCAGTACTAGCCTAACAAATTACCCAATAAATTAATATAAAAAACTTAAATGATTATCTGGAAAATGTTAAAACTATAGCAACTAAATCTCAACTGACATAAGCTGGTATAGGCTGACAATAAATCTCTGAAAAATTATTATTCAGAAAAATTTATAATTTGCTAATAATTATAGATACCGATTTGAAAATTTGGCTATACAACTTCTAATTTTAACGAAAACCTAGAGTACAGTAATATTCGTTACGAACTGCTAAATTATTCACAAATTTAATGTTTCAATTATGTAATAATAGTCACAAAAATGAAAATATCCAGTGTTAGGTAACTCCAACAAATAAATTGTCCCGTTTCAAGTTGATGACTGACGAGAGCCAGTTGCTACCCTATAGAAACGCTAAGAGCGAACAACTCCGGGAAAATACGCAACGCACTGGCTCGTGATGACTGTTAACTGTCAACAGTGGATATTTTTATTTGTCAGTCTCTAACAGCACTCCCAATAACTATCATGACCAATGACCACTAAAAATGTGAAATCCCACAACCAACAGGCGTGGGACTGGCTCAAATAAGTTTTTCGGCAATTTTACATTTGATCCAATTGCTTGCGTAGGGAATCCAACTCAGCATCAACTACTTCATTAGATTTAGGAGTAGCCGTTTGTTGTTGAGGTGGGAGTTGCGGTTGACTTTGTGGAGTGGCGGGTGGTAATATTTGCGCTTTTAAAGCAGCCAATTCATCATCAACATCGCTACTACCTTCTAAGCGGGCAAATTGGCTTTCTAAATCGGCACCTGCCAACTCTCCTGCTGACTGGGCACGGGCTTCTTGCATCAAGACTTTTTCTTCCATCCGCTCGAAGGCAGCCATTGCACTACTGGTATTCATCCCACGCACCATACCTTGAAGTTGTTCTTGGGCTTTGGCAGTGGTAATCCGAGCTTTGAGCATTTCTTTCTTAGTCTTAGCCTCAGAAATTTTGCTTTCTAACTGGATTAAGTTGCGCTTGAGCGTTTCAACTTGGGTGCTTTGTTGATCTAAGCTGGCTTTGAGCGCTCCGCTAGTGTCAGTATAAGTTTTCTTCCGCTCTAAGGCTTGTCGTGCTAAGTTTTCATCACCTTTTTGCAGCGCCAGTTGAGCATTGCGTTGCCACTTATTGATTTCATTTTGAGCATCAGTATACTGTTTATCAGTGCGTTTTTGAGCGGCGATCGCCTGGGCTACTCCCTGACGTAGTTGAACCAAGTCCTCCTGCATTTCCAGGATGGCTTGCTCTAGCATTTTTTCGGGGTCTTCGGCTTTGTTAACTAAGTCATTGAGGTTAGCGCTAACAACTCGTTTAATACGATCGAATAATCCCATAACTTTGTTTTTCCTTCTTTCGGTTTACGCTCTTTGTTGGACAGTTAGCTTTTTTACTTTTTAATAGCTACCTATTTCAATGTAATCTTTCCAGTTTGAATCAGTACCTTCCAACAACTCTTAATTGTTAAGATATCTCGAAGCTGCGGTAATTTACCCGACTTCAAGAGTCCTGTGTTTTGGGTAGCTGCTGTTGGGGAGGCTGCCCTATATTCTGGTTGTCTTCCATGAGGCGATTGTTGGGCTGTATGTTTTCTGCCTCATTTAAAACCTGCACCTTCATCGCTGCCAATTCGGCATCCACATCATTAGTAGATTCTAAGGAGGCAAATTGTGTTTCCAGTCGATCGCTACTAAGTTGAGCAATTGCTTCTGATTTAGCTTCTATTTGCAAAACTTTTTCTTCCATCCGCTCAAAAGCATTCAAACTGCTGGTTGTAGATACTCCGTCGAGCATTTCTTGCAGGCGATAAGAGGCTTCAGCAGAACGAGCGCGAGCAATATACATATCTTTTTTAGTTTTCGCTTCGGCAATTTTTAACTCTAGCGAGCGCATATCCTTTTTCAGCCTAGCTACGATCTCATTTTGCTGTTCTATCTGGTTAAATAGGGCTGTACTGGTTTCTTTATAAGCTTGGCGCTTAGTTAAAGCTT
The DNA here is from genome assembly GCA_036918135.1 of Nostoc sp. GTDB lineage: Bacteria > Cyanobacteriota > Cyanobacteriia > Cyanobacteriales > Nostocaceae > Nostoc. The sequence goes on from JBALDB010000047.1 coordinate 22,752, forward strand.
CCCGTGCTAGAGGTTCGTTGCCTTGTCGCAATGCTAGCTGAGCGCGGCGATACCATTCTTCGGCTTGGGACTCGGCAGCAGCAGCTTGTCGTTCGGTGCGTTTTTGGGTAGCGATCGCTTGTGCTACACCCTGCCTTAACCGCACTAGATTTTCTTGCATCTCCATCACAGTTTGCTCCAGAATCTTTTCTGGATCTTCTGTACTGCTTACCAAACTATTGAGGTTAGCGCGAATCACCCGCAGGATACGCTTGATTAACTCCATCTCTGCTCTCCATTCATGAAACTGAGTCACCGTTCGCCTTTTGCGTCTCCCTTTAAGAGAAGTTCCGATGTCTGACGACTAGGCCGATGCAGCGTCTACGGCGCAAGCCGCCGAGTCGTGACTTCTCGCGCTCGTGCTGTGTGTTGAGTACCCTAATAGACTCTTAAGTATAAAAAAATCGTAGTAGGGTCGTCAACAAGCAAGATTTTATCTTTACTACTCATCAATTCCTCACTCAACACTTTTAACTCAGCACTGGCTCAACGCCCCCAAGAAAGCTAACAGTACTCAAAACTCAGCACTGTGATCTCATGGTATCGTAGATTTTTGCGACTTATGGCTGTTGAACTCGTGCTTTAATTCCTCTTGTCTGTAATAATTGCATCTGTTTTTGTACTTGCTCTTTAGTTTTAAAAGCACCCAGAAAAATCAATTGTTTGTTATCTGATAAATATGCATCGGGAACTACTTGCTTTGCTGAAGCTAAAGCAGCGCCTTGATTGTCTATGACTATGTGATATAGCCCATCTGTAGATGGTTTGATTTGTGCATTTGGCTGAGTTGAGGTTTTTGGCTTTGGAGTGGGGGACAAATTCACATCAGGTAAGGGCTTTGCCGTCGGTACAGGTGCTAGAGCTATGGGATTTCTTGGTTTTAGGGGTGTGATGGAGTCAGGCAATGTAGCTTGAGGATTTGCCGGGTTTTGGGGAATAACTGGATTCGTTACGACTGGAGGCGTTGGTTGGACTTTGGGTTTTAAGCCAACTAGATCGTTGGGGTTTCTCACCTCAGGAAACTCTTCATTAGCCAAATTAGGATATTTGGGTATAGATGTACTTGGTGGCTGGATCTGAGATTGGACATTAGTTGCAACTTCCTGAGTATTTTCTGGTGCAGCAGGCGAGTTACTATTAAACAACTTGCCTAAATTCCACTGTGGCAAGCTTTTAGGATTAAAAACTATATAACCCAAGGTAAGACTTGCCACTAATAGCAGCAACATCGAGCCAATACCCAAAGGTGATAGCAAACTGTCACTATAGTTACTTGGTTTTTTAGTTTGTGGCTGTTCTTCTGTCAGACTTCGCAGCAGTGCTTCACTAGATTCCAAATAGTCATCTGGCTGCTTAATGGTATCATCCGGCTGCACGAGATTTTCGCCTTTAGTATCTTTGACGACTGTTGGCACGATACTGCTACTAAAGTTAGGCGGCGGTGGTGGAAGTTGAGTTTGTTTTTTAGCAGCATCCAAGTCAGACGAAACGTTACTAGTCTCATTCAAATCCTCAGTGTTTACCGTTACTGATTCCGAGTTGCCCTCAGAATTCACCGCTACAGACATCGGTCGTTCGTCAATTTTGACCACGGTTACTGCTGGAGTTACCTGAGGATTCACAGGTGCAGACACAGGGGGAGGTGGTGGTACATTAGTTTTAGTTTCTGCTCCTGATGGTACAGTTGTACCCGATGCTGTAGAAACGGCAGTGAACTGCTGAGGTTGAGTGTTAATGTAACTCCCAACACGTAGCTGGTTAGGGGACACCGAACCAGTTCGCGTGCGTCGGTATCGAGCTAACTCTCGATCTAATGGCACCTCTAAACTTGCCAGTGCTGCTGCTAGTGCTGGTTTCAACCCAGGTATTTTAGACGATTGAGTACCGGAATCATTCAGGGAGTTTTGAGTCATTACCTCTACACCTCAAACGTAGATTGCTGGAATTAACTTTAGACATATTTGTGCCAATATTAGCGAAAATTACTTAGAAGTGGGCATGGGGCAAACAGGGAGTATGGGAGGTGTGGGAGGATAGGGAAGAAATCTTTCCCCCCCTCTCTCCCCATACTCCCCACACCTCCCCATCTCCCCATCTCCCCTATCTCCCTAACTTTTAATAATGTCGTTGAAATCAGTTAATGATATTTTGGACGTTCTAGAAAAGCAGGCTAAATGGCAGGAGCAACCATTTCAACGCTTGCTCAAGTGTTGGACAGAGGTTGTTGGCTCTGTGGTTGCGGCACAGACTCGACCATTGTCGATTCAGCGTGATGTTTTGTGGGTAGCAACCTCAAGTGCAGCTTGGGCGCAAAACCTGACTTTTGGTCGCTCGCCTCTACTTTTAAAGTTGAATAAAAAGCTGCCAACACCTTTGGTTGATATTCGCTTCTCAACTGCTGGTTGGCAACATCCATCTGTAGAGCCAAAACAGCAACAAACAATTTCGCCTCACGAGCATCCCAGTTATCTTAGCGATCGCATTAGCCGCCCTGATAGTAGACCCAGTATCCAAGATGCGAATGCTGCTTTTGGGCATTGGGCTAAGATTGTGCAAGCGCGATCGCATAATCTACCTCTTTGTCCTCAATGTCAATGCCCCACCCCACTCGGTGAACTCCAGCGTTGGAGTGTCTGCTCTATCTGTGCTGCTAAGCAATTTTGAAGTTAGTCAATCTTGACCGAAAAAGCAGGAAAGCATCTGTTTATTTTTGCGCTCGCTGTAGTAGAGAAATTAAATTTATCTCTAGCATCACAAATACAGCAACTAAATTTCTTTATGGAAAACGAACAAATATCCTTAAGTAACTTGGTGCAACCACATACAATAATTTTGATGAATAAAAAAATAGATATTCTAGCAGTAAAATATTCAGGATGCGATATCAATGCACACTATTTATCTGAAATTCTCTGCTTTCAGCTATTCTTAAGGAGGAAGTTAAAACGCTAGATAAATTCAAAACTTCAATTTTACTCTTGATCCCTAGTTATTTTTAGCTAAAAGCTATGGGTGGGCACTCTAGGAAAGATTTAAAAATATAACAACAATATAAAAATATTCTAAAATTTATTTTTTCATTGGGATCGCTGAAACCTAGAGCAAATAATGATTCTTTGCCTCTTCTCTCTCTTTATATATAGAAGCAAAATATAAGGATGAAACTTAGCCTGAAACGGCACTAAAGATGAACCCAAATGAAACCCATTAAATTTTTAGCATCTGCCTGTAGATATTGCCGTCATTACCAGCCAGAGGGTCGTCGTGGTGGAATGTGCGAGCAATTGGGAGCGCCAGTTCAAGCAAGCTGGAAGGCTTGCTCTTTGGCGCTACCACCTTTTGCACCTTCTTGGGAAACTTTGGAAGATGTTTGGGGTTTGGCAGATGTAAAACCAGTTTTAGCTTCTTCTCAGTCTCTAGCCTCAGATTTAGAGAATGCTCCTCTTGCTCTTGTACAGGAAACAACTGTTTCTACTTCCTAAGAGGCTAAGACTAAAACTGTGCTTATTTAGTCACTCATTATTACTCAACTGAGTTCGTAGTCTGCTTAAAATAATATTTGTTTTTAAGATTTTTAGTGCTGTAAATTTTGACATCTACAAAAATCGCACCCTTTGGGAAGGTGCGATTTTTGCAATTTAAGGTAGCCAAGGAAAAGAGCGAAAATCTGGTGGACGTTTTTCGAGAAACGCTTTTTTGCCTTCAGACCCTTCTTCTGTCATGTAATACAGTAAGGTGGCATTGCCAGCGAGTTCCTGTAAACCAGCTTGTCCGTCACAGTCAGCGTTGAATGCAGCTTTGAGACAGCGAATTGCAATCGGACTTTTTTCTAAAATTTCTTGCGCCCATTGAATACCTTCGGCTTCTAGTTGTTCGACTGGGACGATGCAATTAATTAAGCCCATTTCTAGAGCTTGTTGTGCATTATATTGACGGCAGAGAAACCAAATTTCCCGGGCTTTTTTTTGTCCCACGATGCGGGCAAGATAACTGGCACCAAAACCACCATCAAAACTGCCAACTTTCGGTCCAGTCTGTCCGAAAATGGCGTTATCAGCGGCGATGGTAAGGTCGCAAATCAAGTGTAGGACATGTCCACCACCGATCGCATATCCAGCTACCAAAGCGATCGCTACTTTGGGCATGGAACGAATCAAGCGTTGTAAATCCAGCACATTTAGGCGGGGTATGCCAGTATCATCCACATAACCAGCATGTCCGCGCACGCTTTGGTCGCCACCAGCACAAAAAGCATATTTACCATCAGTGTGTGGGCCATATCCAGTGAATAAGACAACACCAATAGTAGTATCTTCACGAGCATCACAGAAAGCATCGTAAAGTTCAAAGACGGTTTTAGGACGGAAAGCATTGCGTTTGTGGGGACGGTTGATGGTGATTTTCGCAATACCATCAGTTTTTTGATACAGAATATCTTCGTACGATTTAGCAGTTTGCCAGTTGATTTGCATTGGTCTGGAGTGCGCTATTGCTTCGAGAATTTTATCGCGGACGTGGGGAGTTGCGATACCTGCGGTGGGCTACGCCTTAGCTAAGATTAATGTCTCAAGCTTTACAATCAGGGCTGGTAATTGATTAGCAATCACAATGCGACGCGACTCCATCTTCTATAAATTGTTTAAACAATTTCCAGGATTGCTATTTGAATTAGTAGATCAACCACCCTCAGAAGCAGCAGAGTACCAGTTTGAATCGGTTGAGGTTAAAGAAACGGCCTTCCGAATTGATGGAGTGTTTTTACCTCCTGACAATGCAGTTTCTAAAATTGTTTTCTTTGCTGAAGTCCAGTTTCAGAAGGATGAAGATTTATATCACCGCTTCTTTAGCGAGTTGTTTTTGTTTCTCTACCGTCACTCAATTCGTTACGATGACTGGTTTGGAGTACTGATTTTTCCTTCTCGCAGTCTGGAACCATCAAATGTAATGATTCACCGCGCTTTGTTGGAAAGCAGACAAGTCAGTCGGGTTTATCTCGATGAGTTGGGGGATTTACGAGAACAACCTTTGGGATTGGGTTTGATGTTGCTAACAAATGTTACTTCTGAAACCGAAGCAGTGGAAGGGGCGCGGTTTTTGCTTGAACAAGCACGACAACAGTCAGAGCAAGCGATAATTGATTTAGTGACAACGATTATTGTTTACAAGTTTTCTACCCTGAGTCGAGAGGAGATTGAAACGATGTTGAGACTGAATCAAGAAGAACCACGGGCTATTCGGGAAGCGAAGGAAGAAGGAGAAAGAATAATCGTTTTACGACTATTAAATCGGCGCGTGGGTAATATTCCTGATGCGGTTCTGTCCCAGATTCAAGGGTTATCGGTGGAACAGTTAGAAGCTTTAGGTGATGCTTTGTTAGATTTCTCTACTCTTGCTGATTTGGAAGGATGGTTACAAGGTCAACCAGGAGGGTAGGTTTCACCCAGAGTGGCATAAAAGGAGAGCGATCGCACTCCGTAAAATAATTATGGCTACGAATAAAGTTTCCTATAGTGAAGAAGCATTTGCAGAGACGCGGGTATGTCAGGAAGCGGTGGAAGAAGGAGTGCGATCGCTCGTCCTGCGACTGTTAAAACGGCTATTTGGTGAAATTGCTGAGGAACGTTGGAAGCCTTAGCTTTGACGTTATTGGAATTGAGATTGCGATCACTGATTTGAAAGGGTAGTTACAAAATTAAACAGTAGATTCATACGTTAACTTTCTCGGTTTTCTGAATATCTTAAAGCTTCATATTTTCAGCAATAAGCTCTTGAGCGCGAGCTTGAAATTTAACAAATTATCGATTGATTTTTCAGTCTCATATTTTCAACCGTGTAAAAGGCAAATTCAGCATTTTTCTTCCCACTATTAAAAACCTTCATGATACATCACAATTTTTAACAAAGAAAATTGAAGTGATTACACAGATACAAGTTTATGAGTTTGTTGTGTGGCATGTTCTTGCACTAATTCAATCTATCAATTTTGCAACAAGCAGTCTTACAGATAAGCAAAAGATGAATATCAAAGGATTTATAATAAACGAATCCGATAAAATAAGAGAAGGACTTCAATTCTCAAAAGTTATGGACAAGATTGCATTAAACATAATAGATATAGTAGGACCAGTCTCAGAAATTACTCAAGAACCCCTTAGCTTATCAAGTATTTTGAATATTCTTGAACTATGGACAATACTTGAAAAAAAGCGAGATGAATAATGTAATGTTTATATTCTCAACGTAAAGCTTAGATCCCAATTAGCTTAACTTTATGTATTAAATATACATTCATTCATCTTCTGCCCATCTAAAATTTGGAAAATCAGGTGGTAATAATTTTGATTCATCAGGATATAAACTTTCATATTCTGCTTTAGAAAGCTTTTTATATCTTTCTCTGGAGTTATCTGAAAAAAACTCTTTTTTCAGTATTGAGAAATGTCTGCCAAGAGTTGGTATTGCTAAATACTGTTCATGAAAAAGTCCAACGATTATAACTTCAAAAGAGTTACTAACAGGGGTTGTAAGACTACTACCCTCTAGACTATTTACTAGATATTTTTGACCAATTTGAAGATTATTATGTCCAGTAGTTGCAACTAAGGTAATAATGGAGGGAGTTTCACCAAGTGAATCAATTGGTATATAAGGAAGAGGTAAGTATACTTCTTTCATATTATTCTTAATTATTGAAATATAATTAGTCTTGATAATTAAACACTACATACTTCATTATAGTCAAGTTATTTAGAGAAAATTGATCAAAAATGTACGCTAACATAATACTTGTGATTATCGATTATAACTGGTAATAATTGTGGTAAAGCCTTTTTAACTTTAACACCACAAGTAGATTATTTCATCTAGCTATTAAACAATACCTAACGGAATAGTTAAATTTCAATATCAACGGTAAACTTCCTTAAATTATCTTGTCGCCACTTTGCATCAGCTTTGCGATTTGTCTGCAACTCCAAAACCCGAATACGTGTAGTTGGAAGCGGGTTTAATTTTTGCTGTAACTGCTGCCAAGAAGTAATCAATTCATGCTGCACATTATAAGTAGCACATAACTGAGCAAAATCAATATCTTGGGGAGTGCCAAAAAACTCTTCAAATGGTGGTTCAAATTTGGCGATGGGTAACATTTCAAAAATTCCACCGCCATTATTGTTGATTAACACAATCGTGAGATGCCCAATAAATTTATTGCGGATTAAAAAACCGTTGGTGTCATGCAACAAAGCTAAATCTCCTGTTAACATCACACTACTTTGCTGGCGATGGGCAATTCCTAAAGCTGTGGATAATGTGCCATCAATACCATTTGCACCCCGGTTAAAGTACGATCGCACTCTTAAATTATTCGGTTTCCAGAAATATTCCACATCCCGCACAGGCATACTATTGGCAATAAACAGAGCCGTTCTTGGCGGTAAAATCTGAGAAATTAACCAAGCTGCTTTACTCTCAATTATTTCATCTATTTTCGCCATCGTCTGGTCAACAACTAACCTGACTTTAGCTTCCGCATTACACCATTGCTGCAAATAGTCTGATGAGAAAGATAAATTTCTCTCCTCTGCCTTTACGTCTTCTACAGATATCCGTAAATGTGTTGTCTTCCCGTGCAAAGGGTCGAGGTTTTGGTCACTCTTGTCAATTATCCAGCGTTGTGGCTGGGTTGCATCTATCCAGGTACGCAGTTCTTTACTTGTAGGCATTTCACCAACCTGAATCACCATTTTAGGTGCTAGCTGTTTGGCTAATTGTTGATTTCGTAAAATTAGGTCATAAGTAGAAATCAAATAAGGGTTGAGTTCGGCATAATTTCTCACTGGGGAGAGTCCCTCAGCTAGCACGGGCCATTTGAGAGTTTGGGAAAGTTGGGCGATCGCCTGACAATACTCCTGTGGTTGCTGCGGTTGGGCTACACCTGCAATAATAATGCCGCGATCGCATTGTTTCCATTGTTGGGGAATAAGGAATCGGGCATGGGGCATGGAGAATGAAGTGGTGCTTGTTATTTGTGCGAAAAAGTCTTCTGGGTGAAACTGTGATTGCAAATAGCTCAAGTCAGTTCCATCAGGAAGAGGCGCTAAGGGATCGCGAAAGGGAATATTCAGATGTACTGGGCCTTTTGTAGGAATTTGCGCTCTTTCCCAGCTATAAATTACTATTTGCCGCAGGTAAGCCAACATTCCCATCTCAGCAGAGGGCAAGGCTAACTCGGCTTGCCAATTTGGGTAGTTACTATATAATCTCAACTGGTCTATGGTTTGCCCAGAGTGACAATCTTGCAATTCTGGCGGTCTATCGCTCGTTAAAATCAACAGTGGTACGCGGCTATATGCAGCTTCAATTACTGCTGGATAAAAGTTCGCTCCTGCTGTACCAGAGGTGCAAACAACTACCACAGGGCGTCCGGTTGCTTTAGCTTGTCCTAAGGCAAAAAAGGCGGCGGAGCGTTCGTCAAGCACGGAAATTGCTTCAATCTCAGGTGCTTGTTGAGCAAAGGCCACTGCTAGCGGTGTAGAACGCGAACCAGGACAAATGATGGCACAAGTCAATCCCAGCTGCTTTAGGGTCTCTGTTAAGATATAAGCCCAAAGTTGATTAATATTTTTAAAGGCGATCGGCATCAAATCAAACATAGCTATAAAACAATCTTAAATTTTAGATTTTATTTAGGGAAATTCAATTTAAAATCCGTCTGGGAAAGTTGGACAAGCAAAAGTCTAAGGCTCGGTTTTTGACCTTTGGAGGTTCAAAAGCAGCTTTTCTTGAGGGTGGGTTGCAAGTTCATCCTCGCATTTGTAAGGATAGAAACCGACACTGCCAGGCAAGTTTGTTGGCAATAAAATTTCCAGACAGACTAGCTTGACGCCAGTTGATTCAACTTGGGGAAAGTCCATAACGCAGTGACTAGACTTTCTACAATATGCACACAATTTGTTCTCAAATTTTTATGGATTGCATTTATTTAACAGGAATTCGCTGCTATGGCTACACTGGGTATCTGCCAGAAGAACAGGTGCTAGGACAATGGTTTGAGGTGGATGTGAGGTTATGGTTGGATATCTCCACAGCTGCTAAGACTGACGCGATCGAAGACACTTTAGATTATCGCAGCGTTATTAGTTTGATACAACATTTGGTCAAAACTTCTAAGTTCGCTTTGATAGAGAAGCTAGTAACAACGCTCGCAGATTCTATCCTCCAACAGTACGATCGCATAACACAAGTTCAAGTCAGTCTCAGCAAACCTAGCGCACCAATTCCAGACTTTGGGGGCAAAATTACCATTGAACTGACTAAAAGTAAGTCCAATCTCTAAACCACAAAGTGTGTTTTCGCGATCGAGATTTATAAATTAGCAAAAATAGGGGTTTAGCTGGAGCAGGGAAATATCTAACAAAGAAAATTTTTCCTCCCATTTATTCCCCCAAACCGCATTCGTTCTCAAAAACCTAAAACAAAATTGAGCGCAGTATAAAGCCGAGGCAATTTTAAATCCTTTTGAATCCCAATCTTAAATCATTCATGTTTTAATTCTCATTCCTGACTGCTTAAAAGTTAATATTCCCTAACTCAACTTCAGAAGGAGAAAATCAGAAATTAATGTCTTATGAATTTATCAAATTTTATTCTTGATTAATTTTTAGATAAATACTATACTATTTGTTTATCATTTTTTTCTAGATAATTATTCCATATTTCTGAAGAACAATTTTTGATTATTGCTAATTGAGATTTAACATAAATCGTAGCTTGATATTAGCTGTATTTTCTAGTCAAATTAGCCTTAGGAAGCACAGAAATTATTGCAGGTAAATAACATGTTGTCTGCTATTTAGCTAGGTATTGAGAGATTGTTTATGATATGATTATCGAATTTTAGATCGAGTTGATAGTAACAACAAAATCTCAACCTTAGCAAACAGGCTATTGTAACATGCTCGCCCGCAAAATCCTAGTTGTTGAGGATGAAAAAACCCAAGCCTCAAATATCAGAAAAAGCTTACAAAAATTAGGCTATTCTGTTTCAGATATAACTGAGTCTGGTGAAGAAGCTATAAAAAAGGTAGCAGAAACTCATCCAAGTTTAGTATTAATTGATATCTGCCTAGCTGTGGAAATTAACGGTATGCAACTTGCAGATATTATCCAGAATAATTTTCATGTGCCTGTAGTCTATCTCATAGACCGTTATGAATATAAAATATTACAAAAAAGTCAGCTAAGTGAGCCTTTTACCTACATATTCAAACCACTTATTGAGAGTGATTTACATTTTGTAATTGAAATGGCTCTGCATAAACATCAGAGTGAAAAGAGATTACAGGAAGAAAAACAGAGGCTGACAGCAATTATTAACAGTATGGGTCGTGGCGTAATTGTGACATATGCAAATGGTCGTATTCAAATGATGAATCCAATAGCAGAAATTCTTACTGGATGGAAACAAAGCGAAGCCTTCGGTAAAAATTTACTAGAAGTTGTCAGCTTAGTTGACAAAGATATAGGAGAAGCAATTGAAATAGTCACACCTGTAATCGAAGCAGGTGAAGTTTTCAATCTACCAGAAAATTGTACGCTAATTAACAAAGATGGAAAAGAAATACCGATTGGGGATAATGTTGCACCTATCCGCGATCGCAATGGCAATATTACTGGTGCAGTTTTAGTTTTTCAAGACATTACCCAACGTAAGCAGACAGAAGCAAAACTGATCCGTAATGCATTTTATGATGGACTAACAGAATTACCGAATCGTGTTTTATTTCTAGACCGACTCCGACAAGCTATTGAACGCGGTAAACGTAAAAGCGATTATTATTTTGGAGTTTTGTTTTTGGATTTAGATAACTTCAAAGAGATTAACGATCGCTTTGGGCATGGAGTAGGGGATGATTTTTTAAAAGCGATCGCTAGACGTTTAGAGTCATGCTTACGCAGTGGCGATACTGTAGCACGGTTTGGTGGTGATGAGTTTACCGTTCTTTTAGAGGATATTAAAGATGTTAATGACGCTACTAATGTTGCCAAACGTATTCAAGACTCCTTAAGATTACCCCTTAGCCTCAATGGAAATCAATTATATACTACAGCCAGCATTGGTATTGCTTGGAATTGTAGTAATTATGAAGAACCTGCAACTCTGCTACAAGATGCTGATGTTGCTATGTATCGAGCTAAGCGACAAGGAAAAGCTACTTACGCAATATTTTAGTAATCTACAATAATTCTTTTGGGATCGATACGCTTGGTATTAGTCTCAAAAATCATAAACTGGGAAGGTGAGTTTAACTAACACATCTGGGGAGCATCCCAATTTAAAATCTGTCATGGAAAAAACCGAAAAACAGAAAATGCTCGCAGGCGAGTTATATTTTGCAGAAGATCCCGAATTAGCTGCCGAAAATAAGCGAGCTAGTCGTTTGTTGCAAAAGTACAATTCTACAACTGAAGAACAGCAACAACGACACCAAATTTTGCAGGAATTATTCGGAAAAATTGGTCATAAAATAACAGTTATACCACCTTTTCACTGTGACTATGGCAGTAATATTTTCGCTGGCGATAGATTATATTTAAATTATGGGTGTGTAATTTTAGACTGTAATATAGTTCAGATTGGCGATAGTGTCTTATGCGCTCCTTACGTACAAATTTATACTGCTTATCACCCTACAGAGCCGGAACTTCGCCTTACTGGTAGAGAACTAGCAGCTCCAATTAAAATTGGTAATAATGTCTGGATTGGTGGTAGTGCAATTATTTGTCCAGGTGTAACTATTGGTGATAACACAACCATTGGTGCTGGAAGTGTAGTTACTAAAGATATACCTGAAAATGTTATTGCTGCTGGCAATCCTTGTCGCGTGATTCGGAATTTATCCTAGAATTTAAAATTTATACCCTCTAGCAATCCAATAGAGCCAATCTGCGATCGCTTCTTGAGTTTCAGTGTCAGCATCAATGGCTACTATTTCCGATAACTTGGCAGAATACACATCATCATCTTTACCATTAACATCAGCCACTTCAACAAACATGTCTTTTAAGCACTCATCATCAGGTGCCATTCCTAGTACTTCAACTTGTTTTTCCTCCGGCGTCGTAGCTGATTTGCGCCCCTTCTTAGTCCATTTAGCCATAAATGGAAAATTCAGAGTTTCTTCTAGATAGTAGTACCAACCCATAGCCCGGTCTTCTTTGTCTTCGGCATCTACAACGATCTCTGTTTGAATGCGATGCTCTCGTTTTTCGTCAGGTTCAACACTAGGCATAAAACAACGGTTTGCGTATGATGCACTATATGGTATATCCTTTTGGCGACTGTCTGTCAATTATTCTAATTGATACTTCCATCCAAAAAAGGCGGTAGCGGGTGTGGGTAAGGATTTAGCAATGCTGAGGGAACGCTAAGAAATAAATTATCCTGTTTGAAGTTGCTGACTGATGACTGGGAACAGTGAGATATTTTTTTATTTGTCAGTCCCTAAAATTATTAAAAAATCCATTTCATCTGACTTTTGACTTTCAAGAGTCAGTTGCTACCCTCAGAGAACGCTAAAGCCCAACAAGTCGGCTCAAGTCAAGAAATGCACCTACGGTGCTGTCTTTCCAATACACTGGCTGCTTTTTACTTCTGTCTTAGAGTACTAGTAGTGGGTATGGTAATCAACTGTTAGACATCGTTTCATTTCTTAACCTAAACTTCTCAATAAATTAAAGATAAAACTTATTTTTAATTACATTACAATCGGAGGCTGAGAGCTAAGTAATAGTAAGTCGGTATTATTAAACGTAACTATATTTTTATAATTTTCTAGAGCTTAAAGGCTTAGTATCAACCTTGATGCTTAATTATCAAAAGTGGTGTTTGTTTTTAACCTGATAACTAATTTTAGATTTTTATCTATATACATTAATAAATGTTATTAAATTGATGGTTGCTTCATTTAAACTTTAAAATTAACATTATTTTGCCGATCGCAGGCTAATTTATCAGCAGCGATCCCCAACTTTTAAGATAAAGTTGGTAATTTAATCAGAGAATTAAAAAAATATGGTAGTGTATAAAAAGAATTGGAAAGTATCTATAAATGTTGATGCAAACTCATCGTAAAATTGACTCACCCATTTGATAAGCAGCTATTTAAATGCTTATCTAAATTGTTTATTATCTAGAAATATTTAGAATTTTAAATCGGTGAATTTATAGGACTTAGAGACCCCAACTTCATAATTTTAATAAAATTAAACAGGCGTAATACTCTCAAAATTATAGGGATTCTGACTCTTTGAACTTCTGAGCGGCGGCTTCCACCACTCAGAGTTATTTCTAAATTATGACGCTTTTTTAATGTGTGATTAAATTAATAATCAAGTTTGATTCTATTTTCAAAGAATAAATTTGATTGCTAATTCAAGATGAAATAAATTTGATAAATCTGATAAATGAAGAGAATAAAGAAAAATCTCAAAATACAGACAATATCTGAAAAAAACCAAATATAATCTAAATTTACAGAAAATTTTTCAACACAAAATGGTTGAATTATTTGAAAGCAAACACATAAAATCAGGAGGATCTATGCGTTTTTCTCACCTTGCAGCAATCATTGGTTGTACGACAGCAGCTTTTATATCGATTGCACCTATACAAGTAGAAGCTGCAACTTTTAAAATAGAATCTGGAGTCACCAGCATCGATCGCGACCATGAAGATATTCTCAAAAGTATCGGGCTAATCATCACAGACACTGAGAATACAGTCCCACCAATTCCTAGCAATTATTTAGTTGGCTTGCCAATCGATTCAGATACCAATTTCACCTTCAGCGACGAAGGTGGTTTTACTCCACTCTTTGGCTCAATCGAGCATACTGGCACTATTACCTTCAACGACCAAATGACTGTTGGTAACTTTTCAATTGGTTTTGCTCCCGGACGCACAGTCCCCAATGCCAGCGGACTTGTTTTAAGAGACACAGTTTCTCCCCTTAATCCGATTTTGTTTGACTTAGGCGCTCCGCAATCTGTGACATTTGATAAAGAGAATTTAACTTTAACTCTGGCTGATGTTCAATTGTTTATTTCTCCAGAGTTTGCTCAGGGACTTGGCAAGTCTAATTTGGCAGGTTTGTTTGCTGGAACTGCACGAATTGATGCTAAAGTTGCTGCCGTACCCGAACCTGGAAGTGCCTTAGCAACTTTAGCGGCGGGTGCGGCTCTGTTAGCAGCGAGATTTTGTACTCAAAAAACTAAATACATTTGATATCCTCAAGCATATCTAGATGCTTGTTAATAGGTGCAAGGGTATTGGCGGCAATCATCCCACTAGCGGCAACTGCTGGTAAACCAATACCCGGAAATGTCGAGTCTCCACAGCACAATAGCCCTGGTAGGGGAGTAGTGGGGCCAGGAAATATACCAGAACCAGCTGCAATTGCTGGGCCGTATGAGCCTTGGTGACGACGCAGAAAACGCTCGTGGGTTAGAGGTGTACCAACAAGTGTGACTTCGCAACGAGAGCGAATATCTGGAATAATCCGCTCTAGCGCTTGCCACATTACTTCTGCACGCGATCGCTTTTGTTCGGTATATTCTTGGCTTTTTCTATTCATCCCCTGCCAAATAGCGTATGGCTCATTCCCCGGAGTATAAACGTGAATTACATGCTTACCTGGTGGTGCGAGGGATGAATCGAGAGTTGAAGGAATTGATATCACCACCATATTTTGAGGTGCTATTACCCCCGCTTCCCAATTATTCACCACGACGTAATGACATTGTAAATTTGTCTGTAATCCTTGGGCGTCAATACCTAAATGCAGATGCATGAAACTATCACACTCAGGCGTTGCCTGTCGTTTAGCGCGGAACTTTTTTGATACTGCATTTTCTGGTAACAGCTTTAACGTGTTCCAAACCGATGCATTAGAAATTACTGCTTTCCGGGCGCGGATTTCTTGGCGATCGCCAAGACGCACACCCACCGCTCGATTACCTTCTACCAGCACTTGCTCGACATGTGCGCCCAGTTTCAACTGACCACCGTGACGCTGCAATCCTTGTACAAGAGCGTCAACTAAAGCACCACTACCACCAATCGGATAGTCAAGCACCGCCCCTGGTTTATACCAGTCGGCAAACATAAATGCTACTTCTGCGGCAATAGTGCCATCTGCTGGCAGTCCAGAAAGCAGAAAACATAGCAAATTCAGCCAATTTTGGATAAATTGGTCTTTGACAACACCATCCATAATCCGGCTGAAAGGCCCAGTCAGCTTGATGATACTGCCAATATGTTTTGCTAGAGTTGGGGCAAATCGTCCTACAGTTTGCACCGCACCCAAATCAAAGCGTAATGCTGTCGGCGACATAGCCGTTGCTGCACTCGCCAGTGGTTCCATAACTCGCTGGAGTTGCTGCCATTCGGCTACAGCATTACGACCACGCAACTTCAGCAACACTTCACAAAATTGCTCAGCCCCAACTGATGCGTCAAAATAACCTTCTGGCAAGAAACAACCCCAAGTATCGTAGGTTACACACGGTAATTCCGAGCCAATGGCATCTAAGACTTGGCGCAGGGGGTTTGTAGAGGAACCCGAAGACAGTCCAGAGTAGAGAGATGGGCCAGACTCAAACTTGAAACCATTGCACTCAAAAGCGTGGGCGGCACCACCAGGTATGGAATGACTTTCACAAACTATCACATCAAACCCATACCGTGCCAAAAGAGCAGCACAACTTAAACCGCCAATACCGCTACCGATGACAACTACATCTGTGTTTTGCATATCCTATGTTTGCAACGATGGCTCTTAAGATTTGTTAAGCGATATTTGGCAGTATAGCTTGTTCTGGCGATCGTCATAAAAGTTTGGTGACAGTCTCACTTGCTAAGGTCAGCGCTAGAAATTAGTACATTGTTGAGTTTATACTACTTATAGTATGACTTCCGGTAGGATATGGCTAAAATTTCTATTTCGCTGCCAGATGAATTATTAACTTACATCGACCAAAAAGTTGAAAACCGCAGTGCCCTAATTGAAAATCTCTTGAAACAATGGAAACAACAACAAGAAGATAACGCACTAGCAATAGCTTGTTCTCTGGTGGATGAACTGGAATTAGGTTGGGAGAGTGAATGGCAGAACGTAGCGATTACCGATTGGGAAACATCTGGATCGTAACTTTCGATCCATCTTTAGGTACTGAGATTCGTAAAACACGGCCAGCATTGGTAGTTTCTGGTACTGTATTTAATGCCCAGCGAACTAAGGTGACCGTTTTACCTTTTACATCAGCACGACCAGATGATTCTCGGATTTCGCCTGCGGTGGTTGCAGTACCTTCATCAGCGCAAAATGGCTTGTCTGTAGATAGTCTTTTAGTATGTGTTGAACCAATGACCTTTGACAAAATGCGTTTGATTCAACGATTGGGCGAATTAGAAACAGAACTACTACAACAGGCGCAAAGCATTTTGCGTCAATATCTGAAACTGTAGGCTAAAAATCAGCATGAGCATTATCGTTTTTGGCAGCATTAATATAGACTTGGTAGCCACAGCACCCCGGTTACCAGTCAGTGGAGAAACGTTGCTCGGAGAAGATTTTTTTCAAGTTTCGGGAGGTAAAGGGGCTAATCAAGCTGTAGCACTAGCCAAATTGGGAATTCCTGTCCAAATGGTAGGGCGTGTTGGTGCAGACAGTTTTGGTGTAAAACTTGTCAATAATTTGCAAGCCTCTGGCGTGCAGACAAACAATGTTTTTGTTGATAAAACTGTTAGTTCTGGAGTAGCCATCATCACCGTTAGTCAGACTGGAGAAAATCAAATTGTTGTGATTCCTGGTGCAAATGGCCGCGTCAATCGAGAAGATGTGCAACGATTATCTCACTTATTATCAGAAGCTACAGCACTGCTTTTACAATTAGAAATTCCGATTCCTGCTGTGGTTGCAGCAGCGAAAGCAGCAACAAGTGCAAATATTAAAGTCATTCTTGACCCCGCACCCGCACTATCTGATTTACCTGCTGAACTTTATCCATTGGTAGACATTATCACACCAAATGAAGTTGAGGCTGGGCAGTTGGTGGGTTTTGCTGTGGATGGAGAAGAAACAGCAGCCAAGGCGGCTGAGATTTTATTGCAACGGGGAGTGAAATGTGCGATCGTCAAACTGGGTGCTAAGGGTGTTTTTTGTGCAACTCTTCAAGAAAAGTTTTTTGTACCCGCCTTTAGAGTTCATGTAGTTGACACAGTAGCCGCTGGGGACGCTTTTAATGGCGGTTTAGCTGCGGCACTTTTTGAAGGAATACCTTTACACCAAGCAGTTGTTTGGGGTACAGCAGCAGGTGCATTAGCCGCGACAAAACCAGGCGCACAAACTTCACTACCGGATAGGTTGACGTTTGATGCTTTTCTCAAGCAAAAAGATAAAAGTTAAAAGTAAAAAGAGTATTAGGTATAGTGACTCTTTTAAAAGTCAAAGGCATACTCAAAGAGCGATCGCAATTTATCATTTACAGCAGTTTGCAAGTAAATGAGGTACAAATGCAGGACTTAAAATTAGATATAAAAAGTTTCTACCTCCAGCATAGCTGCCTCCTAGTCACTGAGCGTACCCCTACTCTTAAGCAAGCTACGCGTAGCGTCTCTTAGAGAAGCCGAAGTGTGCCTCCGACTTCAAAAACCCGTAGGCTTTGTACTTCATGCAAAAGAAAACTGCTGTATTTAATCACCTCAAATCCAGTTTTGTAGTTTTATAAAGTGTGTTATACCGCTCTCTTTCATACTTAAAATACAGGATGGTGCGTTAGGACTAATATCCGTAACGCACCCTACCATCTGAATCCCCCGTTATAAAGATTTCTGAATTCTGGATTTTTCTTCAAAATCCGAAATTGGTATTAATATCAAGTTCGGATAATCACTTACTATCCAAAACTCTCTGCGTCCCCGCGTCAATCCTAATGATAAGTCTTTAACCGAACCTGATATAACTCACAAAATTGTTCCAGTTTCTTTCAAATAAACCCGTGTAAATGGTTCATCTTCGCCCAAAGCGTAATCTTCAATTAACCCTTTGCGACGAATAGAAATGTTGTTGCTTCTTTTAATTATCACAGTAGAATTATCGAAGATATCCCGCGCCAAAATCATCTCAGTTTCCGTAGGGTCATCCAAAACTACAATATTACTGCGCTGATAAAACATACCGTCTTGCTCTAATATGTCTTGTGGATACTCAGCAATCAACAAATCAACTTTGGGATGACGCAGCAAAGTTTGAACGTTAGTGTTGTAATTTTTGCTTAATACTTTTTTCGAGCGATTTACAAAAACTGCATCATGACAAACAGCGCCGATTGTCCAGTCGGGATGTTGCAAAAGAATATGGTCAATTGTTGTTTGCAGTTCTTCAACTGAGATTTTATTAAACGTAATAATCGGTATCCTGGCATCTGCACCGGACTCAAAAAACGTTTCTAAAATATGAGAAGGTACATCAACGCTTTCACCTTCAGATGGTTTAAGATGCATTAAAATTCCTGGTGCAGCGTTGATTTCCAAGATAGCGAAGTTACTTGATTTCCAAGATTCTGAGAGACTTTTGGTAATGACATCAATACCTAGACAAGTTAGCTGAAAGTGTTGGGCAATATCTTGGGCGAGGATAATATTGTCATCATGAAGCGTGTGTGTTGCATTGATGCTTATACCGCCAGCTGATAAATTGGCAACTTTACGTAGGTAGATAGTGCGCCCTTTCTCAATCACACTGTTCAATGACAAACGCTGTTCGTCTAGATAGAGTTCCATCGCATCATCCACCAGAATTTTACTCATCGGCGAGGTGGGTGAGTCTAAACGTGCGGGGAGACGGTTCTCTTGGCGAATTAATTCGGCTATGGTTAAGTAGCCATCACCAACAACCGATGCTGGACGGCGTTCTGTGGCGGCGACGAATTTGCCATCGACACACAACAAGCGAAAATCCGATCCGGAGATGCTTTTCTCGACAATTATTCGGGTTGGTTGGTCTTCGGGAATCGCTGCTACTGCCCTACTGTAAGCAGATTCCAGTTCTTTTGAGTCTTGTACGTCAGCCGTGACCCCAATTCCTTTGTGACCTACCACTGGCTTAACTGCTACTGGGTAACCAATCTCTTTAGCTGCTGCTAAAGCTTCCTTTTCAGAAAAGACGATATCGCCTTCAGGCACTGGAAAACCCAAAGTTTTCAAAAATGCCTTACAGTCATCTTTACGGGTAGTAAATTCCGAATCTAGATGGCTATCACAGTTAAACGTTGTTGCTACCCCGCGCACGTGTTTTCTTCCTAAACCGTATTGCATTAATCCTTCTTCCCACAGATAAAATGCAGGAATACCTTTTTCATCGGCTGTTCGCAATAGGGCGTAGATTGTAGGGCCACCGTAGACAGATGCGCGAAACCTACTTTGCAGCTTTACTAACCGCTCCTCAAAGTCGAAGTCTTCGTCCTCGGTAATGGCTTCAAACCAATCCCAAACAAAGTAGACTACTTCTCTAGTTGTGCGTTCGTGTAAGGATTCGACGCTAATTCGCGTGCATTTTGGATATGGCTCGACACTCCAGTGATTAAGGTGCAAATCCATGTCCAATTTTCCGACTTGTGACACCACTTGGGCAAAGAGATGGGCATAGGATTCGTAGCTTTGCTCACCTAGATGGGGATAGCGCGAACCAATCTTAGAAATATAATCCTCAATAGGCAAAGGCTCTCTCGACTCAACTAGAGCAAAATCAAATACTAATGCCGCTCTATCTAAATAAGGGTTAGCTCCAATATAATGCTTGAAGTTGAAAATATCGAATACATCCCTTTTTCTAGCATTAATCCGGACTAAATCACTACTTTTTTGTTGAACCATTGATTACGAACCTTTGGCTAAACACCCTGGAATTGAGATGCTGAGTTGCGATTACTCAGACTTAATGATTATTAGAATTCAGAAGTTAGAAGACTTACACAATCATCAGAATATTTAATGAATCAGATAAAGGAGTATACGGAGTATACTAAAGTCTTGATAAATTATCAACGATTAACGGCAGTTGCTTCAACTTTGTAAACTAGAGCAATGTCCTGCCTCCCCTTGAATGCTGAATTTTGACAATTAATTCACATTTATTATGCGGATTTATGGTTTTGCCTTGAATTGAACCGAACTTAACTTAACGATATTATTAAGTATCTACAACTATCTCAAGGCAGAATTAAATATTCATTCTTGAGCGAAAAAAAATCACATTCAGTTCATCCTGATGAATAATTAAAGATATAACCTTTGAAAGGTGCTATCCTTTACCAAAAATTGGTATAACACACATAGAAGATATTGATAATAAGGGTATTAGGGAGACAGCAAAGTATGAATAGCACACAAGCTGCTCTAAGAGATGAAGTTAGATTACTAGCTGAGGAAGCTTTTCATCAAAAGCTGATTTCCGGACATGGAGATGGGCCAGATATTAGAGAGTATCAAATTGTGTATCAAGGTAAACCCAGGCATCTCCCACTAGAACAAGCACGTCTTTTCTTAAATAACTTGCTTTTCAAAAGCAAAATTTATTAAATAATTGATGAATTACTTGAGGAATTTAATTGCACTTATAGTAATTTAATCTGATTTTTGAACTTATTTGGTTTAGTAGCGAGTAGTAAGTAGGAAATTAAAGAATCAACATTTTGGAGTTTTGCATAGCGAGAGCAAAAAGAAAATAGAATTCAGATAGCTAGAATTAATAACAATTACTCTTACACGAAAAATTTGCGCTCGCCACTTACCAATATCATCACCAAAGCCTCTGGAAATTCACTCTAGAGGCTGTTGACACTGTAGGTTTTAGTTAGTAACAAGTACCTAGTTTTTGAGAAGAGTTATTTTTTAATTTAGTTTTAGAGAAAAATCACTTGGTTCCATGAGGTTGCAGATTTTAATACTAGCTATTTTCAAGTAATCTACCCAATGGAAGATATTATAAGTTTAATTGTCATGGTTTATTGAAATTTATCTAAATCAAATTAGGAGTAGTTATGTTAGAAAATAATCCTAAACGACAGTTGGTAATTATTGGTGGAGCCGAAGATAAAGAGGGAGATTCCCAAATTTTACGGGAATTTGTGCGTCGTTCTGGAGGTACAAAAGCGAACATTGTGATTATGACAGCGGCGACAGAACTACCGAGAGAAGTGGGAGAAAATTATATTAGAGTGTTTGAGCGATTAGGAGCCGAGAGTGTCCGGATAATTGATACAGAAACTCGTGATGATGCATCTTCATCTACGGCATTGCAGGCTATTGATAAAGCAACTGGGGTATTTTTTACTGGGGGAGACCAAGCTCGCATTACCAGCATTCTTAAGGACACTGAAATTGATTCGGCAATTCACAAACGGTTCTCTGAAGGTATAGTTGTTGCAGGCACCAGCGCCGGAGCTGCTGTAATGCCAGATAAAATGATCGTTGAAGGTGACTCCCAAACTAACCCAAGAATGGAAACTGTAGAAATGGGGCCTGGTATGGGATTTCTCCCAGGGGTGGTAATCGATCAACATTTTTCTCAGCGTGGAAGATTGGGACGGTTAATTTCCGCTTTAATACTAGAGCCTGCTGTTTTGGGATTCGGTATTGATGAGAATACCGCAATGGTTGTCACAGATAATCAAATTGAAGTGGTTGGTCAAGGTGCAGTCACAATTGTCGATGAATCAGAGGCTACATATAACAATATGGATGAAATTTTGAAAGATGAGCCGTTGGCGATTTGCGGAGCCAAACTGCATATCTTACCACATGGGTTTAAATTTGACCTCAAAACCCGCCAGCCTATCCTCAATAACAGCTCTGTAGCAAATATCTCTGTACCAGTTAGCTCAGTTTAAGCAACAGCTAACCTTTAGGAATGGAGATGAAATAAGTGGATTCTTCTTCGCCATCCTTGTCAAGCAATGTTAAGAATTAGTTAATAAACGTTTAATTAGGCAAAATGCAGTCATTATAAAATACTGGGAAAATTGAAATAATTTCCCAGTTTTTTAGTATCTTACCTCAATGAAAGCAATCATATTAGCTGCTGGTGTTGGACAACGCTTAGGTAAAGATGGGCAAATCCAACCCAAATGCTTACTGAAGTTTAGCGGCAAATCTTTATTAGAGCGCCATTTGAACTATCTTCGTCATTACCAAATAGATGAAGTAGTAATTGCCGTGGGTTACCAAGCAGAAAAAATTCAGGATGAAATCAAAGCATTGGAAGCGGAAAATTGGGTTAGTACAGTTTACAATTCTGACTATACCAAAGGTAGTGTTATCAGTTTGTGGACTTTAGGTCAACATCTTGCTGCTGCTGATGATTTATTATTAATGGATGCAGATGTTTTATACGATCGCCAAATTATCGAACGATTAGTGAAGACAAATATTTCTAATTGTTTCTTGTTGGATCGAGATTTTGAAGCGGGGGATGAACCAGTAAAGCTTTGTGTCAAAGACGGTTATTTAGTTGAGTTTCGCAAACAAGTGGCTTGCAACCTAACTTATGATTTGATGGGCGAGTCAGTCGGATTCTTTCGCTTTGAAAATGCGATCGCTCGCCGTCTTGCCAGCCGCACAGAACAATATGTTGATGACGGACTGCACGACCAACCCTATGAAGAAGTAATTCGGGATTTGCTGTTAGAAACTCCAGAAAAATTTGGCTATGAAGACATCACTGGTTTACCTTGGATTGAAATCGATTTTCCCCAGGATATTCAACGCGCCCAAAACCAGACTTTACCCCAGATTGAAATAGCAGAGAAGAGAAATTTTACCAAAGTAGATTCTTTTGAAAGCAAACTACAAACATAACATAATTTATAATCACGAAGTCAAACAAACTTGAGTTAAAATAATTCGTAATTGATAAAGAAACTCGACGAATCGCTAACGTAACTCTTAATTCTTACCCTATAATTAAGCATTTGTATCCGAACTAAAACTTCCTGAAATCATAACTTTGTCAAAAAAGTTAGAGAAAAAGCTCGTAAATTACGAATTAGTAATTATCGGGCCATCTCAAATCATCTTTATTTGAAAGGTTAAAACAAGCACAATAATGAATGAAATATTTGCACCCGTCATCAACACTGCAAAATTAAGTAAGTGTTCCCAACTGCGGGCGTTATTGGAATCGCCGCAACTCGAATTTATCATGGAAGCTCACAATGGAATTAGCGCCCGCATTGTGGAAGAAGCTGGATTTAAAGGAATTTGGGCGAGTGGATTAGCTGTTTCGGCTCAATATGGCGTTCGAGACAATAATGAAGCCAGTTGGACTCAAGTTGTAGAAATGCTAGAGTTCATGTCTGATGTTACCAGCATCCCGATTTTATTAGACGGCGATACCGGTTATGGCAACTTTAATAATATGCGTCGCCTGGTGAGGAAGATAGAACAGCGAGGTATTGCTGGAGTTTGTATTGAGGATAAACTTTTTCCTAAAACCAATAGCTTTATTAACGGTAGTCGCCAAGCCTTGGCTGATATCGATGAATTCTGCGGCAAAATTAAGGCAGGCAAAGATAGCCAAACACATGCAGATTTCTGCATCATTGCTCGACTTGAAGCCTTGATTGCCGGTTGGGATCTCTCAGAAGCATTACGGCGAGCCGAAGCTTACCATGCAGCAGGAGCAAACGCCATCCTGATTCACAGTAAATCATCGCGTCCTGACCAAGTGCTAGCCTTTGCTAAAGAGTGGGCGGGACGCTCGCCATTAGTAATTGTACCGACTAAATATTACAGCACCCCTACTGATGTGTTTCGCAAAGCCGAAGTTAATTTGGTCATCTGGGCAAATCATTTGATTCGAGCTGCTGTTGCCAGTATGCAAGCGATCGCCCGCGAAGTTCAAGCTAGCGAAACTTTAATCAACATTGAAGATGATGTTGCACCAGTTAAAGAAATTTTCCGCCTCCAGGGAGCCGACGAACTTCTAGAAGCTGAAAAACGCTACTTCAGTAATGGACGCCACCACACCCAGGCGATTGTTCTGGCTGCTAGCAGAGGACAAGAATTAGCAGGATTGACTCAAGATAAACCAAAAGTCATGTTACCTCTTGGAGGTAAACCCCTGCTCAGGCTTTTGGTGGACAAATTCAAGAAACTTGCCATCAACGATATTACCGTTGTCGCAGGTTACAAAGCAGAAACTATTAACGTTACGGGGACAAAAGTCATTCGTAACCCAGATTATGAAACAACTGGAGAATTAGCATCCTTAGCCTGCGCCCAAGCCAGCTTCGCTGACGAAATGCTGGTACTTTACGGCGATTTACTATTTAGAAGCTATATCTTGCGGGATTTATTAGAATGTCCTGGGGAAATTGTGGCTGTGGTTGATTCTTTAATTAACTCTAAGTCAGTTAGTGGTTCCCCTGATTATGCTTATTGTTCAATTCTCGATGACCTTTCGATTTTTGGACAAGATGTAAAGCTTTTGCATATCTCCAAGGAAACGCAAACTCAATTTGGGAATTCCTGCGGACGCTGGATTGGAATGTTGCGCTTACGCAGTCAAGGTAGACAGTGGGTGAGTGAAGCACTCAATGAATTGCAAACGCGACCAGAATTTAACAATTTGGGTTTGCCAGAATTATGCAATTATTTAATCGAGCAAGGCAAACCAATTAAAGTGCTTTATATTCGCGGTAACTGGTTAGATGTTAATTCTTTAGATGACCTTGATTTAGCGTTTCAATTGAAACAATAGGGAATGGGGATGAGGGAGATGTGGTTCGACTCCCTTCCCTACGGGACGCTGCGCGTAGCTTGCTTCCCCGCAGGGGTACGACTACGCTCAGGGCAAGTCACTCACCAACCGGGAGATGAGGGAGTTTGAGGTTTTGAGGCTCAACTTTGAACTTCTGAACTCGAACGTTGAGGTTTTGAACTCGAATGTTGAGGTGCTTAATCAGCTATGCTGACACCTGACTACTACTTATGTGGCAAAAATCAATTAAGCCGCTGAAAAATTAGAGTCATACCAAGTTGCAATCATATCTAGTATTTCTCCCCCAGCCTAAAGAGGCTCTCCTGCTTCAAGAGCCTGTCTAAATTCATCCCACTGTTCTGCAACGCCGAAATTGCGATCGGCGATTTGTTGGATATAACAATATAAAAATTTTATTAAATATTTTCTTAACTGTCTTAACTCTCTTAACTGTCCTTGTATTTCCATTAGAAAAGTAAGAGTATGTTTATGTGAGTCAGCAGTATTTTTACTGTTATATTTAGACGCAATTGTAATAGTAAATACTAATACTCATACTTGCTTTACTGAAAACTTAAATCTAAGTAAAGAGGATCTGTAAAATGAAAAAGATGATAATTGCCTTGTTAATCATGCTCGGCTTAAGCTTATCACTAGGTCAGGGGCCAGCGGTTGCTGCTGGTAACGACTGCTTGAAAACGCTAAATACTGGTTCAGCTACTACCATCCCAGTTTTTTATGAAGATCAGGCTGCTTTCTACGGCTGGTCGGGAGGTGTGATTACTAATGATATGTACTACAACTCCTGTGGTCAAACTGTAACTGTCAAAGTTAACTACGCTGACTGGGATAAGCTTCGCAAAGAAGGAAAGCTAGATGGTATCCGATATATATACAAAACGCCCAAGGAATCTAAAATTGGTCTTAGGAAGATTGTAGGAACTGAACCCCAAGATGTGAAACCTGAAGATTTCTACAGCTAGAGAAGACTAACACCTTCACTAATTGATTGGTCTGGTTTTAGCTTGAAAGCTGACATCATCAGGTAATTTTTCCTGAATTACGTCTAATGTGAATTGAGACTTGAAAATCTTTCGATTTCGTTGATGATTCCAAAATTACTATTTTTTCCAAGCCTGGAAACCCTTGGAGAAATGGAATTTTTCAAGTCACATCACGCGTAATTTTGGAGAATATATTAGGAATGGCGATCGCTCACTCAGTCTAACAGATGAGATGAGCGATCGCTTTTAGGTAACTTGCAGAAATAAATGATTATAGTTAATTTTTGACTGTCAGCCCACAATTATTTATGATTGAAGCACAGGAATTTGTCGAAGCTGCTCGTAATTTTGGTTTTGATTGGTATACTGGCGTACCCTGTTCTTTTCTGACGCCATTTATTAACTACGTGATTAATGACCCTCAACTGACTTATATTTCCGCAGCTAATGAGGGAGATGCTGTGGCGATCGCAGCCGGAGCTACAATTGCTGGTAAATATGCAGTGGTGATGATGCAAAATTCTGGTTTGGGGAATGCAGTTAACCCCCTGACTTCACTGACTTATATCTTTCGGATTCCACTGTTAGTTATTTGTACGCTAAGGGGCGATTATAATTTGCAAGATGAACCGCAACATGAATTAATGGGGCAAATCACAGACAAATTGCTGGAAACTATGACTGTACCTTGGGAATTTTTCCCCACAAACGCAGCAGAAATAGAACCAGTCTTGCAAAGAGCTACAGCTTACATGAAAAAAGAGCATCGTCCCTATGCTTTAATTATGCGTAAGGGAACAATTGCGCCCCATGCACTCACCCGTTCTTCTATCCACAAACGCGAAGATAACAGTGACGCTCATATTCAGCAAAGCTTTTTTCGAGGTAACCAAGAACAACGCATTTCCCGCAGCCAAGCTTTAGCTCGAATTATGGAACTCGTTGATACTGAAAATACTGTCATAATTGCTACTACAGGATATACTGGGCGCGAACTCTTCGCCAGTAAAGACAGCGCCAATCATCTGTATATGGTCGGGTCAATGGGTTGCGCTTCCTCAATGGCTTTGGGACTTTCTTTAGCACGGAAAGACCTCAAGGTAGTGGTGATTGATGGCGATGGTGCAGCATTGATGCGAATGGGTAATTTTGCGACTATCGGTACTTATGGCGGTGCTAATTTAATCCATATTCTCTTAGATAATGAAGTCCACGATTCCACAGGCGCACAAGCCACCGTCTCTTTTGGTATCTCCTTTGCCAAAATTGCCGAAGCCTGCGGTTATGGCGTCATGTTAGCCGGAGACGACCCCGCGCTTTTAGATGTTTTATTTACCGCAGATACCAAAACTAGACCAAAATTTGCTCATCTAAAAATCCGTCCCGGAACCCTAGAAAAGCTACCCCGACCCAACCTCGCCCCAGAAGCAGTTTTGCAACGCTTCATGAAACATATTAAGGAAGTAGAGACTGATACCGTTTCACTTTAAAATTGATGCAAATGGCAGCAGGGGAGCAGGGAGCAGGGGGCAGGGGGAAAGAATTAAATACCAATCATTTGTATTAAATATTTCGTGAAATGGTATGAGAGAGACGCGGGGACGCGGGGAATAACTAATGACCAATGACAAATGACAAATGACCAATGACAAATGACAAAATGATTTTACTAAATCCGGGCCCTGTTAATTTGAGCGATCGCGTCAGAAATGCGCTCTTATGTCCCGATTTGTGTCATCGGGAAGTGGAATTTTCTCAACTTCAAAGTAAAATCCGCGAACAATTACTTCAAGTTTATGACTTAGAAGGCGATCGCTGGGCAGCAGTTTTACTGACGGGTTCTGGTACAGCAGCGATGGAAGCTATGGTCAGCAGTTTAGTACCCAGGAATGGGAAATTGCTGGTAATTGAAAACGGCGTATATGGTGAACGATTATCTAAAATTGCTAAAATCCACGAGATTAATTACATCACTCTTTCCCACCCTTGGGATGCTGAAATAGATATCAAGGGTTTAATTAAACTCCTGGATGAAAACGCCGACATCACTTACCTTGCTGTTGTCCATCACGAAACTACTACTGGTCGCTTGAATAACTTGGTGGAAGTTGCTGCGATTTGTCAACAACGCCGCATCGAACTATTAGTAGATGCAGTTAGCAGCTTTGGTGCTGAGGAACTGAATTTTAGAGATTGGGGAATTACCGCTTGTGCTGCAACGGCGAATAAATGTCTGCATGGTGTTCCTGGAACCTCTTTTGTCATCTTGCGACGCGATGTACTGCCGTCAGCAAACACAATCCCTCGCAGTTTATATTTAGATTTAGCAACCTATTGCCAACAGCAAGATAAAGGCGGTACACCTTTTACTCAATCAGTACAGACATTTTATGCTTTAGCAGAAGCTTTGCAAGAAATGGTAGAAGCAGGAGGATGGCGTGCTAGACACAGCTATTACAGCCAACTGGCAAACTTAGTTAGAAACGGCTTAGCCTCAATCGGAATTAAACCTTTACTTCCCGAAGGAAGTTCATCTGTAGTTTTGAATGCCTACTATTTACCAGATAATTTCAGCTATGAAGAATTTCACGACCAACTCAAAGCCCAAAATTATGTAATTTATTCTGGACAGGGAAATTTCTCAAAATCTATCTTTCGAGTATCGACAATGGGAGCTATTACCCAAGCTGATATGGAACGATTTCTTAGTGTTGTTGAAGAAATTATATCAAAGTAACTTTTTGAGTCGGAGTATAACTCGGCAAAACTTGAGCAAGTTTTGCATCATCTATATACAGATGACGTTCCAATACAGTAGAAATAATATCTCGAAAATCAGTAGTGATTGCTAAGTCTCGCTGTTGATATAGTTGGCTTGTCGATAGACCAGGCCATTTACCATAAACTTTACCACCACGAACACCGCCCAAAACCCACATCACATTTCCATGTCCGTGGTCAGTGCCACCATTACCATTTTCTTCGACTGTACGACCAAATTCGGACATTACCATAATTACTGTGTTTGGATAAACTGCTCCTAAACCTTTTACTAAAACTGCTAAACCATCTCCTAGTTTTTGCAAGTCTTGTGCCAACTGTCCTTGACTACTACCCTGATTAACGTGGGTATCCCAACCACCCAAAGCCATGAATCCAAGCTCAATTCTGGGGTCTTTCACCATTAATTTTGCCAGCCGTTGAGCATCTCTAGCAAAGCCATAGGGTAAAGGCGCGCCATTATTCGCCATTTTCATTTCTGCATCTAAGTCATTCATTAAAGCCTGACGTGCCATTTTGCCCTCACGATAGGTCTGACTCAAGGCATCATTACTACTATAAAGTTTGTCAAAGGCGGTTCTAACTTGGGGACGATCGAGTGGTAGACGCGTGCTAGAGTTGTTACCTAATGCTAAATTGGCTACAGGCATTCGCCCAGATAAAATTGCAGGTGTCGTTGGGCCTACACTCACCGCTTGAATTGGTGTATGTCCAGAAAGTACGCCCAATAGCCGATTCATCCAACCATCATCACTTCGTTTGACACCAGGAATACCACTTTCCATATAGAATTGAGCATCAAAGTGCGATCGCGTTGGGTCTGAAGAACCAGATGCATGAACAAATGCTAAACTTTTGTCCTGCCAAAAGGGCATCAAGGCCGCCAACGCTGGATGCAATCCAAAACGCCCATCTAAATCTAAAACTCCTCCCTCCTTTCCAGGTTGGGGTATGGCAATTTTTGGTCTTGCTTGATAATAAGCTGTTTCTGAGTAGGGAACTACTACACTTAAACCATCTACTGCTCCCCGGAGAAAGATAACAATTAATCGTTTTGGGTTACTGTTGGAAGTAGCGGATCTGGCTATCCAAGCATTGCTACTGATAGCTGCAATGGCTGAAGCAGAAAATATTCCCGATTGAATTAAAAAATCACGTCGTTTCATATTTCAAAATCCTCAGTTATCAGGTGTTGGGCTGTAGCGGATTTTAACGTTGCATAAATTCAGGACTACCTAAGATTAATGCCGCCCTCAGTTGTGGAGGACTGGAGGCGATCGCACTTTGGGTTCGAGGAGAAAAAGAATTACCCAATGTATCGGCTAGTTGTAAAGCATCTACAGGTTGAATGGGATTAATTTGGTCGTTGTTATCTTGCTCCATCGGTATTGTCGATAGCTGCAAACGCCCAGAAGCGATCGCAGTCGCAAAGCCCAGACGGCGGTTCATTGCCTCCGGATTCAACCATGCTTGTTGGGTGTTTTTATAACCTTCTGGAGTTTGATAGCCATAGAGGGGCATTCCCAATTGTTGTAATATCTTGACAATTGGTTTGGTATTTTTTACTTCGCTACCCGTTGCCCGTACCGCAGATATAGCATATTCATAAGGCGTTTTGAATTTGGTATTGAAGTTTTTCGAGTCCCAAAATTCTTTACTGTGGAATAAGGTATCTAACACAGCACGAATATCGCCATCGGTGGATAGAAACCGCTCTGTCAGATGGTCTACTAAAGCACTAGGCGGGTTATCCTGGACAAAATACTGAGCTAATTTGTAACTTATATGATGTGCTGTAGCGGGACTGCGAGCTAAAATATCTAGGGCTTGTTCTCCCTCAGCCATCCCACTGCCCTTAATTGTCTGCTTGAGGAAAACTTTGTCACTAAAATCATGCCGCTTCGGGTCGAAGTAAAATCCCGAACTATCATTTATCTGCTGCTTAGGACGACTAAATCCCCAACCAGTTAAAATTCGTGCTAAAGCAATCACATCTTGCTGGGTATAGCCGCCATCCACGCCAAGGGTGTGTAACTCCATTAGCTCGCGGGCGTAATTCTCGTTCAAACCCTGGAATCTCCCACGAGCGCCAGGGCTACCGGGAGCAGTATTCTGCCAATTGTCTAAGTAAAATAGCATCGCTGGATGGCGAGCCGTCGCTGCCAATAAATCACGAAAGCGACCAAGGGCGTAGGGTCTAATTGCTTGTTGTTCGTAAGCACCCACCAACAAGCGATCGCGTCCTTTGTTTGCATATACATTGAAGTGGTTATACCAGAAGTCCACCATCACTTCTTGTAGTTGTCTGTTACTTGTAGTCGCTTGTAATAATCGTGCCTGCACTGACTCTGCTAACACTTCTCTTGCTCTTTTTTGGGCAGCCTCTCTCTGTTCGGGAGTAAGTTTCTGTCCTGGAGAAGTTCTGCTGTATTCATTCAGTAGTTGTGCTGAACTCAGTTGTAAACTTTTTAGCTGTGAAAGCTGAGCGTTAAGACTTGGCGATTCCGGGATAGAATTGGGTGAGAGTTGTTGTTGAATGTAACGCTCTACACCCATCGACTCAACTTTTTGGATATCACCTGGGCGAGGGCCAAAACTGAGGCGATTAATTATATGTATTACTTTGGGGTCAACAGGTGCGTTAGCTGCATTACTCGGAGCAATACCTCCTAGTGAGATAAATAGCAGCAATACTAAGTATTTTAGCTTCCAAGTCATAGAATTAATTTTGCTTTGGCAACTGATTGGGTGCGGGTTTCTTGTACATGCGATCGGCAAATTTCTGACGTTGAGCGGGATTTAAGATTTCGCGGATGGCAAGAGTATTCTCAAACTGAGCATCAGCAAGCTGCTGTTTTATAACTTTGATTTGGTTGTATTTATCGCGTACCTGTTGAGTGGAAGCCGTCCCCGCTATCAGGTCACGTAATTCCTGTTGTGCTTGACGCACTGCCTGCCTTTTTTGCGTCATCTGCTGTTTTGATTGAGTGCGAATCTGCTTAATTTGTTGTATTTGCTGTGGTGTCAAGCTCAAATCTTTAATCCATCCCCCTGTGCGATGCCCAGGAGGCGAATTTGTAGGGATTTGAGCAATGACTTGGTGTGATAAAGTTGGTTTGGTCAAAGCGATCGCACTACCACCAAGAGTAATAATCATAGCTGCGGCGATCGCTACACGATTTAACAACATCAAAGTTAGCTCCCTTAAATTTTAAGTAAATTAATCGCTATTTAAATTTGTAAAATGCCACAGATCGCTTTCTGGATATTCGTTAACAGTACCTTGCCAATTACTTTCGATAAAAGTTTGCAAAGTGGCAAGTTCGGCCTCGCTCGGTTTGGCAGGCACTAAGGCACGGTAGCTGACAAAAGCAGCTACTAATCCAGCTGCAATCACAGGTGGAACTAGCCAAAGCCGGGAATGATGAGGTAAAGGTTGAATTGATGTTTCCACCTGTTGGAGAATTTTCTGTGACAAATCAGGGGAAGCTGGGGGAACTTCTGGGCGATGTTGACGCACAAAGTTAACCAAGTCTCGGTCATCATCAGGATTAGTCATAGCTGGACTCCTTGTTGCTGAAGAAATTGACGCATCGCAGCACGGGCATGGAATAGGCGAGACTTAACTGTTCCTATAGGAATGGCTAGAATTTCTGCAATCTCTTTTTGCGGAACTTCCTCTAGGTCATGTAAAACTATTATCGTGCGGTGGTCAAAGCTGAGATTTGCCAATCCCCGTTGGACTAAATCTTGATAATGCAAATTTATAATATTTGGGGCTTCTTGTTGCGTAGAAGTTTTTTCGCCCAAAGATTGCAATTGAGTCCGTCGCTGGACAGTTGCCTGTCGCTCGTCAGCAGCCAAATTCCAAGCAATTCGGTAAAGCCAAGTAGAAAATTTTGCAGTTTGACGAAACTTGGGCAGTCCTTTCCAAGCTCGTAAAAACACTTCCTGCACTATATCATCAAGGCAGGATGGATCGCATAGTTGATAGAGAATTGACCTTACCCTTTGCTGATGGCGACAATAAAGTTGCCCGTAGCTTTGGGTATCACCCCCCAGACACCGCTGTACCAAATAACTATCAATTTCGTTTTCTGATTTGCCGTTGAATTGGCTATCCCGTGAAACCTTGGTTGGCACAATTAACACCTGAGGCGTTCTCCTGCATCCGTTTCGTGGCTTGTAATTATTAGACCGGATGAGTAGGAGAAAGGTTCAAAAGGGACTTCCAATTAAATAACTTTCAAGATTTCACTCTAGAGATAAAATTTCTTCCTCGTCTTCATGCAACAAACGTTTTTCAAACTCCTCCTCTAAAGTCTGCTTGCTAAAGTGAGGAAAAACTATGTCATAAAACAATTCTTGAACTGCTTTACCTTTATTTTTAAGCAAATGCTGATAATCTTTTTCAACAGAATTTTTTCGTCTTTGACAACGTTCCTCTGCTGAAGACTGCTGCTGATGAATATCAGGTAGCCAAGTGGAGTGTATTGTCATGGCGAGATTCAACGGGTGTTCAGCATCTAGTCGAGCGCTCAGTCGGTAAATAGGTTTACTAAAATCATCTGCATAGAAAATCCAAAACTCATCTGTGGCACGGTCAGATTGAGTAGGGTCATCTGGATCTAACATCACAGCGCACACAATAAAGCCATGAATCGACTCATTTATATCTTCAGGACAGGGAAGAGAGCTAGGAATAAATTGTGTTGAACTGACATAAGTTCCAGAGGGGAATTGATAAGAATCAGCAATTTTCATCTGCTGTGTATCTAAACGTAGCAGAGTAATTGGTTTGTTTTCCTCTGGTAATTTTTTAACTGGAACAACTCTACTTGGATCTGATTTGTAAGCATCATAGATGCGCTGAGGTATCAGTTCCCATGTAAACCCTAAAGATAGCCAGTAAATGTTTTTTACTTGTTGGGCTGTTTCTGTTAACGAATCGCGGTTGAGATCCCGATGAGTATATATAGATAGCGCCCAAGTTGATTCAGGATCTTGGACTGTTTTACAACTTTCTATTTGTCCTGTTTCTCCATCAACCACATATCGTCCTAGAGAACCTAAATCTGTCGAACCAACCATCATTCCCTCTAAATCCTGACGAAATGACTTTCCTGGGACAGGGCGATCGTAATGTGTAATCCATTCAGTTACATCCCAACCGTTAACATGACCAACGTGAAGCGTAATTTTACCATCGGGATTACTATAATCAGCAGCAAAATGCGAAATTTCCCGTGGAAGCTTCACTTTTTGAACAGTAATTTTGGGAATATTCTCAGGTATAGTTTCTGTAGGATTACCTTGATTTTCTTGCTCTAAGTCTTGGCGATTAACAATATATAAGTTAGCAAAGGGAAGAGGTCTAATACCCTGGAGAAAAATAGAATAAATCAATCTACCCAATGCCAGATTTTTACTATACTTCCATAATTTTAAAAATCCAAATAGAAAAGGTGAGAATATTTGAGAAAATTCCATCTTAAAAGCAATATCACCTAGAATAATGTATTGCTCCGTTATTGCTAATTGATGTAGTGACTGTTCAACTAATACTGGTTGACCATCAGGTAATACTAATCGCCAACGTTCCATTTTAGAATTTAAACCTTTTGGCACATCTTCAAATCTATATCGAATTAAATATGTAAAACGTCCAAGTTCCTGCCTGGGATTAAATTCTTGTCTAACCAAAAAATAAAATAACTTGATAAACTTTCGGAACCAGTGACTATCCAATACCCAGTTTACTTGGTCTTTAAATTTGCCATTATAACCTGTTGAATAATTGGTTGTGAAAAGCTCATCTTGTTTATTGTTTAATTTACTAACGTCAGTAACATAATGGGCTGAGTTAATATAAACCTCAAACATATTAATCCATGTCAGTTTAGAGATAACTGGAAAAATGCTGAACCACTCCTGTGTTGAACCTGCTGGTTCTAAAAGTTCCATGCTATCTGGGTCAAGTCGGTAAGGACGACCTGCATCAATTGTAAGTAAAAGATTGTCTCTAGACTTTAAGAATGCTGTATTTAATTGATTTCGGGAACCTAAAACAATACTAAAACGACTTTGTCCACCATCACGAAAAGCAGCAAAATAGGAAAATAATTTATATTTTTTTACAAAATATGAGCGGATTTTTTTATTCAAAATCCAATCTAATATATAAAATTTTGTGGCTGGATCTGCATAGTAACAGGGAGTTTTGGCTATTCTAGTTTTGAGTATTGCTTTGCCATCTTCAAAGCCTAAGCGATAAACCATCCCATCACCTGTATACAGTTGCGTTCCCTCTTCGTCTGGTCTATCTTCAGCTTGAAATAAAGCTCCGACAATGAATGCATAACCATATAAACCTGGTGGTAATTCGGCCAATGGTAGTTCGGTTAGTGGAACGATTTTATCTTTATTTTCTTGTTTACGAATTTCAAGATTCCAGCAGTTTTCTTTCCGGCTGGTTTTAATCACAGATTTTGGAATATGAAAATTTTTTGAAGATTGTGGAATACAATTAGAATCTTTACTCACCATTTAATATATCTCCAACAAAAATACTTAATTAATCAAGAATAAAAATGTCCATTATCTTTTTGATAACCATAAAGATATTTAGCAAGTTAAATTCCCTAAATATTTGGGAAACTTCAACATTGGCATTGTGAAGAAAAATAGTTTATTATTAATAGATTAGATGAATGTAACTTAGCATACTATAGCTCTGTAATTTTATTAAGTAATTCTAAAGAATAACTACACTTGAAAAACTAAACTGCACCGAGTTCCCTTAACATTGCTAATTGAGCTGGAGTCAAACCACTAGCTCCTGTAATCTTCATCCCTTCGTATGGTCTTTTGGCTTTCAGTATCCGCAGACAAGTTCCCAATCGCATATTCCATAGTCTAATTGTTTCATCCTCACTGGCGCTGGCAAGTATTGAACTATCCTCAGAGAAAGCAACTGACCATACCCAATTTGAGTGACCGCTGAGAGTTTTTAGACAACTTCCTTGTTCAACATCCCAAATTTTTACAGTTTGGTCGCTGGATGCGCTGGCAATCTTTTGACCATCAGGACTAAAGCTAACAGCCATTACCCAGTTTGTGTGTCCTTTCAATGTCTGCAAACATTCGCCTGTACTAACATCCCAGATTTTGACTGTTTGGTCGAGACTTGGGCTAGCAAGTAATTTTCCATCAGGACTAAATGCGATCGCTCCTATTCTTCCTGTATGTCCTTGCAATATTTTGATACATTGGTCTTCTTGGAAATCCCAAAGTCTAATAGTGCAGTCGTCGCTGCCACTAGCCAAAATTTCTCCTGAAGGGTTGAAAGCTACCGCCGCAACTCGATCTGTGTGTCCCTGTAAAGTTAGACGACACTCACTGAGGCTAAGATCCCATAATTTTACGGTATGGTCAAAACTGCTACTAGCTAGCAGCTTGCCATCAGGGCTAAAGTCTAATGACCAAACTTCATCTGTATGACCTATGAAAGTATGACAGCATTCACTATTCTTGAGATTCCAAAGTTTGATACTGGCATCTTGACTGCCTCCGGCAACTATTTCTAAATCAGGGTGAAAAGCTACTGCTGGTAAACCTTGAGAGTATGCTTTGAACTCGTGTAGACATTTACCGCTCTCCGTGTCCCAGATTCTTAAAGAATTATCTCTGTGTCCACTGGCTAGCATTCGGGCATTTGGACTAAAAGTTACGGCTTTAACCCAGTTAGTATATCCATAGATACTTGCATTACATCTACCGCTACCAACTTGCCACAGCCTAACGCTTTGGTCTTCACTGGCACTAGCAAGAGTTTGGTTATCTGGACTGAAAGCAACACTCCAGATTTGGTGGTTGTGACCTTTGAGAGTGTGCAGGCAGGTACTAGTCTCAACATCCCAAATACGGATAGTCTGGTCAGCACCACAACTAGCAATTAGCCGATTGTCTGTACTCCAAATTGCATCCCATATCCATCCGGTGTGACCTTGAAGAATTCCCAGACATTGATAATTTTCAGCGTTCCAAATTCTCACCGTGCGATCGCAGCTACCACTAACTAACAACGCTCCGTTAGGACTAAAGCGAATTGCCCTAACCCAGTTCTCATGCTCTGTAATCGTATAAAGAC
The DNA here is from genome assembly GCA_036918135.1 of Nostoc sp. Lineage (GTDB taxonomy): Bacteria > Cyanobacteriota > Cyanobacteriia > Cyanobacteriales > Nostocaceae > Nostoc. The sequence continues at coordinate 59,546 of JBALDB010000047.1, forward strand.
ATTCTCCGGTTTCAACGTCCCAAATTTTGATGAGATTATCAAAGCTGCCACTCACCAATCGTTTGCCATCTGGACTGAAATGAACAGAGATTACACCAGCGCTGTGTCCGTGGAGAATTTTTAGACAACAGCCCTTTGATACCTGCCAAATCCTAATAGTTAAGTCGCCACTTGCACTGGCAAGCATTGAACCATCCGGACTGAAATGAACAGAAATCACACTGCCCGTATGTTCAGACAAGTGCCAACATCGACCAGACTGTAGATGCCATACTTTAACCGTTGAATCATCACTACCGCTAGCAAGTAGCTGTCCATCTGGGCTAAAAGCGATCGCTCGTACCCAATTGGTATGTCCTTGGAGTGTTAAAAGACGTTGTCGATCTGCAACTTGCCATAAATGAATCTCACAATTAGCATTCCCACTGGCGAAGATTTTGCCATTAGGGCTGAAAGCAACTGACAAAGCTCCACTGAAAGCTTGTGTGAAAATAGATTTAGAAAAATAACAGTGGGAAAAATCTACATTTTGTAAATTTACATTGTGTAGATATGCTTGACAAATAGTTAAGCGAGAAAAATCATAACTACTTAAATTAGCTTGAATTTGTCCTAGAAGATTAAGGATGTTGCCAGCTGCATATCCAGAATGGCTTAAAGCCTCTTGTTTCAATTTCTTGAGAAGTTCCTGGAATTGCCGCTGAATTTGGTTGGAACTACCTAGAACTAACATCAAATTATCAATAACTGGCCCCAGAATGAGACGAATTTGTGCTTGTCTTACATAGTCTTTGCTTTGGGCTTTAATTAAGGCATAATTTCTGATAAGTTCATGGCTTTGATTGAGAATTTCTTTATAGGTGAAAGCTACTAATTTATCGGTAACATACTCCATTAATACAGGTTGAAGTGTAAAGCGATCGCCCATACGCTCTAAAGGAATCTTCCGTTGCAGTACTCCTAACGTTGCAGGTAGCGCCATCTTGGCAGTTGATAACATCACATCTTCTCGCAATTCTGCTAAGGTCACTGGCTCTCGATTAATTGCTAACCAGTAGACCACCTCACAGCAAGCGGCGGGGAGTCGATGAAAGTGCCAGGATAAAAGTTCTTGTAAATCGTGAAAGACTGGCTTGCCTTCCTTTAAAAAATCAGCAATATTGCCAAAAAATACTTCTAGAATGTGTTTGCCGACTAGTTGCAGTGCTAGAGGATTGCCATCATAAAGCCCTATCAACTCTCGCCAATCGTCTTCACTAGCTGTAAAATCACCAAGCTCGGCAATAATCTGTTTTGCAGCTTCGATATCCAACCCCTGTAAGATTAGGGAGCGCACAGGACGAGTTGGGCCATCCATTAAGATGAGTTCTTGGGGTTTTTCGCGACTTGTCAGCAGCAAGCAACTCTGATGAGGCACTTCCCCAACTTGTTTAATTAACTGTCCATAGTCTTCATAATCAGCTCGATACCGACCCATCGGGTCTCCAGCTTGTAGAAGAGTTTCGGCGTTATCTAAAATCAACAGACACCGATGAGTTTTCAAATACTCGATTAACGAAGAGATGCAATCGCTAATCTTCTCTGGAAGTGTTATCTGCTCCTGCCTAGAAAGTACTTTAATTAAGTCGGTAAGTAAGTCAGATAAAGGAGGAGCGTTGAGAAGCGATCGCCAGATGACAAACTCAAACTCATCCTGGATACTCTTGGCTAACTGAAGTGATAAGTCTGTTTTGCCAATCCCACCCAATCCCAGCTTCACAGAAAGATAAGTCTTTCCAATCCCCCGCATTCCGACAATTGCCACACATCGAGTGCGATCGCGAATAATCCAATCCTCCAGTTTCTCTAATTCCTCTGTGCGACCAAAGAATACTTGCACATCAGGAGCATCTCCCCAGTCTGCGTAGGAATTGGAAGGTTGGTAATTTGTTGATGGAGCGATTGTATTATTTTGCCGTTGTGCGGCTCGTCTTAGTACTACGTGCAGATTATTCTTAGTAACTTTTTCACCTAAAACTTGAGAGAGCGATCGCCATAGTTCAGAACCAACATCTTTGATGTGACCGGGATTGTAATCGAACTCTATAGCCATCTCAAAGTAAGTCTGTCCTGCCCATGATTGAGAAAATACAATATTTTGAACTTTTGTTAAGCTTCCCCGTTCTAATAATTGCTCGACTAGTGCGATCGCCTCTTCAACCGTCATTTATCCAGGTATAAATACTATATGAATTCCCATCTTCGCATCATAAGCTTTACTTATTTAAAAAGTTTACGTAAATTTACCACTAAAATCCGACCTTTTTCTAACCGTCAATCTTTATACCAACCAATAGAGTATTTGAACAAGCAATATTCATATCTCCAATTTCTTAGAAGATATCTAGCTAAGACAAGCAGCCTTTGAGCGTCTATGCTCCCAGTCGATTATCCCAATAACGCTTGACTGTACCGTAAATTTCTCCATTAAGTCGGAATTGAGAAGTGCAGAGTATTTTTATTTACTATAGTTACTTTGAAAATCTTACTTAGGAGGAATGAATTTCTACAGAGTATGCCTCAAGCTAGATATAACAGACTATGAAGTTTTACTTGTAATTTCAGAAAATCTTTATAATTTATGGTTATTAAAAAAGTTTAGCAATCCAACTTCAACAAAATCTAATCAAAAGCTGCCAGACAAAGTTTAGATAGTATTCTTTGTGTTTGATTAACTATTCTGATTGTTGTAATAACAAATATTTTCTTGAATTTTAAATTTTTGATGTTAAAAAGAAATAGAAATTTAGACATTGAGGAAAATTGTTATGACTACAGTTAACTTAGTACAGTTACAGAAAAATTTGAATGAAGTTACTTATCCACTAAGCAAACAAGATTTGCTTAAATATGCTGAAGAAAAAGGTATTGATGAGCGTGTTCTACGAGCTTTGAAGCAGTTGCCTTTAAAACAGTATGAAACTTTAGCTGATGTGAGCAAAGCTTTAAATGCAAGTGAATAAATAATTATCGATTGGAATGGTAAGAAATAATAGCAACTAAACTGACTAACACTTGTTCTACTTCCCAGCTTATTGAGAATAAATTTCGTTGTTGGCATAATGTAGTCGCGCTGTACCCAACTACTTGTTGTTCTAGTTACACTAGCAAAAGTTAGGAAGCATTATCTAGTTTTAAGAAGGGCTAGCCTTTTATCATCTCCACAATAAGTTAACTGCTAATTTTTACAGTCATATGCACGAACAAAGAACCCAGATTTATTTAAATACAGTTGCGGCACTGCTCAATTGTTCTACAAATGAGGAAGTGATGCATATATTAGCAGTTAACTCTTGTTGGATAGATGAAGAGTTTTTAATTGTAATGGCACAAACCGCAGAGAATATAGCCTCAGTTGGTCGCAATCATACAGCAAATTGGTTACTTTCTTTAAGAAACAAGTTAGCTACTGATTTGTTAAAACAAGCAACTCCTTTGGAATTGGATCTTGAGCGCCTTTTCTTAATTGAAGTGTTGGAGACAATTCAAAAAAATCCGAACACACAGATAGCGTACCTGTTATTAGTCGCAAATCAAGACAAGCTCAATGACAAATTAGCTGATGAGTTGCAGGCTTGGGCAAGGGATGTCTTGCCTAAAATGGAGGAAATAACAGGACTATGTACTGCACAAACTCTTGTCGATTTCAGTAACCTCATGAAAGAGTTTTCCGTAGGTAACTTAGAAATTAACATTGAGTTGGCAATTATCGGTTATCAAGTAGCTGCAACGCTGATTACACGCGATCGCTTTCCTTATCAATGGGCAATTATACAAAATAATCTTGGGCTTGCTTATTCGAGGCGTCTTCGTGGTTCACTTGCCCATAATCGAGAACTGGCTATTTATTATCATACCCAAGCCTTGCAGGAACACACACGCGCATACTTTCCCTTTGACTGGGCAAGAGGGCAAAGTAATCTTGGGCTTGCCTACTCGGAACGTATTTATGGCATCAAAGCAGATAATTTGGAATTGGCTATTGGGTGCTACCGACAAGCATTACAAGAAAACATCCGTTCTCATTTCCCCCAAATATGGGCAAGAACACAAAACAATCTCGCAATTGCCTACTCAAACCGCGTTTATGGTGAAAAAGCAGAGAATGTAGAACTAGCGATTTCGTGTTACAAACAAGCATTGCTAGAATACACGCTCTCTGGCTACCCAGAAATGTGGGCAGCAATACACAATAATTTAGGGAATGCCTACTGCCGTCGGAGTGAAAATAAAGCAGAGAATCTGGAATTAGCAATTGAGTGCTATCAACAGGCTTTGCAGCAATACAGCCGCGAACGCTTTCCCGAAACCTGGGCAAAAACGCAAAACCATTTAGGACTAGCTTTTTGCGAACGTCTTTATGGTTCAGTTGCCGAGAACTTGGAACGAGCAATACAATGTTTTAACCGAGCTTTGCAGGAATACACACAGCAAAAGTTTCCCGAAATGTGGACACAAGTGCAAAATCATCTTGCACTTGCTTACAATAAACGCCAAATTATTCAAGGTAGTCAGAATTAATTATGGCTGACGCACTGACGCGGAAAATTTTGAATAACAAGTGATTAGTTGGCTTGGTATTACTAAAGCTGACATGGAACGATTTCTTAGTGTTATTAAACAAATTATTTCAAAAGGACATTAAAAAGAAAAAATAATAGATTGCTATGGCGCTTGCGTTTCCCAAAATTAACACATCAATTTAATTGGCAAAACTTAAGACCAAGAATTTTAACCAATGCTCAAGCTATTGGGCAACGGCTTAGTGGTCAACCTTTGGAACTCGATATTGACGAAATTATTCATCAAATACGAGAAGAACGGGATCAACAATTCATAGCAGATTTGTTTTCCATTGAAGATAAAGCATGACTGCAAAATTGATTTGTGTGGATGCTAATTTCGTAGTTAAATTAATCATCAATCCTTTAGAAACATCACCTTATTTACTGGAGTTTAGACTAAGGCATGGAAAATGACCCAGCGATGCTGGGTTAAAGAAATTAAAATCAGAAAATATGAAAAGTGGTAAACTAAGCAGATTTTACCGCCTGCTTACAGGGTTTAAAAGTACGTTTCCTGATAATAGGATATGTGATTCTAGGTTGGCGTGGCTGTCCAGTTTCCCAGCCAGGAGATTTTCCACGGGGTTTAGGAGGTTTAGCCACTCGCAATGATTCATCAACTTTTCGACGCTCAACCAGTAGTAGTGACATTGGGTGTTTGGCAGATGAGCGAAATAATAAATGACAAAAAGATGGTATGAATAAATTCGTGTACCTATCAGCGGACGTTTGAGAATGAAAATTCGTAATGCTTTCACTAAGTTAACGATTTGTGTACTGTTGGTAATGATTTTAAACATAGTGAATATGCACAAAGCCTCAGCCCAACCCATAAGCGATTGTCGCAAATTGGCAACAGGTACCTATCTCACGACACACTCTGGTGACTTCGGTTCGTTTCGTGGAATTATAACATTCATCCAAGATGGCAACTTTGTTGCTAGCGATTCAATCCAAAGTGGTGTTTCCTCTATCCAACCCTATGGTAATGTACAGGGTAATTGGAAGTGTACCTCGGATAGAGAAATTACTGCCACCTCACTCAACTTCAATTACCCCACAGCTAAATCACCCGGATCTATTACTAGAGGCGATTTTCGTGCGACATTTGATCTCAAAAATGAAATAGTGCAAGCGACAGCAACACTTCGCTTTTACGATCTAAACGCGAATCCGCTTAATGATGATGCTCCGGTAGTCGGGACGTTCACTTTCACGGGGCAGCGTGTTAAAGCTGGACAATAATACACTAGTTGTACAGTCCGGTATTCGTTACTGAGATAGGAGACAATCGCGCTGTTGCGATCGCTGTCTTTCTTAACTGACATCTTGCACCTAGATGAAAAACCGTGCTTCTTGAGAATGACTAATGGTCAAACCCTATATTTTTGGTTGAGAAACCCGGTTTTTTATTCTTATTGAGAATGATGCCAGATCTGAGTTAATCAAATTGCCGAGAAAATAGGCAATTCAGTATATAAAAGGGTTTCAGCCGCTTACCCAACTTTAGGCGATCGTCCTGACACCATCACGAATCATTAAAAAAAGCCCCTCTAGAATCGCCTGGAAGGGCTTTGTTTTTTCTTGGTGGGGTCGTTTGTACCTTTAAAAAATAATTAATAGTACATATAAACAAACCCAAACCCAGATTATTGCTCCAACTCTCTTATGTTATGAAATCACCAATGTATTTCATCGAATGAAACTTGCAAAACAACTACTGAGTACACAAGCCCAGCAATGTCTCAGCAATGCTCTAAATTTAACCATTCAATTTTATGGCGATCGCCAACTTCATCAACAAGTCTGGAGAATCGCTCAACAATTGAACTTCCCTGCTGCTTATGATGCTCATTATTTAGCATTAGCTCAAAGATTTCAGGCAGATTTTTACACAGGTGATAAACGCCTATTTAACACGGTTCATTCCGCTTTACCTTGGATTCATTTGGTTGAATAATCTACAAGAATGAATACAGAAGCGGAACAACTCCTGCTCCGCTTGATGCCAGTCCGTAGCTTAAATGTTTTAATTAGTGCTTTTAATTCCTACCAAACACACTAGTAAGGGCACGCGCCATATTTTGCGGTTGCATTGCATCCATTGCAGCGGTGGGTTCATAGCCACAGTGAACCATGCAATCGGCACACTTGGGATTACCACTCGCACGGCCGTATTGACTCCAGTCAGTTTGAGCGAGTAATTCTTGGAAGCTAGAGTAATAACCCTCGTTCAGTAGATAGCAAGGTTTTTGCCAACCGAGAACGCTATAACTTGGGCTACCCCAAGGCGTACATTCGTAGTCCTTCTCACCGATGAGAAAATCTAGGAATAGCGGATTGTGATTGAAGTTCCAGTTTTTTGCACCAGTTTTGTATGGAGCCAGAATTTCTCGGAACAGGGCGCGTGTTTGTTCTCGGTGGAGAAAATGATCTTGGTCTGGTGCCCACTCGTAACTGTAGCCAGGAGAAATCATCATCCCGTCGGTATTGAGTGTTTGGAGAAAATCAAAGAACTCTTGCATATCTTTGGGGTCAGTACCCTCAAAGATAGTAGTATTAGTGGTGACCCGAAAGCCTTTAGCTTTGGCAGCGCGAATCGCTTGAACTGCAATATCAAAAACACCTTTGCGATCGACACAGCGATCGTGCAACTCCCGCATCCCATCTAGATGTACGCTGAAAGTCAGATAAGGGGAAGGTTGGAACTTGTGCAGGCTTTTTTCTAACAACAAACCATTGGTACACAAATAAATATACTTTTTGCGCTCAATTAATCCCCGCACAATCTCATCAATTTGGGGATGTAGCAGAGGTTCTCCCCCAGGAATTGAGACAACCGGTGCGCCACACTCTTCCACTGCGGCAAAGCACTGTTGTGGGGTGAGATTTTGCTTTAATATTTCCTTTGGATGTTGGATTTTACCACAACCGCTACACGCTAGATTACACCGAAAAAGAGGTTCCAACATCAATACTAAAGGAAAGCGTTTGCGCCCCAACAAACGTTGAGTCACAAGATACTTGCCGATATCTATAGCTTGTTGTAGATTAACTCCCATTATTCCAATCGCTCCTCTTTAAGATATAGAAACACCACTGTAGAGACACAAAGCATTGCGCTTTTATTTGCGCTCATTGACGTAACCTTGGGCAACAAACCAATCTACAGCATCCTGGAGTGCGCCTTTGAGAGGAGATTGCGGTAATCCCAACTCTCGCACGGCCTTAGTGGCATTGTAATACATAGGTTGTTTCGCCATCCGAACGCCATCTATAGGCACTGAAGGCGATTTTCCTAATGGTGCGAGAATCTTTTCATCAACCCAAGCAACACTTAGGGGTAACCAAGCAGGTATACTTCGTTGCGGTGCTGGTAAACCTGTGATATCAGCGAGTTGTTCGAGTACTTGCTTGAGGCTAAGGTTTTGGTGACCTAAGATATAGCGATCGCCTGGTTTACCCCGTTCCAAAGCTAGTAAATGCCCCCATGCCACATCGCGCACATCGATAAAATTCAAACCAGTATCCAAGTAAAAGGGCATTTCTCTCCGCAAAAACCGCAATATTATATCACCTGTGGGGGTGGGTTTGATATCCAAGGCTCCAATGGGGCTGCTGGGATTGACTATAACTATCTGCTGACCTTTCGCAGCCGCTTGTATAGCTTCTTGTTCGGCTAGATATTTAGACTTTTTGTAGTTACCCACCAACTTTTCTAAGGGACTCTGATGTGTTTCATCGACGACTTCACCAGATGACCCCACGCCAATGGCCGCCACTGAACTGGTATAAACGGTACGTTCAATCCCTGCTTTTTCGGCTGCTAATAACACATTGCGCGTACCTAAAACATTATGACGGTAAAGTAACTCCTGGTCTGCTTGCCAGAGAGAATAATGGGCTGCCACATGAAACAGGTATTGACAATCGCTCATCTGTTCCCACAGATTTGCATCGTTTAAATCGCCTTTGGCAATTTCCACCTCCAGACCGCAGAGATTTTGCAGATTGCTGCTAGAGCGTACCAGTGCTTTGACTGTGTACCCTTGTTGCAGAAACAACCGCACCAAGTGGGCACCAATAAAACCCGTACCTCCGGTGACAAAAACCCTTTTAGATTTTAGATTTATCAACTTGGAATTCCCCCATTTTCATTGGACACAGAAATTTTGCACCAAGTAATCTAAATTTCTGAATTTGAGCAGTTATCCCCATTTAAAAATCTCAAATCTAAAACTTCTTGCGAGGAAACCAATCATCCAAAATGGTGTAAACCACTGGCACAACAATCAAGCTGAGGATAGTGGAAGTTACGAGTCCCCCAGCGATCGCTACGGCCATTGGCGATCGCAATTCGGAACCAGCACCCAGACCTAAGGCGATCGGTAGCATCCCTAAAAGCGTAGAAGCGGTGGTCATCATGATTGGTCTGAGGCGCACTAGTCCAGTATTAAGGATTGCTTCGGTGCGGTTTAAGCCAGCACTGCGTAGCTGATTAATGTAATCTACCAATAAAATGGCATTTTTGTTTGCTAGTCCCAACAAAAACACGAAGCCAATCAGTGAGATCATCCCAAAGTCGCTTTTGGTAATCAGTAGCGCTAACATCGCTCCTATTAGTGCTAAAGGTAAAGATACACCGATAACCAGAGGATCTACCCAAGTTTTAAATAGCAAAATCAGTACCACAACAATACACAGGGCAGAGAGAGCCAGAGTACTGCCGAAACTGCCAAAAACTTCGTTCAATTTGGCAGAATCTCCTCCCAAGTCTAAGGAAACATCAGACGGCAACACTGCATTAGCTTCAGCTACTACTTTATCAGTAGCATCACCCAAGGTCAGATCCTTGCCAAGATTAGCACTGACATAGGCTACCCGCTGATTATTCAAACGCTCAATTTCAAATACTGTACCTTGTGAATTTGTTTCTCCTGTAACTGTCACATCCACAAATCCCGGTATTTTCTCAATCCTCTCTTTAATTGCTTTAACAGCTTTGCTTAGAGATTGAAGATTGTTACCGCGTAATGCCACTTCTAAAGGTTTTTGACCGCCGCTATCGACAAATTTAATATCTTCAATACTGGTACTAACACCAGGAAGAATCGGTAAGGAGGAGCGCAGTTGGTCTTGTAATTGGGCTGTTGTAATTTTTCGGTCTTCTTTGAGCCTCACATATAGCGTGCCTTTGTTCGGCTCACCTTCACGAGAACCAACGGTAGTAAATACCGTTTCCACTGCTGGGTCTTTTCTGACTACCGCTTCGAGTTTCTTAGCAACCTCAAGGGAATCATTTAAGGGATTGGGGATTTGGGATTGGGGATTGGGGATTGGGGATTGCGATAAAGGAGAATTTACTCCTGCTCCTCCTGCTTGCACTAAGCTAGGGATTTTTGGCAAGGGAGCCGTATAAGCAATATTGAATTCCCCACGGTCTAATTTGGGAATAAATCCTTTAGGAATGAGTGGAATTAGTGCTATACCAGCAATGAAGCTGAGTACAGCTAAGCCGATAACTATTTTGCGGTGATTTAAAGACCAACTGAGCAAGTCTCTATAAGATTGGGCGAATCTCACCCAAGTTTTTGCTTCCCGACGAGGTGAGGTAGAGGATTTTGGTTTTAGCCAGTAGATAGCTAGAACTGGAGATAAAGTCCGGGCTACTAGCATAGAAGCGAGCATTGCGGCTGAAACAGTGATGCCAAATGGCTTGAAGAACTGACCGATTACTCCACCCATTAAACCTATGGGCAGAAAAACCGCTACTGCTGTCAAGGTGGCTGCTGTAACTGTCAATCCAATCTCATTTGTAGCTAAAAGTGCTGCTTGGCGGGGATTTTCTCCATCATCGACGTGTCGCATGATGTTTTCTACATCCACGATCGCATCATCAACAATACTGCCAATCACCAAAGCTAAAGCTAGCAACGTAATTGTCTCTAAATTGAAGCCATAAATCGCCATAACGATAAATGTCGCCAAAATAGATGTAGGAATCGCCAATGCAGAAATTAAGGTGGCTCGCCAGTTCCACAAAAATGGAAAGATGACCACAATAGAGAGTAAGATTGCTTCTAGTAGAGCATCGATTGTTGATTGGGTGGCTTGGCGAATATATTTTGCTTGAGTCGCAGCTAAGGTGAGGTTGACATCTTTGAGGGTACGCAGCCTTTGAACTTCTTTTTCAACTGAATTCACCACTTCTAGGGTGTTTGCATTACCGCGTTTGATTACCTGAAATGCAAGCGCATCTTGACCGTTAAAGCGGACTAATGTAGACCCTTGTTTGCTCAAAGACGTTGCACTGAGGTTTGATGAATTTAAGGGAGTTGCAGTTGCATCGCCCAGCAGTGAAACTTTAAGAACTCCTGGTAGTTTAGCGATCGCACTGACAATTTGCTCTTTGGCCAACTTCGTCAAATCTGTGAGATTTCGGGTTGGACTTTCAATGGCATAGCTAATGGCGGCTGACTCGTTCAAATTCAAGGGAATAATTTTAGAAGTTGCTCCCTGAGGTAGAGTTACCTGTTTAAGAGCGGTTTCAACTTCTTTGGTCGATGTTTCTAAATTCGTACCAACAGCAAAAGCTAGACTAACGGCTGTTTGACCGGGATAGGTGGATGAGCGGATATTCTCCAATCCTTCTAGGGAATGCAGGCGTTCCTCTACGGGTTTGGTGAGCTTGGTCTCTGTATCCACGACAGTTGTCAGGGGGGCTGTAGCATTTACAACTACAACTGGAAAGGCAATATCTGGAAACAACGCATACTTAAGCGAACTGAAAGCAAGAATACCGGCTACCGTGACCGCAATCCAAAAACTCACGGTCAACCACGAAAATTTAATCGCAAATTTAGAGATATTGAAGAGTTCTCGTGCGGATTTTGAGCTAGAAAGCTTTACCATCTTAGAAAATTATCGTGCGGGTAGACACAATTATTTAGTCATGCTACAGCAATCGCCTCCGGTTTGCGAGTTTTGGTCACCACCAAATGGCAATACTACTGATTGTTACTCAAATTATGACAAAATTTTTAACCAGAAAGAATTCAAGTGTCAGGAGGAGCAACTAAAGTTGAAAATTTAGAAGTACTGTTAGCAATCACTTAGGCAGTGCAATTTAGAACTCAGTAAACCTTATTTGGTGACTTTTTGCAAAATTCCCTACTTCAAGCATTGCTATGAGCTACTTGCGATCGCTTGTGATCATATCTTTCAAAAGTCAATCTTCACAATCTTCGATCCGATTCTAGACCAAAAGACATCCCATGTTGTGTTTTTTGTCAATCGATTTAGCCATATAGCAGGAGGCAGGAGGTAAAAACATTCCTGACATTCAGGCTTGCTATTATGTCCTAACCTATATAACCTACGGCTATATTTACCAATATTGCCTTGAGCATCCTTTAGTTAATACCTACCAAACTCCAAAATATCAAGAGCGCTTGTGCTTAATTTTTTACCCCACGACATAATTCTCGTACCTCAAGGAGCGGAGTATCAAGCGGTTTGTCGCGGATTACGCCATGTTACTAACTGCATTCCAACGGTATTACCCATACCTATTGGGATGAAGCCTTTACTTCAATACCTGCAACAATCGATAGAAAATGGACAATTTGTGGCTGGGTCGAGAGTATTGCTTGTAGGTTTATGTGGTAGCTTGAGCAATCGCTACACTGTTGGGGATATTGTGCTGTATCAAGATTGTGTTTATCAAGGCAAACGGCAAGAATGCGATCGCACTTTTACCACACAATTACACTCAGCACTCACCACTCCCCATTCTCGATTGAATTTAGTCAAAGCTTTGACAAGCGATCGCATGATTTGGTCTGCGTCCCAAAAACGCACTCTGGGTGAGACTTTGGCGGTTGATGTTGTTGATATGGAAGGATTTACTGCCCTTGAGTTTTTCAATGCAGTTGGGATTGCAGTGGCAATGCTGCGAGTAGTTAGCGATGATTGTCGGCACGATATCCCTGACCTCACCCCAGCAATCAATTCTGATGGTTCCCTGCGTCCTTTGCCTTTAGCTATGGGAATGCTTCGACAACCCCTTGGTGCTACTCGGCTGATTCGAGGTTCATTAATAGGACTCAAAGTGTTAAAGCAAGTTACAAATCATATTATGTCTGGTTGAATACTGATGATATCTGTGAGGGTCGGTAATGGGTAATGGGTAATAGGTAATGGGTAATTATTTCTTTCCAATTACCAATTACCTATTATCAAAAAGACCTACCATATTGTAAGTAATCAGCCGAACTTGATATCAGTTGTTTTGTGCGTAATTATGGCCCCCATACATCCGCAGCACTGTAATTCTTTGCCCGAATTAACTCAGACTGAGCGATTTTGACATCATCTTCAGCAAGGGCGCGGGCAATATCCGCCTCTTGCATCGCTTCACTGGATGCATTAATTTCTTGATACTTGGCAAGTTCTTGTTGAGCATTTTTCAGCCGTGTTTGAGCAACCTCCAGTTTGGCTTCAGCCGCCCGAACAGCAGCGCGGTTTCGCAATCCAAACTGTGCCCATTCTCGCTTCATGGGTGCGTGCAAGTAAGCATCCCGCTCCTCTGGCAAGTTTCTGTAAGCCTGCTCGGCATTGTAGTTTCGTTGCTGGGCTGCTGTGAGTTCAACTTCCGCTCGTCTGACTGCTGCGGCATCGCTTGCTGGCGTGTTCTTCAAAGCTTCGGTTTTTGTTGTTAGCTCTTTGGCGGCTGCATTCAATTCATCATAAATCTCTGTCCGTTTCGTGCTGTTGGTTCCCCAGACACTATTGTAAATTTCTTGGGTTTGCGAATACAGCGGATCGGAGCTTTGCATCGGTTCAGACCATGCCTTTTGCACCACATCCTTGCGGATTTGCAAATGGTTTGCTAAGTCATCGGGATTAGCGAATGTACCCTCTCCTACCTTCATGCGGGCGGCGTTATACCACTGACGAGCGTGGCGGGCTTCATGATAAGACACCTCCACCATGTCAAAAAATTCTCGTTCGCTAATTTCATTTTTGACAAACCATTCTTCCGGCAATTTCATCGACCAGCTTTTGGCATCAAAAAATCCTACCTTGCCCTTGACACTGCTTGCAGCAATTGCAGGCACTCCATCCGAGGCCAGGCGTTTATTTACAACTTCAGCCACTAAACCCGGTCTTGCGCCAACCGGAATACCTCCCCAAGATTTCATGGCTTCGGCTCCAGCCGTACCTGCCGCAGGTGCGGTGGCTGCGGGAGCCTCTGGATTGCCTTGGCGCTGATTGAGGCGCGATCGCAATCCCGAAGCCCCTTCTGCCCCTTCTGTACCTTCCGCAGCCGTTGCCCCACTACCTGGCATTTCTGGCTTGACCCCTTTTGCCGCCGCTGCCGCTTCAACACCAACGGCTAGGGCACTGGTTAGTGTCACAATTCCCAATTCAATTTTTTTACTAAACGCTTCAGCTTCGGCAGCTGTTACCGCTTCTTTGGTCACCAGTTCGGTATCTTCCCCAGCAGAGGCTCCGCGAGCAGCAGCTAAATCGTTGGCTCGTGAGTCTGCTTTTAGTGCCCCGGCTGCGGCAACGCCCACAGCGATGGCGGCTCCACCCATCGTCCCCACCACTCCTGCAACCATTGCGATGAACAGACCAGCATCAATGGCAAATTTAGCAGCAGCGGCGGCGGTATCTTTGACATCTCGCTCATCATTCATCATCGGCAGATAAACCGCTCGCGACCAATTACGCGAACCACCGCCGCCAAAAAGTGCCGCATGAACTGGAGCGAAGTCAAGGGCATCAGCATCGCCCCCTTCCACCTTGTCACGCACACTTTGAATATTTTCAAGCACTTTGTTCAGTGTTGTTCGTACATTTCCAAGCCCTCCCTGAACTTGGTCGTTAGCAGCAAACGGATCGGCAGGCAACCCTCCCCCAGCATCTGGTACTTTGTCATAAGATTGATTGGCAAAAGCACTCAGCGCTCCCTGATTATCCGCAGCATAAAGGGCAGGCCAGGCGTTAAAGATGAGTGCAATCTCGGCAGTCACTTTATCCCAGGTACTTTTCACCCATTGCCAGCTTGTCATACCCTCGTAGAGAACAATGTCTTGGAAGCTTTCAGTCGGGTTACCCGGATCGAATTGACGGCGATCGAGTCCCACATGGATCTGCTTGAGTTCTTCTAGATGCTGTTGGTGATTCTGCACCACTTTTGCCAGTTGAGCCTGTTCTTTGAGCTTTTCGGTTGGAGAAGACCCGCCCAAAGGAGGAGCTGTTGCTGCGGTCATTAACTTGCTAGCCGCTTTCGGGCTGAGGAGTTTGGTTGAGGGAATAATGCCAAACTCAGCCATTTCGGCTACGACTTTTTCTTCATTCTTGTAGAGATTGTCAGTTACTTTGGCAAGAACTTCTTGCTTAAATTGAGCGTACTTACCTTTAACTTGGGGAATCGCTTCCGGGTCTACTCCCCGCTTCACACTGCGATTCCATAAATAGGGACTGCCTTCAACCGCTGCCTCAAAGCCGCCACCAAAACTCGCCCAGCAACGCTCCAGCGCTGACTCATCTCCTGGACCCACCCAACCCAAACCCAGGTCAGTCGCTTTATCAATCAACTTCAGCTTTTCTCCATCGGTTGCAACTGACCAATCAGTAATGTCTTTAAATGCAGATTGTGAGAAATCTTGCAGAGCTTTATCAATCAGTTGACGGGCATCTGTTTGGGCTGCTGTGGGAGTACTAGCATTAGGTGCAGTTCCAGGAGCAGAAGTACCTTGGGGCGTAGACATACCGCCTGTTTGCTCATCTCGCTGTAAAACACCGTCAAGTGTAGAGCCTGTGTGCTGCACAACATGGGTTAATTGATGGGTGGGTCTTTTACCTGCTCCAAAGTAGATGTCTTGTTTGTGTGTGAATGACTGAGCATTTAAGTCTCGGCTCATCTGCACCGCTTTATCACCCAGATGCTCCCCCACCCGAAAGCGCGGTTCCATCAACGATTGTCCTGCTTTCGGTAATTGGCTACCTTCAATGCTGGCATTCAATCGACTATCAATATTATCCCCTAGCTGTAGGTCTTCATCAGTAGCCGATTGTCTGGCTGGCTTAGTTTGTACTTTCTCTTCTTCCTCCTCACAAGCTGTACATTTGCGCTGCAAAGAATCTTGTACGGGGTGTACGCTAGGAGCATTAACTCGATTTGGCACAACCATCTGCATTACCTGATTTGCCATCCAATCCGCTTCTTGCTCATACTTGTCCCCTGGTTCTCCCACTGTCAGTTTTGGCTGGGGACGATGCAAAGCTATACGACTAATGTCGTGAACAAAAGAGCGTTGCTCAATAGTTTCTGAGAACAAAGATTCCTCATCAGCAGACTGCTCTTGTTCGAGGTCGGTTGATTCTGAGGTTGCTGTTTGGACGAGATTATTCGTTGGTAAACCAAAGCCTCGCACTGGATTTGCCAACGTCGGAGTATTTGGTGAGACGAGCGATGGATTTGAAAAATTTGATTTACCTGCTTTTTTGTGCCTAAACGTGTAATCGTTCATCTCACCCTTTCTCCATTGGTGGGTAAAGCCCCGATTTTTACTTTCACGCCTTTTTAGCAAATTTTACAATTTGTGTAAATGCGATCGCTATCGACTTTAGTCTAGTTACTGATATTTACTGATAATGATAATCTAATAGCAGCTTTAGTCTCTCTAGCTATAATTGAGTCCGACAATCTTTCTTGATATTATGTAGATTTTTAGACAAAAAACTCTTATTTTTGTCTAAAAATATATAACAATTCTAAATGAGTTGTCAGAAAATTCAATCCCTTGCTAACCTTATCCCCCTTTAGTAAAGAAGTATTATAGGAAGCGTTCCTATTCAATCTTTTTCACTCCTCAAGGTAACAAATTACTTGTTACGTCCAACCAGCGCAACCAGTACCGAGTTCGCACTTTTTTTATTACTTGCTACGTTTCCAAATATAAGCTTGTAATACCAATCTAATGACGACCATTTTTATAGTGTTATTTTAAATTGCAATACTCATTTTTTATTAACAAAAAATTAATAAATTCCTCTTGATAGTAGAAAAAACGTAATATTTTTATTTGAATAATTTACTCATAAAAAACTTAGTCTGCTTGAGGTGCTTTTGGGAAGATTGCATCGCTGATGGTGCGTTCAGCAATTGGAACTGAAAGCACAATGGAAGTCGTGACTGTAGCGTAAGGGATGAAGCGATCGACGACTTGCTCTAGGTGACTGACAGATGTAACGGCCACCTTAACCAAATAATGGTCATTACCCGCCACTCGATAGCAAGATAGGACTTCAGGACATTCATGTAGCAGCGATCGCATCCTGTAGCATCCCTCTCCAAATGCTTTGATTGTGATGAAAGCTGTGATGGTTAACCCTAACTTGTTTAAATCCAACTTAGCTTGATACCCAGTAATAATCCCTGATTCTTCGAGTCGGCGAACTCTTTCTGCAACTGCTGGTGCAGATAATCCCACTCGTTTCCCCAATTCTTTAAAAGGAATCCGGGCATCTTCTTGCAGGATCGTGAGAATCTGCCAACTTGTCTCATCTAAAAGCTTCTGGACGTTGTGTATCACTTGATTAAATAAATAAGGTTTAAATTGGCAAATACCTTTTTATTTTAAGTAAAAAGTCTTTAATTAATTACTTGATGTATTTATTTTGGCATATTTGATTTATAGAATTAAATCTATTAACTGGAGTAATTTATCTAGTCT
Source organism: Nostoc sp. (assembly GCA_036918135.1). Taxonomy (GTDB): domain Bacteria; phylum Cyanobacteriota; class Cyanobacteriia; order Cyanobacteriales; family Nostocaceae; genus Nostoc. Next base: position 76,899 of record JBALDB010000047.1, read on the forward strand.
ATGACTCTAGCGATCGCCATCACCTCAGATTTTATTTGCCCCTGGTGTTTGGTTGCACATATACGGCTGAATCGAGCTATTGAACAACTTAGCTCTCCTATTGCCATTCAGCGAATCTGGTATCCCTTTGAGCTAAACCCTGACATGCCTATAGCAGGTATGAACCGCAAAACTTATCGTTCTCAAAAATTTGGCAGTTGGGAACATTCGCAATTGTTAGATGCAAAAACGATACAGGCTACTCTTGCAGATGAAATTGAGTTTCGCTATGACTTGATGCAGGTGACACCCAACACGCTCAATGCTCATCGCTTGACTTGGTTCGCAGCTGGGGAAGGTAAAGCGACTGAAATGGCTGAAAGTATCCTAGCCGCCTACTTCACCCAAGGGCAGAATATCGGTGAAATTGAAATCTTAGTCAATCTTGCGGTTGAGGTTGGCATTGATGCAGGTAAAGCCAAAGCATTCTTGTTGTCTACTCAAGGCATTCAGTCAGTCAAGGAATTGGAACAGCAAGCGAGTGCCCAAGGAATTCACGGCGTTCCAGCAATTCGCATTGGGAAAAAGATTTTATCAGGGGCACAACCTGTTGAGGTATTTGTAGCTGCTTTGCAAGCCGAGATGAATGAATTGCAGGCAGTATGACCAAATTAAGCAGGGGGGCAGGGGGCAAGGGGGAAAACAAAAAACTCGAAAATTGTTGTCTTCTATATCTCTACAATCTGGTCGCAAGAAAACGAATGCATTCATGGAAATTCCCCTTTTCTCCTCATCTTCTCCCCTGCTCAGAGCTCCCTGCCCCTCTACCTGTTCACTGACAAGGCATTTACTTGGTTCTTTTTACTTTATATATCTATGACAGATCGGTCAAACTTATCTTCTCAAATTAGAAAAGTCAGACTCTACGGACAACCAAACTCGCCACAAGCCTACGAAATTCGAGATTTTCTCAATCGTAGTGTTGTTAAATTTGACTGGATTGAGCTTTCTTGTGATGAAGATTGTTATCAAGCACTCGGTCTAGCAACGTTAAGTGATATTCGCTTGCCAGTTATGGAATTTCCCGATGGTACACAGATATTTGCTCCCACGATTCGGGAAATTGCCCAACGCCTGGGTTGGGTGACACAACCCAAGTTAAAAGAATACGATCTCTCAATTTATGGAGCGGGGCCTGCTGGGTTAAGTGCTGCGGTTTATGCTGCATCTGAAGGATTACGCACGGTTTTAATTGAACGACATGCCGTTGGCGGACAGGCTGGCACGAGTTCTTTGATTGAGAACTACATGGGATTCCCCCAAGGAATTAGCGGCGCTGACTTGGCAGAACGAGCGCGTCAGCAGGCAGTTAAATTTGGAGTTGAATTGCTACTCTTGCGCGAAGGGATTAAAGCCGAATTCAAAAACAACCGCATTTATGTAGACATGGCAGATGGTAGCAAAATGATTGCTCGTGCCAACATTTGTGCCACAGGAGTTGAGTATCAACGGCTGAATCTTGTTAATGAAGACCGATTTCTCAATGTCGGGTTGTTTTATGGTGCTGGTGTTAGCGAAGCGCTAATGTGTCAGGGAAAACATATTTTTGTTGTGGGTGGTGGTAACTCAGCTGGTCAAGCTGCGATTTATTTCTCCGAGCAGGCCAAAAAGGTAACTATGCTGGTTCGGGGTGATAATTTGGCAGCGACTCTATCCCAGTACCTGATTAACCGAATTACAAACACCAGCAATATTGAAGTACTTTTCAACGCCCAGGTGACAGGGCTAGCCGGGGGTACAACGCTGCAACAAATTGAAATTAGCAACAGCCGTGATGGTTCAGTGCAGCAGGTTGATACCCAACGCCTGTTTGTGTGTATTGGTGGTGCGCCCAACACAGAATGGGCGAAGGATACGAATATTATTCGCGATCGTGCGGGTTATTTAATTACAGGTTCAGACCTGCTCAAGGAGGGTTGTTTGCCTAAATGTTGGACACTTGAACGCGACCCATTCTTTTTAGAAACCAGTGTCCCTGGTTCCTTTGCGGCTGGGGATGTCCGGCACGGTTCGGTTAAACGAGTTGCTTCAGCGGTGGGTGAGGGAGCAATGGCAGTGACATTTGTCCACAAATATTTAGAGGAAACAGAATGAAATCGACAGGTAATCGTGCCATTGTCATTGGTGGCTCGCTAGCAGGACTATTTGCTGGTACACTCTTACGCTCTATAGGTTGGCAAGTAGATATTTATGAGCGATCGCCTCATACACTCGATAGTCGTGGGGGCGGTGTTGTCTTGCAGCCAGATGTAGTAGAGGCATTTCAACGCGCAGGAATTCCCCACGAGGCTTTAGGTGTGCCAGCACGCGAACGCTACTATCTGCAACGGGATGGCAGCATCCAGCGCATGGCGATGCGTCAAACTTTAACCTCTTGGAATCTGCTTTATGGCAACCTGCGGCGACATTTTCCGGATGCCCACTACCATCAAGGAAAAGTGCTGACAAATTTTCAACAAGAAGGCGAACAGGTTGTTGCAATTTTTGCTAATGGTACTCGTGAAATTAGCGATTTGCTAATCGGTGCTGATGGCGCAAATTCCACCATGCGTCAACTGCTGTTGCCGACTTACAGCCCACTATATGCTGGCTATGTTGGCTATCGCGGCTTGGTTAACGAATCAGATTTAGACCCACAAACGGCGGCAATTTTTACAGAACGATTTGTGTTCTATCAGTTTCGCAATTCTCATATTCTGCAATATGTAATTCCCGGAGAGAATGAGTCACTGGTACCGGGAGAACGGCGGTTTAACTGGGTTTGGTATGTCAATTATGACCAAAAGACAGAACTGCCCCGCATTCTGACAGACAAGCATGGCAAACAGCGAGACTACTCGATTCCACCGGGAATGATGGCTGCCGACGTTGAAGACCAAATGCGCTCCTATGCAAATCGCGTGCTAGTTCCGCCATTTCAGAAATTAATTGCGGCGACAAAAGAGCCGTTTGTCCAAGCTATTTTGGATCTGGGTGTCCCGCAAATGGCATTCGGTCGGATTGCGCTACTTGGGGACGCGGCATTTATTCCTCGACCGCATACAGCAGCGAGTGTATCTAAAGGAGCTGCAAATGCGATCGCTCTTGCTGATACCTTAGTTGCTCAGAATCATCATGTTAAGAGTGCGCTGAATATCTGGGAAACCGAGCAGCTGAGATTGGGAATGCATTTGTGGAAAACTGGACAGGAGCTAGGTGAGCGTTCTCAGTTTATGTATGGCACATCTCGGTTTGATGAACCCGTTGTGCAACAGGCTTAAAAGTTGATGTCTCAAGCTCCAAATCAGTCAACCTCACTCATCAGCCTCAGCCGTTTTGAAGCGTTTAATGTTGAAACGGCTGGCAAAGTCTTCTTCGATTATTTCATAATCATTTACAAACAGCCTTTGATATCAATTCCATCACTACCGCCTGCGATCGGCCTTCAAAATCTCAACTTTCAACCTTTGAACTCGAAAGTTGCACCTTTTTACTCGAACGTTGAGCCTCTGAACTCGGAAGTTGCACCTTTTTACTCGAACATTGAGCTTCTGAACTCGGAAGTTGCACCTTTTTGCTGGAACGTTGAGCCTCTGAACTCGGAAGTTGCACCTTTTTGCTGGAACGTTGAGCCTCTGAACTCGGAAGTTGCACCTTTTTACTCGAACGTTGAGCCTCTGAACTTGGAATGTCGTGCTTTTAACTCCAGCATCCAATTTCTGAGCTTCAACGTTGCACCTCAAAAGTGCAACTACCGAGCTATTTTCTACAACGCTGCTTTTTGAGACTTGGGCTTTCCAGGTTTACGAGCAAATCGTTGTCCCATTTCCCCAACCACTGCATCTAAACCCGCACCTTGTCCACTAACTTTGGCATAGTTATATACCTGCAACGCGGCTGCATAAGCTTCGCTACCAACTGCAAGAGCTGTATCATTCACCAACTCTTGTAACTGCGTCAACGACAACAACACCGGATACAACGCTTCAAATAATTGTATGTCCTTCCGCATCTCTTCCAAGTCGAATGAACGCGGTAAAAACTCTGGATTCTGCGCCGCCACTTCTAATGCTTTGCTGACAAAAGCGCGACTCTTATCACCCATCTTCGGTAAAGCTTTTCGCTCCTCGGAACTCAAATCAACCAAAAATGGTAACTTTTCTTTAATAGTGCTAATTGCTTGCAACACTGCATCTCTCTCTGTTTGCGATAGTGTTGCGCTAATTGGGGTCGTAGACATAGAAATTACTCTCCGGTATGTTTCTTAAATCTAGAGTGCCCAGATATACAATTTAAATTTATACTTGTAGAGCTAAGCTAGTTATCGTCAAACAATTTCAGATTTTACAGCAGATTGCAAGTGAGGTACAAAATGCAGGACTGATTCATCAGATACAAAGAGTTTCTACCTTCTGCCTCCAGCAAGAACTGCCTCCTGCCTCAAAACCCCTAACTTTGTACTTCATGCAAATGAAAACTGCTGTAGATTGAGCGACACCAGAGCAATCTCAAATCCCAAATCTAAAATTTAAAATTCTCCAACAATGACTGATTGGGTGTTAACTCAGTTGCAAAACGGCTGTAAACAATTTGGGTTGGATGCCAACCAGAAAACCAATAGGAATCTTGAATAATTTGGTAAGAACTACTCGAAGAAGGCAATTCAAACTGAACCAAACCTAAGTTATTTAACCCAACTACTTCTCGCCCTTGTTGAAACCAGCGAGATTTCCAAAACATTAGAGGTTGTAAATATCGTCTTTTAGTATTTTCTGCTCGTTTCCAAGGAGCTATAAATGATGAGATATCTGGTGTGCAGCTAGAAGCCTGAGCAGTTTGTCGAATTATCCATTCCAGCACACAATACCAGTCAGGGTCAGTTAATCGCTGGGGTTGGCGTAGCCGACTGCTGGGGTAGCGTTTGGCAGTAAAGGTATCGTGGTGTAATTTTTTGTCAGAAATTTCTACCATATTGGCTGGATTCACCCATCCAATCCAATATCGCAGCTTTTCTGCTAATAACCAATTTTTGATGCGTGTATGAATTAGCCGCGTTAGCGGTTCTTCATTCTTCAGGGCACTAGAAGTTAACTGTACTAAAACCGATCGCAATTGCGAATCGGTGCGTGCATAAGACAAGCGAGCTGCAAAACTGTAGTGAATATCTCCAGATAAAATAATCACTTGTTGACGTTGCTCAAACAAAGTATTGAGGAATTTTGCCAGTGCTTCAACATTAATATTCCAAGCATCACCAACATCTGTGGAAAAAACTTTCTCTTGTTGTAAATGCCAGTGGTGAATCCAATCAATCACTTGTGAACCGAATACATTCGTGGGTGCGATCGCAAATGTGGCTTGAATCTGAGTTTCTTGAGCAATTTGTCGTAAAGGCAAAACTAGCTGTTGCTTAAAGGCTTGTGGACATAACAGCATCGGTGGGGCGATCGCTTTTTGCTCGGCCGGGTAACCCCTTCTGGTGCGTGTATCTAAGACAATCACTTCATGACAATTGCTCTGGACTATGTAGTTCCAACTAAGTGCTTCTGGATGTCGAGCCAGAACGAACACAGAACCGTCTCGCACTAACATCGGTAAGCCTGTGTGCGGATCGCTGGGTGGCATACCAAGATAACGAGCGATCGCTCGATCGGCCTTTGGATCTTTCCCTTGCTCGGCTGACCACGCTTGTACAGCAGCTAGCAGTTTTTCTCCGGGTTGACCTTCTGTAAATTGCCCAGGTGTGTTGCCCCAAGCTTGAAACAGTGTGTAGGCTAATAAAGCATTTTGCACTACTCGCCGCCCTAAGGGACGCCCCAGCACTCGCAAACACCAAGCTTGGTTCAAATTCCAGTCATCACTAACATCATGGTCATCAAAGATGGTGTAGGTGGGAATATTGGCAAGGGCACGACGTACTTTTCCCAGTGTATAAATGAATTGTCGCAAATTCCGGACTGCCCGATTCCAGTTTTGAATCGCTCGGCGATCGCGTTTTACTTGGTGTCCTTTGGGAAATGCGATCGGCCAGCACACTGGCGACCACGCTAATAAATAAGTAGCGTAATACTCGCCCAAGCTCAACAGATGACTGGCAACTTTCTTCGATTTATGATGTAATCCTGCGGTCAGGCCGGCTTCATTTGTCACAACTTTCGCTCGCTCTCCGGGGGGCAGTTCCTTGGGAGTGCAGTACGTTCCACCCACAGGAAGTTGTTCTTCCCAACCCAGCAGAGCATCCCCCAGAGTAGTCGCAACCCACAGCGACGGATCTGCTACATCATCACCGTAAATTTGATCCCCAGTCAGAAATAGCTGGTGAGGACGGCGTTGAGCTTGATTTGCAGATGCTTCAATTAGGCAGTCGAGAATCGGTAGGGCGTCAAGCCCAGAACCATGAGGTTTACGACAGGAAGAATGGACAATTTGCAAATCTTCGAGACGGCTGGGTGGTAGGGTAAAGGTTGGTTTTTGATGCTCAAAGTAGCTGATGTTAACTGTAGGGTACGAGTTTGAGCATAATGCTTGTTGCAGGGTTTGCGGAGTCTGGTTAGCGACAGTCAACTGGAGGTCATATCCATAGATAGTATCGCTAGTTAAGCAATGTCCAACTGGAGAGCGAGCGGTGACAGCAACGACGTGAAGATACTTACCCAAAGCAACAGTCGAGCGTTCCCCTTGCAATAAGCAATTTCCTAGCACTTCACCATCATTGATTGTGTCATAAACTCTAAGTTCTACCTGACAAGCTTCTTTAAGCGCCATCCATACCGTTACTGATTCAGCTTGAGTATGTTTGAGAATTGGCCCCGCCAAAACTAACGGTAGTCTTTGGAAAAACTCTTCTCCAGCTTGGTATTTCATTACAAACAGTTGACATGAAAGTAGTGATGTTTTTAATGTATTGCTTTCACTTCTGACAATTGACAGATAATGCGATCGCTAGACAATATATCTATTTTGAATTGTGTTGTGCTGAGAGTAGAACCCCACTTACAGTAACCCAGAGATTTCTTTTTTGAGGATAGTAGTTTTACTTACTACTGGGCGATTTTGCTTTATAGTCTATGCCTAGCCCAAAACTTAGATTTAGCAATAACTGCGAGTAAGCTCTAACGGGAGCATCCCAAATGTGCAAAAATAAAGAAAGGAAAATTATTCGCGATGAATACTGGCGAATAATAAGAGTGACTTAATCTTGTGGATCTTCCG
>JBALDB010000048.1:0-210076 GCA_036918135.1 Nostoc sp.
AGGCTCCATAACCAGAATCATCGTAGCGAGAATCACGACTACGGGAATCATTATCCACATCTACCTTAATTTTCTGGCGAGGACAGCGCCAACTCACACCACTAACACCAACGTTAGTGCAACCCTCGGCTTGCATTGCATCCTCTGAGACATTGTCAGGCTTGTAGAATCGCCAACGACCTCGATCGTCCGGCCCTGACTCTGCTCTGAGTTCCCGTGTTTGTGATATCAGAAAAGGAGTAGTAGTGGGTTTAATTTCTTGAGCCAAAACTGAAGAATCTTCCGTCTTAATGGAAGCGGTACTCAAGAGAATGCCACAAACAGCAAAAGTCGCTAATCGATGCAATCTACTTATCTTGGCGAAATTCAACATCAACATAAGTTACTCTGAATTGTTTTAAATATTATGCGATCTTCGAGTCAGGTAGAAAGCAAAGGGCAGTTTCCAGAGGAGTGTCCTAGACAAGGGAAGGAAAAATTTTTAATCTATGCTTTTTTACTGTGCATTGAACTGGTTTGAAGAACACCAAATTTGCAATCTAGTGTTCTTCTATTAGAGAGGATCTCTAAATTGCTTCATGTTAGTAGTGCCCCAAAGAAAAAGCCTTTTGTCTTCTTCAATTATTTCAATAATGATAGCAGTATGAGCTGCACTTTAGTTGAATTTTCTCAAAAATACAATTAGTGGGACTTAGACAAAAAGTAAGCCTAAAAAAGGCTCAAATATATATAGCAATTCTATTTGAGATCCGAACAGTGTTCATACTGATGTAGTTTGAGAAAGTCAAATTCTTGGTGATTGGTAAAGAACTTAAATAGCCACTTGACAACAGAAGGCGAGCCCACCCCAACCCAGCACCAGCGCGATCGCCGTGAGGACAATCAACACAAACCGAGCCGTTAGCCGAAGAATTGATGGAATGGCAGTATGTGCGAAAAACTGTTGAATAGGAATCGGCGATCGCTATGCAGAAGGACATTGCCACTTATTTGTCATAATGCAGAGGTCAAGGCTTGCGATTGATCGTTTCAATTCAAAAACTACCCCAACTCGTCAGATAAAGACGAGCTGCTCAGTCGCTTTTGTTAGAGAGCAATAACTAAGAGCCTGAGCAGTGCTACTGAAATTTAATAACATTTTATCCTTAGTACTTGGAGTGTCTTCTCTGACATGGCAATAGGCCCTACTTCATCGACGCGAAGACACAATTGCGCTGGTTAAAATCAGCGCAACTCAAATAAATGTTTGGCTATGACCGATATCTGCAAACACCATTAGCCCCATTACGACGGGTTAAAGTGTGCCTTCATCGGTAATGCTTCCAAGCAAGGCACTTACAGCGATCGCACAGCAGGGGTTAGGACAATTTTCTCAAGGCGTTTTATGGTGCAAAATCCTTGAAATGGTTCATTCCCCTACCCCTGTAGTCACAACACCTGCCGGGTTAATAAATTCACTGAATACCAACTGACAGCTCAAATGGAACAGTTTGATTTGTGTTTTTGGCATTCCCCATGAGATACACACGAACGGTGTAATTACCACTGCGTGGCAATTGAACGCTGCCGTCGTTGCCTGATGTTGAACTGTTATAGATTGCTTGATTGCTGCCTGGTGCAAGAATGTTGAAGTATGCAGCTCCTTTGGCGATCAACGAAACCGATATCTTCTGCCCCGCCTTTGCACCCAGAATATAGTCGTGGTATTGCTCGCCCCTGATCGAAGAACGCACATAACCATTATCGTTACCACGGGAAAAATGCACGACCGTATGCGCCTGAGCCAGTGAGGGCGCAGCAATGCCAAATGTGAGCGATGCAGTGATGGCTACTGCGGCAAAAATCTTTTGAGTAGAAGCTAAGGCAAAGTTTTTCATATGATAGTTTCTCCCTTACAACAACTGAATTGTTTTTTGCTCTGATGTACTATAGAACAACGTCTCAGCTTGATTAGTCAAGGCGGCGTCACTAGCGAACTCACCATCAGAATTTGTCGCGTTTCATGGTTTTTATTTTCTTAGGCGCTTTTAGTGAATAGGGGGTGTCCCTTAACATACTATTTGACTGCTAGATAGCATACAGTAAGTACAGCAGCACTCACCGAACGACGCGCAATATGAATTGGAGCGAGGCTAGCTGTGGAAGGCAATGAGTCAAGCAGATCGCTAACCTCGCAATCGCAGCAGCTCATCTCGCCAACAGGCGACCAGAGGATCGCTCTCCACAGATTGCCCAATGTGCTTCACCCGCCATTTACGAATTGCCAGTTCGTTTTGCGCCCGCACGAACTTGGGTTTCAAAGCTTCCTTGCACGAGTCTCTAAATTGAATTGTTTGTCCAGATAAGAACTACTTCTGACAATCCACTGAACCGCCTGTATAAATAATCGATTGGTATCGTCCTTGGTCTGTTTTAATTGTTACACAGTAGTCCGTTTTGCCTTCTAGCCAGTAGCTGTAGCCCGAATCATCACTCTTGACGAATCGATAGCCCCGTTGTTTGACTGTGTTTTCTGCCTGTCCTGCCCTTGCCCCCACTAAATCACTCAACTGAGGAACGGTAGTACCTACTTCAGGCTGACGCTTAGCAGCAGTATTACCATTTGTGTTACCTGAGTTTTGTCCAGAGGAAGCTGTATTCCAATAGACATAAATCGACTCAGTGGCGAGGCGATAAATCTGTCCTTTGTCGCCAAGTCCAGCTTGTCGATAGGCAGTATCACCATTTTGATCGCGATAATTGCCGGGTCGATTACCCACAGGCTGTAGGTCATAGCTACGACCATTTTCCAATTGAATGCTAACCGCCCCCTGCCGTTGGGAAAATGTACATCGGCCAGAGGATGTGGCGCGGTCTTGTCCTTTCGTGAATACATCGCAACGGGCATTCTCGGTATCAGCTTTGACGGATGCGGGAAAACTCAAAGAAGCGATCGCCAGTGCTACCGCTAAAAACAAATTTGAAGATTTGATTGCCATAAAGCTCCTGAGTTATGACATCGAAGATGACATTTTGTATCATCCCCCTAAATGTGTATTTGCTAGTTAACACTTGTAAACTTTCTTAAACTATCTCTGTTCTGCCACTGTTCAAAAAATTTTGCCTATTCACACCGAGCTACTACGAGAATTACTAAGAAAGGAACAATCGTGTTGAATCCAATTGGAATAATTAATTTTTTGGAGTTCCCTTACTTAGACTGATGGGAGACAAAAATCGCCATTTTACTTGTCCTAAAATCTCTCAAATTAATGATAAAAAATTAAAGTCGGACGATGACTAATACTAATATCAGTTATTCAATCACTTGACCAGAGATATGTTCCTGTTTAATCGCTTCCTCCATTCAATAATTCGGTTTGTACTAGTCAGTGTGATGACGATCGCATTAGTACTTGGTTGGAGTGCGATCGCTCACAGTCAATTGCCTTCCTTACCTACCGCAGCCTCCAACGACCCGCACCAGCCACCTAGTGGTGTTACCCGCCTCGGTATGTATGAAATTGCCTCTGTGTATTCACCCTTAGACAGAGACTTCTTGTTTGAGATTGTCTCTCCCACTGTTTTTAATCGTAGCCAACCGCCAGACGGATCTCTTCCAGTAGAGGTACGTGCCGAAGAAATTACACAACGGCTGATGCGAGCGCTCGACCGAACTAACAAAGCTAAACAAACTCCTATAGTTTCTATTGCGATTCTGAATCAGGATTCAATCCTCCAACTCAGTGACGATCGAATGACCCGTCCTTTAAGGTTGGTGACTGTAACAGAGCCAGATGCTGACTACCACGGGAAAACTCTGGAGGAATTGGCGCAAGAGTGGCAAAAAATATTACAAGCAGAAGTGGAACGCATTAATACACTCTTCTCGTATAAGGTTTTATTGCAACGGATTGGGCAGGCAGTGCAAATCAGCATCGGCTTAGTGTTGGGGAGTGTTGTGTTGTGGTTACTGCGGCGAACTCTAATTCGCAAACAGACGGTATTGCAAGTTAGCCATCAAGAGCAGATAGCTGCGGTAAAACAGGGTGTGGTCAAGCGAACTGAGGCAGAAACATCCACAACTATTGACACAATAGAGACCAGTGAAAAGAAAACAGATGCAGACACGATCGCCGATGGGCGATCGCAGTTTCTAGACACGATCCGGCGACAGTTCAGCCTTAAGCGCCAATTGGGGATCTATTCTCTGCTCACATGGCTACTGTTTTGGGCATTTATTCTGATGTGGTACATCGGGATTGTGGCGATTATGTCTCGCGTCCCCTACCTCATGAAATGGTGGACACAGGCTTTAGTCAGGCCCCTAGCGCTACTGATTATTTGGTTTTTCACCAGTCTTGTTATTCGCATCGGCAAAACCTTAATTGACCGCCTCACTCATGTCTGGACAACCCATTCCTCTGTTCCTTTGAGTGAAACTCAACGGATTGCGCTACGAGCTGCAACAGTTTCTGGGGCACTAAAAGGATTAATCACTTTTGTTTTCATCACCTACGGTATCTTGCATACTCTAAAAATATTTAATATGCCTACCAGTTCAATTTTGGCAGGGGGCGCTGTCATTGGTATTGCCATTTCTCTTGGTTCCCAAAGTCTGATTAAAGATTTGGTCAATGGTTGTTTGATTTTGATGGAGGATCAATTTGCTGTGGGAGATGTAATTGAGATTGGGGATAAAAGCGGACTAGTGGAAAATCTCAACCTGCGGGTGACTCAACTACGTAATAACGAAGGTAAATTAATTACCATTCCCAATAGCAATATCACGAATGTCAGCAATCTCACCCGCCTCTGGTCACAGGTAAACTTTTCGATTGTAGTGGCCTATGAAAACGACCCCAAGCAGGTTTTAGAGATTCTCAAGCAAGTATGCAAACAATTGTATAGTGAAGTAGAATGGCACGATCGCCTGCTAGAATCACCGCAAGTGTTGGGGATTGATGACCTATCCCATACAGGTATGTTAGTGCGCGTTTGGATTAAAACTGCACCTATGGAACAATGGAGTGTTGGGCGAGAGTTCCGTCTACGGGTACGGCAAGCCTTTGAAGCCAACAATATTAAGATTGACGCAAATTGAGGATTGTCAGCTAGAAACGATTAAAGAAGTCGGAAGTCGGAAGTACAGTTTTGTAATGGGGATGCGCGACCCCACCACAAAACTTGTGGCTGTTCGTTGCCGGGGTCTTAAACCCTCAGATTTACGATAATTTATCAGGTAAATAAATGCTACTTACCTAGGATGAACTTTGCGCCGTAGTAAAATCATTATGCCTATACAAGATATCGAAGCTACAACAGTTGATCGGGAACAGTTTTTATTTTTTGTGTCTCCAAGAGGATGTTTTAAACAGTCGAAACCAGTCAAAAATCATGCCAGTCCCCCAATCGTAATACGAATCATGACAATATAAATCAATGTCATTGAGGTTTCAGGTAGTCTTTTATAATCCTTTATTAGACTGAAAACTTGGTAAATTTGACTAAATAAAAACGGTTTTCAGTCGATGGTGTTGGAAAGAGCGATCGCTCTATTCGTCTATTCAGAATATAGGTACTTAAAAACCGATGAAAAACTTTTCGGTCTACTAAATGTAATTCAGTAACGGCTTTTTACTTTGAGGGTGTAATGTCTAGGGTAAGTATGGGTGGAAACTGGTTTTTAAGGCTAGGGATGGTTGCGGATAATGTTAGACATTTAGATTGGTTACTAAAATTAGGAATAGCGATCGCTAGTGTAATTATATTTGACCCAAATACTGCGATCGGGCAAATCACACCAGATACAACATTACCGAATAACAGTAATGTAAATACACTAAACAACATTACAAATATTACTGGTGGCACACAAGCAGGAACTAATTTGTTTCACAGTTTCAGCGACTTTTCTGTTCTCAAAGATACTACAGTTTACTTTAATAATGCTTCAGATATTCAAAATATTATTAGTCGAGTTACAGGTGGTTCGCAATCAAAAATAGATGGAATTCTGCGGACAAACGCTACTGCGAATTTATTTTTAATTAATCCTAACGGCATTATTTTTGGAGAAAATGCGCGGTTAGATATTGGCGGTTCATTTATTGCTAGTACAGCAAGTACTATCAAATTTGCTGATGGTTTGGAGTTCAGTGCTACGACTCCTAAATCTACTCCTTTACTAACGATAAATACACCTATTGGCTTGCAATATGGAGTCAATCCAGGCACTATTGAGGTTAAAGGCGACAGTCAAGGTTTAAGGCTTACAGATGAATTGATTGATACAACAAATGCACTGCGAGTACCAGCCAATCAAACTTTAGCCTTGGTGGGCGGTGATATTTTCTTAGAGGGAGCAACGCTAAAGACAGCAGGGGGAAGGATAGAGTTAGGCAGTGTCGGGGATAACAGTCTAGTTAGTCTGACACCGATAACTAAAGGTTTTGCCTTGAGCTACGATGGAGTGCAAAACTTTGGCAATATTCAACTATCAAAACTCTCAGCAGTAGATGCCAGTGGCGCAGGTAGCGGTGACATCCAAATCCAGGGTCGGCGTGTCACCATAGCCGATGGTTCGCAGATAGAAGCAAGTACTCTGTTAGGAGAAAAAGGTGGAAATTTAGTAGTCAATGCTACTGAGTCAGTAGAACTAGTTGGTACCTCTGCTGATGGTCAGTTTCTTAGTGGGTTGTCAGCATCTGCGTATCCTAACTCAATGGCAACAGGGGATGTAGGAGACTTGACAATTAATACCCAAAATTTGCTTGTGCGCGATGGGGCACAGGTAAATGTAGGCACATTGGGTGTAGGTAAGGCGGGTTCTTTAACTGTCAATGCTAAAGATGTACAACTGATTGGTACTACAGCTGATAGTCAGTTTCCCAGTGCCTTATTTGCTTTTACTCAATCAACCGGAGATGGAGGAGACTTGACAACTAATACCCAAAATTTGCTTGCACGCGATGGAGGACAAGTAGCTGCATATACATCGGGTGTAGGTAAGGCGGGTTCTTTAACTGTCAATGCTAAAGATGTGCAAATGATTGGTACTGCTAATAGTCAGTTTCCCAGTGGCTTGTTCAATTATGCTTACTCAACCGGGGATGCCAGCGACTTAACGATTAATACCCAAAATTTGCTTGTGCGCGATGGGGCACAAGTAGCTACAAAGACATATGGTGCAGGTAAGACGGGTTTTTTAAATGTCAATGCTAAAGATATACAACTAATTGGTAGGGCTGCAAATGGTGAGTTTGCTAGTGGGTTGTTTGTTGACGCTACTTTAGGGACAACTGGGGATGCTGGAGACTTGACGATTAATACCCAAAATTTGCTCGTGCGTGATGGGGCATATGTCGATGCCAGCATATATGGTATAGGTAAGGGGGGTTCTTTAACTGTCACTGCTAAAGATGTGCAAGTTATTGGTACCTCTACTGACAATCGCTTTAGGAGTGGCTTGTTTACTCAAGCTTATTCAGGGATAACTGGGGATGCCGGAAACTTGACGATTAATACCCAACGTTTGCTTGTGCGCGATGGCGCACAGGTAGATGCAGAGACATATGGTACAGGTAAGGGGGGTTTTTTGAATGTCACTGCTAAAGATGTACAACTGATTGGTACCTCTAGTAATGGTTACTTTCCCAGTGGCTTATTGACTTCCACTCACTCAACCGGAGATGCCGGAAACTTGAAAATCGATACCCAACAGTTACTTGTACGCGATGGGGCACTGATAAATGCCAGCACATCGGGTGCAGGTAAAGGAGGTTCTTTAACTGTTACTGCTAACGATGTGCAACTGATTGGTAAGTCTGCTAATAGTGACCTCATAAGCCGCTTGTTTACTACTGCTGGCATAGGAACAACCGGGGATGCAGGAGACTTGACAATTAATACCCAAAATTTGCTCGTGCGCGATGGTGCATTTGTTGATGCCAGCACAGAAGGTACAGGTAAGGCAGGTTCTTTAACTGTCAATGCTAAAGATGTGCAA
Organism: Nostoc sp.; assembly: GCA_036918135.1. Lineage (GTDB taxonomy): Bacteria > Cyanobacteriota > Cyanobacteriia > Cyanobacteriales > Nostocaceae > Nostoc. The sequence continues at coordinate 7,988 of JBALDB010000048.1, forward strand.
CTGATTGGTGTCTCTAGTGATGGCCGCTCTGGCAGTGGCTTGAATACATCTGCTAAGTTAGGGTCAACTGGGGATGCTGGAGACTTGACGATTAATACTCAACAGTTGCTTGTACGCGACGGGGCACAAGTAACAGCAGGAACACGAAGTGCAGGCAAAGGGGGTTCTTTAACTGTCAATGCTAAAGATGTGCAACTGATTGGTACTACTGCTGATGGTAGCTTTGGCAGTGGTTTGTTCGCTTCTACTAACTCAACTGGGGATGCAGGAGACTTGAAGATTAGTAGTGATAAATTACTCGTTCAAGATGGGGCGACAATAACTGTGAGCAGTTCAGGTAAAGGAATTGCAGGGAATTTAAATATTGATGCTGCCTCTATCCGTTTGAACAATAAGGCCACTGTTAATGCTAATACCCAAGCTGTCAACACTGACCTGAGTAAAGAACAAGCTACTATTAGTGTGCGCTCTCAAGATTTACAATTGCTTCGTAACAGCAACATCACCACTAACGCTTCTGGAGAAAACGTCATCGGTGGCAATATCAATATTAATACTGATATTTTAGTTGCATTTGATAATAGTGATATCAGTGCAAATTCTACTGACTTTCGAGGAGGTCAGGTGAGAATTAATGCTAAAGGGGTATTTGGTATTCAATTTCGTAATGTACTCACCCCAAATAGCGATATCACTGCTACGGGAGCTAATCAGCAGTTGAATGGTACAGTAGAACTCAATACGCTACAAGACCCCACAAATGGTTTAGAGGAATTGCCACTAGAAGTAGTGGATGCCTCACAATTAATTAACCAAAACTTCTGTGCCAAAAGAGGTAATAGTAGCTTCACAACCGTTGGACGTGGTGGTTTACCTGCTTCTCCTAACACTGTACTCAACAATGATACAGTTTGGGAAGATTGGCGAGTTACTGCTGTGCCAAGACAAGCAGGAGATTACAGCAGCAGAGGAACTCTTGAGAAAAGTTCAGCACTCAGTACACAGATTGTGGAAGCTCAGGGGTGGATAGTGAATGCTAAAGGTGAAGTGATATTGACAGCTGCTACACCGACCTCAACACCCTACAGGTTGAGTAATTTACCCTATGGATGTCAGCCGGAGGATGGGGGGTATGGTCAGTAATCTCTAATCCTCCTCATCCTAACCATAAATATTCACCTCGTTCTACTTAATTATTTGGTCAAAAAGCTTAAAAGTGATGCCCACCTCACTGACTTAAACTTTCCCAAACCGCCGTTCCCGTTGCTGGTAAGCACATAAGGCGCGGTGAAATTCAGTGCGGTCAAAATCTGGCCAAAGAGTATCAGTGATGTAAATTTCCCCATAAGCCATTTGCCAGAGAAGGAAATTAGAAAGCCGCATTTCTCCACTGGTGCGGATTAACAAATCTGGGTCAGTAATTCCGGCGGTGTACAAGTGGCTTTCAAATACTTGTTCATCAATTTCATCAGGTTGTAGCAAACCTTGCTGGACAAGTTTTGCGATCGCTCGACAAGCTTGTAAAATCTCTTGGCGTCCACCATAATTGGTTGCTACTGAAAACCGGATGGCGCGATTATTTTTGGTTTCTTCCATCGAACGGGAAATTTCTTGTTGGAGCGCGCGCGGCAAGGCCTGTAAATTTCCCACAAACTTGATTTGCACGTTCTCTTCAACCATTTCTCGCAGCTCTTGACGTAAAACTTTTTGAAACAGAGTCATCAAAAAATCTACCTCTTCCTGAGGTCTTTTCCAGTTCTCAGTGGAAAAAGCATAAGCTGTTAGTGCCTCAATTCCCCAATCTTTGCAACAACGAAGTAAATCCTTGAGGGCATCAACTCCTCGTTTATGACCCATAATCCGTGGTAGACCCTGACGTTTAGCCCATCGACCATTGCCATCCATAATTACCGCAACGTGCTGGGGCAATAGTTCTGGTTGCAAATCAGTGGGCAAATCTTGCAGTTTAGTTTGTTGTGCTGTCATTTTTTATCTCGAGAAGCGGTCGATGGTAATCCGAGTAAACGTGAAACCAATGCTAGTGTCTTCCCACCTACCTGACGACCCAAGCTCAAAAGACCAGGAGCAACAGCTTCCCGATCTACGGCTGGTGACAACAGAGCCTCTAATGACTCTTTGAGCTTGCGAATCGTCAGTGGTCTATTTAGGGTTCCTCGTTCCGCTAAGGAAATAGAACCCGTTTCTTCAGATACAACGACACAAATGCAATTTTCGACCCGCTCAGTAATTCCCATTGCCGCCCGATGGCGTGTTCCCAACTGGCGCGAGGCTGTGCGTCCCGAAAGTGGTAAAATTATACCCGATGCTACAATCCGCGAACCACGGATTAATGTCGCTCCATCGTGTAACAAAGTTTTCGGCTGAAAAATTGTCTGGATTAGTTCTTTAGAAACTTCCGCGTTTAGCTTTACTCCTGGCACAGAAAAATCTCGCTCATCAATTGGGCCTGTGGTTTCCAAAATTAGTAAAGCTCCAATGCGGTTTTTTGACAATTCCTTAACAGCCTCAACAATTTCATCAATTACACTATCAGATTTCGGGATTGCCAAGCGATCGGGTTGAAACAGCTGGCGAAATTCGCCGCGCCCCAATTGTTCCAAAAACCGCCGAAACTCTGACTGTAAAGCAACTGCCATTGCTACAGCACAACCAATCACTAACTTTTCCAAAACAAAACTTAGCAGAGGTAGGCCGAATCTGCCACTAAGTGCTGAGGCTAGCATCAAAACAATGAATCCCCGCACCATCCATAGTGTCCGGCGCTCGCTAATAATAACTAATATCATGTACGTCAGCGCCAAGACCAATACAATATCCAGAGTCCCAAGCAGCAAGGACTGTGACCATCCCAGGTTTATCAGCCATTGCTTCCACCAATCTCTCATGACATCTGGATTATACTTTTGCCTCTAATTACAGTTAGTCATTTGTCATTTGTCATTTATCCTTTGTCATTAGTCCTTTGTCATTCGCAAATGACTAATGACTAATGACTAATAACTAATGACCAAAGACAAATGACTAAATTTTTAGTCTATCGGGTAGGCGATCTTGCCGAATTAAGTCTTGATAAGTTTCACGTTGCAAAATTAAATTTGCTTCGCCATTCGCCACCACAACTGCTGCCGATCGCGGCAAGCGGTTATAGTTAGATGCCATACTGTAATTGTATGCACCAGTTCCCATAACTACGAGAATATCTCCTGGTTCTGTCTTGGGGAGTAGGGCGTTTTTAATCAGAATATCTCCTGATTCACAATGTTTACCAGCAATTGTGACTGTTTGGGTTAAAGGAGAGGACATTTTATTAGCAACCACTGCTCGATAAACTGATTGGTAAGTAATCGGGCGGGGATTGTCAGACATTCCTCCGTCAATTGCTACGTAGGTACGAATTTCTGGGATAATTTTGGATGAACCAATAGTGTAAGCTGTAATGCAAGCTGTGGCAATTAGCGATCGCCCTGGTTCGCAAAGTAATTTTGGCAAAGGCAAATTTTCGGCTATACAAGCTTCTTGGATCGTTTCACAAATCGGCTTTACCCACTCTTCAATGCTTGGGGGATCGTCTGATTCTGTATACTTAATCCCTAAACCACCACCGACATTTAACTCTGTTAATTTTAGATTATACTTCGCGGCATCACGCAACCACTGCACCATCAGAGCAGCTAAATCTCGATGCGGTTGGCGTTCAAAAATTTGAGAACCAATATGAGCGTGTAACCCTACGCAGTTGAGCACAGATTGTTTACTGACAAAAGTAAACAATTCCTCCAACTCATTGGGAGCGAAGCCAAATTTACTATCTAGTTGCCCCGTGCGGATATACTCATGTGTGTGACATTCAATACCCGGAGTTAAACGCAACAGAAATCGAGGATGTACAGAGGGGGAATTTGCCGTTTCGACAATTTCTACCAAAGTACGTAACTCGTGCCAGTTGTCCACCACAATAGTGCAACCGACTTCTGTGGCAAAAACCAGTTCTTCGCGAGATTTATTATTGCTATGAAGATAGATTTTCTCAGGATTCACGCCTGCTTGCAGGGCGGTGTAAAGTTCGCCGCCTGATGCAACATCGATTCCTAAACCCTCAGAGGCGGCGATCGCACAAATTGCTAGACAATTCCAGGCTTTTGAAGCATACAATACTTGAGATTCGCCTTTGTAGTATTGTTTGAAAGCATCTCGGTATTGCTGACAACCCAAACGCAGGGTTTCTTCATCTAAAATATATAAAGGTGAACCAAACTGCTTAACTAGGGTTGTGACATCACACCCACCAATTTCCAAGAAGTCATGATTATGAACTCTGGCTGTTAAAGGTAAAAGTTCTTGATTAGGCGAGGAATTTGCTTTGCTGCTAGGCCCTTGAGGTAAATATTGACTTCCAGAATGTTCAACCCCAGTGGGGTGAGTCGATACCATAACTATAATTAATTGTCCTTGTTCAAAATACGGGGGCGAGTAAATCTCCCGTTTTCCAGTTTACCTTTTTCAGCAAGAAGGCTGACACTAAACCTCAAAGGTCAGTATTGAGATAGCAGTTACTACAAGTAGGCAAACACGCAGCCTGCTACCTGATGAATTACCTGTCAGTGGACTGGTCTGATTACCGACTTCTGGAAAATCAAGCAACATCAAAGTCCGGTTAGTAACAGTTATCTAGTATAGGAAGTTTTAGCATTTGGTAACTTGAAGTAAAGTCTGGCGTAACGGTTTGTAATCTTATTCGATAAACGTGATTTCATTAGACTTAGAAATTCAATTACTCAAAAAAGAGCATCTGAGTGCATTGCTGGAACTAGACCGAGCTTGTTTTGGAGGTCTATGGACTATGGAGGGTTACCAACGAGAGTTGGACAGTCCCAACAGCGAATGCTTGGGTTTGTTTTCCCCTGTCTCTAGTTCGAGACTGCTAGGAATGGGTTGCTTTTGGTCAATTTTAGAAGAAGCTCACATTACAATTTTGGCGGTTCATCCCCAATATCACCGCCAAGGTTTAGGACAGGCTCTACTATATTCAGTGCTTAGGACAGCTTGCGATCGCGGTTTGGAGCGAGCAACCCTCGAAGTCCGAGCTTCCAACTTGAAGGCTATATCTTTATATCAAAAATTTGGTTTCAAAACAGCAGGGCGGCGTCGGCGTTACTACCAAGATAACGGCGAAGACGCACTTATTCTTTGGCTCTCAGACCTCCAACACTCCAAATTTCAAGTTACTTTAGACCACTGGCATTCTCTTGTCAGCGATCGCCTGAGCAAATCCTGTTGGCAATTAATATTTCAAGGGAGTAAGAAGTAGGGCATGGGGCATGGTACAAGCAGATAATCGAAATGACAAACTGCCTAGCTTCCGCAAAAAACTGCAACTTTGCTGGATCTATTTCTATTTAAATATTTTATAGTAATAAATTTTTTTATACAAATTACATATATTAAAAAATATGTCTGGAGATGAATCCGCAAATATGTGAATAATGGTAATTTGGGACTAAACTAATAATCTCTCAACATCAGTAGTTAGCTATTGGTCAGAAATGCCAAAAAGGCTGGTGAACTAAAGCTCCTCAGTACAGTAGCCAGATAAAAGTAGTCAAAAGGTAGTAATTTCCGCATCAACCTAAATTCACAAGCTTTGGATGTCTATAATCTGTTATACAGGCGTCCAAAAGCTTAGCCTGTGCTAAAATCAGCGTACCGGCACGACGCAGGTGATGGGATAAAGCCATGTTTGAACGCTTCACAGAAAAAGCCATTAAGGTAATCATGCTGGCCCAAGAAGAGGCCCGCCGTTTAGGCCACAACTTTGTCGGCACCGAGCAGATCCTCTTGGGTCTGATTGGCGAAGGCACTGGTGTAGCCGCCAAGGTGCTCAAATCAATGGGCGTCAATCTTAAAGATGCTCGAATTGAAGTTGAAAAAATTATAGGTCGGGGATCGGGCTTTGTGGCCGTGGAAATTCCGTTTACGCCACGGGCAAAGCGAGTTCTAGAACTCTCCTTGGAAGAAGCACGCCAACTGGGGCATAACTACATTGGCACCGAGCATCTGCTGTTGGGCCTAATCCGCGAAGGGGAAGGTGTAGCAGCCAGGGTGTTAGAAAACCTCGGTGTGGATCTATCCAAGGTGAGAACCCAAGTCATTCGTATGTTGGGAGAAACTGCTGAAGTTTCGCCAGGGGGTTCATCCGGGCGTACAAAAACCCCGACTCTGGATGAATTTGGCTCAAACCTGACCCAAATGGCTACAGACAACAAGCTCGATCCTGTAGTGGGACGCGCTAAAGAAATTGAGCGGGTGATTCAGATATTGGGTCGCCGGACTAAAAATAACCCAGTGCTGATTGGGGAACCAGGGGTTGGTAAAACAGCGATCGCTGAAGGTTTAGCTTCACGCATTGCCAACAAAGATGTCCCAGACATCCTGGAAGATAAACGCGTAGTCACACTGGATATCGGTTTGCTGGTAGCAGGAACCAAGTACCGGGGTGAATTTGAAGAACGCTTGAAAAAAATTATGGATGAAATCCGCTCTGCGGGTAACGTCATCCTAGTAATTGATGAAGTTCACACCCTAATTGGTGCAGGTGCAGCAGAAGGTGCTATAGATGCAGCCAATATCCTCAAGCCAGCTTTGGCCAGGGGTGAGTTGCAGTGCATCGGCGCGACAACCCTAGATGAATACCGCAAGCACATCGAGCGGGATGCAGCACTAGAGCGGCGTTTCCAACCAGTGATGGTGGGCGAACCGAGTGTAGATGAAACAATAGAAATTTTATATGGTCTGCGCGATCGCTACGAGCAACACCACAAGCTGAAAATCTCCGATGAAGCATTGGTGGCGGCGGCGAAATTGTCAGACCGTTATATTAGCGATCGCTACCTCCCAGATAAAGCCATCGACTTAGTTGATGAAGCTGGTTCGCGGGTGCGCTTGATTAATTCCCAACTTCCACCCGCAGCCAAAGAGTTAGACAAAGAACTGCGTCAGATCTTAAAAGAAAAAGATGATGCAGTCCGCTCCCAGGACTTCGATAAGGCTGGGGAATTGCGCGATCGGGAAATGGAAATCAAAGCCGAAATTCGAGCCATTGCTCAAAGCAAGACCAATGCAGCTGGCTCCGAACACGAAGAACCCGTAGTTACAGAAGAAGACATTGCTCACATTGTCGCTTCCTGGACTGGGGTACCAGTGAACAAGCTCACCGAATCAGAATCTGAAAAGCTGCTGCACATGGAAGACACCTTGCACCAGCGTTTAATTGGTCAAGACGATGCTGTGAAAGCAGTTTCACGCGCTATTCGTCGCGCTCGTGTCGGCTTAAAAAATCCCAATCGACCCATTGCTAGCTTTGTCTTCTCTGGGCCTACTGGTGTAGGTAAAACCGAGTTAGCGAAATCCTTAGCTGCTTACTTCTTCGGTTCCGAAGAAGCCATGATCCGCTTAGATATGTCGGAATACATGGAGCGTCACACCGTCAGCAAGTTGATCGGTTCGCCTCCTGGTTATGTTGGTTATAACGAAGGTGGTCAACTAACCGAAGCCGTGCGGCGGCGTCCTTACACCGTGGTGCTGTTCGACGAAATCGAAAAAGCACATCCCGATGTATTCAACATGCTGCTGCAAATTTTGGAAGACGGTCGGTTAACTGACGCCAAAGGTCGCACGGTGGACTTTAAGAACACCTTGCTGATTTTAACTTCCAATATTGGTTCTAAGGTAATTGAAAAAGGCGGCAGTGGTATTGGCTTTGAATTTGCTGAAGATGTTACCGAATCAGCTTACAACCGGATTCGCTCCTTGGTGAACGAAGAATTGAAACAATACTTCCGTCCAGAGTTCCTCAACCGACTCGATGAAATTATCGTCTTCCGTCAGTTGAGCAAGCCAGAGGTGACCCAAATCGCCGAAATTATGCTCAAGGAAGTATTTGGTCGTCTAACCGAAAAAGGTATCACCTTAGAAGTCAGCGATCGCTTCAAGGATCGTTTAATCGAAGAAGGTTACAGTCCCAGCTACGGCGCCAGACCATTACGCCGAGCAATTATGCGCTTGTTAGAAGATAGCCTAGCAGAGGAAATTCTCTCTGGTCGCATCAAGGATGGCGATACAGCCTTAGTTGATGTTGATGAGAACGGTACTGTTCAGGTAAGCGCTCAAGAGCGTCGGGAATTGTTACCCCAAGGCGTTGAGTAAGATTTAAGATTTGGGATTTTAGTCTCGAATCAAAAATTCGCAAACGGTAGAGTATTTATTGCTCTACCGTTTTTTCAATATATGCAATAATGTGACATAGTGTTTGGTCTGCGGTAGTATATCGTTCACTGAATCCTTACCATGTTAAATTGATTGGATAAGCGCACTAAAAGGTGTTCCAAGTTATGACCTTCAGTGATGTAGTTGAAGCAATTAAAAGTCTTTCCAGCGAAGAAAAACTAGAAATTCAACTGCTATTGCAGCAATATCTACGGGAAGAAGGGCGTGAAGAGATTTATCAAAATTTTCAGGCGGCGCAAGTAGAACAGCAAAATAGTGAACTAAAGTTTTCTTGAAATAATGTATTGCGGTGATTAATAATATTCCTGAAGTTGATTTATATATAAACTCTTGGTCATGGAGCATTTTCTTGAGAGTTAAGATGCACCAAGAAAAATGCGATCGCCTTTAGCAAGTGATTTTTGATATTACTCACCACTAATGAATATCACCAGATAATTGACGCTGAGATTTTGAGCGATCGCCAAGTTTAACTACTCTTTTTAAGAATGACTTGTAATAGATTGTTTACTCAACTATTTTTGTATGTGATTTAACGCTGGGAGTCAAGCTGGTTAAATCGTCGATGTTGCATTTCATTGTGTTGCAAATTGCGTCTAGAGGTAAGTCATTGGCATCATAACCAAACGGATTTTCTATTTCAAAACCGATGGCTTCAATACCAAATACTGTAAAACCAACTAAAGCAGCAATTAAGCCTGTCCACCAACCGAGACTATCTACGATTTGAAATGGTAATAGTAAACAATATAGTATCAGTAATTGCTTTAGATGAATGGCATAAGCTAATGGCATTGGTGTTTTTAAAATCCGTTCGCAAGCACCTAAATTATCCACAAGATTATTCAATAATTCTTGCATGGCTGTTAACTGATAGCTATTGATGCAATTACGATTATATTGCTGCTGTAAATAATCTCCTATCCAAAAAGCTACTTCTATAGGAGGATTATTCATAATCTTCAGTTTTACATACTTTTTAGATGACATGAATTCTTCTAATTCGCTTTTGACAGGTTCTCCACGCAAATGTAATTTAGTCGCCACTGCAAAAGCTACTAATAAATTTAATGCCGTAATTTTATTGTCTTTATCATCTGGAGATATTTCGTCAACTGATACCCAAATCTGCCGCGCTAAATTTCGGACATTATTTACTATGGAACCCCAGCATTTCCTTCCTTCCCAAAATCGATCGTAAGCAGTATTTGTACGAAATACAAGTAACAAACCCAAAACAATACTAGGAATAACACTTCCTAAAATGGGTTGGGATACAGGTAACTTAAAATAATGAAGTATAGAAACGAACAATCCAAAAAATCCAGACCATAAAACATTTTTGTAAATCGCTTTCACTACTGAACCTTTAAATTGTAATTTTGTGTGTAACGATTTCGGGTTTTCAACACTCATGTAGTCACCCTAAGAAAACATCTTGATAACTTAAAAATAATAGCTCTAGAATCAGCAGTATTGTCAAGGATAATACTGTAAAAAATAGTGCTATAACTCAATGAAATATACTTATAACAATGGTTGTATCCTACTTCTACTTAAAAAAATTCAAAAGCAATAGCCTACAACTTACTACGCCTAGTCAGTTAATTGTAAAGAAATGTAAAAGCTTTGTGCTAGCTGCATAAATCTTGCACATTGCCTTGATAAGTATATTGAAGAAAAGGTACACGCCTTATCGATAATGACCATAAGGCATTAATCGCTATTATGTACCCTAGTAAATCAACAAGTTGTAACCTGTACAAATCCTGCCCTGTAAATTCAGTGTCTAGACATAACTCATGTTATGTCTTTTTTCGTTATTAGTCTCAAAACGTTGGATTTCAATCAAATAACCACTAGGGTCACGTAAAAAGCAATGATAAATATTATACTTTTTATTCAGTGTAGGTGGCTTTTCAAATTTGACGCCACGTTCTTGGAGATATTCAAACCACTCATCTACCTGCTGTGTTACCAAAGTAAAAATAACCCCAGATTGGTTTTCAGTTGAGGGAATTGATGTTTCGCTTGTTTGGCATAATCCCAAGTATCCAGAGCCAGTAACACTATAAATTCGACAGGTTCCTTGGTCAAGCCACAACTCCAAACCTAGCTTTTGTTCGTAGAATTCTGTGGATACATTGAGATCGTGGGTATAAAAGAAGGTAACCTGTTGGTCTATTTGCGGTTGATGAGACATAAAATATATTTGAGTATATACCCTAACGACATCTGGCGATCGCATAGGTAAAAATTTATTTATGTTAGAAACCTGTTACTACTCCAGATATGCCTTGAGCGTACCTGGAGTTTCTTTCTAGATAAAGACTATCAAAATTTTCTAAATCATCCGGATATGCTAAAACAAGCTTGAATAGGAATGCATACCGAATTATTTATATTTAACACGGAGCATTACTTGTTGATGTACTCCAGTGCCAAATAACTCTCGCAAAACAGCCCTAGCCCAACTGGGGCTGTTTTACGTTGAGGGTGTGTAAACCAGCAGTAGAATAGTGAGTCAATAGACAAACTTTACTACATTTGGGTGTATACCCTGATGACGTAGGATTCACTCATGATAAAAATTGATATAGGTAAATGCGTATCTTTCATGACTCCAGATTTGTGATCAATATATCTGGAGTTTTTTCATTGAATTATTAACGTGCAGATTAACACTATAGATGCGTCAACGTAGTGTAACGCACCTTGAATTAGGTCACTATTTTTTGTTTTCTTTGGTCAAATGATAGACTCCCATAGCAGTCCCTATTCCTAATACAGCAGGAGCAGCAACGCCAACAGCAATAGCAGCACCTTTAGTGAGTCCTTCAGCCATTGCTCCCAGTTTTGCTGCATCTCTACTATTTTTTCTCGCTTCACAGCTAAATATTTTAAATATTCAATACTTTAAATAGTTAAGCGATCGCACTTTTACATTTGACCAATTTTCCAGGCGATCGCACTTGATACAAATACTTATTTCACTGTATATGTTACAAAAATATCCTTTTTCATCTCTACTTCTGCTGGGGCATCTGGATTGTAAGTCGGTGTTAATAAAAAACTAGCAAAAGATGGTAAAGATACTCCAGTTTTGGAACTACATGAAGGATAGAATAATGTATAAAATGGCTCAGCAACCGAAGGAATACCAAGTTTAACACCCATAGCAGTCGCTAAAGCCTGAGCGCGACTTTGAGCGTCTTTCATTGCTGATTGATAAACTGAACTTTGTAAAGCTTGACAATCATTAACTGCATAGTCCACACCCACATTCTTGATAGTAAGATTTTTAAGTTTGCTCGTCGCTTTGTTTGCTACACCAAGAATTTCCTGAATGCGTTCGCGGGTAGGTTTTTCCACTCTCACCAATATTTTGGCGTTATTTTCACCAGAATTCGTATTAACTTGTACTTGAATTTTATCAGCACTAATTTTGTTAGCAATGAGACTATCCACTATCGGCTGGAGACTTGCTTTTGTTAAGGCTTTTTCGTTTTCTAAAGCAGGTATAGGTGTTTGTCCTATTGGTATTTTGTCATTTAAGACCAGAGGTGACAAAGTTAGACGGCGGACTTGCGATAGTGTTGATGGTTGCGGTTCTGACTGCTCGCTGCTATCTTTGCTACTAAATACCAGTTCAATATCCGCTGTATCTGCTGGCGCTCTTACTACCCCTTGACCCATTACCATTAATGAATGGCGATCGCTCGCTGGTGGATAAAATAGTTGGGCATTACTAACTTTAGGTGTTAACACTTCCATCCCAACAGCCACAGTTATACTTACCAGCATCACAGTAGTTATTTTTTTCATGTTCTGGCAATGTCCCTTGAATATCTTAACTGTCAAATTTTACACTTCAATAGCAAGATACTGAATCTTTTATGAAAAAATTTACTAAAAAAGACATTGGATAAAAGGCAGAACAGACAAATAACCAATCTTACGTTTAGCCTTAATCACAACAAAAGGTAGTGCTTTGACAAAAAATATTGAGCTAATACCACCTCTTTTACACTGACTTTAGTTGTGGTATTAGCTGAAAAATTAAAAATTTCTTGTGGATACTATATGTATCTCCGCAGACAGACATATCTTGGAGAAATATAGCAGATTTCAACTTGGCGAGTTACCAACCTGGGTCTGTTACCCTAGACATCATTCTCTATTCTGAATTCTGCCGTATTAACCAAACCAATGAGATGGTTCACAACCGGGTTGAACTGTTTCACAAAGGTGATGATTAATCCAATCTGACTTTTCTTGAACAATTGAGCAAATACCTTGGTGAATCAAATTTTGTAAATGTAGTTGCTGCTCTAAGGGTTTACGAGGCAACTGATAATTGAGCAAGTTTCCTTGTTCCACCTTTGCTAGCGGAATATGTCCGTCAGATATGACGCTGTAAAAAGAGGGAATCCGGTTGAGGACAAAAGCAATTAATTCTTGACGTAAGTCAGGAATTGCAAAGGCTTGTTGATATGGATGATATGGATATGTAGCCAAAACGATTTCAATCTCTCCTATTACTGATTGTTGAGTTAAATTAACTACAGTTTTCACAATTTTTTAAACTCCTTTTTAATCCAGTCAGCGATTAATAAAATAAACAACTTTTTTAGATGGCAAAGTTGTCATGACAATCAGTTATAAGTGATTCAACTGATAGATGCAATAGTCCCTGAAACTAGCCTTTTATTCAGGTAGAATATCAAACATTTTGCTGTGCTGATTTGAGTTAAGCTTATATACTAGTTTACCGAATGATTTCTCAAAACAGCACTGACTAAACTGATAAACTGCCGACATTTTATCTTGATAATATTTATTATTTACAATTTATACCTTTTTGGCATAAATCTACATAAAACGCAGCATAAAATTTAGGGGATCAAGATTAATAGTAACAATACAAATTACATTAGTAACAAATTTTTAACTAAATTGAACTTTCTTTGTAACTAAGATAACTTTTGAGTTTGCTACAAAATTTGCTATTTTATAGACAAGACTTATTTGTTATACATTGATTTAGTAATTCAGAAAAATAGTAACTTACTAGACTGTCAAATCAGTCTAACGACAGATGAAATGATTGAGTAAAAACGTTTAAAAAGTTCACATTATTTGAAAAGATGTTTTAAAAGTCCTCTTTTGAGTAGTCAAACGTTCTAGCTTCCCTTGAATCACCTGAAAATCAGGGGACTTTGAATCTGGTTCCCTCCTGAAAAATAGAAGTTAAAGAGAATCTAAAGTTTTTGATATATTAGCTACCACTTTTAAAACATCTCCTAATCATTTCTATAAACCCCGCAAGTTCCACAACAAGCCGGGTATAGCTTGTCTTCTTCCCAAACCACGAGATTTTGCTAGCACTAGTGAGGAATACCAAGTTTGATTTACAAGGGCTTTTAGGTATTTAGACCCCTACTAAGATAGAAGCGCGGTGACTAGAGAGTGATGTAATTTAATTACTGAAAAACCTTGTAACCTACTAGGTGCAGACGAAACCCAGTATTGGGGCACTAATTACTGGAATATTCAGTCATCAGTCTTTGAAGTTCTGATACCTCTGTCTTGCCGCCTTTGGGCGTCTACGGAGGGAGCCTCCGCTCAGACTTCTCTGTTGCTCATTGGTTATCATCAAATGACAAACGATAAAATTACTACTAATGACTGCTGAAAGCTAATAGTAGAATAAGGTACAGAAAAGCTGCACGGAAGGGAGGAAGGGAAATTGGATGAGATGAGGGCGGCGCTTGAGTTAGCGACCGAAGAAGAATTACAAGATTTAACGGCAATTTTATTCAGTCGGAAGTTCAATCCCCTAGACTACGTTCACACACCCGAACCCATCGAAGTGCAAAGCCAAGACCGTAAAGCTTGGCTAGACGCACTAGAAGGTCGCTTCCGCTTTTTAGCGGCAGATGGGATGACGGTATTGCGCGGACGCACAGGCGAAGTAACTTACCGACAAGCGCTCATTCAAGTATGTAAGTATCTCAAAATTCCTTATTATAATCAGTTGACAACTGTTGATTTAGAAGCAGAAGTATTTTTACATCTGTTAGGACAGGTGTGGAAAAAATTGCCCGAACAAGAAAAGCAAAAATTGACTCTTCAGGTGCAGCGTCAGCTTGTCAAATCAGAACTAAAACAACCTTTACCACTTTTATTGCAGCGCGATCCTTTAGGGTTACTTTTTAAAGGTGGTAGTGCGTTGGCTGTTACTTCCATGCTCCAGCCACTTGTACTCAAGCAAATTGCCCGTCAATTTGCCATGTATCTTGCTACCTATGAAGTAGCTAAGCAAGCGGCGATTACAGGCGCTGAAGCCGCTACAACTCAATTTCAAAGCTATGTAGCTATGCAAATGGCTAGACGCGGTATGACTATGAGCGCAGCTCGTTATGGAGCAGTCCGCACTATGTTTGCCGTGATTGGGCCAATGATGTGGGCTTGGTTTTTTGCCGATTTAGGGTGGAGAGCGATCGCTACTAACTATGGTCGCATTATCCCGACAATTTTTGCCCTAGCTCAAATTCGCCTCACTCGTGCTGAATGTTGGGAGCCAGCTTGAACAAGGCTTTTTCCCATTTAAACTCCCGTTGGAACTGCTCTTTATTGGCACTGTTAATCTTCCCACTGAGTCCTTTGGTGGGGGCAGTGACTGTTGTTCTTGTATCATTAATTACTTTGGCGAAACAATACCGCCAAATTAGCCGCCGTCCCCTTAATTGGGGATTTGCCCTTTTGGGTTTGTTGCTGCTTATTACTACTGGGTTTGCCCAGAACAAAACAGAAGCCCTCCTCGGCTTATTTAATTTTTTACCATTCTTTATAGTTTTCGCCGCCTTTAGCACCCTGATTAAAACAACTGCCCAATTGCGACAAATGGCTTGGGTTTGGGTAATAGGTTCGATACCGGCGGTGACTCTTGGTTTGGGACAATTGTTTTTGGGCTGGAATTTTAACTTAAAAATTTTGTGGATTGTTTTGGAATGGACGATCGCACCAGGAGGAAATCCACCAGGGCGTATAGCTTCATTCTTTTTGCACGCTAACACCTTCGCTGCTTATCTGGTAATAGTTTTCATCCTTGGTCTAGGGTTGTGGTTGGAACAATGGCGATCGGGGATTGGGTATAGGGCATGGGGCATGAGAAGAAGCAGGGGAGCAGGGAGCAGGAAGCACAGGGAAGGATCTTCTCCCCTGCCCCCTGCCTCATCTCCCCCACTCCCTACTCCCCAGTCCCTACTCCCCTTTATCTTCCTAACCATAGCGACGATTGCGAATTTCATCACCTTGATTTTCACCAACTCGCGTAATGGATGGGCGATCGCTATATTTGCCTGTTTAGCTTATGCACTCTATCAAGGTTGGCGTATTCTTGTGGGTGGCGTCGTCGGTATCATAGCTAGCGTCCTTTTGGCGGCTTTTGCTCCCTTACCAATCGCTCAATTTTTTCGCCACTACGTTCCTGCTTTCTTTTGGGCAAGGTTAAACGATGATATGTATCCAGATAGACCAGTGGCTTTGATGCGAAAAACTCAGTGGGAGTTTGCCTGGTCTTTAGCTTGGCAACATCCTTGGACGGGTTGGGGTTTACGTAGTTTTACTGGCCTTTACAAAGCACACATGCAAATTATGTTGGGTCATCCCCACAATTTGTTTTTAATGTTATCTGCTGAAACTGGTTTTCTCACTACTTTTTTATTTTGTGGCTTACTCGGTTGGATTTTGATTACAGCAGTTCAATTACTGCGAAAGTCAAAATATATGTATAGAGAAGATAGATTGCTGTTTTTCAGTTATCTTCTCGCCTTTGTAGGGTGGATTCTATTGAATACGGTAGACGTAACTCTATTCGATTTTCGTTTGAATACGCTTTCATGGTTAGTTTTGGCTGCTATTTGTGGAGTAGTACATCGCTACAACCAACAAGACTTTACGAGTTGAGGCTGGTTTTTTCACGCAATTAAATAAAAATTCTATGGAATAGTCAGGAATTGTTTTTCAGTGTATGCACTGGAGACATTCAAAGTTTGAAGTTAATAAGATTACTATATTCACGTCTGTGAGTGTGACTAATACCTAATTAGTCACTGTTGCTGATTGTTGGGAAGGTGTAGGGACAACCCTTTGGGGTTTTCCTGCATGACGGGCATCTCTTGTAGATGCCCTTTTGTATGTTTATTATTCTTCTCAGTTAAATACAATTTAAACAAATCTTAAATTTGATGAAATATTTGAAAAATATTATTTTTTATAAAGGAATATAAAACATGGTTACTGAAATTAAACTAGGTCTTTGTAACCCACCATTACCTATCTATTTGTATGTGAAAAACGGAGAATTCAATGGTGAATCCTATCTGTGGTATCACTATGATATCAATAATGATAAAACTATTCCCGTCCACAAAACAGGACTAACTGGGTATATATTTGAACTTAAATTAAAAACAACAGAATTTAAGGGAAAGGACAATATTAAGTTAGACATCGTTGTTAGAGCGGATGAGATTTATGTGATTAGGAGTGGAATAGAAACGAACTTTGCTAAAACTTTTCTTTTAGCTGTATCACAAGTTCAAGACTTTTCTAAGCCTCTGATTATCGCTGCGATTGCTGGAAAAGAAAATGTGGTTTTTTGTAGACTTTACGATGTGGCTACTAAAACCAAGATTCAATATGAATGGAACAAAGATGCTGATTGGCAAGCAATCATTGACAGCGTTCAAACTAAGTTACAGACATCTAAAAATTCCTACATTGTATCTGGGGAGCCAATACTGTTTTGAAAGATTAGTGAGGCTGGGGAAGCGAGGTAGAGGGAAAATAATAAATTACCAATGACAGCTTAGACAGATAACTTTCTCTAAGCTAACTGTATTGCAGTAACTCCTATTGTGTAAGCTCTCGGTAAAATGGGAGTGTTCGGTAACAAAAAAAGACGCCTCAGCAACCAACCTTATGCTCACAACAGCTGATTTTCTTCAATACACCCAATGGTCTGGTATAGCCACCTTGGTATTCGCAGCCTTAGCAGTCTTGGGTTTTGTTCTCAAATGGGGCATTCGCTTTCGGCTGGTGGGTACGACTGGCTTTATGGTGGTGCTAACAGCTGGTTTATTTGCACTCTCCATAGTCCCTTTGAGTCGTACTGTGATTCCGGGAGCAGTACACTACAGTCTAGTTTATGATAATGGCTCAACACAAGCAGCGATCGCCGTATCACCCAAAATTTCTCCTACAGAATTAGAAGCAACTTTACGTCAAGCAGCTAGCAATCTTTATTCTTATGGTCGTTCTGGTACACTTCAAAACGACAAGTTAACAGTTCGCGCCCGTACCATTATTCACCCAGAGTCAGGGATTTCTGTACCAGTTTACTTGGGTGAGGTCAAGCGATCGCTCGTTTCTCGTGCTAATTCCCCAATGACAGTAGAAATTTATCAAGACAAATTCGCCCAATTGCCGAAATCTAAGGCTTAAGGGGACTGGGGAGTGTGAGGAGTGTGGGGGGAGAGAGGGGAAGACTCATTCTTCATCCTCCCCATCCTCCTTTTCCTCCCACACCTCCCACACTTTCTGTTTGCCCAATCCCCATGCTTGTTATCAGAATGACATAATTAATTTTGTATTTACCGATACTTTCAAGATTATTTTTAGATTAAGATATTCACACTTTAGTAGTTCCATTGTGGAAAAAATTAATCAGTGCGCGGGTAATGGGTACTGACGGTTGTGATTTGTCAGTTGTTTTCCTAGTTACCAGTTTTGCCATTTTCAAAAATATTTGCAGCAAATGAATTAGCTGTAGGAACGTACAAATGTATGCCCCTAGCTATATATTCTCTAGCTGGGATTGCCTAAAATGGTGCAACTTCAGTTCTCGATCGCTTTTTTTGAGAATCTGAGGTGCTAGTGTTATTTAAGTTATACGGTTGTTCAAAACTTTGATAGTTCGGAATTTTAGAGCGATGGGCATGATAGATTCAACCAACGTCGTCAAATCACCTAAGGAGTCGGTAACAGGCTTTGTCTATTTCATGGCTCCCCTAAAATCTAGTTGAACGAGTGTCAGCTTGTAGCCATGCTCTAAATCAGCTTGGCAACAAGTATCCCTAACTGTAAGTCAATTGATTAAGAAATATCAAAGTTTTGGCAAACTAGATTATATGACTAATAAATTTTCTACTCATCCTTCTTTGTCTACTCAAACCTCTAGTTCGTTATTTACGCTCACAGTTGCCCCAGCAAAAGTAATCCGTGGTTCTGGGGTGTTGCAAGCAGCCGCAGCAGAAATCGCCTGTTTGGGAAATCGTCCTTTAATTGTGGCGGGAGAACGCACTCTCGCTATCAGCCAAGAAAATCTGCAACCGATTTTAGAAACGCAACAGTTACATCCTGCCCAAGCTTCTTATGGTGCAGATTGCTGTGAAGCTAGTCTGAAATGTTTACACAAGGCAGTCAAAGAACATAAAGCTGATGTAATTATCGGTGTTGGTGGCGGCAAAGCCCTGGATATAGCGAAATTAGTCGCGCACCAGTTACATCTGCCAGTGGTGACGATTCCGACTTCAGCGGCTACCTGTGCAGCTTGGAGTGCTTTGTCTAATGTTTATTCAGAAGACGGGGCATTTCTATATGATGTGGGGCTGTCTCGTTGTCCCGATTTATTGATACTCGATTATGACTTGATTAAAACAGCACCACAACGTACTTTAATAGCTGGCATTGGTGATGCGATCGCCAAGTGGTACGAAGCCTCAGTTAGTAGCGGGCATTTGCAAGATACTTTAATTATCGCCGCAGTCCAACAAGCACGAATTTTGCGAGATATCCTCTTGCAAAAGTCAGCCGCCGCCCTCAAGCAACCAGGTAGTGAAGTTTGGCGAGAAGTTGTAGATGCGACTGTGTTACTTGCTGGCGTAGTTGGCGGATTAGGAGGGGCGCAGTGTCGTACTGTTGCCGCCCATGCTGTGCATAATGGTTTAACGCACATTTCGGGACACGGCAGTATTCACGGCGAAAAAGTTGCTTTGGGAATTCTGGTGCAACTGCGTTTAGAAGAAATGCTACAAAACAATCAACTAGCAGCATCCGCACGGCAGCAGTTGTTAAAGTTCTATGCAGAAATTGGACTACCCCAGAAATTAAGCGATTTGGGATTGGGCAATATTAGATTAGGTGAGTTGCAAACAGTAGCCGAAATTGCCCTAGCTCCTAATTCAGACATCCATCGACTACCTTTTAAAGTCGCGCTGGAACAGTTGATGGCGGCAATGGTTTCTACCACTGCACCTATAGATAGTAGAGATCCGATAAATCGAGTTTCGCCCAAGGGAATGAGTGACGAGGTTGAAGCATGAGTTTGAATTGGATAGTGCCAGCAGAACGCATACAAAAACTGCCACCTTACGTATTTGCCCGTTTAGATGAACTAAAAGCTAAAGCACGGGAACAAGGGTTAGATTTAATTGATTTGGGCATGGGAAACCCGGATGGTGCAACACCACAACCAGTGGTAGAAGCGGCGGTTGCCGCTTTGCAAAATCCTGCCAATCACGGCTATCCTCCGTTTGAAGGCACTGCGAGTTTCCGTAGAGCGATTACTAATTGGTATCGTCGACGTTATGATGTAATTCTTGACCCCGATAGTGAAGCTTTACCGCTACTCGGTTCCAAAGAAGGACTAACTCATTTAGCGATCGCCTACATCAACCCTGGGGATGTAGTTCTAGTTCCTTCTCCGGCTTATCCCGCGCATTTTCGCGGCCCCGTAATTGCTGGCGGCAAAGTTCATAGTTTGATTCTCAAACCAGAAAATGACTGGTTAATCGATTTAGCTGCCATTCCCGATGAGGTTGCCCAACAAGCCAAAATACTCTATTTCAACTATCCCAGTAATCCCACCGCTGCCACCGCCCCCCGCGAATTCTTTGAAGAAATCGTCGCCTTTGCACGCAAATATGAAATTTTGCTGGTACACGATCTGTGTTACGCAGAGTTAGCGTTTGATGGTTATCAACCTACTAGTTTGCTAGAAATTCCCGGCGCGAAGGAAATTGGTGTGGAATTTCACACCTTATCCAAAACCTACAATATGGCTGGTTGGCGCGTCGGCTTTGTGGTGGGGAACCGCCATGTAATTCAAGGTTTGCGGACGCTGAAAACGAACTTGGATTACGGCATTTTTGCTGCCTTGCAAACAGCAGCCGAAACCGCTTTGCAACTTCCAGATGTGTATTTGCATGAAGTACAACAACGCTACCGCACTCGTCGTGATTTCCTGATTGAAGGATTAGGACAGTTGGGTTGGGATATTCCTAAAACCAAAGCAACGATGTACCTTTGGGTAAAATGTCCTGTGGGCATGGGTTCTACAGATTTTGCCTTGAATGTGTTGCAGCAAACAGGCGTTGTGGTTACTCCAGGTAACGCCTTTGGGGTTGCAGGTGAAGGGTATGTGAGGATTAGTTTGATTGCCGAGTGCGATCGCTTGGGTGAAGCTTTACATCGCATTAAGCAAGCTGGTATCCGCTATCAACCGGAAGTTGTAGTCTCTGCTTGACAATAGTTAGGCTACTACCAAGTACGCACAATAAAAGCCTCAAGTAACTAATTACTGAGGCAGTTGAAATATATCCAAATCAATTGTATCCATGAATTTATTTATGAACACTACTCTCATCTGGTTGGCAATGTTCCCTGTTGTCTTATCCGTAAAAGATTCTACTTAGGTATTTCTGGCTTGTATAGCAGGAGGCAGTTCGCGTAACGTGTCGAAGACAAGGCAGTTCTTGCTGGAGGCAGGAGGTAAAATATTACTATTCCTAACATCTACGCTTTCAAGATGTCCTAACCTTTAATTCACTTGCTATATAGCCAAATTGAGAAATCCCCGACTTCTTACGAGAGTCAAGGATTTTGTTGAGGAATAATTTACTTACTAAGATCATACTCGCAGCCCAAGTAACACAGAGTCTTTCATCTGTGCGTTATTCTGGAGTAAAGCCAAACAAACCAGACCTAGCTTGAGTTACTCGTTTGTGTGTTATTCCTAAATATTGAAGGCTTTTAAGGGTTCTTGGATTGATACAATATGAAAAATGAGTGCGATGGATAGATTCACAGAACCCTTTAATAGAAATAAATTCTCGATCCAAAACCCAAACTGTTATTAGTTAACCCAATACTTGTACTAGACCTAGCATGAAGTTAACCCGTTGCTCAAATTCTAGCTTCTTAATGAGTGCTGTAAATTCATCAGTTTCGCTTGGTAGTTGATAGTCAGATGGTACTGGAATGATACTTCCGTCTTCCATTCCTTTTGCCAACAACAGCCAAACATCCAATCTAGCGTTAGGACTTAGAGCAGTATATGCTTTGCCGATATCACTAGCTGAACCCTTAATCAGGTCGCGTTGTGCTTGCAGTTGTTCTTGGTGAGACAAACTTTTAATTTGGTCAAACACTGCTTTTGCAGGGCTTTCTACGCTTTGAGGAGGTGCTGGTGTTAGCTTCTCTTTAAGATCTAGGTAACCAAACCAAAGTATACCGAGTTGAGTATCTACATCAAACTTGCGAAAACTTTCTAAAGCTGGTCTTGTGCTTTCGTCAACTGTGTAAGTCATAAAAACTCCAAAGAAGTTTGAATTATTTTCGATTGACTAAGTTATTAAGAAAACTTAGTCTTAATACTTCACTAAAGTTAACGAATCGATAGATATGAAGAACTCTACTTGTGGTATGAATAGCATTCACTACATAAGACAGATTGTAGATAACTCAAATTGCTACTTACAAAAATACTCGCTTCGATGTATAAGCTAGCAAAAAATTAAAGTAAAACTGGAAATCACAAAATCAGCTTGGCGATCGCCCGAATTAATTTAGCTGGTTCCACTGGTTTGGTGATATGCTGTTTAAATCCAGCGGCAAGAGCCTGTTGATAATCAATTTCAGCTGCATAAGCGGTTAAAGCGATCGCTGGAATTTTTCCTCCGAGTTCAGGTGGCATGTCTCTGATTTGACGCATCAACATATAGCCATCTACTTGTGGCATTCCAATGTCACT
Organism: Nostoc sp.; assembly: GCA_036918135.1. Classification (GTDB taxonomy): domain Bacteria; phylum Cyanobacteriota; class Cyanobacteriia; order Cyanobacteriales; family Nostocaceae; genus Nostoc. Next base: position 30,390 of record JBALDB010000048.1, read on the forward strand.
TAAGAGCAGATTTGGCTGGAAGTTAGGCAGAACTTGTAGTGCTTCCACAGCCGATGCTGCCTGTGTTACTACCGCTCCAGACTGCTCCAAAATAAAAGCAATCAACTCTCGCGTATCACGCTCATCATCCACTAGCAGAACTTTCAGCCCATTTAAATTAGGTAAATCATCTGATTGTCTATCAGTCTCAGCATTATTGAGATTATTTATTATTAATGGGAGTAGAACTGTAAAGGTGGCTCCCTGTTCTTCACCCAAACTTTCTGCTTTAACTGTGCCGCCATGTAGCTCGACGATGTGACGAACAATCGCTAATCCTAACCCCAACCCCCCAAATTTCCTAGTGGTTGCACCGTCAGCTTGGCGGAAGTAGTCGAAGACATAGGGTAAAAAGTCGGGGGTAATTCCCTTACCTGTATCACATACTTGCAGTTGAGCGTGAGAATCAACAGACGCTAAACTGATTTTTACTCGTCCACCTTGGGGTGTAAACTTAATAGCATTGGAAAGTAGATTCCAAATTACTTGTTGTAAGCGGACTGAATCACCCGCTACTAGGAATTTCGGGTCGCAGCTTTGGTGCGCTAACACCTCAACTTCAATTTGGGATTTGAGATTGTCAAGTTGTTGATTATAGTCAATGGATGCGAAATTTCTGTTAGTATCTTCTAATCCCGAATCTAAAATTTCAAATTGCAAATTGATAGATTTAGCTTGGCCGGCTAAACGCACGGTTTCTAAAGCTGCGGCGATCGCACTTAGCAAATTTACAGGAGCAATATTTAGACTGAGTTTGCCTTGCAAAATCCGAGAGACATCGAGCAAATCTTCAATTAGTTGAGTTTGCAGCTTGGCATTACGCTCAATAGTTTGCAGGGCCCGAGTAGTGGTTGGTTGGTCATACTTTTTACTTTGCAGCATCTTTGACCATCCCAGGATGGGGTTTAGTGGCGTGCGAAGTTCGTGGGAGAGAACTGCTAAAAATTCGTCTTTGATGCGGTTAGCTTGAATTAATTGCTCTTTTCGTCGCTGTAACGAAGCCATTAACTCAAAACGTTCCAGAGCAACCGCCACCTGATCGGAGGTTGCTTGCAGTAAAGCGGTTTCCTCTGGGGTGAAGCGAGTACGCGTGCGGCTGGCAAAGGCGAGTACACCCAACAGCTTTCCCTGAGCAATTAATGGTTGACCTGCATAGGCTGTGATTCCCAAACCACAAAGGATGTCTGCATTTAGATAATTTGAGTGCGGCACATCGTTGACGACAATTTGACGCCGTTCTTGGGCTATTAATCCGCCCATGCCTTGATTAAATTCTAGATATTCAATTGCTTGAAATACTTCTTCAGTGATGCCGTTCCAAGCTACCAAGTGAAGTTTTTGTTTATTTTCGTGTGTCTCGATGAGATATTGGAAGTAAAAATCCAAATCCATTTGTGCTGAGAGTTTGCTGAACAAGGTGTTCATCAGATCCAAGGGGCGCTCGGTTGAGAGCAAATCACTGGCTGTTTCAGAAAGTAATTTCAGTCGCTCGCTGCGTTCTTGCAAAGCTTTTTCTGCTTGCTGACGTTCCCGAAGGGCGCGTTCGCGTTCCGTGATGTCAACTGCAACTCCTCCTACCAAGCGTCGCCCAGATGTATCTGCAATGGGAAACCTATACATTAAAAATTCACCAAGGATACCATCTGTGCGGGGGGCAGACTCTATAGCTTCTACGACCTGATTCGTATTTACAACCGTTTTAATCCTATCGAGGAAAGACTGAGCAATTTCAGCCGGGTATAGCTGGCAGATGTTTTTGCCGATGGGGTTGTTTGTTGCTAAATCGAATATGGCAAGATAAGTTGGACTGAGGTAAAGTACACGCCCGTCTGCATCTGTAATCCATGCTGCGGCTGGACTGTTGTCCATAAAAGCTTGGAAGCGTTCTTCGCTCTGGTGCAAGGCTTTTTCTATTTGCTGGCGTTCGCTAATATCAAGAATAAATGCTACGGATTTGTGTCGAGATTTTCCTAATAGAGAGTAGCTAATTACAATTGGTATCCGAGAACCATCTTTACGAATGTACTCTTTCTCATAAGGAGTACAAGCTCCTTTGGACTTTGCTTCAGCAATCGCCAGTTCATCTAAATAAAGATACTCTGGTGGCGTGATATCAGTCCAACTTAGTCTACCTGTCTGGAGATCCTCTTGAGTATAACCGACAATTCGCAAAAACTCGTCATTGGCTTCACCGATCCCACCTTTTACATCCCCAAGGACAATACCAACTACATTTGCTTCTACAAAACTTCTCAGTTGCTCCTCACTAGCTCGAACTGCGGCTTCCGCCTGCTTGCGGGCGGTGATATCTGTAGTGCTGCCAACTACGCGCACCGGGTTACTATCAGTATCCCGCTTGACGACTATTCCTTGATCTAGCACATAGACGTACTGATGAGCTTGGTTACAAATTCGATACTCAACAGCATAGCGATCGCCATTTGCCCACGCAACCCTCGTCTCCTCCTCCATACGTTGCAAATCCTCTGGATGGACAAGCTGACGCCACCAATTACGAGTTGTTTGAGCCATGTCGAGGGAATAGCCTAAAATTCGGGTTAGCCCTTCGGTTGTTTCAATCCGATCCTGTTCTATATCCCAGTCATATATCAGACAATTGACGGCAGTAGCGGCTAACTCAAAACGCTCGTTGGCTAACCTTAGGCGTTCCTCTTTCTCACGTAAGGTTTGTTCTACTTGCTTGCGTTGACTAATGTCACGAAAGAAGATATCAAGACCATCTTCACAAGGGTAGGCGTGAATATCCATCCACAGGTCATATTTGGGTGGTAGATAATAATGATGCTCGAAGTGGACAGGAATTTGTTCTACCATCGCTTGTCGGTATTGTAGCTCAAGATTTGTGCCTACTGATGCCGACCACTCTTCCCAATACGACTTACCAATGACTTCTGGGGGAAGTTTGCCGTTAATTCGCTGTGCTGCCGCATTTTGGTGGACGATCCGCCACTCTCGGTCTAGAGTTATAAATGCATCACTCATGCTTTCTAGAGTACGCGTCACCCGCTGATTGGCTTGCTGTAATGCCGCTTGTGCTTGTTTGCGTTCGCTCAAATCAACAACAAAGCCAATAACTGTTTCTTGACCATCCTCTACGAGAACAGAACCAGCTAGAACAGGAACGCGAGAACCATCTTTGCAGATATATTCTTTCTCAAAAGGTTTACAAACTCCGGTAGTTCTCAGTTCCTCTGCTGAACGCTCACTTAAGATTAGACACTCAAGCGCAGTCATCTGGCGCAAGTCCATTTGTTTAGGGGACAAATCTTCTTGCGTGTAGCCGACCATCTCCAGAAAGGTATCATTGGCTTCGATGATACAACCGTTGAGGTCGCTAACAACGACTCCAATGATATTAGATTCTGCGAGTCGGCTAAACCGCATTTCGCTATTTTGCAACAACTTCAAGCTTGACTCTGCTTTGCGTTTAGCAGTTTGCAATTCTGAAAAGAGGGCAGTGATTAATAAGGATACTAGGGAGAAAGTGGTTAATCGGATTAAAACCTTGAGGCTAACGATTTGCAACGAGTAGACTGGCTCAATCAGAAAGTAGAGGGCAAATATACCAGATAAAGCGATCGCTAGCATTCCCACTTCCATGCCACCATACCACGCACTAACTGCTACGGCAGCATAAAAAAAGGTAAATACACTCGGATCGAATACTGGTAGTAGCAGTCGCGCCATTATTGAAGCCGCTACGACTGCTAAAATCATCACGCCATAAGTTAGTAAGCTAGAGCGGCTCATCAAGAATTTTTCTAGTAATTTCACGCTCATCTCAAAAGTCCTCCCTTTGCTGTGCCTTTGAGAGATACTCGCTTAGTAATCTTTTCCCTGGTTCGCCCATCTTTCTCTAACATTTCTTCAATTAGCTTTAGTGCCATTCGTGAAGAAACTACAGATGCGTTTTCCCAGCGATTGACTCTTCGCAGGCAAACTCCCAACTTGGCTGCAAACTTTTTACCAGACAGAACAATTTGCTGCCGAAGTTCGCATATTGGGTCTGCAATTTTTAGTGGCTTTCCTAGTTCCATAGTTTGCAGAGTAAGACAAGTGTCATGTTATTTGTCTCCAGCTTAAGGAAGAAATTCAACAATCATTAGTTATTCTGTATCCACAGATGAATTCCATCTTTTGGTTAAAGCCGAATACTACTTATTAATCTTTAGTATCTACTACACAAGTAGGAATGCAGCAATACTGTTCTCCTACAGATTGCTAGAATTTCTCCAAATAAAAAAATAATAAAATAAGTGTCAAATGTATTTAAAAAATAAAATTTAAGTTTTTCAGAGATGTAATTAATAATAAGATGCTCGATAATCTTTTCAAAATTATATAATTATATTATATTAACCTAAAAATGCCTGGATAGCACTTGAAAGTATCCTACTTCATTCTTCATTTAATATTTTATTTCTAAATCAAATCGCAAGTCATAAGTCTGAGATCCACGACTTATTCAAGAAGCCATAAATCTGGATTTTGTAGTTAATTTTACTTCTAAGGAAAGATGTCAATGGTAAATTTATAAAGCTAGAATATATGATTAAGTAAATTATTGCCTAAATTGTATTGCTGTTTTGATTAATCAACACTCAGAAAATTTTCTTAATACTCAATTAGAAAAAGTACTAGCCCAAGGCTATAAATTTAGTTGGTTTGATTGGTTTTGTCTTTGGTATCCTCCAGGCTGGCTGATTTTATTCAACCGCCACTGGCAACACTATTATCAAGATCCAGATGGTTGGAATTGGCTAGAATATGGATTATTTTTAATTCCTGGCGGATTTTATCTGGCAATGCTGAGTCGTTGGTTGCGTTTGGGTTGTCGTTCACCCCGCCAAGAAGTTGGTGAATTCGACCCGAATTATCAACAAGCTTTTCGCCAAGAAGTTCTCAGCCCTATTGTGAAATATTATTTTCAGGGAGAATTGCAACAAATCGAAAACTTGCCGCCAACAGGGCCATTAATAGTGGCGATGAATCACGCAGGAATGTGTTTTCCTTGGGACTTTTTGACTTTAGGTTATTTATTAGGTGAAGCCAGAGGGTGGAAAGTACAACCCATCGCAAATCCAGTATTATTCGAGCATCCTTGGATGATTTGGTGGTTACCATCTAAATGGTCACAAGTTTTAGGTGGTGTACGAGCACAATTAAATGATTTTGAGGCTGCGATCGCCGAAGGTAAAATTCTCTTATATGCACCTGAAGGAATACGGGGGCCTGTGAAAGGTTGGAGAAAACGCTATCAACTGCAAAAGTTTGATGTCAGCTTTATGCAACTGAGCGATCGCTATCATATTCCCATTCTCCCAGTAGTTTGTATTGGTAGTGAATTTCTCCATCCTTGGACTATTAATTTGACCAAATTGCAACGACTAGTAAAATTACCATTCTTGCCATTATCACCTTTAATGTTTACCTTACTTCTGTTCCCTTCAATGGGAATTTGGGCAATGAGAACTCGTTTGCGTTATTTTATTGCGCCTTTAGAATCAGTAAGATTAGACACACACTCACACAAAAAACGTACAGTAATTTATCAACAAGCACAAAAATTGCGAGAAAAACTACAACTTCAAATCAATCAGTTTTTAGGGAAATCTTAATAAGTAGAAGGCAGGAGGCAGAAGGTAAAACACTCAACAGTAAAACGTTTCGCTAGTTTGGATTTTACATTTTATTTTGTCTGCTTACTTACTATAAATGACCTTGTATTAATAGCTGCTGAGAATAAGCCTATCTCACTATTTTTAAAATCAGACATATTTCATATTTTGGCATTTTGGCACAATATTCGAGATGATTTAAAGTATTATGTTAATACATAGCTAAATTTTAACCTTTTCACAACATATGTATGGTCATCGGACAATTTAGCTGCAAGTACTAGTTTCATATCTATTGTTTCTCATATACACAAATTCTCAAGTATTGATTGATAAAATTCTCAGCCAAAATTAAATATACACAACCCAAAAACAATCTGACTGGCTAATATTATAAAATCAGCTTAGAATTTATTTACTCCATTCTTCGTCAAACAATCATTATTGTGACTTTAAAAGTCATTTAATTAGTAGATAATAAAAAACTATTTAAAAATCTAGTTCTCAACTCGATTATGGAACATATTTCTCAACTCACAGCCAAAATTAGAGACGAAACTGCATATCCGGATATTCTCGTTATATCCCGAATCTTCCTACCGAAAAAAGCTGTAATTGGAGAATATATGTACAATCGCTGTCTCCAAGACCCAGAACGAGTGATTGTGCTGGCGGCTGGCTGTTCAGGAGATAAAGTATTTGACGAAGGTCAACAGTTTCCTATATACCGCTGGTGTTATCCTAAATACTGGCTTGGTGGCTATTTTGGAAGCGTTTTCAAGCCTTTGGTGAATATTGTCTGTTCGTTTGTGCTAGCAATTAAGCTTTATTTTCGCTATCACTATCGTTACATTGAGTGGGGTCACGGGTATGACTTTCCTTCAGTGTTGCTATTGAGCTATTTTTTACCAATTCGCTTTTTTATCTATGTGCATGGGAACGATCTATTGAGTCCATTACATAACCCGGTGTGGCGATCGCTATTTAAATTAACACTTCATAGAGCCGAAGGCATTGTTTGCAACAGTTCTTATACACAAAACTATCTCAGAACTGCTTTGCGATTAGATACCCCAACCCATGTTATCAACCCAGTAATTAGACCAGAAAAATTTGCCAATGCAACGTCAAATAGCCTTGATGATTTACGTATGCGCGTGCGTCAAAGCTACAATATTCCTGAAACAGCAATCGTTATTCTCTCAGTAGGAAGCCTATTAAAATATAAAAGTTTCGACCGCGTGATTGATAATATTCCATTACTGCTAACTTTTGGCGTGGATGTCCACTACATACTTTGCGGTCAAGGGGCTTGTGAGCTGGAACTAAAATCTCTGGCACATCGTTTGCGGGTAGATAGACGGGTACACTTTGCAGGACATGTACCAGAGAACGAATTACCAGGTTATTATGCAGCCTGCGATATGTTTGCCATGCTGAGTTTATTAGATCCTAAATCTCAAAATCTAGAAGGTTTTGGCATCGTTTATTTAGAAGCAAGTTACTTCGGTAAACCTATAATCGCCCCTCGTTCAGGCAGTGCTTTAGACACAGTTAAACATGAGGAAAATGGCATACTCGTGAATCCTAATTCTGGTTATGAGGTTTTTCAAGCTTTTAATCGGTTGTCCAAAGACCAACAGCTACGGGAACAGCTTGGGCGCAAAGGTAAAGAATTAGCCAACCGTAGAACCCTTCATCGTCCGCTGTACAAATCAGAAGCATAAAAACACGATTTTTTTAGATAAACATTCAGTAGGGGCGTACAACTGTACGCCTCTACAAACATTTAGATGTTGGTAAAATTTTAGTCTACAGAGAAAAGTTGAAATAAAGTCTGAAGGCTAAAGTCTAATTTAATAGATTAGAAAATAATGAAACTATACCGAATGTAGACATAAAAAATGATAATTCCAACGAAAATAAACAGGACTAAAGTAGCTATTAAACTACGCCTCCTGCTATAATTAACCACCACCAACAATGGTGACTACTTCTAAGCGATCGCCTGGTTGCACTGTTGTTTGTTCCCAAAACTGGCGATGTAAAATTTCGCCGTTATACTCCACCGCTACTAAACGGGGATTGAAACCCAACTTTTGAAGTAAATCGGGTAAAGGAGTTTGAGACGAACAGCTACGGGTTTCACCATTTATCTGAACTGTAATCTCATTAGACATAAATCTGAAGGCTAGGGATTAGGGATTGGGGACTGGGAGATCGGGAGAATAACCAATGACAAATGACAAATGATTTTTAAAGTTCTGGTTTAATGCGATTGAGTTGAGAAAGTAAATATTGTGTTACTAGGGTGGGTTGTTCAGCTTGCATGAGCGATCGCACTACTGCTACACGTTTAGCTCCGGCATCGATTACATCATTAATATTATTTGCATCTATTCCCCCAATGGCAAACCAGGGAATTGAGCAATTTTTGGCAACATAACTTACATATTCTAAGCCTGCTGCTGTTTTACCTACTTTCGTGGGAGTTTCATAAACTGGCCCCACGCCGATGTAATCTACACCTTCAGCAATTGCTCGTTGCATTTCTTCTTGATTTGTGGTAGAAAGACCCACTAAACGCTGGGAACCGAGTAATTGTCGAGCAACGGTGATGGACATATCTTGTTGTCCCAGATGCACTCCATCTGCATCCACCGCTAAAGCTAAATCCACGCGATCGTTAACAATAAACAAAGCACCGTAAATGTGGCATAATTGCCGCAATTTTCTAGCTTGTTCTAGACGCAAAGAATCATCAGCGGTTTTCTCGCGGTACTGTACGAGGGTTAATCCGCCTTTGAGTGCGGCTTCCACAGTATTCAATATAGTTTCACCAGGGGAAGTAACAAGATACAAACGCGATCGCCATAATAATTGATGACGCTGATGACCCATTAAATTACTTTCTAGGGTATAAACCTGATAGCGCATCTGCTTACAAGCTTTAGCCATAGTTGGGTGATAAAGTTTGCCGTATTCTTCTAACACTCGCAATGCTTCTTCTACCCGACAAAAGTTAGCCTGCAACACTGATTTTATACTAGCTCGTTCTTCCTCCTGAGGATGGGTTAACTCAGTCCCCGGATCGCTTGGTGTATCTCGCGCCGCCCGCAATTCGGGAGTATGCCACTGACCTACCTCTTGTCGCAAGCGCTTACATTCAAGAGTCAACTGGGCATTATTTAGCCCAAACCGACACCATTCTTCAATAATTCGCAAGCCTTCACGAGCGCGGTCTAAATTAGCGTCTAAAATGCGGTAAACAACTTGCTGTATTTGCTCTTTTTGGCTGTATGGCTCGACCATTACAACAACCCCGTTAGTGCTTTCATCGGAATGTGAATTATCATATGTCCTAGTAACCATAAGTTAATTAATTTGCTTTTTTTGAGTAAATTTTGATTATATCTACGCAAAACAACGTAGAAATAAAGCTTATGTCAAATTATCCCACGTTCCTATAAGCAGCGATCGCTGATGAGGCTACGATTTAGCACTCAGGTTAGTCAAGTATTTTACGGTAAGCGATTGCAAAAAAGAACTGACAAAAGCGGATACAACAGAAAATCCGCAGTTAGCAGAAGTAATAGCATCACTAAACAAGACAAAAGTTATACTATTTGGGATTTTGCCAGAGTTTAGTAAATATGCTTTTTGGCAATACATCTATGGATTTTGAATTAGTCTGACCCCGATGACATTTTAATTATTTAAATCCAATCAAGATTGCAATTGATTAGCCACTGCAAGAAATACATAAAAAAATTCCAACGTTGCTCCCGTTGTAGCTTGATTTAGTAACTTCCAAAATTCCTCCCTGCTTGCCCCCATTGATTCCCCTGTTCTGCAACTCCAATTGTCTTGGGCTTTGCAATCATTTTATCCATCAAAAAAGCCAGAGAACAGGCGAACACCAAAAGCAACAAAGTAGCAGGAAATCCAAAAATCAAACATGCTTAGTTCTCAATTTTTTTATTAATAGTTCTGTATTAAATATCGCCAATTGGTAGAATATATGAGTAATATTATCGGCATAATACTGTTTAAGAGTATAAGAATTTATTGATACTTCTGAGGAGTTGTGTTAAATATGATTCTACCTCGTGTGTTCTCTAAGTACCGTACAGTATATGATATGCCCAAAAAATCAAAGTTTCTCGAATTAACAATACTTTTAGTGTTTAAAAATACAGTATTATGTTTTACTGTATTTTTAGGGACGATAAGTATGGCGTTCTTAGCTACAAGCCTGGGTAGGGCGATCGCTCAGACGCCATCAACACTAAATTCTATACCTGTGGGTGAAAAAACTAATTCTCAGGTGAATGTGCTGTTTGTTAATCCGAATGTTGGAAATGACAGTGCAGGCAATGGGGGCGAGTCTGCTCCTGTGAAAACGATTACCCAAGCGTTGCGATTAGCTAATGGTAATACTGTAATTATGCTTTCTCCAGGCACTTATAGCACCCAGACCGGAGAAATATTCCCCTTAATACTCAAACCAGGTGTTTCCATTCAAGGTAACCCTAGCAATCAAGGCAAGGATATTATCATTCAGGGAGGCGATGATTATCTAAGTCGCAGTTTCGGCGGTCAAAATGTCACAATTGTTGGGGCAAACCAAGCAGTACTGACTGGGGTGACAGTGACGAACTCAAATCGCCGTGGTTATGGTTTGTGGATTGAATCTAGCAATCCAGTAGTTGAGGAAAATACTTTTATAGGTAATATCCAAGATGGAATTTCCGTCAGTGGAAACGCAGCACCTACCATTAGCAAAAATTACTTCTCTAACAATGGCGCTAATGGGATCACAATTGCTGGTAATTCCCATCCCCAAGTGAAGGAAAATGTCTTTCACGAAACAGGCTTTGGGATTAATATTGCCCAAAATGCCGCCCCTATAATCATAAGCAATCAAATTCAGAACAATAGAGTGGGAATTGTTGTACAAGCAAATTCCCACCCAATTTTACGGAATAATATTATTCAAGATAGTAAAGAAGATGGTTTAGTAGCGATCGCTCAAGCAATGCCAGATTTAGGTAATGCATCCGAGCCTGGGGGTAATCAATTTCAAAATAATGCTCGCTACGACATTAACGCCAAGGCTGCCAAACAAGTGATTTCTGCTGCTGGTAATAACCTAGTGAGCGATCGCATCGCTGGTAATGTAGATCTCAACGGTACAACACCACTAACAGCCGAAAATTCTCAATCCGCCCCTGTACCCAATAATGTGTTACAACAGATACCAGCATCAGGAGAAATTACTTTTTCGGCTCCTGGAGTCCCAGAAACTAGCAACACCCAAACCAGCAACAATATTTCCGCAAATAATCTTGTTCCTGCACAATTAAACAGTCAACTGCTGCCATTGCTACCAGCGAGTGTACCGCTTTCGCCACCGATATCCAATCAACCAGCTACCTCTACCACCGGATTTCCTACTCCTACCAGTTTGTCAGCCACACAAATATCAACTAACACTCAAGTAGCAACTTCCACCCCAGGACAGCCGCCTGAGACACCGCAGTTAAATTACGTGCAAATCGATCCCAACACGATTGAGTTTACTGCGCCTCAAGATTCATCTACTTCTGTAGCAAAGCCAGCAGTTTCTAGCACGGATAATCAAATACAGCAGTCATCACCAATACTAGAATCTGCTACCCCAAGTAATGAACCACTATTGCCAGTTCCCGATCGCAATATCCCGATTGAGGATACTCCCAATCTGCCAAAAGTACCAGTTGCGAGTTCTCAAACTATGTCCTATAGAGGAAATTCTGGGACACAGTATGGTATACGTTATCGTGTAGTGGTCACATTAGTAACAGATAAGGATCGAGATTTAGTGCGCTCCCTTGCTCCTGGTGCGTTTGCCACAGTCTGGCAAGGTCAAAAAGTGATGCAAGCAGGAGTATTTAGCAGTGAGTATAACGCTAAAGAAATGCTCAAAGCACTTTCTAATAAAGGCTTAAGAGTGATTATGGAGCCGTTGAATTAATTACTAATTCGTAATTCGTAAGGGATTACCAAGAAATAAATTATCCACTCTGGGGTGGGGCGGAAAGTCCGCCCCTTTCCACGGGCGGGCGAGACACCCACCCCACAAGAAAAGTTGTATATTTTTTATTTGTCAGTCCCTAATTCAATTACGAATTACGAATTAGTAATTACGAATTATTTTAACTCCCACTCCCCTATCCTGATTTATGATCTAAACGAGTCGCTTGCTCAAGGGCGGCTTTTTCTTTGGCTCGGCGGGCATAGGGTTGTAGTTGGACGCGATCGCAACCTGTGAAAATACTCAGGTTTTCTAAACTAATTCCCCGCATTAACATTTCGACTCGCCAGGTTTGTTGTGCTTGGGCGATGGCTGGCGGTTGTCCTTGGGGAGTTAATAATCCCTGACTCCATACTAGCCAACGTGTCTGAAGCTCTGATTCACAAATTGGTTTGCCTGTTTCATTGAGAAACATGGCTGTTTGATTATCTTTACGGCTTTTGAGCCATTTAATTAGAGGATTATTAGTATAAGAACCGTAGCGTTTACCCAAAATCCACTGATTTACAGGTACTTGCCGCACAGAGCCGGGAATTGTGATTTGCAGGAAGTGCCCTTGAGTATCGTAGATTTGGTGCGATCGCTCTAAGCTAATTATTTCTGTGGTGGATAATCCAGCGCCGAATAACACATAAGCTAAGGCATAATCTCGGACTCCGGATTTCTTAGCTTGTTGAACAATTGCATGAACTAAATTAGCAGGCAAATCAGCTATTTCTGCGATCATCGCGCTTCCTTGTAAGGAGTTGCTTGCTGATTCTGCTGAGAATGACATAGCTCCATGTAAAAATAACTCTACCAAATTCTCTAGAAAATCATCCCGATCTTCCCAAAGTTCATGAAATTCACTAGTAAATTCAATTACGGCATATCCCAAAATCATCCCATTGAGCAAACTGGCTAATTTCTCTGCAGGTAGATAGGTATTTAAGTGTCCTTGCTGGATGATAGTAGCTAAATACTGTGCCACATAACGGTTTGCCTCTGTTACTCCCCTACCTAAGGCGCGGCGATTTTCCGCTGGGAATTGGTCGGCTTCCCCTACTACAGAACGAACAAATTCTGGCACTCGTTCTAAAGCATGTAAGCTGTCACTTGCATAATCTTTCAGAGCTTGGTAGACATTACCAGGAGGAGTTGCCCGCCGCACCAGCGACTCACCTAGATTTTTGAAGGCTGCGGACTCTTCCAACACAGCCAAAAGCAGTCCGTGCTTATTGCCAAAATTCCGGAATAAGGTCACTTCGTTGACTTCGGCTTTTTCAGCTATTTGACGAGTTGTGGTAGCGCTGACTCCCTGAGCAGTAAATAATTCAAGTGCTGCTTGAATCAAGCGTTGACGAGTTGAAATGGGTTGAGAAGACATAGAAAAATGCAAGTGGTACTTGCACGAAAATCAGAGTATTGCTAGGATTAAAATGTAAGCGATACTTGCTTGACTCTACCCTACGGATTTGCCAGTTGCTAATGGGGGAAACCCCCAAGATCGTACTGGCTTACTGTAGGAACTGGCGTACAGATTGGGAAAATCCCTTGGGAGAAAAGGCAAATCGCTGGATTGTCCATCAACAGGAATTTTTATGACCGCAAATATTGGAGCGCTCGGCAAAGGCATCATCCCTGAGAAAGGAAATTTACCCCAACTGAGTTGGAGTAATGTAGTATTTTTTACTACATTTCATGTATTAGCACTTCTAGCTCCTTGGTTTTTTTCTTGGTCAGCATTAGGTTTACTTGTATTTCTCCACTGGTTATTCGGAAGTATTGGTATTTGCCTGGGATATCATCGACTACTAAGCCATCGGAGTTTTCAAGTTCCCAAGTGGTTAGAGTATGCGATCGCCTTAATCGGAGCGCTGGCTTTGCAAGGGGGACCAATTTTTTGGGTGGGTGGACACCGCCAGCATCACGCCCATACCGAAGATATCGATTTAGACCCCTACTCTGCTCAACGAGGATTTTGGTGGAGTCATATGCTGTGGATTTTCTACCCGCGTCCAAAGTTTTTTGACTACGAAACCTATCAAAAGTATGCCCCAGATCTAGCAAAACAACCCTTCTATCGCTGGTTAGATCGTTACTTCTTACTATTACAAATTCCCTTCGGGCTACTGCTGTATGCCTTAGGAGGATGGTCATTTGTCATCTACGGAATGTTTGTTAGATGCGTCTTGCTTTGGCACTCAACCTGGTTTGTGAACTCTGCATCACACCTGTGGGGTTATCGCACCTTTGATGCCAATGATGGCGCTCGTAATTTATGGTGGGTATCCCTGGTAACCTATGGAGAAGGATGGCACAACAACCATCATACTTATCCCCACATGGCCAAATCTGGCTTATCTTGGTGGGAAATTGATATTACTTGGTGGAGTATCCAAGTTTTGCAGACTTTAGGTTTAGCTAAAAAAGTTGTCTCCCGTCCTCCTCAAAGTGCAACTCGTGGCTAAATTGCGATCGCCCTTTGTCATTGGTCATTAGTCATTTGTATTTGCAAAGGACAAACGACTAATGACATATTTCACGATAAAATTGCAACGAGGCAAATCTCAGCATTACATCAAGCGTGAAAACTGACAGCATTTTTTATCGCCTTTTTCAAGAATTTCCTAGCATCTTTTTTGAATTAATTGGCAACTCGCCCCAAACCGCAGAAGGTTATAAATTCTCTTCACTTGAAATCAAACAAACTGCATTCCGCATAGATGGTGTTTTTCTGCCAACACAAGGGGAAGAAAATCCGATTTACTTTGTAGAAGTCCAATTTCAAACCGATACAGAAATTTATTCGCGGCTAATTTCAGAAATTTGTTTATACTTACGTCAAAATCAACCTAAAAATTCTTGGCGAGGAGTAGTTATTTATCCCAATCGGAGTTTAGATACAGCGGACATTAAGAATTACAGTGAATTTTTTACTAGCCAGCGCATCAGTCGTATTTATCTTAATGAATTAGGTGAAACTGCATCATTGCCAGTTAGGATTGCTACTATGAAATTAGTAGTTGATGATGAGGATACAGCAATTATATCCGCCAGACAGTTAATAAATAGAACCTAGTAAGAAATAAATATTGAACAACAGCGACGGCAGTTATTAGAATTAATAGAGACAATTTTGGTTTATAAATTTCCAATTATGAGTCGAGAGGAGATTGAAGGAATGTTTGGGTTAAGTGATTTGAAACAAACCCGAGTTTATCAAGAAGGCAAGCAAGAAGGAGCGCGTGAAGAAAAGTTGAGAATGATTCCTTTATTATTGAGATTGGGATTGAGTTTTGAAGAAACAGCGAAAGAGTTAGGTTTAAGTTTAGAAGAGGTACTGCAAGAAAGGCAAAAACAGCCTCCAAGTTAAGATGCCTAAACAAAATTAATCAGTAAACAAGAGATTGAGAGTATGTAATTAACAGTATAAGTAAATAGCGTGAAATGTCCTGATAATTTTCGGTTTAGACAATTTTGAACTTTAATTTATTATATGATTTTCCTGTCTCCCACTCTTCAAGCTAGACTTTCGCAACCTTTAAAAATTGGCTCCTTCGAGGTCAAAAGTCGGGTTCTACAATCGCCTTTGTCTGGGGTAACAGATTTGGTATTTCGCCGCTTGGTGCGTCGCTATGCACCCGATTCTATGATGTATACCGAAATGGTAAATGCTACCGGGTTGCATTATGTTAAACAGTTACCCAAAATTATGGAGGTAGACCCCAACGAACGCCCAATTAGCATTCAACTATTTGATTGTCGTCCAGATTTCCTGGCAGAAGCAGCAGTCAAGGCAGTTGCAGAAGGTGCTGATACTGTTGATATTAATATGGGTTGTCCGGTAAATAAAATTACTAAAAATGGCGGCGGTTCTTCTCTGTTGCGGCAACCGGAAGTAGCCGAAGCAATTGTGCGAGAAGTGGTGAAAGCTGTTGATGTACCTGTGACAGTAAAAACCCGTATTGGTTGGAATGACAAAGAAATTACGATTCTCGAATTTGCCAAGCGGATGGAAGATGCAGGGGCAAAAATGATTACAGTACACGGGCGTACCCGCGCTCAAGGATACAATGGCAATGCCCGTTGGGAATGGATTGCGCGTGTTAAAAAAATACTTTCTATTCCAGTGATTGCGAATGGAGATATTTTTTCGATTGCAGCAGCAGTGAAATGTTTAGAAGAAACTGGTGCTGATGGTGTGATGTGTTCCCGTGGGACTTTGGGTTATCCGTTTTTAGTCGGAGAAATCGATCGCTTCTTAAAAACTGGAGAAATATTACCACCACCAACTCCAATTGAACGCTTGGAATGTGCCAGAGATCATTTACAAGCCTTGTGGGAATATAAAGGCGATCGCGGTGTTCGTCAAGCCCGCAAACACATGACTTGGTATGCTAAAGGTTTTGTCGGCGCTGCGGAATTACGAGGACAATTAAGTGTAATTGAAACCGTAGATCGGGGTATAGAAATGATTGACCAAGCAATTACCAAACTCGCTAATGGTTATGAATTAGAAGAAGAATCGCAAGATAATTTAGTAATGATTTAAAAAATACTCCATACATTGTATATTTAACTAATCAAAGTGGAGGCTTGCAATGTTGGTTTCCAAACATGAAGAAATTGTATCGATTCCCGAAATCTATTCTTTAGAAGATTTCATCACAAATCCTCCAGATGGGATGGAGTGGGTAGATGGACAACTAGTAGAAAAAACAGGGATGACATTAAGACATAGTGAAATTGAATTGAGTCTTGGTTTTTACTGGAGAAGTTATATTAACTCCAATCAATTGGGCGGCAAAGTTTATACTGAAGTGCCTTGTCGCACATACAAACAAGGCCGTCGTCCTGATGTGGCTTATCTGACACCAGATTTAGTATCTCAATTTGGTAATGTTCCGACATTGCCACAAAGTTTTCCACTAATTGCAGAAATAGCTTCACCTACCGATTTAGCTGAAGAATTATTTTTAAAAGCCCAGGAGTATTTGCGGTCTGGTTGTGAGGAAATTTGGCTAGTATTTCCTGAGACTCATTTAGTTTTGGTCATGACTGATAATCAAGTTTTGGGTTTCAAAGCTGGTGATGTAATCCGCACCCAAAAAGTATTATTGGGTTTTAGTGTAGCTGTAGATAAATTATTAGCTTGAAAAAGAAAATTTTTATTCTCTGTAACTACCGCCAGTTATCTTACCTCGAAAAACAATGTATTGGTAAAGGTTATAAAACAGCATTATGGGAATGAGAAAGCCGATAAAAATAATCATAATTACCAACGAACTGGGGTCGGCTGTTGCTTCATAGATAGTAATTTTATTAGGAATAATATACGGGAAAATAGTTAATCCCAAGCCGATGAACGACAACACAAATAGCAGAATTGTCCAAACAAAAGGCGCTCTTTCTTCTTTGCGTTCGAGACTTTTCAAAAGTTGCCAAATTAACCAAACTCCCAACAAGGGAATGACTGCAAAGATATAAACTAAAGGTTTCTCAAACAACCGTAACCGAGCATTTTCATAAATTATTGGTGTTGTAATTGTAATGAAAATTGCACCAATTAAAGTTGTCACAGCAGAAATATTGGCAGTTTTATAGTGAGTTTCTTGCAATTCTCCTGTAGTTTTCCAAATCAGATAAGTCGAACCAATTAACACATATCCTTGAATTAAAGTTAAAGCTACCAGCACCGATGGAATATTTAGTCAGTCCCAAGTTTTACCAATAAAGTGTCCCGTATCATTGACCAAAAGCGGGCATGGAGGTAGTAATCTGGATTACGAGTCTTTAGCCATACTCCTTCGACGATAACTAGATAAATTCCCATCCCTGTAGTCAAGACAGGCCAAAGCATATGGAATATTGCAGTCAGCGCAAATTGCATCCGTGATAGCACCACGGAATCCGATAAAAATTCCATGAATATTCTCCATTAGCTAGTCCCCCTCTTAGGATAGACGTTGTGGGACTGTTAACAATGCACCTAAAGTTTAGACTTGTGTAGGTTTAGGCAAGATTGAATGAAAGTATTTCTTACCTGTGATAACCAATGAAGCTATAGAATTGAAAAAACAGTATTATTTATTTGCCAACTCACTACAGAATTTTTTGAATGTCACGAATCAACTGGTCTTGGCTTTCTTGTTACTAATAATTATAAAAATTTATCTTTAAATCAGATAATTAGACTAAAAATTTGAATATTTTTATAGGCTCAAATGGTTCAGATAAAAGCAATTTTATAAATTGGTTGAAATTTTTAAAAGATAGTCTAATTAAAATTTATGATGAAAGTCACATAAAATAGTATTGACACTAGATGCAAATTCCTGAAACTCAGTCTCCATAAGGTGCGCGGATGGTTTACAAGTCCTATAGTTCTCAAAACTTTGTACACATTAAAATGCAGCGATTTTTTGTTTATTTTGATTTTCTACAGCTACCCATCCGCACATATGGCAACGAAATTAGCCTAATTGCTCACAAATACCACCATTAAGATAAGCGATCGCCTACCACTTGCACAGCTTCTAACCCTTGCCTGTGCAATGTCTAACTTACCAAATCAGGAAATACTTCTTGCACGGCTGGATGCACTAATTTATGATTGTACACATTTAGACCTTTAGCTAAGGCTGGGTTAACTTCCAATGCCTTAATTCCTAAATTCGCTAACTGCACAACATAAGGTAATGTACTATTGTTGAGTGCTTGAGTTGCTGTCCAAGGTACCGCCCCTGGCATATTGGGAACGCCGTAATGCACCACACCTTCTTCAATGTATACCGGATTTGTGTGAGATGTCGTATGTAAGGTTTCCACACAACCGCCTTGGTCAACAGCAACATCAACTATTACCGAGCCAGGGTGCATTTGTTTGACTAATTCACGGGATACTAAGGTTGGTGCCCTACGTCCCAGTACTAAAACTGCACCGATGAGTAAGTCGGCTTGTTTGACGGCGGCTTCAATATGAGCGGAGTTGCTGTAAAGTAATTCGACTCTAGAGCCAAATAAGGTTTCTAAGTAAGATAATCGCTCGACACTCACATCTAAAATTTGGACGCTAGCACCCATGCCCACAGCAATTTTAGCTGCTTCTGTGCCGACAACTCCGCCACCGAGAATTACTACTTTACCTGGTTTGACTCCAGGTACACCACCCAAAAGCACACCTCTACCACCTTGCTGACGTTCTAGAAATCTCGCCCCAAATTGTACTGCTAGCCGACCGGCAATAACGCTCATGGGGGTGAGCAGAGGTAGTCTGTTAGCGCCTGGTTGTTCTACAGTTTCGTAGGCGATCGCACAAGTGCCACAATCAATTAAATGCTCTGTTAATTTGCGATCGGCTGCTAAATGTAAATAAGTAAATAATATTTGCCCTTTCTGCAAAAAATTATACTCTGATTTCAATGGCTCTTTGACTTTAACAACCAATTCCCGATTCCAAGTCGCTTCTGCTGTAGGGACAATCTCTGCTCCAGCGCTCTTGTAATCGTCATCTGTAAATCCAGCGCCATTACCTGCTTGTGTCTGGACAAAGATGCTGTGACCATTTTCCCGCAGCACCCGCACACTAGAAGGACTTAAACCTACGCGAAACTCTTGATCCTTATTTTCCTTGGGAACGCCGATTTCCATGTACCGCCTCTGATAATTTTTTTGTTTAACTGTATCCTGCTAATCTCAAGCTTGCTACTTCCGTCTTGCTACTTCCGTATTACAGATAGCTGTATTAGAGATAGCTCATCTCTGTTCTAAGTTTCTCAATTTAATCTGAGTAGCTGCAAACTCTTACTCTTGACTATTGCCCCAGTATTTCTACAATATATAAAGAATAATAACAATTTATTAAAAGAGTGGTTGTATAGCTCCCTTCTAGGAAGATTTGGCTGAATTTCAAGAAGTCATCTTGGCATTCAAGCACTGCAATCAGCTCGTCAGCTACCAAAAGAGGCTAAAGGTTAAGGAAAGAAAAAGAAGTTAATACCTTTAACTTTTGAGATCGAGTCTGGCTAATCGCTTATCATTAGCATCTTTGTGCATCAGAGCATCGCTCTTAATGGTAAGTCTTCAACCAGACACGACATTACCCCTTGCCCAACCAATACCACAAAGTCTAATATCAAGTTCCGTCTGCCAAAAAGAGGTTTCTCAAAAATGACACAACCACAACCAACAGTTACACCTAAACTAGACGAGCCTAAGTTTGGCTTTAACGAATATGCTGAGCGGTTAAATGGTCGAGCCGCAATGATTGGCTTTGCTTTGATGCTGGTGATTGAATACGTCACCAATCAAGGAGTGCTATCATGGCTGGGTCTGAAGTAGTGCCACGAACAAGCACATAAATTGTAAGCTAGTATTTAGAAGAGTTTTAACCAGCTGGAACAACCAGTTGGTTTTGACTTTAATAATTGATAGCCAAGTACCTCGCACTCAAAACTTTAACTTAAATTTATTTGTAAATTGTTGCCGTAGAATGTAACCAACAGAGGAATAAAAATATCTATAAGCGCTCAAAATATCCGAAACTTGTAACTAGCAGATGTAAGAAGGTTAATAACTACACTTCCTCCCCTATTAAAGAAAGTCATAATTAAATTACTTTATGCCTTAGATGAAAAAGGCAAAATATGGGTGAAGTATTCTTGGTCATAATATCCACAAAAGGTGAACTGGAACTAATCAAGCTGTGATGAATGCTGTATTACCTCGTTTTTTAAAGTCAACCTACCGAAAAGAACCACTGATCGCTATATTGATTACGATGGGTCTGGTAGATGCCCTAATTGGCGGATTGGATGATAGCTGGTCGTTGTTCGCTTTTGGTTTGGGAACGGCAGGGATAGCGCTAGGCTTTAAGTTATGGCGTATCCAGCAGCGTCGTCCCGTACCAGAGGAATCTATAGTACAACATTACTTGCCCTCTCGTTCTTCTAGTCCGTCTTTACCAATGCTAAGCGTTTCCAAGAAAAAACCACCTGTTTAGAGAGTACTGAGTTAAAGGTTAGGAGTAGAGACGCGATTAATCTTTGTCTGTACAAGCGATTATTCGCGTCTGTACAAGATTTATGAGTGATAAATTCATAACTCTGGAAAATTTGTTTGTATGTGCTTTTATAACTATTTAAAAAGTGAGGAAAAATAGTGAGGAGTGAGGGAAGAGGTGGGGGGAATTTTGGGCGTCCGTATATTATCCTGGCATTTATGGCAGCTGTTGCCCTTTCAGTAACTACTTGGGAAGGGTTTTATATTCATCAGGCTGATGCTGCTATTGAATTTACACCAAACTCTAATATCAATAACTTTGCGAATTTTCAACTACTTTACACCCTCATAGGACACACCGGAACGGTTAAATCTCTAGCCTTCACTCCAGATAGTAGAATTCTTGTCAGCGGAGGTGCAGAAAATGAGGGTGTAATTCGCCTTTGGAATGCAGCAAATGGTAAAAAGTTGGGAAATATTACCAAAGCACACCAAACCGCTATCGAATCTTTAGTAATTTCGCCAGATGGTCAAACCCTGGTTAGTTGTAGTGATGACAACACAATTAACCTCTGGAACCTGAAAAATTTGAAATTTAGTCGCTCTTTTGTAGGACATACTAGTAACGTACTATCTTTAGCGGTATCTCCTGATAGTAAAGTTTTAATTAGTGGAGCTTTAGATGGAATTCGCTTATGGGATTTGCTACAGCAGCGTCCACTTGGTACTTTAGTACGCTTTAACAATCTGATTTATACGGTAGCTATTAGTCCTGATGGACAAACCTTGGCTAGTGGCGACAATAAAGGTGTGATTAAGCTGTGGAATTTAAGTACTGGTAAATTAATCAGTGAGTCAGTAGCTCATACTAATGCTGTTACTGCTGTCACTTTTACACCAGACGGACAAAAATTAGTTAGTGCTAGCCGCGATCGCACGATTAAAGTGTGGAATGTTAATAGTGGAGAATTATTCCGCACCCTTACAGGACATAATAACTGGGTAAATGCGATCGCCATTAACCCAGACGGACAAACTCTTGCTAGTGCTGGCAGAGATGGCATTAAATTGTGGAATATAACTACAGGTGAGTTAATAACTACATTAACTGGACATACAGATTGGGTAAGTGCGATCGCTTTTAGTCCAAATGGGCGAATATTAGCTAGTGGTGGATTCGACCGACAAATCAAGATTTGGGGAATTCCAATCAAACGTAAGTGAAAGCTGATTTAGCTTGAATATCAAAGTCTTTTGAGTTCTAGATTCTGAATTTTTATAATTCAACTATAGAATTGCTTGAAGGTCGAGAAGTAAATTTGGAATTCCGGCAATACCCGTACTTGCAGCACTCAAAACACTACCAAAAAAGGTAATAACTTTACTAAAAAAAGCTATAGAATGATTGTAATCTTGAATCTGCTCAATAACCTTTTTTAATTTATCTTCAACACTGGCAATTTTACTTTGAAATGCTGCCATTGGTAAAACAATTCCGTCGAATATTTTAAGCGTTAAATCTTTAGCTTGTCTGCGAAGTGGTATTTCATATTGTTCGCCAATATTAAGATATTCCTTTTTACTTATTACCCCATCTGCTAATAGTTGGCTACGTCTTGCTAAAGATAAATCGACAATTTGATAAATTATTGTCCGACAACATTCAAAATCAGTAACATCAGGCTTAGATGTCATATTTTACTCCTTTGTAATAAATAGATAACAATCAGCGACTCAAAAAATCAATTGTTTAATTCATCTATTAGTTCACTTGTTAATAGTGATTGCAAATAGATGCAATATTATCAAGTACCTTGAAAGTATCTAGATATGTACCTTCAGTACTGATAAAATCATCAAAAAAATTCAATAATCTCCTAGATATTGCACTCAGTGTAGAAAAATCTTCACAATTGTCAATAACACTTTGAATTTTTTGAGTGACTATTTTAATTTCTTCTTGATAACTTGTTACTGGACTTAAAATCTCTCGGTCAATTACAATCGCTATTTTGTCAGCAATTATAAATAGGGGTATTTCAATATCATCAAATATTTGATTGAATTCTTCTTTGCTGACATTTGTTTGAAATAAAAGCTTTGCACTTGTTTGTTGTACAAAAAGAATAGTTTGTAGAACTAAGTTACGACTGATTATTAAGTTATTACAATCTTGAATCATCATTATTTCACTCCCTGGAAGAATTAGTATTTGATATTTTGACGTTTGATTACTCAATTTTTTCAAGCAATGGTTTTATAACTTTCAGATGTTTGACGATAATTGCTTGAACTCTTTGCATTGTTTCTGGTTTAATTTCCTGATGTCCCTTGTCTACAGTTTTGGTTTGAGATGGCTTGAATAATTCTTGACAGTAGTTGTCAAAATTTTCACCTGTTAGGGGAATATCATCATCTTTAGCCAATTCTTGTTTGAGGGATGCGTGTAACGATGCTAAATTCCTCAAAATTGCACTATACGTTTGAGCTTTTTGCTTGCGATCGCGTACTAAGTCCATCGCATTGTTGTACTTTTCCTCCAAGGCCATGAAATCTAAAGGATTTTTCTTCAAATCGTCTCCAAAGAGAGCAATATATTCGCTAAAGTAAGTACGAATACTGATTTCTTCTTCAGCTAGCAGTCCATTGACGTAAACTTTGTTGGCGATCGCGATTAGTCCGCCTGGTTCGGGTTGTCCTGCAACTGCACCTTTACCCTTGATATAAGCTTGAATATCGCTATCTGTGCATAAAATTGCTTGCTTTAACTTGTTGCGGCGCATTTCCTTTGTAAATAAGTTAGTCAAAAATTTAGCGATCGCAACTCCAGCCTGTACCTCTTCTGGTTTAAACACAGCTTGTGGTGCTGTCCGAGATGAGGAGAACTTAAGATTAGTCAGCGAATCCCCAAGATTTTTGTAACTTTCGTCAAAGGAAATAGGTTTTCCTTTCTCGCTTTCTCCTTTAGCAACAAGAATAAGAGCATTCATGTAATCAATCAAAACCTGATTTGCATCCCCCATCACCAAAGATATTTGCTGATAATTCTCATTACAGAATTTTTCTTCTGGTTGTCGCTCGCTTAATATAGTAGGCGAACCTGGCGTTCCGAAGAATTTAGTTGCTCTAATACATGAACCATACATATCTGTTGAGATATCTTTAGCAGCAACATCTAAGTTTTCAACTGCCTGATTAACATTTTCCAATGAAGGAATATCGCGTCCACAACTAGACATTAAAAGCCAAAGTGCTAACAATGTTAGAGTTTTATGAGATTTAGAAAAATTATGTTTCAATTAACAAGTTCCTTCGCCTGCGAATATAACTAACTCATCTGGATTAAGCTAAATAATTAAGTTAATCCAGATGCTTTTATGTATTAAAAGATTCTAATGAATCCGGCTACATCTACTATTTCTCTTGTAAAGTTGCCACTACGGTTTCCCCTATTACCTTCAGATGTTTGAATAGTAGAACTTCCGGGAGTGTATCCTCTGACAATACCTATGTGATCGAGTTGTGAATTATTTCTTTGCCAATCGAAAACAGCTATATCTCCACGCTGAGGAACTATACTTCCTTTAAGATTCCAGTAACCATTCTTTTTAGCCCAGAATTTCCAAGACTCGACTAAAGCCATTGTTGCCCAAAAACCTTGCGGTTGGATCGGGACATTTATATTAGTTTTTCGACAACAGAAATGAACAAAAGCAGCACACCAATCATAAAGAACTGGATTTAATGTACTAATTTGACGTACACCTTGTCGATCCACGATATCAAACATTGGTTTCCGAAAAGTCTCAAGATACTTTTCAGCTTCAGAACTTCCACCTGTCCATTGAAGCTGTTTAGCAGCTTCATTTTCGGCAAAACTAGCTAGTTTAATTCGGGGATTTTCTGGTGCAATAACAACAATATTATCGTCAAAACTATTGCTTAATTCTTTCCAAGTTTGAGTATAAACCTCTCCATCAACTGTAATACCTGCTTTAGTTTGGAAAGCTCTAACAGCATTTTCTGTAATAGTGCCAAAATCTCCATCAACATCTCCAACATTAAATCCTAGAGTATTAAGAACTTTTTGTAATGCCTCAACATCTTTTCCTTTAGTACCTTGACGTAAAATACGAGTCAAAGGTGGTAAATCAAAATCAGTAGGTTGACTTCCTCCAGTATTGACTAAAGGTTGACTGTTATAAATTAAATTCCAAGCCTGACTGTGTTCTAATGTTCCATTTCTCAATTCAGGTAAACGATAGATTGAAGAACCAGGAAAACGATTGAGATAAGATTGAAGTTCTGAAGCACTAGCAGGATTTTTTGAGTCTGTTTCTGAACCCCAAATTGGTAATATAGGTTTAGTTAATCCTTTATCTTTATGGGCTTTCAGACACTCTTGAACTTCTTCTTCATTAGTGGCTTTAAAGCCAAATTTTTCAAAGTAAATTTGAGGTAAGGCAATATCGCAAAAATCATCTAAAATTTTCCAAGGAACTTCAGGATGAAAACCTGGATGACCAAAACTGGTATATCCTAATGTTCCTGTTGGCACTAAAGGACGAAGCCCTATAAGTAAGTCTTTAATATTATTATGTGTACTAGCTGCTTTGACTTCCTCTTCAACATCAAGTACATAGCCATCCAATCCACATTTTAGAGCTTGCTTAACTGCTTGTATTTGTTCACTAATATCATCAGTTCCATAGTGATAACCCCATCCGTAAACTTGAATATCGTTGTCTTGAAACTGTTTAATAACTTCTAAAGTACATTGGTCGCCTCCAAAAGTTGGGTTTTTAGCCCAAAACATAACTCTACTTTTGCCATCAAATACTTTGAGATATACTCGTTTGACTTTGCACTCAATTAATCTGTTTAAATAATTACTACTTAATGCTGGAAGATTCCAAATCCAGACTCCATGAGGATGTTCAGCCATATTTACCTTCTTTATGTAATTAGGTTATAAATCTTGGATAATGCTTGATTTGCTAGCGATCGCCTGACTGCACTCGTTTAATTATTGTGCAGACTTCTTGCTAGAACTACTTATATAAATACTCTAGTGCCTAATATCAAGTTTGACGGTCGGAAAAGGTCGGAAAAAAGTCGGATATTGTTAATGTATTTATAGACATTAAGCTTTTATCGATGATAAAAACATATACAAATCTCTTATCCGGAATCACCTAATGCCCGTTAATAACATCATTAGTCACTACGATCGACCCAAAAAATAAAACTGCGTAGGTTGGGAAAACCCCCTGTCTTTGCAGTGACTCCCCAACCTACATCAGTTTTAGTTTTTGTTCTTAACTGAACTGTATTGTTATCTGTGTGTAAATTTATAAATTACGAATAATATCATGCTCGGATATTATACTTGTGATTGCGCTCGCAATAACGTTTTATAAGTCCTCAACCGAACATAATATTATTCAACCAGGATAGTTATCTTAATCTACTTGCTGACGCTAGCGAAACCAGCCCGCTCAATTGCTTTTTGCCCCTCGGCAGTTAATAAAAGTTTGGCGTAGGCATCCCCAATTTTCTGTTCTCGACCTTTATTCTGCTTAATAATCACAAACAAGTCAGTAGTAATTGGATATTTACGATTTTTAATATCCTCAGTATTTACTTGATTGCGCTGACTTAAGCAATTCTCAGGTGACGCCGAAGAGCTGCGGTAGGGGGAAATTAGCTTACCAGAAGTGAGACCTAATGGCAAAGCTTTTACAGTACACTGAGGTACTACTGAACGGGCAGAAGCGTAATAAACGCCACCAGGGGTTTTACTGAGTTGGCGTACCGCTTCTGTAGTAGAGTAGACATACTGTACATCTGAGCTAAGCGCTTGCCCTTTTAAGTTATTATTGCTAGAGAATATTACTGTATCTGCGTTTTGTGCTCGTTGTGAGAAAGGTATAATAGGTAGATCTGGCCCGCCTACTTGCCGCCAGTTAGTAATTTGCCCAGTATAAATCTGCTGCAATTGGTTAACAGTTAAACTCGGCACATTCAGTGATGGGTTGACTACCACTGCTATTCCATCAATACCTACCTGACGTTGCTCAAGGGTGAAGCCTCGTTCTTTTGCCATCGCTTGTTCTTCATCTGTAAGCGGACGAGAAGACTGAGCAAAGTCGAGTTGTCCATCAAGCAACATCCGAATACCTGAGCTAGAACTAGGGCTATCCTTAATAGGGTCTACGTAGCGTAATTTTAATTCAGGGCGATCGCTCTGGATCTGAGAATCTACTAATTGCCGGATAGATGCCCAAGCTGTACTACCACCGTAGTTAAATGAGCCGGTAGGCACACCTGCAATTGTCTCAAAAGTTGATGCTCCAGTAGAGGGAGTCTTTAAACTTTGCTCGGAGTAAGAGTCAGCATTCTTGCTGGCTGTTAAGTTTGGCCTCAGTAACCACCAAAGCAATCCGCCAATAACTATAATTGTCAGTACTTTACCAATAATCAAACCTCTAAGAAAGAGGCCAATTTCGCCGTTAATTAAAGCTCTTCTTTGATTTGTATTGTCCATATCTTTAACTTTTGTTTAGTAATTGTATTTATACTACAGTAATTTCTAGGTATTTATCCTAGAAAAATCTCTTGATATTTAAGTTTTAAGTAAAGATTTAATCAATAAAGTAGAACGACGTGAAAAAATCAAACTATGTAAAAGCAAATAAAATAGGTCAAAACCTTCTTCCCTTCTGCTTTCTGGCTCCTGTCTCCCGCTATATCTTAATAATAAATACTCACCCCGACCTACTTAGTTAACAACCAGTTTTCAAATTGCTAAGAAGATGTTTGTAAAGTATACGATTATATCAGTATCCCCCTTGTCCCCTACACTCACGAGGGAATAGGGGTTTTAAAGCCTCTCTTCGTTTCTCTGAGACATTTGAAGAGGGATTTTTAGTATACTTAATGACTTTCCAAACAACCTCTTACAAGTTCCTCCTTATCGGAGGGATCTAGGTTTCAAATTTCAGTTAGTTACAAGTAATAACCTGCTCAAATGACTCCTTAATTTAAGGAATAATTAGGAGGAGCTAAACTTTTTAAAACATCTTCTAATAGGTGGTTAACTGTTTGTTATATGGGGAAATTTAATTTGCTCTTTGGTAATCTTTTCAATGGTGCAATTGCTTTTATCGAGTCGCTTTTGGCTACTAAAGCATTCACATTAGTTAAGCTTGACCGATGGAAAATCTTTTCTATAATATTTTTTAATTCAGTAGGTTGATTTGGAAATGATATATTGGTATTAAGAAATGTATAAATTAAAATTAATACTATTAAACTAGTGCTAGCTCCAAGTCCGATACCTAGCAATAAAAGAAAGTTTCTATAAGTTCCCAAATAGTTATTAACAGTTTTTTGGTTTATGCCAGCATTTGATGATTGTGACCAGACAAAATCGGAATTAAGTGCTTGCAGAACTTCCGTTGCTGACTGGTAACGCTGGCTATGGCGATCGCAAATCATTTTGTCTAAAATATCTGCAAAAGCATCGCTAACCTGTGCTTGATGACGCCAGATAACTTCTCCGTTATTGGGATCTTCTTGTAGTTGGTCGGGTCTTAAGCCTGTGAGAGCTTGAATGCCAATCATACCCACTGCATAGATATCGCTGCAAAGTTTTGGCTTTCCCTTAGCCTGTTCGCTTGGCATATAACCAGGAGTTCCAACCACAACTGTTAAACTCGGTCCTAAACCACTAATTTTTTTAATACTGCCAAAGTCTATTAACACAATTTTGCCATCCGAGTGCCGCCGCATTAAATTTTGGGGCTTAATATCTCGGTGAATAATGTTATTTTCATGCACGAAGACTAACACTTCCAAGATGTCTTTTAATAAAATCAAGACTGCATTTTCACTTTGACATTGACCTGGGATAATTTCTTGAGTCAAGGGATGACCATCAATATATTCTTGGACTAAATAGAAATCCCGATTTTCATGAAAATGGGCAAATAGTCTCGGAATTTGATCGTGGTCGTTGCCTAGCTGATATAAAACTTCTGCTTCCCGGTCAAATAATTTTTTTGCAATCTTACTAACATTAGGATTAGTGTCTTTTGGGTGGAAATGTTTGACAACACAATGGGGTCGCCCTGGTAAATCTAGGTCTCTGGCTAAGTAGGTATCCCCAGATCCTCCACTTCCCAACTGTTTGATTATCTCAAAGCGATTCCGAAGTATTTTTCTAATAATAGACTTTTGATATTTATTACGTATTGCACTTGCTAACAAGTAGTTTTTACCATCTTCTGAGCTTTCCAACACTTTTACAGTCTCAAAGCTACTCCTGAATGTTTTTTTGATCAGAGGGTTTTGGCTCATTTAGCATATACTACGTGTAAAATTAGTACCAATTCAGAGCTTGAGTGAGAGGATGAATGCTTGCGGCTTGATTAGTTTATTTCACATCAATACTCACTTCTTCAGTAATTTTAGCAAAAAATAGCCAGAGAATATTTTTTTTTATTACTCCCTAAGAGAGAATACGACAACACAGATTAAGTGTTTGACTCAGTACTAAAAATAAAAAAGCCCCCATTAGGGGGTTTATCAAGTTGTTCGCGTGGAGTGAACAACTAAGTAATTAATACTCACAGTAAATACAGCAATCCGAACAAAATAATCCAAATTACATCAACAAAGTGCCAGTAAATTTCAGCAGCTTCGATACCGAAGTGTTTTTCGCTACTATAGTGACCTTTGATGCGCGATCGCCACAATACAGCAACAATCGCTAAAACGCCGATGGTTACGTGCAGTCCGTGGAAACCAGTCAAAACGTAAAATGCACTAGCAAATAAATTGGTAGTTAAACCAAATTCTAGATGTGTATATTCATATACTTGTCCTACTAAGAAAATAGCACCCATTGCAGCGGTAATTGCTAACCAAATTCGCGCACCTCGTGTATCGTTCTTTTTAATAGCAGTGTCAGCATTGTGCATAACAAAACTACTAGCAATCAGATTGACGGTGTTAACTCCGGGTAGCAATAGTTCTAACTCTGGGGTACCTGCTGGCGGCCAAACAGTTAAGGTAGCACGGAAAGCCAGATAGGCTCCGAACAGCCCGATAAAAATCATCCCTTCAGCAATCAGGAAGACAATTAGCCCAAATAACCGATGATCTGGATGTTCTTCATGATGGCTGACGGCTGCTTCTGCTGCATGGTGATGATTTAGTTCAGTTTTAGCTGGGTCAATTGTTTGACTTTGCATGAATCTTGATAAATGTAGAGTGGGGAATTGGGATTTGGGATTTGGGATTGGGAATTGGGGATTGGAAAATAGTATTTTTAATCTGATTCCCCAGTCCCCAGTCCCTTTATTTCCGGTCTTCAGGATTAGCAGCAACCGCTGGATCGGGTTCTGCTCTTAATACCGAGTTGGGCCCAGCAGACAAGATTGGATTAGGGTCAGATAAAGGTACACCTTCTTTAGCCTTTTCCAAGCCGTAGTCGTAGGGGCCTGTAACCAGTACTGGGGTTACTTCAAAATTTTCGATCGCTGGCGGTGAGGTAGTCATCCACTCTAAGGTTAGTGCCCTCCAGGGATTATTACCAGCTTTCTCTCCGTACAACCAACTCCAAATTGCATTAATGATGAAGGGAAATGTCGAGACTGCCAGGATATAAGCACCATAGGTACATATTTCGTTGATAAATGCGAATTTGGGGTCATATTGGGCAACACGGCGGTTCATGCCCATCATTCCTAGCTTGTGCATAGGTAAGAAGGTCATGTTTAGACCGACGATCGTCAAGGCAAAGTGAACCTTACCCCAAAATTCATTTAGCATCCGTCCGGTCATTTTCGGGAACCAGTGGTAAATTGCTCCATAAATGCCGAGAACGCTACCACCAAATAGAACGTAGTGCAAGTGTGCGACTACAAAATAGGTATCGTGGACGTGAATATCAAAGGGAACTGCTGCCAACATCACGCCACTGATTCCACCAATCACAAAGGTGCCAACAAAGCCCATTGCGAATAGCATGGCGGAGTTAAGTTGAATTTTTCCGCCCCACATGGTTGCCAACCAGCTAAATATTTTAATTCCAGTGGGTACGGCAATGATCATGGTGGTAATCATGAAGAACATCCGTAGCCAACCAGGGATACCACTGGTAAACATGTGGTGCGCCCAAACGATTAGCCCCAAAAAGCTGATGGCTAAGGAGGAGTAAGCGATCGCTTTATAACCAAAAATCGGCTTGCGGGAATGCACGGGGATAATTTCTGAAATTGCCCCAAAAAAAGGCAAAATCATAATGTAAACTGCTGGGTGTGAGTAAAACCAGAACATATGCTGGTACACAACGGGATCGCCGCCCCCAGTGGGATTAAAAAATGTCGTCCCGGCAATTAAGTCAAAAGCTAGTAGAATTAGACCTGCTGCTAACACTGGCGTAGATACCAAAGTCAGTGCTGAAGTAGCCAGCATCGCCCAACAGAATAAGGGCAATTGATTGAAACCCAAACCTGGGATACGCATCCTCAGCATTGTGACCAGGAAATTGATTGCCCCCAAAATCGATGATGTACCGAGTAGGAGGACACTCATAATCCAAATTCCCTCACCGACTTGACCTGTTACTAAGCTCAGGGGAGGGTAAGAAGTCCAACCGGCATCGGGTGCATCACCGACTAGTAAACTAGCAATCAGCAACAAACCAGAAGGCGGAATCATCCAAAAGGCAACAGCATTCAAGCGTGGGAATGCCATATCCTTTGCCCCAATCATCAAGGGGATTAAGAAGTTAGCAAAACCCGCACCAGCTGGCACAATCCACAAAAAAATCATGATTGTAGCGTGCAGCGTAAATAAGCTGTTGTATACTTCCGGAGTAACAAAATCTACTTCTGGCGTTCGCAGTTCTGTACGAACTAAGTCAGCTAACACGCCGCCTATACAGTAGAAAATGAATGTTGTGACTAGGTATTGAATCGCAATTACCTTATGGTCGGTGTTGAACGTAAAGTAATCTTGCCATTTTCTCACTGGTGGTTCTTCACCATGAGCTGGGATATTGGCAGTTTCTTGCAGCTGAGCTTGTGTCATAGGAGTTTGTTGTCTTTTGTCATTTGTCGTTTGTCCTTTATCATTTGTCATTTATTTAGACCAATGACTAATGACCAATGACCAATGACTAATGGTGAACTTGATGGAGAATTTCTGTTTGAATTCCCAGATCCTTGGTGTAAGGAGCGAGAAATTCATCTGGGGATAAATCCGCAGGGTTAACGGCAACAGCTTTATTTAGAGTTTCTTTACTGGCAACTAACTGCTCTTGTTGCCATTTTTCAAATCCTTCTTGGGATTCAACTACCACTGTTGTTCTCATTGCGCCGTGGTAGGGGCCACAAAGTTCAGCACAGATTAGCGGATAATCACCTACTTTATTGGGCGTGAAGCGAATTTCACTTTGCCTACCGGGGATTGCATCTTGTTTCAGGCGGAACTCTGGCACCCAGAAGGCGTGGATGACATCGTTGGCTGTCATATTGATTTGCACTTCTTTGCCGATGGGAACGTGCAACTCACCTGTGGTTATTCCAGTTTCAGGATAAGTGAAAATCCAAGCATACTGTAGACCGGTGACGTTGACTTGCAATCCTGGTGGTTTACCTGCTTTATCGGGACTTCCCCCAATGGTGGGAGCAACGCTACCGACTCCTGGAGCATTCCGCAGTTGGGGAATTTGGTTGGCATTGCGAACTTCTGCCGTAGCTGGATCTTGCATCGCCTCATCAGATTTTTCTTGATTGAGGTTGGGTTCGGTGCTAGGAGGAGTATCGCTCAAAGTCGCAGCTATAGCACTTCCATGCCCAGGCATTGTCATCGACTCTTGAGTAATCGGCGCTTCATGGATAGCATGGGGGTCGAAGCCACCGATTTCATTGTATACATCAAAACTGTAAACAGAAATACCGATAACGATAATTGCTGGGATCGCCGTCCAGAGTATTTCTAAAGGTACATTGCCCTCAACTGGTGGGCCGTCTTCATTGTCACCTGCACGCCGACGGTATTTAAATGCAGAGTAAATCAAAACACCTTCGACTATCAGAAATATACCTGTAGAAACAATCATCATCGCATTGAACAAACCATCGACTAAGACGGCTTCATCAGTAGCTGCTGCTGGCAACAGACCATGATTTTCACCGTACCAAATACTGGCTAGAGTTAGCACGATGCCAATGAGTAATGTCCAGATTGAACTTGGAATCTTCACGGCTTACTTAAATGGATTTACTACGTTATCTCAAAGCTGCTCACTTACTAAGGTAGTCTAGGCTGTTAGATATGGAGTACAGTGTTCTAAAATTTTTATTAATTTTTTTGGCTACTTTACCGACCCTGAGTGCAAAAAGCTGATTTAACAATAAGGTTTAGTTAAGGGTTGTCTTTGGAGAATTTCAGTAGAAACACAAATTTCGTATCTTTATAGGTTTATCAGATACTGATAGAAATACAGGTAAATTAGTAGAAAAATTTAAGATATAGCAATTTGATTTCATTCGTAAGAATTGAAAGCGACAGATCCCCGACATCTTTGAAATGTAGGGGATCTTGTTTCTCACTTCTCACGATCGCCTGCTGACTACTAAAATTTATTTATATAGCAGGAGGCAGGAGGTAAAAACCTTACTATTCCTGAAATTCACACTTTTCATTATGTCCTAATCTACCTGGCAACTGCTATAACTCCACCGACCCCACCACAGTCAACGGATCGCCTGGGAAAACACGCAGCCTACTCTGGGAAGTTTCAAAATAGTCAACATCAAATAGATTCCTAACATTGACTGCGGCTCGAAAACCACGCTGATTGTAGAAGATAGCAGCATCCGTGCGTAAATAACTTGGCAGAGCAAATGAGTTGTTTAAGTCTCCCTGGCGTTAGCGCAGCTCGCCGCAGGCATCGCCGATGTAGAATAACCCCAAGCTAAAACTTTAACCCCTTCATTCCCTTATTACCCTAACTCCCTACCGCAGACACTAAAACTCCCATGAAATTGTTCCCAACACCGTCAACGGCGCACCGGGATAGATGACATTTCTTGTCTGGCTGGTTTCGTAATATTTCTCATCAAAAAGATTCTTGATATTGATTGCAGCCTTCCAGTTGTTATGTTGATAATAAAGTGCTGCATCCGTGCGGAAGTAGCTGGGTAAGATAAAACTGTTATCTAAATCTCCTTGTCTATCCCCCACATAATACAGTCCTAATCCAAATCCTAAACCTTGTAAACTCCCGCTTTGGATTTCATAGGTTGTCCACAGACTGGCATTATGCGGAGCAACGTTGGTCAACAAATTCCCAACTGGTAATTGATTATCTTCGGTGATTTCGGCATCGGTATAAGCGTAAGCGGCAATAACTTTCCAACCAGGCAAAATTTCGCCTGCAACATCTAGTTCAACGCCTCGACTACGTTGTTCTGCGACTTGAATGGAAAAACTGGTATTGTTGAGATCGGTGGTCAGGACGTTGGTTTTTGTAATCTGGTAAGCAGCCAGTGTTGCAGACAGTCTATTGTTCAAATCTGCTTTGACACCTACCTCGTATTGTGTACCTCGCTGAGGTTCAAAAATAGAACCATCGGCTGCATTACCGGTGACTGGGACAAAAGAACTGCTATAGCTAGCGTAGAGAGAAATTGCTGGTATGGGCTGGTAGACAATGCCAACACGCGGGCTAAAAGCTTGGTCAGATTGACTGGTGCTGGTTGCGGCAAGAAGCAAATCGTCAGTTTTCTGATAGATAAAGTCGAAACGCCCTCCGACTAGCAGCTTCAAATTATCCAGCAGAGTAATCTGATCTTGCAGGTAAATCCCTAATGTATCTCCAGAATATTTAGCCTTGAAAGTAGCTTCTAGAGGCTCCGTAGGAATGACGCTGTTATTCACCGGACTAAAAATATCGATAGGTGGCAAAGCAGCATCTCTAAAAATCACCGGAGTCTCGCTTAAGCCTAGCTCTATTCCCAAAAGCGGTTGATGGATAATTGACCCAGTTGCAAACTTTCCTATGACCTCAGTTTGGAGGGTGTAATTGTCACTTTCAAATTTACTATTTTCATAAGACCTGGTAAGGAACTGATCGTCAATTAAGCTATCTGGCTGTGTGTAGAAATTATTATTCTTGGCTATATTTATGAAAAAAGCATTGCGAAGCCGCCAATTTTCACTAAACTGATGTTCTAATGTGTAACCAGCTTTGTAAACTGTGGTTTTTGAATCATTTTCTCCTGGAATTCCTAAGAATCGACTAATTGGAATGGGTGCAGGTCTATTGCCAACAGCGACAATGCCTCGATCAAATCCGGTATCATTGTTTAAATACTCGAAATCAAAGTTTAATGTTGTCTTAGTGCCGATTTTCCAGGTTAAAGATGGCGCGATGAAGATACGTTCGGTGTTAACAAAGTCACGAAAACTCCCGGAGTTTTGGTAAGCAACATTCAAGCGATACAACAGAGTTTTGTCTGTATTCAACGGACCAGAAAAGTCTAACGTTGGTCGATAAAAATCGTAACTTCCGGCAGTGAAGTCAGCAGCGTAATAAGGCTCACTTAACGGCTGCTTTGTGACAATGTTGATAATCCCACCCGGTTCTGCCTGACCAAAAAGTACTGAAGCTGGTCCTTTGAGTACCTCTACTCGTTCCACATTCGCTATGTCTGATAATGTAAATAAATCGTTGTCGCGGAATCCATTTCTAAAATTTCCATACTGCTCGAAACCACGAATGATAAAGCCAGGAGCTCCTGTACCCCCGTAGTTACCCGATTGTGTAACGCCACTCACATTTTGCACTGCATCCTGTAGCCGTACTGCTTTTTGGTCTTGTAACACCTGTCGGGGGATGACTTGAATTGAAGCGGGGATGTCGCGTAGGGGCGTATCAGTTCGGGTAGCGGTGGAAGCATCGGGTACGCGATACTCATCTTGCTCACCTGTGACTACTAACTCAATTGGTTCATTACTTTCTGCTGATGGTTTTGGTTGTGTCTGATTTTCTGGCTGCTGTGTTTGGGGTGGCTGTTGTGGAGAAGTCGCCGTTGGTTGTGAACTTATACCAAAAACCAGGCCGATATTATCATCAAATAATTCAACCGT
This sequence comes from Nostoc sp., assembly GCA_036918135.1. Lineage (GTDB taxonomy): Bacteria > Cyanobacteriota > Cyanobacteriia > Cyanobacteriales > Nostocaceae > Nostoc. Next base: position 66,294 of record JBALDB010000048.1, read on the forward strand.
GGGCAAAGCTTTCTCACCCACCACCGTCAACCGCACAGTCTTTGCATTAAGGTTTGTTACTGTTATTTGGGTAATTCCCGCAATTGGTTTTTCTTGCTGAAAGGAGTTACCCTGCGGTAAACGTAATTGTGCATTAGGAATATTGGCAATAAAACTGTTGGCATCACTTTTGTTGAGAACTTGCAACGCTTGGGCTTGAGATGTTTGTAAAATTACCTCAATACCTGTGGAAGTTGAATTAACTTTAACGCCAGTAATTTCTGTAACTGCAACATTACTTTGTTGCTGTGCTAACAAATCAACTGCACTCGTAGAAAAACCTGTTTGAGTTTGCTTGATCCTGTAAAATTCATTTCCCCAAGCAGGTTGCATCATTGGTAAAACTAGAGCGATCGCCCACAATTGCAAACTAACATACCTACAACCCGCAAGCATCCTCTGTAATTTTCTCATAACTAGCTCTACCAATAGACAGATATTCTCAAGTACCTCTTGAAGTCACCTTACGGAGTTTCAATAACCGTGTCTATCTGTAAAGCTGCAATTTTTTGTCACTTCAGCAGCTTTTTTCCACGTTGACATTCTTTTGGTGTAATCCCAAATTTTTTCTTAAAAGCTTGAGCAAAATAACCTAAATGTGCATAACCTACAGCGTTTGATACTTCTGCTACTTGCATTTTTGTCCCACTTAGCATGATTTTTGCTTGTTCCATGCGATAGTCATGTAAATAGCCAAAAACAGTAGTCCCAAAAATTTCTTTAAAACCTTGTTGCAACTTCCGTTCTCCTAAATGAACCATCTCTGCTAAATCGAGCAATGAGGGAGGATTATCTACTCGATAGATTAAGATATCTCTAGCATGATAAATTTTCTCAACGTCTGCTGGTTTGAGATTAACTAATAGGTGAATTGTCTGTTCTTTATACAAAAGCTGATTAAATTGCAGCGCCAGTAGTTCAATCACTTTACTTTCTAAATACATCCGCTTCATCATTCCCTGATAAGGAGCATCTAACATTTGTCGTAAAATAGCAAACATTGCCGAAGTGATTTCTCCAACTGTGTGATGAAATCTCGGCGGACATTCATCTTTTAAAAAAGATTGTAATGAGGTAGGTAGAAATTCAAAGTTTTTACTGAAACTTATCAGCCAATCAGGATAAATGTATATAGTTATATCTAAACGATGCTCACCAGCTAAATGCTGCTCCATCTCATCTATTGTTGGTAAATAAAATAGGTAATTTCTGCCAACATGCTCTATATAATCATCTGGAATTTCTTTCATTCCTGGAGTAATTGTTCGCAAATTACTGGAAAGATGAAAATGAGAAATTAAAGGAAAAGGTTGCTCATCATGATGACTCCAGAGGCTTAAATCATGCTCAAAATATTGGTCGTCAATAATAAGACAAAGTCCTGGACGTAGCTCAACATAACAATAAAAACCAGTAGAAAATCTATTTTTAGATTTCTCAACATAGTCAAATCCATTGAATCTAAAAAGTTCCTTTTCCGTTGTTTCGAGATGTTCTCGAAATAGGTTATTATTTTCTTCAGATGTCAGGGTTTCCATCAAGATATCTCATCAATAAATTTGACTTCTGAGAAAAGCTAATAAATATTCTCAATAAGGAAATTATAAACTGTGCCTGACAAAGACAAATATGGGTGTAGCGCTCGCAACTGTAGGCATGACTTTTTTTGAGAAATTGAGGGCGATCGCTTTACCATTGGCGTGTATTCTCAAGCCCTAACTAGGGAAATCAGGAGCGATCGCTCAATAACTGATACAATCCCTTTATGTTCAACAATATCTGCAAGTTTTTGGCTGAAACTTTTTCTACTGACTTTGTTACCTGGCTACTAGGAGAATCAATAGAACTTACAGAGTTAAGCCCAAAAGAACTTTCGCTAGAACCCATTCGTGCTGATGCATTAATACTACTCCAATCAGAGTAAAGTTGTTCTGTATCTCGAATTTCAAACCCAGCCAGATGCATATATTCCCTTTAGGATGGTTAATTACCACCTAAGAGTGTATCGGCGTTTTCCTCAAAAACGAATGTACAAAGTTTGCAAAACGGAGATATTAATAATTAAGGAGTACACCTAAAGTAAGACATATTTGTGTAGTTGGGATATGGTGCAAAAGGTAATCTACTCAATCAGATATAGAGTGCCCAAGTCTAAAATTTTTATTAATTTTTTTAGCAGTTTTAGTAATTTTAAGTATAAAAAAACTATTTAGTCTAGCCATAACTGAAAAATTTAAGAAAAAATTTAGGATATTTGAATTAGTTACCGTTCATCAATTTCTGACATCTTGAAAAATACCTAAAGCTTCAGGCAAAACATAGCGAGAGTGATTCAAAGTATAAGTGAGTGCCAATCTGTAAACCCCTAGCCTGTACGCTAGGGTGGAGATAGGTAAGTACTGAAAATTCAGAATCTATTTAGAGATCCACCAAGAGCGGGCAGAAGGTACTGTTCATGAACGAAATTGTCCTACAACAACAAAATCAAGCGGCACTTCAGCAGCAAAAGCCCAAGGAAATGATTCGTCGCTTGGTGTGGAGAATGTGCATAGCCACTTTGATTTTGATGGCAATAGGCTCTGCCACCCGCGTGATGAATGCTGGGCTTGCTTGCCCAGACTGGCCTTTGTGCTATGGCGAACTAGTGCCAGCTAAGCAAATGAATTTTCAGGTATTCTTAGAGTGGTTTCACAGATTAGATGCAGCTTTAATTGGTGTCAGCGCGATCGCACTTTTTGGTTTATCCTGGTGGCATCGTCACTCCTTACCCAAATGGCTGCCTTGGGCATCGACATTCGCCCTGTTTTTAATCGTCTTTCAAGGTGTTTTGGGAGGACTCACCGTCACCGAATTATTGCGGTTTGATATTGTTACCGCCCATTTGGGAACGGCACTATTGTTTTTCACCACCCTCCTAATCATTGGTACGACCCTCACACCCTATCAGGGAACTGGAACCGTTGGTAAGTTACCTTGGGTCGGTTTAACTGCTGCTGTTTTAGTTTACCTGCAAAGTCTGTTGGGTGCTTTGGTAGGATCTCGTTGGGCGCTACACCAATGCTTCGGTGACTCTCAGCTTTGTACTGTAATGTACAGTCATATTGCTGGTTTGGTGCCGCCGACCTTGGCAACCTTAATAATGGTATTCTTCAGTTGGCGTACACCAGCACTACATCCAGCCTTGCGGCGACTGGCAAATATGGCTGGCGCATTGTTGAGCTTACAAATCTTGTTGGGAGTCGCTACTTTCAAATTACATCTCCAAGTCGAGCCTCTCACCGTCTCTCACCAAGCTGTAGGAGCTGCTTTGCTCGGTACTTTAGTGGCTTTTACAGTTTTATCATTACGTGACTCAGTTAATCCTGAGCAACGAGTGCTGAGTGCTGAGTAGGAAATCAGGGAGATGTGGTTTAAGTTCGCGGTAGTTGAATCTCGACTTCGCTCGATTTTTGCGTAGTCGAAACTCACCAACCAGGCGATGAGGAACAGAGAATTCCTAACTCTTGGAAAGACTTGAGTTAATCCTTGTCTCTACTGCACAAAAGTATTTTCGTTCGACCCAAAGAGCCAGCTTGAGCGGGGGCTGCATATAAGTTGTTGAAAAATAAGGAACCAGAGCCAACATGATTGAGACTAATGTCTCTCGCCACCACGAAACTTTTCTCCAAGTAATTCAAAGTTACTACCAGCTAACTAAGCCTCGGATTATTCCGTTGCTTTTGATTACCACAGCTGGCAGTATGTGGATTGCTGCTCAGGGACAAGTAGACCCATTGCTGTTACTAGTAACTTTGACTGGTGGCACTTTGGCTGCTGCAAGCGCCCAGACGATTAACTGTATCTACGACCGAGATATTGATTATGACATGGAGCGGACGCGCCATCGTCCCATGCCTTCTGGTAAGGTACAGCCACGCGATGCTCTAATTTTTGCGATCGCTCTGGCAACAATTTCGTTTACACTACTGGCAGTTTTTGCCAACCTGTTAGCTGCCCTGCTAGCTTTTTCTGGCATCGTTTTCTATATTTTGGTCTACACCCACTGGTTAAAACGCCACAGCACCCAAAATATTGTCATTGGCGGGGCAGCTGGGGCAATTCCGGCTTTAGTAGGTTGGGCTGCTGTCACGGGCACTTTAAGCTGGCCAGCATGGTTAATTTTTGCCATCGTCTTTTTGTGGACACCACCCCATTTCTGGGCACTAGCTCTGATGATTCGGGATGATTACGCAAAAGTCGGCATACCTATGCTACCAGTAGTTGAGGGAGATACGGCAACGGTACGGCAAATTTGGTATTATACGCTGATTACTGTAGTTGCAACCCTGTTGTTAGTTTATCCTTTGGGTGCAAGTGGAATTTTTTACGCTGCGATCGCCCTAATTCTGGGAGGATTATTTATCCACAAATCTTGGCGGTTGTTGCAAAATCCAGAGGATCGCACTGTAGCTAAAGAGTTATTTCTCTATTCCATTTCCTACATGATGCTGTTGTGTTTGGGCATGGTAGTTGATAGTCTCCCCATTACTCATCATCTGATTAGTGCAGTAATTAATCAGCTGCATTTTATGGGTTAGGGAGATAAAAATAATTGGCGATCGCGTTTGGTAAAGAGGCGCGATCGCATATCAACCTTTCCATTCAGACTCAGGAATTTTCGCCCCTTGAAAGATACTTCGTAATGTACCGATAGGTAAAGTGCGCCCTCAATGTTCAGGGACAATAACTTGTAGTCCCAGGTCTTCACTTCTCCATTTGCGGTGGCTACCTTTTTGAGAAATCAATTGAAATCCATATTGTCTCAGGATAGTTTCAACTTCTCTAGATGTTATGCGTCGGATGCGATCGCTCATGAGATAACAATCTCTCGTGCGATCGCACCAGGAGCTAACTCAATTGATTCTGGCTGCAAATATAATTGAATTGCTTCTTTAATATTTTCCAAAGCTTCCTCTTGAGTTTCTCCTACTGAAGTACAGCCAGGTAACTCTGGACACCATACAGCCCAATCGCCTGTTTCTGGGTCTGATTCAATAATCACGCGCCATTTCATAGCTAATCCTCTGGGATGTAATTATTATAAATTGGGAACGGGATAGCTGCGCTAACGCCAAGGGCGATCCCATTTCTAAAACTTAAAATTCAAAACTTAAAATTTTTAATACCTTATTCTTTAAGTAAAATTTTTCGTGGACAGTTTTGTTCATTAGGAAAATGACAGTGAACAGCATCACGGATCATTTCCTATAGTGTTTCTATATCGTCAGCCTGAGTAAAAATTGACTCGGTTAGAGCTACTGCTGTATAACCACCATCTGGATCGTCTTCAATGAGAAATGCAATTTCAGTCATATTTAACCATTGCTTGTCAGATTCAATTATTGTCAAGCAAAAATAGAAATCACCAGCTATATCAAGCTCCCTACTTACAAAAGTTTTAGTAATCTGTTTAGAAACACCAAAATCAATTAATATTAACTTGCCATCCTGACGGCGGCGCATGATATTTTCTGGTTTAATGTCTCGGTGAATTACACCGCGTTCATGGATAAATTTCAGGATAGGCAATATATCAGCCAAAAACTGTTTTATCTTTTCTTTGCTAAAGGCTCCCTGTTGCTGCAATTCTTGTAATAAATTCTGCCCTTCAATTAACTCTTGCACCAAATACAGTCGCCTATCTTGTTCAAAATAAGCAATCAGGCGGGGAATTCGTGGATGTTCGCTTAAGTCATATAATCGCTTTGCTTCTTGCTTAAATAACTCCGTGGCTTTCTCAAGTGCAGCCGTTCCTTGAACTTGCGGGACAAATTGTTTAATTACGCAAGGTTCATCTATCTTATCTGCATCTCTAGCTTCATAAGTTCTGCTAAATCCACCCTCTGCCAAAAGTCGTATTACCCGGAAGCGATTTCTGAATAATAGTGTGAGTGTTTGTCCACACTTAATGCAAAATTTATTGTTATCAGAATTAAAGGGATTCGAGCAGCTGGGATTGGAACAGTAAAGCATGTTTGTAAATTTCTTAGCAGATGATCTTATATTAATTTTTCCCATTTTCTGCTTAGTGGATTTCATGAATTTCTATTCTTGAGTGAATTTACTTCTAGTGGCGTCTACAGTCTCAAGTCACTTTTGTTAGCGTAGTGATATAGGGTTTATCACTCCCCAGCAGGGGGTTTATAATATGGCTCATTTAAATCAGCGTCGTACCCAAAATGCCAACGGCGATTTTTATGTAGATAGTACTTGTATTGATTGTGATACGTGTCGCTGGATGACTCCGGAAGTTTTTTATCGTGTTGATGAACAGTCAGCAGTTTATCATCAACCAACAAATGAAGCGGAAAGATTAGCGGCGCTGGAAGCACTTTTGGCTTGTCCTACTAGTTCTATTGGCACAGTTGAAAAACCAAAAGATATCAAAGTTGCTCAGGAAAGTTTTCCCAAATTAATAGAGGAAAATGTTTATCATTGTGGCTATCATTCTGAGAAATCCTACGCTGCTGCTAGCTATTTTATTCAACTTCCAGAGGGTAATATTTTAGTCGATTCTCCCCGATTTACGCCGCCTTTAGTCAAGCGTTTAGAAGAAATGGGTGGAATTCGTTATATGTACCTAACTCACATTGATGATGTTGCAGATCATCAAAAGTTTGCCGAGCATTTTCAATGTCAACGCATCCTCCATGCTGATGATGTTTCTGGGGGTACTCGCAATGTGGAAATACAGTTAACTGGTTTTGAACCATTTAGCTTGACTGAGGATTTATTAATTATCCCAGTTCCAGGTCACACCAAAGGACATACAGTTTTACTTTATAAAAACAAGTTTCTGTTTACTGGCGACCATCTCGCTTGGTCAGAAAACTTGCACCAATTGGCTGCATTCCACGGTTTCTGCTGGTATTCTTGGTCAGAACAAACTAAATCAATGCGTAACTTGGCTAATTACTCTTTTGAGTGGGTGCTACCAGGTCATGGACGGAGGTTTCATGCTGATAGGGAAACTGTACGCCAGCAGATGCATAAGTGTATTGAGTTGATGGAGTCTTTGAAGTAGATTTGCTGCTGAGAATTGTTGATTTGGGTGTAAGGTTAAAGTTGGGATTGAAGTTGGCGATCGCCTGCACCCTTGCTTCTTCCATAATGTCAAAATTTATACAATTATCTGAAGATTATTACTCTTGAACATACTCAAACAGAATTTTGAGATATTTGTCTAAAGATTTGTATGGTACTTCTTTCCTCCACATGGCAGCTGAGCGGGCGTAGCAGATGGGATGGTGGATGGGTATAAACACAACTTGGGGATGAGGCAGTGCTTGTGCCTCGTTCGGCATAATGGCTACCCCTTGCCCTGCAGCAACCAGAGCAATCATTGAGGCATGGGTATCGGCAAACAGGTGCAGGTTTGGCGTGAATCCCGCTTTGTGGCAATTACCACAGATACGCTCGTTCCGCCCAGGAAATGTTTCTTCAGACATCCCAATAAATTTTTCAGATGCAAGTTCAGCTAGATTAATTGAGGATTGATGTGCTAGTGGATGTGTATCCGCTAATAGAGCAGCAATCGGCACTTTCTTAATACATTTGACTGTAAACTCTTCTTCTAATTCATCCGGTGGATTGCCCATAAAGCTAATATCTATCGTGCGATTTCGCAATGCTCTGACTTGCTCGCTAGGTGACATCTCCTGCAAACGCACAACAACTTCAGGATAGGCATGTCCAAAGCGATGTAGGGTTTTACCAAGAAAAGTTTCGAGGATGGTTGGGATGTAGCCAATAACCAAAGGCTCATCTGTATTTGCGTAATGAGTCTTAAGGGTTTGCACTGCGATATGACTACGATTCAAAATATCTTTTGCTTGTTCAAGAAAAAATTTACCTGCTTGTGTGAGTATCAATCCATCAGATTGTCTAAGAAACAGCACAATATCCAGCTCATCTTCAAGGTTTTTGATTTGACGGCTTAAGGCAGGTTGTGAAATATACAGCCGAATGGCAGCACGGCTAAAATTGAGTTCTTCTGCAACGGTTACAAAATATTTTAGATGCCGCAATTCCATAAGTTTTATCGGGTATGCCTAAAAGTTATAGCTAGGATAATTATAAAGTATTGGACTTTACACGTGTATTCTATTACGCTCAAATCTTATAGGCCTAGATTTTTAGTAATTAAATTACGTTAGCTATTTTTCTGTTTTTATCTTTTAATTAGGGGAATATTATCCGAACAGTTCGGTCAATTTTTTGCCGATCGCTACTCATCCAGTTCTTTTTAAAATATTATTTTACCTTGACCTATTTTTAACTTTCTTAGTTGAGAGACAATGTGTTTGCATTGAATATCCCAGGATTGACAATTTTTAACGCTAAAAGATAGATGCAATAGTCAAATGTAGAGTACAAAAGAAAATACTCAATTCCTCAATTTGATTTGAGAATATACTTTTACCAGTAAAACAACACTCAACAATGCTCTGTTAACTTATGAGTAAAAGTTTAAGAAAGTTAGCGAATTAATCGTTACTAATCAGTTAGTGCAGCCACTAATTTATTTTAAATATCACAATTAAATTTTTATAAAATCTGATTTTTTTAAAACACTTATTTTTGGGTAGACTAAAATTTTAAGTTTTTTAGTAGATTGATTTAGTATCAGAAGTACTGAATAGGTATGAAAGTCAAGATAGTTAGCAGTAAAAAGGTAATAAATATAAGAGAATGATTTTGAAATTTTACTGTTATTAACATACAAGGTTTTAATATAATTCTGGCAAATATAAATAGATATAGGCAAGCCAAAATGGGGAAATCGATAAAAAGAGCAACCAGGTTGAAATTAGCAATTGATTTAAGAAGTTCTATTCTTCGTACCATTTGGTGGCGTGTAATAGCTACTATGATATTTGCTTTGATAATTGCGATCGCCTATCACAAAGGATTTATTGTAAACCTACCCCATGAAGCTAGTTTAATCCCTGGAGTCATCCTTGGGCTTTTACTAGTTTTCAGAACTAATACAGCTTATGAAAGATTTTGGGAAGCTTGTAAAATTTGGCATGACTTACTCAATGCTAGTCGTATTTTATGCCGAAATATTTGGACAATTATTCTGGTAAACGATCCAGAAGATTTGAGTATAAAAATATTTAGTCTGAAATTGGTAGGAATATTAATAATAGCAATTAAATTACATTTGAGAAATGAAAATCTAGATTATACAATTGAACAAGCACTTACTAAAGAGCAGTATTTAGAATTAAAGCAAGCTCATAACAGACCAATAAAAATTATTAATTGGTTTGCCGAGTATTTTGGACATCTTTATCACATCCAAAAATTAATGCCATATTTATTGTTTGTAGAATTAAATCGTTCTTTAGACAAAATAACAATGTTATTTAGTGGTTGCGAACTAATTTTACAAACACCCCTACCTAGACTTTATTCAATTTATTTAAAATATTTATTATTGTTATATTGTTTTGCTTTATCTTTTGAAGTTGTACAACAGTTAGACTGGTTCACTATCCCGACTGTAGGAATTATTAGCTTTGCATTATTAGGAATAGAAGATATTGGGATGAAACTTGAAAATCCTTTTATTTACGAACTCAAGGAATTACCTTTAGATAGTTTTTGCCAAAAGCTACAAGATGAAATTGAAATAGAGTGGATTAGCTGTGAGCAAAATCAATTTTCTTCAAAAATAAACTTTAAAGAAGAATAGCGATCGCTCCAACCAATCTAGGTTATTTACAGCAGATTTCAAGTTGCTCGACTAGCCAATAAATCTCAAAACCAGGTATCAACTGTGTTTGACAAAAAATAGGGTGTGGGATGTAAGTTTAAAAATAAAAAATTTTACCTGATGTCCATTAAACCTTAATTCTTGCAAACAAAGATTCGTATTGTTTGGTTGCTGATGGAGATAAGGGAAGCAAAAATTCGCTTCTATCTAAAACTGAGCGATCGCTTTGTAATAAACTTAGTAATGGCTTTTGGATATCGGAAGCGGTAATATTTGTAGAAATTGGAGAATTACTTTTAGTTAATAGAGAAATTTGCTTAGCAGTGTTTGGTTGCCAACAAAAATCAATCCATCTATCTGATAAAGTATTTATACCAACCCCTGCTGGACGTACCCATAAGTCTGCCCAAATTGCCGTTCCTGACTGGGGAATAACCGCTACCAGTTGGGGATAACGTCCCAAAATTGGTAATACATCGCTTGACCAACCGACTGCTAGCCAAGTATCTCCGATAATTAGAGGTTCTAAGTAGTCAATGGAACTATAGAACTTTACTTGTTGGTTTAATGTTTGTAATTCCTTTTCCAAGGCTGGCACTTGGTCAAGATTTTCAGTATTGTAAGATTTTCCTAGCTTCTTTAAAACCAAACCAATAACTTCTCGTGGTTGATTGAGTAGGGAAATCCGTTGCTGCAAACCATCTCGCCACAAATCACTCCAATCTGTGGGCGTCCATCCCAATTGTCGCAACTTATCACGGTTATAAACAATCACTGTGCTACCCCAGCGATAAGGCGCACCCCAGATTTTTGCTTGAGTATCCAGGTCACCTTGGTCGTTGCGCGTCACCAATTTTTTCCATTTTTCATCTAAAGCAGACCATTGCTTTAATTGGTTTGCTTGTAACTCTTGCAGTGGTTGAATCAATTTCTGTTCGATAGCTGCTTTTAGCCAATAATCTCCCAATGTTACTAGGTCGGCAGGAGGAGTTTTTCCATCTTGCCTAAAGGGTATGAAACGACGCCATCCTTGCTCATCATTGGCTTTTGGTTTCTGCTGCCAATTTTGCAATTGCCCAAATAAATCCTCTATCTGCTTCACAGGAGCAAACTTCAACTCCACCTGCTGCTGCAAACCTTTGTGGAATTGATTAACCACCTGACCTGGTATCGAACCTTTTAATAACTGTACTTTTAATTGAGCCTGCTTGTTTCCACCACAGCCAAAAAGCAGTTGTGAAGTTGTCAGCGTACTTATACCTAGTAAAAAAGACCGTCGATCCATTGATTTTGGATTTGAGATTTCTAATTATACCTATATTAAGCAGATATTCACGAGAGAGTAACTGTCTCGAAAGTAGAGTTGTAAAATTTTCAGCGTTTTTTGTTTGTAATAACCATAAATCTGAACATTCGACTCAAATAGCGAGTTTTTATGTAAATGACTACCTCTAGACTGATTTTTCTCAACAAATTTGCTTAGTCGTACTTATACTAAATCTTGACTTAATATTTAGAAGTAATGATTTAAATGTCACATTGCCACAAAAAATATGAATACTTAAATAATCCATAAGTATAGTTAAGATTGTCAGTAAATTGAATAACATAGAAGACAATGTGCCAACGAGGGTATTGAATGGAGCCATTACAAAAGCAAATCTTGATTTTGAGCCAAAAACTGGATGCCCTCTGCCAAGTAATTGAGCAGCTTGACATAAAAGTAGCTCAAACTTATTCAGAGTGTTCCTTAGCGAATACACAAGCAAAGAATAATTCTCAGGAAAATAACGGTACTGGAGGAAACCAGTTCAAAGGACGTATCAATTCAAATTCAGAAATGGAACATAAGGATGTATTAACAGATGGCATTTATATAGACATGCATCGTCAGGGTGGAGATAATAACTTAACACCCGAAGTTCAAATACAACGACTCACAGCGCAATTAACAGCAGCATATAATCGGATTGCTGCCTTGGAAGAACAATTACTTAGAGAAAGAATTCATTAATTCAGTCAATATTCATAAGTTCAAATATTAACCGGAGCTTAAGAAGTTTCCGGTTTTGTTATTGGTAATTAACCAAGCTCAGCCGTTCGAGTTGGGCTTCAATTGCTGCTAAAAGTTGGTGTTGCTGCCAATCTTGGCTAAGATGGGCAGCGATGGAAGCTGCTCCAGCACCCATACCTTCTTTGACAAAGCCCTGCTCATAAGCTCTGAGTTGGGGATAACGAGAATCACTAAAGTTGAGAGCAGTTGCTAAAAGGGGAGGAGTTGCTGCAATCTGTGTTGAACTGCCTTTACTAAAGCTCAGGGCTAAGTCAACAGTAGCGCCAGTAGGATCTTCTGCCACCCAGCGGGTTGTACCTACAACTACTTGTTCTGGCTGCCATGAAAAAGCGTAAGCTTGAGCGATCGCACTCATTAGCGCATAAACCGCCAGCATTTGCGTCCCTCCAGCCAGCAGGACACCACAACTGCGACTAGCAGCGATCGCCATTCCAGCCACCACCACTTGCATCGGATCGCCCACAGCAGCGACGAGTTTTAGAGGATCTACAGAATTTGGGATTGGAAATTGGAAGTTTATCTCCTCCTGCCCCCTGCCCCCCTGCTCCCTGCTTTCCCTCATCCTCTCCAATCCAGCTTGTACTAATGTCCACTTTTGCGTGTGGTTACAAACAGGGTGGCTACTGTTAACTTTTCCCGCAGCTTCTATACCTAAACCAGTTAAAATTGCCAAAGCAGTTGTAGTGCCTCCAACGACGCACTCACCGATAATCAGATATCCCTGTTGAATATTGGCAGCAAGGCGTTCTCCCCAAAGCAGCCCTTGTTTAAGCAAGTGATGCACCGTTGTGATTTCCATAGCATTACCTCCACTTAAGCACTTAGCCCAAGTGCCACCCAAATCAATTACTGGTACAGCAGGAGCCTGAGGTAAGCCAGCATTAAACAAATGCATTGGTATTTTTAATGACTCAAATACAGCACGAGAAATCAACACAGGGGAAGCCCCAGCTGCCAATGGTGGTAATGGATATTGGGGCTTATGTTCTGCCCCATAATACAAAAACTCCGCATCAGCACAAGCAGTATATTTTCGATCCTCTGGAGTGCGACCTGCTGCTGAAATTCCTGGAATCAAACCAGTTTCAGTAAATCCTAAAACACAGGCAAATACAGGCAGACAACTACGATACCGTCGCAACCATTCTTCAGCCTGTTTTTTTTGAGTATAAATACGAATTTGGGAATTGGGCATGGGGCATAGGGCGTAGAAAGAGGGGGAGCAGGGGAGGCAGGGGGAGAAATAATACCAATTCAAAATTCACGCATTAAGAAAGCCAAACAGAACAAAGGTATGTCCGTATGTATCTGTCGCATTCTTATTTCAAATTGGTATAACTAATGACTAATGACCAATGACCAATGACTAATGACTATCCTTCATAATCCATGAGGACTTGCACCCAGTGTGGTGGGCGGGAAATGGGGTTGCCCAGGCGGTCAAAAAGCAGCCATGCTGCTAGGTGTACTACAAAAAGATAGATAAAGTTATTGAGTACAATCAAAGCGATCGCCCCTATTTGAATTAAAAACACACTGGGACTCGCCAATAAACTCAGCTGCAAAAATACCCACTCGATAAAGTCACTCACCTGGGTAATCACATAAATCCAGAGGTCTTCACCTGACAACACAGACAATAACCACAACCGAAAAAATACTCCTAAAGTACCCAATAGCGTACCTAAGGTGATGGAAACAATCCAGGGAACACGACGACGATACCATGCTGCCCCCAAAAGCACGCCCATAAATCCGTAGGGCATGACAAACAGCAAACTGCGGGCTGGCCCCATCAGTACCGTCAGCAGTAATCCAGAAGTGAGTGCTGCCATCCATGCTGCTCGTTTGTCCCAACGGAGATAAACTAAAGCGATCGGCACTGGAAAAAATATCCGCAAAACTGGCCCCAAGGGAAAATAAAAATTAATAAACCAAATTAGGCTAGCAGTACTGGCTAAAAAGGCTGTTTCCACCAACCTTAAGGGTGTATCAGCCTTGAGTTGAGGACGGGTTAGCTGTTGTTTGTCTAACCAATGATTAGCAGCAGTTTCAGATTCCGGCGCTGGTTCGTCCTCTGGCTCATCTGGCAGAGAATTTAAAATGCTCATATTTTGACAAGTCGTTAAACTATCATCCTTTCCAAGGCTGACATATCAGGAATACAGATAATATCTTGATCCCGTTTAATCAAGCCTTTTTTTTCTAGCCTTGTCAATACTCGCGTCACCGTTTCCCTTGCCAGTCCGCTCAAACTGCTCAATTCCCGATGAGGTAAATTCGGGATTTCAGTTCCTGTTTGCCCTTTTTTTCCCTGTCCTTCTGCTAAAAACAGCAATGTATCTGCTACCCGCGACTGACTATGAGATTCCCGCAAGCGTAATCGCCGATTCACTTGCTGCAAACGCTCTGCCATCAGTTTTGCTAATCGCAGTCCTGCCAAGGGTTCTATTTTAAGTAAATTACTAAAATCTGTAGCAGGCATACTACCAATTACTGTTGGGGTGAGGGTAATCACATCAGTGGTTCGACGCTTTTCACTCAGAACTGCCATTTCACCAAACAATTCCTCTTTGCCAAGAATATTCAGTGTTACCTCTTTCCCTTCTAAATTATAAGTACGAATTTTTACCCATCCCTGTTTGAGAAAATACACAGCACCACCCCAGTCATTTTCTAATACAATCACTTGATTAGCTGGGTGAGTGCGGGTTACAAGATGGGTTAGGGCTGCTTCTACAACTGCTTCTGGCAAACCCTGAAAAAAGGAGGGCACATATCGGTCTTCCATTAGGACATTTTTTATCAAGCTGCTATATACACACGACATACAAGAGCATTCTTTTGAGCCTAAGCTATCAAAGTACAGCCCCCTTTAAACAATAAAAATAACCTATGCTTCACAACAAAGCGATCGGAGCATTTTTCTCAACAATCTTTACCTATGGGTTTAAATAAAGTAAAAGTTTTGCAAAAACTAGTTTATAACCTGCCGAAGTATCGCTTAGGGGGTAGCTGCACTGCAAACTTGATTACTCTTGATTACTTAAAAATATAGGCAAACAACATTCATCATACTCAAGCTAGTAAATTATTGCTCACATATTTTAGCGGTTTTGAGCAATCAAGCTAAGCTTGGTGAACAAACACTGACTGAAGATTGCCACTCCTGCCAGTAATCCATAACATAATGACAGTCACAAGTCCAAGTAGCGGCTTTTGCCACTCAAAACTTTTCCGATGGTGGACGCTCTTGCTAGCTTGCTTAAGAGTAGGGGTACGGTGATTGTAAAGTAATTGTCACACTAGTTGACGTACAGTTCTAGTTAAGGTGATGAAAAGTGACTTCCAGTGCAGATGAAATTCAAAAATTGATCGCAGATATTGACAACTTACTTGCCAATGGTGGCAAGCGCCTGTCTAGATTTTTGTCTGGTCAGGGACAAGAACCTAAAGAGCTATTAGAACGAATTCGCGACTTTTTGATCGGGCTACAAGAAAAAGCAGTATTAGAAGGCAGTATTGAAAATCAGTCATTGAGAGAGCCGCATTCGCCTTTGTTAAAAAAATTTGTCGATCAAAGTCATAACCAGCTTTTACTACCACCGTCTGAATCTACTCAAGAATACAGTACTGTTGAGGCAGGAGAATTAAAAACTGAATTTTCTAGACTGATACAGCCCTTACGAGCAGAATTAGAAGGACTATTACAAGAACGAGCCACTCTCGTACAAGAAATTCGGCAGCTAGAGCAAAAGCGATTGCAAAACTACTCTCTAGCGCAGCAGTTGACAAACCAAGAGCAGATGATTACCGAGTTTTTACAGGTACTCATGAGTCGCCTTGTGCCAAGTTTCACGCCATTGGTAACACCAACTTCCGCAAATTCCCCAAGTTCTTCTGGAGAAATTAATCGCAGCAACTCAGAATCAGTAACTTTTGCAACTCAACCCTTTTTAGAATCCCCAGACCGTGTAGAGCAATTAAGCCAGCTGGCTCAAGATTTAGATCGACGCCTGTTATCACTAGATGGGACTGTGAATGTTGTCTTTGAGGCATTACAACACAACATTAATACCTATTACGAGTCCTTATCGCAAGCACTGGCAAGAATGCATAGCAAGGGAATACAGGGCGAACAGTTGATAGCTAGCTTTCTCAACAATTTGACCCAGTATTTGCAGCAACAATCCCCTACTGAATCATCTTTATTGGGAGTAGAAGCTGAAACATTACCTGAATTACTGGCTCAGCCAACTGATATCAATGCCGAAGCTCCCCTCCAACTCTTAGAACTGATACAGCCAGAAACTTCAACAATCAATTCTGAGCAACAGAATACCACCCTCACAGAAGATTTAGATGCAGTGCTGTTACAGCTTGGCTTAGACTCGTCTCCATCTTCTGAAAGTCCAGTTGAATTACCAGAAGATATTTCTACCTTAATTGCGGATGAAGTAGACCAACTTTATGCCAGTTTGTTTGGTACTGGTAATTCACCAACTTCTGTTACAACTTCTCCATCAACCTTGAATATTCCTGAGGAAATGCCTGTTGTGCCTGCAACTGAGGCTGAGGAGATTATGACACATGATACATCCCTTGCTCAGGTAGACACAGATGTTGTTGATGTCAGCAATGCCCAAGCTGCCGTAGAAACAACAGATTCAAAAGAAGGACTATTTTTTGCAGAAGATACTAACCTAGCCTCAGCACCAGAAACGGCAACAAACAGTTTGCTTGTGCAAAACACTCAGCCAGAAGTTGCTGACACAATTAATACCTTGACTGATTTATTGCCTGATGTCGGTACTGAAGAAGTTTTGGAAGTACCCTCGTCTGTGAATAATGCCACAACTACGGCATCAGTCACTCCAGAAATACCAGAAATTGCGATCGCCATAAATCCCACAGACGACCGCCAAGAATCTGCTTTAGATAACTATATTCCAGCTTCCCCACAAGAAAACTTACTTAGTTTAGAGTCAAATCAGGTTCCAGTCATCCCTGATATTTCCTTAAATGAAGAACAGTTGCAGCAATTAGACCGGGATTTGACTAATTTCGCTCGACAGCTAAATTCTGAGTTGCAACCAGCTACTAACTTAGATATTTCCTTAGATGTTGGTAAAACTCAAGACACAATCTCTACAGTTTCCCCTGAGCAACAATCAGAAAATCTGCAAATAGCAACAAACAGTTTGGTAGTTCCTCAGGAAGAAACTAACTTAGATTTAGACTTAAAAACTGAAGAAAAGCAACAGACAACTTCTGTTGTAGAAAGTTCTTTAGCTGCAAATTCTAACTTCATAAACAATACAGAGGTTTCAGCCGACGTTCTCCAATCAGTCTGGTATTTAGGAATAGATTTGGGTACAACAGGAATTTCCGCCACATTGTTAAATAGTTCTTCTTTAGTTGTACATCCTATCTACTGGTCAGCAGAAAACCCACCGGGAACAACTTCTTTCCAGCAATCATTTCGTTTACCAACAGAGGTTTATCTGCCCACAGCTTCCGTACCTCACGGTGAAAATGAAAGTATCGAAGCACACGAGCAGACAGCACCAGCGGCTGTTGCCCAAGAAAAGAATCCTGCACCATCAAGAGCAACAGCAGATTCGACAAACAATCTTTACTCAGCACAGTTGAAGCCTTATTTACAAGTAGCCATTCCTTACAAGAGCGAACGGCAAAAATGGGAACCTGTTTTACAATTAAATGAATTTTCGGCAGGGCCATTAATTTGGGTTGTGCGATCGCTCTCGAAGCTACTGTTAACTCTCAAGTGCGATCGAGCTAGTACTACTCCTAGTTTAATTGCTGTTGCTGTTGGAATTAGCGAACAAAATTTTTCTCAGATTATTAATAATATTGCTGGTGTAATTTGCACTTGTCCATCTAGTTGGTCAGAACAATATCGCTTCAATGTCAGAGAAGCTGTACTCACCAGCAAACTGATTCAACATCCCCAGCAAGTCTTTTTTATCGAAGAAGCGATCGCTAGTTTACTCCCGGAACTCGATGCCGCTAACGGTGAACCAATAAAATTAAAATTAAGCCAAGGTGAAGATTCTCATCCGGCAAAAACCAGCGAACATTCCCTTGTGGGTAACACTCTGGTGATTAATATTGGCACAACTGCTACAGAAATGTTGCTAGTCGATGTACCAGAAACCCTGGTGCAATTGACATACAATGATTTCATGCTCCACAGTTTTGCCTATGCCGGCAAGGGAATTGAACAAGACATTATCTGTCAGCTGCTTTTACCACCTAAATCTCGGCAATCACGTTTAGAAACCCAAAGCGAAAGCAAAACTGCCACAACTAATCCCTGGCAATGGCAACCCTCAATTCCCGGTTTAGAGCAAATGCATTGGCAGAGTTTAGGATTGGAAGAATTAGAACTACCCAGAGTCGGCGAACCAGATATTACTGCTCGGATTCGCCTCCAACAGCGTCTAGAAAGTTCTTTGCTCGGACAGGCGGTGTTAGATGCAGCACTAGCTCTGAAGCTGATTTTACAACACCAAGACTCTTTTACTTTGGAATTGGCTGACCAGCGGTGGATTTTGCGACGACGAGATTTAGAAAGCCAAGTATTTATTCCGTTTGTCCGCCGCTTGAACCGCGAACTCAATAAGTTATTGGTTGCTCGTGGTATTCCCACAGAAGCAATTAATCAAGCTATCCTGACTGGCGGCGTAGCTTGTGTAGGAACAGTAAATCGTTGGCTACGCCAAAAGCTCCCCAGCGCTAAAATTATTCAAGATTTATATCTCGGTGAAAACGGCGCTCCTAATTGCAGTCGAGTTGCCTATGGTTTGGCAATGCTACCTTTGCATCCCCAGGTGTTAGATATACCCAGACAACAATACACTGATTATTTTCTGTTTACAGAATTGCTGCGCCTGCTACCAGACCGACCCCTATCTTTCGGCGAGGTTATCCAGTTATTTGAAGCTCGTGGGATCAATACCCGCACTTGTCAGCAACGCCTGTTAGCTTTTCTGGAAGGTGAATTGCCTTCCGGTTTGATACCTTCAGTCACAGACTCAACCTGGCTTACCTACAGTTCTCAAGAAAATCCTGATTATCAAGCGATTGCCACTGCACCACTTTTTGAAAAACAAGGCAGTCTCACCTATCGTCCCAATTCTCAACAACTTTTGTCTTTACGTCGCTATCTCAATGCGATCGAAGCTAGTAATCAGCAATCTCTAGAGGAACCATATACGGTAAATTTCACTCTAGAGATTCATAATTAAAGTTAGTGTTGCTACGCAAAAGTCAAAAGCAGCTAGATTGTGAGTAAAGCTATTGTTTACTCACAAAATTTATGGCTGTGTTCTATAGCATTATTTTTAGGATTTTTATAGTAAAATACTAAAAATTTACAATTCGCCTAGCTAACTAAAAGATTCTGTAAAATTTAGGTTTTCGGTTTTTTTATAATTGCGCTTTTGTGTATATTGACACTCAGTAGTAAGGATAAAAATATTAAAAATCGTCTAAAAACTATGTCTAGACTACTGATGCATAAATTATTCTTATAGATAAGTTAACTCTTGTGAATCATCTTTATTTTTATTCCCTTGATTGCTCGCAACAGCCCTCACATCCTTCAACTGTAAGCTTGGCAAAACGATTAATTGACATTGTTGGAGCCATTGTTGGGCTAATTATTACATTAATAGTACTAATTCCCGTAGCAATTGTTACCTGGATTCACGAACCAAGTCCAATATTTTATTCTCAAATTCGTTGCGGTTTGAATGGAAAACCTTTCCGGATATGGAAATTTCGTTCTATGGTTATGAATGCTGAAAAACTCAAGCATTTAGTTGAAAACCAAGCCCAAGGTCACATCTTTAAATCTATTAACGATCCTCGAATTACTCCTGTAGGTAAATTTTTGCGGCGTACCAGCTTAGACGAACTTCCCCAATTCTGGAATGTTTTGGTAGGGGACATGAGTTTAGTTGGTACTCGTCCACCGACTCTTGACGAAGTCAAGCATTACGATCCGCATCACTGGGATAGATTGCTAGTTAAACCAGGCATTACAGGAGAATGGCAGGCTAATGGTCGCTCAAGTGTTACAGATTTTGAAACTATTGTCAAGATGGATATGGATTATCAACGTAAATGGTCTGTAACTTACGACGTCAGTCTAATTATGAAAACAATCTGGGTGGTTTTGAAAAAGACTGGTGCTTATTAAATTGGTCATTAGTCATTAGTCATTAGTTTTTCTCTCCATCTCCTCATCTCCCTCGTCTCCCTCACCCCTTAACCCCGCTACCAGTTTCCGTTGGTACAATGTAACGTTGTAAAAACAGAAATAATAATAATACTGGGGCGATCGCAATCACTGAGCCAGCTGCTACCAATCGCCAATCAAGGGAAAATGTACCTACTAGTTTGGCGACTCCCAGAGGAAGAGTATATAAATTTTCGTCTTGGATGACAATTAAAGGCCACAAAAAGTCACTCCAAGCACCAATAAATACAAAAATAGCTAAAGTTACTAATGCTGGGCGAATTGCTGGTAACATCACGTACCACCATAAACCTAACTCAGAACTGCCATCCATGCGGGCGGCTTCTTCTATTTCTTTAGGAACACTCATGAAAGCTTGGCGCAACAGAAAAATCCCAAAAGCAGAAGCTAAGCTCGGAAAAATCATTCCTAGATAAGTATTTCTCAAACCCAACTGGACTGTCAAAATATAAAGAGGAATCATTACAATCTGGAAGGGAATCATAATCGTCGAGACAATCGCCAAAAAAATCCAGTCTCGCCCCACAAATGATAACCTTGCCAATGGATAGGCAGCTAAAGCGCAAAACAGAAGATTAAAGCCAACAGTTAGCACTGCGACTAAGGTGCTGTTATATAAATATTGTCCAAAAGGTAAAGAGTGCCAAACACTAGAAAAGTTATCTAGTGTAGGCGATGCAGGTAACAACTGTGGCGGCGACTGCAAAATATTTTCTGTGGGTGATTTTAAGGCTGTACTGATTAACCACAGCAAAGGAAAGAGCATCACCAGTGCGATCGCTCCTAATAGCGCATACATTAGCAGAATTTGCGAGCGTGATTTTTTGGAGTTCAGCATTTGACTGATAACTATAAATAATATTTGATGATATTTGTTACTCATCCTCAACTCTTTAGTCTTTAGCAGTCAACCCAGTTTCAGTCAAAACGGCTTGTAACGGTTTATCCCAAGGTTGGATAGGTAGCTGGGGTAAATAGGCAAAATCAAATACAATTCCTATAGTGGGCTTTATTAACCACTCTGGTAAACTGAGGAGGCGATCGTAATATCCTCCGCCATAACCCAGGCGATATCCTTGATAATCGCAAGCAACACTGGGAATGAGAATTAAATCTACTTCCGTAGGATCTAAGGTTGGCGCGTTGGGATGGGGTTCAATAATGCCATAAGCGCCACTTACAACAGAATCTTGAGGCTGCCAAATATGCCAAGATAGGGATTGATTAACGCAGCGAGGAAATCCCCAACGGTATTTGGTGTTTGTGAATAGTGGACTCAGATCTGGTTCTTGGCGAAAGCTAAAATAAGCAAGTATTGTTTTTGCTTGGGCGAACAAAGCAGAGTTTTGTAGATGAAAGCAAATGCGATCGCTTTTTTCTCTCCACTCTCGGATGGGCATTGATTGACGTGTTTTGAGTAAAGTACGACGTAGTTGTACTTTATTTAGTTGATAATTAACTGTGTCCACATTCAAAATTTGCTCAAAAAAGCTAGGGTGGGCACTGCCCACCCTAAAATTATGTCGCGTGTTGACGATACCACTCAATAGTATTCTTTAAGCCCTGTTGGAAACTAAAACAGGCAGTGAAATTAAAAGCAAGCTGAGCGCGTTGAGTATCTAAACAGCGCCTCGGTTGACCATTGGGCTGGTCGGTTTGCCAAACAATCTCACCCTTAAATTCCATCAAATCACAAATCAAACTCACTAAATCACGGATAGAAATTTCATCACCCCTTCCCAAATTTACTGGTTCCGATTCATTATAGAATTGCGTACCCATGACAATTCCTCGCGCTGCATCCACAGAATACAAAAACTCGCGAGTCGGACTACCATTACCCCAAACAAACAGTTGCTTTTGTTGTTGAATTTGAGCTTCGTGAACCTTGCGAATTAACGCCGGAATCACATGAGAACTTTCGGGATTAAAATTATCTTCCGGTCCGTATAAATTCACCGGCAACAGGTAAATACCATTAAAACCGTACTGCTGGCGGTAAGCTTGTAACTGTACTAAAAGCGCTTTTTTGGCAATTCCGTAAGGGGCGTTGGTTTCCTCCGGGTAGCCATTCCACAAATCATCTTCTTTGAATGGCACCGGAGTGAATTTTGGGTAAGCGCAGATAGTACCAATACAGACGAATTTTTCAACTCCGGCTTCATAGGCAGCATGAATCAGTTGGCTCCCCATGATTAAGTTATCGTAAAATAACTCTGCTGGTTTTTCC
Source organism: Nostoc sp. (assembly GCA_036918135.1). Lineage (GTDB taxonomy): Bacteria > Cyanobacteriota > Cyanobacteriia > Cyanobacteriales > Nostocaceae > Nostoc. Next base: position 88,684 of record JBALDB010000048.1, read on the forward strand.
CGGTTGAGACCGATACCGCCAACATGAGCTGCTAAATGGATAACGATGTCTTGCTGGTCAACTGCACGCTGGCAATTTTGCCAAACTCGTAAATCGCAATCGCGGGAGCGCACGACAGTAATTTTCTCAACTGATGCCCCTGCTTGAGAAAGTTGCTCTATTACTTGACGACCGAGAAACCCTGACCCACCAGTCACCAGAATGCGTTTATTTTGTAGTTTTAAGGCGGTCATATTTTTATCCTCTGTGCCCCAATTAGAAGTGCATTACCCCAAGTTCTTGACGAAGAGTAGCAATTTCATGTGGAAATTGCGAACCGTTGCCGTTGGGGGAAGTGTAACCTAAGGCTTGCAAGTCTGCTTCTACCATTAAGCCAACTAATTGCTCAAAGCTGACTGATGGCGTCCAGCCTAACTTTTGACGTGCTTTGCTTGAATCGCCAATCAACAACTCTACTTCCGCAGGACGCAAGTAACGTTCGTCAAACTCGACATAATCTTGCCAATTGAGATTGACATAACTAAATGCCAACTCTAAAAACTCCCGCACTGAGTGGGTTTGCCCTGTGGCAATTACGTAATCGTCTGCTTGGTCTTGCTGCAACATCAGCCACATTGCTTTGACGTAATCTTTGGCATAGCCCCAATCTCGCTTGGCGTCGAGATTTCCCATGTAAAGCTTTTTCTGCTTTTTGGCGACGATGTTAGCTACTGCCATCGTGATTTTACGAGTGACAAAGGTTTCACCACGACGCGGTGATTCGTGGTTAAAAAGTATGCCGTTACAAGCAAACAAGTTGTAAGATTCACGATAGTTGAGTGTTTGCCAGTGAGCGTAGACTTTGGCGCAAGCATAGGGACTGCGGGGATAAAATGGTGTTGTTTCACTTTGGGGAATTGCTTGTACTAATCCGTACATTTCTGAGGAACCCGCTTGGTAGAAACGCACTTGGATTCCGGTACGGTGTTGATAGTCTCGAATTGCTTCTAACAAGCGCAGTGTCCCCATTCCTACTGCATCTACAGTGTATTCTGGCGAATCAAAGCTAACTCTGACGTGGGATTGAGCGCCGAGGTTGTAGATTTCTACTGGCTGTACTTCTTCTAAGATGCGTCGCAGTGTTGTTCCATCGGTCAAATCTCCGTAGTGAAGGAATAATTGCACGCCTTGTTGATGCGGGTCTTGATAGATGTGGTCAATGCGGTCTGTGTTGAAGGTGGAAGTCCGTCTGATTATTCCATGAACTTCATAACCTTGTTCTAGCAAATACTCGCTTAGATATGAACCATCTTGACCGGTTATACCTGTGATTAACGCTCGCTTTTTTTGCCTCATGCTCTTTTATGTCTTATTGTATTTGATTAAAATGTTACAGACGATCTGATACAACCTAGCAGGTAATTGCTAAATTGCCTAACGGTAAACCTACGAGTTCTAGCTCATCTGAGAAATTTTAAGTAAATATACTTAATAAAAAGTTTTTTCATATTCTCAACTTAAGTTGAGAATATGAAAATTTATTTGTAATTATTTACAGTTATTTTTCATTTCTGATTTTCGTTAAGACTCAATAAAGTAACTTGAGTACAATAAACTTTCGCTACTTAGTATTTTTATATTTTGAAAAAGGAGATAGTAAATATTATATTTAAATAAAAATTTATACTGCATTTTCTATAGCGAATAGCAAAGAACAGTATATTTGTTTAACTATGCCAATTTTGAAAAACGTAAGATAGAATCTTTACGATTACTTCTCTACGAGACGCTCCGCGTAGCTTGCTTCCACGTTCGCGTAGCGTCCCGCAGGGAAGTGGTACGCTTCACTTGTTTTGCTCGTAATAACATTTCATATTTAATTAAGTTGAGCTACTTGTCTTAAAGTAATAATTAGTACTTAGGGGCATTGACTGCCCCACAGAATCCTCTCTCAGTAATTACTTCAGTATGCTCCGTTATTTTTAGGCAAAATGACGACATTAACAGTTTTCAAGATGATCCATAAGTCAAGCCAAAAATTCCTAAATTTGACATAGTGCAGGTCTATTTGGACTCGCCGAGGGTAGGGAATGTCATTACGCCCAGACACCTGCCACAAACCAGTAATTCCTGGACGGATTGTTAAAATTTCATCAATATGATAACCGTATTTTGGCAGTTCTTCTGCTACTAATGGGCGAGGACCAACTACACTCATATCCCCTTTTAAAACGTTCCAAAACTGAGGAAATTCGTCTAAGCTAGTAATTCGTAAAAATTGACCAATTTTAGTAATCCGTGGGTCTTGTTTTAACTTAAAACTGTTCTCAAATTCTTGCCGCAACTCAGGCGATGTTTCCATCATTTGCACCAGGATTTCGTCCGCATTGCTGACCATTGTTCGGAATTTGATACAGTTAAAAGGTTTGTAGTTTTTTCCCACCCGTTCCTGAACATAAAAAATCGGACCTTCTGAACTCAAAGCAATCAGCAAGGCCAAGATTAAGTAGACAGGAAAAAATAAAATCAACACTGACAGTGAAAAAACTATATCGAACAGTCGTTTAGCAAACTCTCCGTTTAAACCCTGAAAAGATAAACCTTTAGATTTAATAGGTTTAATAGGTTTAATTCTAGGCGTCTTTGTTTTTTGACCGCGTTTTAGAAGAGTACGCCTAGACGCTCTAGTGTCTTGCCGTACACCTCGCTTGCCGGAGAGGAGTGAGCTCTGGGCAGTCATCATACTCCTTAATAATCCACACCACACATAGTCCCAATCTTAAAGCCAAAATGATATGCTTCTGGGGGTAAATTGCCAAAAGCTTAAAAAACAAGTATCTTAACCGAGACCATTATTCCAAAAAGGTCTTTTTTCGTTGCACTTGTTTACAAAATCTAGATAACGAGCTGCAAAGACTTGCGGCGAAAACTGCGCGGCGTGCGATCGCATATACTCGGAATTAAACGAACCCTGATATACTTCAAACTTTTCTACTGCCTCCACTAAAGCTGCTTGTGTTTGTGTCCTGAAGAATATACCTGTCCCTGTATCCACACTAAAGCGAATATCTCGCACTGTTTCTAGAGCGCCCCCAGCACCATAAGCAATTACTGGCGTGCCACAGGCTTGTGCCTCCACTAAGGCAATACCAAAATCTTCACAAGCTGCATACACAAACGCTTTAGCCCTAGCCATATATTTTTTTACCACATTATCGGGTTGCCAACCTAGTATTTGTATATTTGAGTTTGCTATTTCACAAATCTTTTTCATTTCATCTCCTGTACCAATTACTACTAATGGTCGTTTTAGTTGATTAAAAGCTTTGACAATTAACGATACTTGCTTGTAACTTACTAGCCGGGAAACTGTGAGATAAAAATCCTCTTTTTCCTGAAAAAATGGAAATTCCCCAATATTTACAGGTGGGTAAATGACTGTTGCTTCTCGCCGATAACAACGCCAAATCCGCCGTGCTGTGTGCTGCGAGTTAGCAATAAAGTAATCAACACGATTGGCACTTAATACATCCCACTGGCGCAAGCGATGTAATAAATATCGCGCCACCCAGCCAGGTAAACCATTACCCAGCTTACTCTGGCGCAGATAATCAAAGGTCAAATCCCAGGCATAGCGCATAGGGCTGTGACAGTAGCAAATATGCAACTGTTCTGGAGTAGTGAGGATTCCCTTGGCAACAGCATGGGATGAAGACAGAATTACATCATAGTGGCGCAAATCCAGTTGTTCAATTGCCAAAGGCCACAAAGGCAAGTACTGTTGTATACCTTTACGGGCAAAAGGAAAGTGCTGTAGAAACGTGTTACCAATCTGACGTTTGTATAAATAACTTTCAGGATTACTAGATTCAAAATCGATGAGGGCATACAAATCAGCATCAATGTGATTCAAAATTTCCCGTACAACGAGTTCTGAACCACCTGTGGCTTTGGGTGTCAACCACTCATGAACCAGAGCATATTTCAAGGGCACAGCTAACTTGTAATGAATGGAAAATAGTTAGGCAACTTATGAGGTTGACTGAAAAGTTTCCCGTTGTGATTAACTAATGGGAAGCGCCCCACATTAAGGGCTAGACGCAATCTTTACCTTAGAGGTTCCAGATGGATACTGCAACCTGATAACCTCAAATTGGGGAGTGGAAATTAGGGATTGGGTACTGGGAAAACTCTTCCCTAATTACCAGTCTCTAGTACCCAGTCCCTAGTCTCTAGTCCCCACTCCCTAGTCTCTGCAAATAGGAATGAAAAAGGTATGCGAATTCTAATTATGGGTGGTACTCGGTTCATTGGTGTCTATTTGACTCAACTACTAGTGGAACAAGGACATGAGGTGGTGCTGTTTAATCGTGGAAATCGACCAACACCTTCTTTACAGGGAGTAGGACAAATTATAGGCGATCGCACTGATACTACCCAATTAAAAGCAAAATTATCACAAGAAAATTTTGATGCCATTTTTGACAATAATGGACGAGAACTCAGCGATACTCAACCATTAGTGGAGATTTTTCAAGACCGGGTGCAACATTTTGTATATATGAGTTCGGCAGGAGTGTATCTCAAATCTGACCAACTCCCCCATGTTGAGGGTGATGCAGTAGATCCGAAAAGTCGTCACCTGGGTAAGCATGAAACCGAAGCTTACCTCAGCCAATTGGGATTACCTTTTACTTCCATTCGTCCTACTTATATTTACGGGCCACGTAATTATAATGACTTAGAAAGCTGGTTTTTTGATAGAATCGTGCGCGATCGCCCGATTCCTATCCCCGGAAATGGATTGCATATCACTCAGTTAGGTCACGTTAAAGATTTAGCAAAGGCAATGACCCAAGTTTTAGGCAATCAACAGGCACTAAGACAGATTTATAATATCTCTGGCGATCGCTTTGTCACTTTTGATGGTTTAGCCCGTGCTAGTGCTGTAGCGGCTGGCAAATCACCTGATGCTGTGAAAATTGTCCATTACGACCCAAAGAAGTTTGATTTTGGCAAGCGCAAAGCTTTTCCGATGCGGATGCAGCATTTCTTTGCTTCCGTGAACAAAGCGCAAACAGAATTAAACTGGCATCCGGAATACGATTTAATTTCTGGATTACAAGACTCTTTCAAGACTGATTATTTGGCTTCTAGTCGAGATGGAGCCGATATTGATTTCTCTGTGGATGAGGAGATTTTACAAGCTGTTTAATTGTAAGGTTTGTTGACTGCTGACAAGTCAACATTCAACAACCAACACAAGCATTAAAGCGTACTTAGTTATAGGTAATGGGAATAAACCAATTACCTACTACTCTTCATTAAGGTTAATCGCCAATTGTCGCAACTTCGCTGCTAACTTATCAGCACGTTGTTTTTCTCGTTCGGCTCGTCGCCTTTCTTGTTATAGCTGCGTAGAAATCCAATTTCCTGTTTCACTGTACCAACGTAACCACAAGCGTTCGATACCTTCGTAAGTGCTGCAATAAAGGTTTGGCTATCAAAAGAAAAATACTTTCTTCTACCTGGGAAAGACGCGAGAAATTGCGCTTTTAGTTTTTACTGGAACAGAAATAAAAATTTTCTCTATTAGTTAGGCAAATCTTTTTGAGAATTACCTCAAGTTAGTGAAATTAGTTTCTGTCAATACTCTTTTTGGTTGGTAAAATGAGCCAGATTTTGCAATATCCACTCCACAATGTTTTAGAAGCCCGTGCCCGCTTGGGTGAAGGACCAATTTGGGATTCGACTAAAAAGCAACTTTATTGGATAGATACTTATAACCATAAAGTGCATCAATTCGACCCGCTAACAGGGAAAAATAGCTTTTTTGATGTGGGAGATGTGGTAGGTGCGATCGCAACAGCTGGTACAGATAGATTAATTATCACACTGCGTCATCACCTGGCATTTCTCAACACCCAGACAGGTGAAGTTACCCCAATCTTAGAAATTGAAGATAACCCCCCAAATAATCGGCTCAACGATGGCAAATGTGACCCCCAAGGTCGCTTTTGGTTTGGCTCAATGTCTTCTATAGAAAAACCCCACGCTAGCCTCTATCGTTATGACGCTGACGGTTCGTTACATGTAATGGAAACAGGATTGACTATCTCTAATGGTTTGGGTTGGAGTCCCGATCGAAAGACATTTTACTTAGCTGATTCTCCTGACCAAAAAATATATGCTTATGACTTTGATTCAGTAACAGGCAATATTACTAACCGCCGAATTTTTGTTGATTTAACTCATGAATCTTTCCACCCAGATGGATTAACGGTAGATGCTCAAGGAAATATTTGGTCAGCTATGTGGAATGGATGGTGTGTGATTCGTTTCAATCCTAAAGGTGAAGAGATATTGCGGATTAATCTACCCGTTCCACTCGTAACCAGTTGTACCTTTGGTGGCGAAGATTTACAAACACTATACATCACTACCGCTTCAGTTGAACTTAGCCAAGTCGAGATTGACAAAAGTTTCTACTCTGGTGATTTGTTTGCTTTAGAAACTGATGTTACCGGATTACCTAGTTATGATTTTAGGAATTGAGGATTGGTAATTCAGATAGTGAGATTTAATTTGAACTTATTGATTAAATTCTCCTCTTCAGATGTTTGTGAATTTTAAAAACTACCAAAAGTGATACAATATGGTATGTAACATCCTGCGAGATTACATGGATGCTTATAGACATAGTTCTCCGTAAACGCTACAAAATCGTAGAGCAATTGGGAAGTGGTGGATTTGGCGACACCTATTTAGCTCAGGACTTAGATTTACCTAGCAATCCTAAATGTGTCGTAAAACACCTGAGACCTCAACACTTTAAGCCAGAAGTGTTGGCGATCGCTAGACGATTATTCGAGAGTGAAGCAGAAGTTTTATACCGCTTAGGTAAGTTTAGCAACCAAATACCTAAACTATTCGCTCATTTTGAGGAAAATGGTGAATTTTATTTAGTACAAGAATTTGTAGACGGGCATGATTTAGGAGCAGAAATTATTCCTGGTCATCCATGGAATGAAGGCAAAGTTGTTCAACTATTGCAACAGATTTTAGAAGTTTTGTCTGTGGTTCATCAGCAGAATATTATCCATCGTGATATCAAACCTCAAAATTTAATGCGTCGTCTTGAGGATGGCAAAATTGTGCTAATTGACTTTGGAGCAGTTAAAGAAATTAAAGGTTTGGCAGCAAATTCTCAAGGTCAAGTTACTTCAACTATTGCTATTGGGTCTAATGGCTATATGCCAAATGAACAAGCTAGTTCTAGACCAAAACTATGTAGTGATATATATGCAGTGGGAGTGATTGGTATTCAAGCTTTGACAGGCAAATTACCTAAAGATTTCCAAGAAGACCCCAGCAATGGAGAAATAATTTGGCGAAATGAGGTAAATGTTAGCAAGAAATTGGCTGATATTCTAACTAAAATGGTACGTTACAACTTTAGCCAGCGATACCAAACAGCAAGCGAGGCTTTGCAAGCACTGAGTTCTATATCTCCAGCACTATCAAAGTCAACAACGTCGTGGAAATTGCCATCTCACAGAAAAGTTTTAGTTGCAACTGGAGTAGGAGCAGGAATGCTTGTGTTAGCTTCTTTTGTTCTCTTGTCTACCAAAACGACCAAAACGACCAAAAATTTTACTCAACTACCTTGCGATGCCGATCTATCTTTATTATCTTTACCACCATTACCAGAGGAACCAAATAAACAGTTTGAAAATGGTACTAGATTTTATGGCTCTTTCAATCAAAATAATAAATTAACTGGCAAGGGAATCTTAGAATTTCCAAATGGTAATAGATATGATGGAGAGTTCAAAAACGGTAAGCGTACTGGTTGTGGAAGATATTCATATCTCCAGAAAGATAGTCCATACGAATATTATATAGGTCAATACGTAAAAGATCAGCCTAACGGTGTAGGAAGATTAAGATGGAAAAATGGTAATGAGTACAGAGGAAATTTCAAAGATAGCAAATGTGAGGGAGAAGGAATATTTCAATCTGCCAGTGGTTCTTCTAAAAGTGGAGTTTGGAAGAAAGGTGATTTGTTAAAAGATAAGAATATATCATGTAATTAAGAATAAATATAAATATATTTTGTAGTTTGTAGTATTTTAAAATATTTAGATATCATTTTCATAATAAACTAATAGTAAAACATCAAATATCAAGGAATCAGGAAAAATGAATCAAAGGTCATCTGAAAAATCCAAATTTATATCTAGGGCAGTTTCTTTACTCTTTATCACTTCTTATTTTAGCTTCGCTATTCTCCCACAAATAGTACTGGGGCAGCCAACACAAGAGTCAACACCAACAGATACCACAACACCGTCGAATCAAAATACTCCAAATACGATAACACCGTCGAATCAAAATACTCCAAATACGATAACACCGTCGAATCAAAATACTCCAAATACGATAACACCGTCGAATCAAAATACTCCAAATACGATAACACCATCTAATCAAAATACTCCAGATACCACAACACCATTTAATCAAAATATTCCAAATACCACAACACCATCTAATCAAAATACTCCAAATACCACAACACCATCGAATCAAAATATTCCAAATACCACAACACCATCGAACCAAAATATTCCAAATACCACAACACCATCGAACCAAAATACTCCAAATACGACAACACCGTCGAATCAAAATACTCCAAATACGACAACGCCATCGAATCAAAATACTCCAAATACCACAACACCATCGAACCAAAATACTCCAAATACCACAACGCGAAAACAACGCGTTCGAGGACGAGGATAAAACTTATTTGATTAGTAAAATTTGGCAAAATAGTTGATAAAAAATTCAGAATTCAGACTTCAAGCTAGTTGAAATTTGAGTTCTGAATTACTTTTAATAAATAAAATAAAACTGAAAATTAAATATTTTGTAAAAAACTTATAACTTATATAGTTAATGCAGCAGATTATGAGCAATAGTGTGTATTACCGTAGTACTCTAAAATTGGGATTGATCTCAATTGCTTTACTTTTCTGGCTTCAACCACGTGCTATTGCTAAAACTACGGTTGAGCAAGGAGTAACAAAGAAGACAATAATTAGTCAACTGAACTCTCCTCCAGCGCAACCAAATCTTCCTAGCACTTCTGAACGAATGATGCATTTACTGCACAGGCTCAAGCTTCCAGTGCAGCCAACCCCTTCTAATACTTCTAAGCAAAATATCCATTTACTACTCGTTCTTAAGCAACGAAGACTTTATATCTATCAGGGGAATGTTTTACTAGCCAGCTATCCAGTAGCTATTGGTAAACAAAAGTGGGAAACGCCCACAGGCAAATTTAAAGTGCTTAATATGGTTGAAAACCCAGCTTGGGAAAATCCATTTGTTAGTTACACACAAGTTGTTCTTCCGGGTTTAGAGAATCCTCTAGGAGAACGTTGGATTGGATTTTGGACTGATGGCAAAGACGAAATTGGATTTCATGGTACTTACCAGCGAGATTCTGTAGGGAAGGCAATTTCTCATGGTTGTGTTCGTATGTATAATGAGGACGTGCGGAAATTGTATCAAATGGTGACAATAGGAACTCCTGTAACAGTAGTTCCTTAAATACAGATAAATGCACATGAATAACGATGATTTATCTGTTATTACTGTTTTTCATAAGCATTGCTAGCTTTTTGCGGTAAAAGATAAATACCCCCAGATATTAAAGTCAGGGCCACTGAAATCCAAAAAGCAATCACAGATGCAGTTTGCCACACTTCACCGAGAGGCGCAATCAAAAGTGCGATCGCTACTATTTGACTAATAGTTTTGAGTTTACCCCAAATATTTGCCCCCGTAATTGTTGTTTGATTTACCCGCCAACCAGCGATCGCTAATTCCCGCGCTAAAATCAAAAACACTCCCCAAGCCGGCACTTTTCCCAGTTCAATCAACACCATTAACGGCGCAAGTACTAAAAATTTATCCACCAAGGGGTCGAGAAACTTCCCTAAATCACTAATTTGGTTGAGTTTCCGCGCTAAGTAACCATCTAACCAATCAGTTAATGCAGCAATGAGAAAAATTGTCAAGCATATCCACTTAGCTTCAGGTGTGGGATTATATAAGCCGTAAAGCAAAAATGGTACACCCAGAAGGCGAGAGAAAGTAATCCAGTTGGGTAAAGTCATAGAGTATTGGACATAGGGCATAGGGCATCGGGCATGAGACATTGGGTTAGGAAAACTCTTCCCCAGTCCCTCATCCTCAGTTTCCCCTATGCATGGGAAAATCTGTTTTCTGAAGCTCTTTAAAACAATACTATGACTCAACACACAGACTCAGAATTTCGCATCGAACGTGATTCAATGGGCGATCGCCAAATTGCTAGTAGCGTTTATTACGGCATTCAAACACTGCGGGCAGTTGAAAATTTCCCAATCAGTGGCATCAAACCTTTGCCTACTTACGTAGATGCTTGTCTTTTAATTAAAAAAGCTACGGCAATTGTGAATGGAGAACTAAATTGCATTCCCCAAGATATAAGTCAGGCAATAGTCCAAGCAACTGATGAAATCTTAGCCGGGAAATTGCGCGAACAATTTGTTGTAGATGTTTATCAAGCGGGTGCTGGAACTTCTCACCACATGAATGTCAACGAAGTTCTAGCAAATCGTGCCTTAGAAATTCTCGGCGAAGAAAAAGGCAATTATAAGCGTGTTAGTCCTAATGACCACGTTAACTATGGGCAGTCTACCAATGATGTGATTCCTACGGCAATTAGAATTGGTGGTTTATTGGCACTCGATCGCACATTACACCCAGCTTTAGAAGAGGCGATCGCTTCCTTAGAAAACAAAGCTGAAGAATTTCAAGATATCGTCAAATCTGGCAGAACTCACTTACAAGATGCTGTACCAGTACGTTTGGGTGAAAATTTTCGAGCTTGGGCGCAAATCCTCACAGAACATCAAAACCGGATTTACACCGCCTCTGGAGATTTGATGGTGCTGGGTTTGGGGGGTAGTGCAGCCGGAACGGGATTAAACACTCATCCTTTGTATCGCGCCCGTGTCGTCGAAGTTCTCTCCCAATTAATTGACACTCCATTAGAACCTGCACCGCATTTGATGGCAGCTATGCAAAGTATGGCACCATTTGTCAACGTTTCCGGTGCTTTGCGGAACTTAGCGCAGGATTTAGCCAAAATATCTCATGACTTGCGGTTGATGGATTCCGGACCAAAAACTGGTTTGAAAGAAATTCAACTGCCCCCAGTGCAACCAGGTTCTTCGATTATGCCAGGGAAATACAACCCTGTGATGGCAGAGATGACGTCAATGGTGTGTTTTCAGGTGATGGGTTACGACAATGCGATCGCCTTAGCCGCCCAAGCAGGACAATTAGAACTAAATGTGATGATGCCACTGATTGCCTATAACCTAATTCACAGCATCGAAATTTTAGGCAATACCATCGCCGCACTTACCAAACGTTGCATCCAGGGAATTACAGCCAACAAAGAACGTTGTTTAGCATACGCCGAAGGCAGTTTAGCTTTAGTAACCGCACTCAACACTCACATCGGTTATTTAAATGCCGCAGCTGTCGCCAAAGAATCTTTAGAAACTGGTAAATCCCTACGGCAAATCGTTCTAGAACGAGGATTGATGAGTGAAGCAGACTTAGCTACAGTGTTAGATCTAGAACAAATGAGTGCTATCTTACCCCTTAAGACAGAATAATCGCGTGTGGGAGGATGGGGAAGAAATGCAGGTGTGGGAGGTTTTGGAGGTGTGGGAGGTGTGGGAGGATGGGGAACAGATGCAGGTGTGGGAGGTATGGGAGGATAGGGAAGAAATCTTGCCCCCCTCTCTCCCCACACTCCCCACACTCCCCCATCTCCTCATCTCCCCACACTCCCCACACTTCCCATATTCCCCCAGTCCCTAATCCCTATTTACCATGCAAACTCAAAAACCATCTGTTAGCCTCATCCGGGCTACTTCCTACGAACGAGAAGCTTTACGAGAATCTTTAGTGACACTGCTGGAACCTTTTGGAGGAATGGTAGCATTTGTTAAAAAAGGCGATCGCGTTTTACTCAAACCCAATCTACTTACAGGTAGCCGTCCTGGTAAAGAGTGTATTACCCGTGCAGAACTAGTTTACGCAGTTGCCCAAATGGTAATTGAAGTTGGCGGTAAGCCATTTTTGGGTGATAGTCCAGCTTTCGGTAGCGCCAGGGGAGTAGCAGTGGCAAATGGCTATCTGCCTATTTTAGAAGAACTCAACGTTCCCATTATCGATTTTCACGGTCAGCGTTACCAAACTGTGAGCGATAATTTTAATCACCTGCGGCTGTCTAAAGAAGCGATGGAAGCAGATGTGGTGATTAACCTACCCAAAGTCAAATCCCATGCCCAATTGACATTAACACTGGGCGTAAAAAACTTGTTTGGTTGCGTCCCCGGCAAAATGAAAGCTTGGTGGCACATGGAAGCCGGAAAAGACGCCAATAGATTTGCCCAAATGTTAGTAGAAACTGCCAGGGCAATTAACCCTAACTTAACTATATTAGATGGTATTATCGGTCATGAAGGTAACGGCCCTAGTAACGGTGAACCTCGCCAACTGGGTATTTTAGCAGCTGCATCAGATATATTTGCCCTCGATAGAGTAATGGTAGAAATCCTGAATGTTCCTCCCGAACAAGTGCCTACAGTTGCAGCTTCCCAAAAATTAGGAGTTTGTCCAGAACTTGCTGATATAGAGTTTCCAAATTTAAATCCTGACTTATTAAAAATAGAAGATTGGCGGTTACCAGACAAGTTAATGCCCATTGATTTTGGTATGCCCCGCGTGATTAAATCTACGTTTAAGCATCTTTACACTCGGTTTATTAAGGAGCCAATGAGTGTTTACGCAAAGAATTAACGAATAGGGAAGATGCGGGGCAGAAGGGAGAATTTCTAACTCAGCATTCAACACTCAGCAGTCAACAATTAACAATCAACAGTCAGTATTCCCCATGCCCAATCTAAAAGTGCAAACTTCGTTACAGCAATTTCATTTATTAGCAAAGTAACTTGTAATTACCCTCCGATTGCTTAACCAAACCGTCCTAGTTACTATAGTGGCGGTTTTTTTAATATTTAGGACTTGTAATTACCAAATTGGATACACATTATACAACTTGCCTAAGCTGCATAGATGTTTTACAGCAATTATCAAATTTATAAGATATACTGTATTTGAGATAAAAGCCTCACTGCTCCGTTATAAGAGTTGTAACAGTGAGTAGGCTCGTTGCCCCATCACAGGGGTCGTAACAACGAGAAATATCTAAGTATCAAACTACGGAAGATATTTTTTTTATGACAATTAAGCAAAGCTTAATACTTAATAAAGGTTCAACGAATGTCCAAGTTTCACCACGAGAAGAAATCGTATTGCTCGCACTCTACAACAAAGAACTTTATGGTCTCCAAATTCCGCAGGCTATGGAAGAGGCTAGCGGCGGTAATACTAAGATGGGGATTGGCACTCTTTACCCTGTTCTCCATTCTCTGGAAAAGAAAGGGCTTGTTGAATCCCGCTGGGGAGATGAAGGGCGTGAAGAACGAGGTGGAGCAAGACGGCGCTATTACAAACTTACAGGTAGCGGCGTTGCGACTCTCGAAGCCGTCCAGTCTTTCCGCTCCAACCTACTCATTTGGCAGCCCAGTTAGTGGAACAGCAGGTACAGAAATTGAAGATAACGATTGGGAATTTACTATCAAAGAAATTCAACTCAAGACACAAATCCTAGAGGCTATAACATCTTTAAAATCAGAGGAAGTTATCGAAGTTGTGGAAGAGTTGATAGCTCAGAAAGTAGTAACCAATTTAGAAGACTTAGTAGAAAATCTAGAGAACCTCTCTAAGTTAAAAAAGAGATTACGCAAGTATAAAAAATCTGATCCTGCTGAAACTTGGACTAGTAGGTGGATAGCTTCCCCGATTGCTTACCTCTTTCCCCCAGAACGACGTGAAGAATGGCTAGGAGATTTGTACGAAGTGAATTGGGAGATGCTGCACAAAGACTATCCTCGTTGGCTGGTTAATCTTAATAATGTTTGGAAAACTGTGATCTTGGTAATTTCTGCTTTAAAAATTAAGCTGTCAGATTTCTTCTCACTAGGTAAAGTCAAGAGCGAGTAGAGGAAAATCCATTTTCAAGGATGGCGTTGAGTAATCTACCACCACGCCATTTCCCTTTTATTTATATTTGTTTTCTTGAGAGATGTCCCTGGCAGTGCATTCCTAATTTTTCATGACTTGTACTAAATGATACGAGCATTAACTAGATTTTTTTCATCTCCGTCTCATCTCACTCCTGCTTTCTTTCTGCTATCCTCAACTTGGCCGATCGCGATCGCGGATTCTTACCAATTTCCTCTTCATCAGCAATAATTGGTTTTTTTGTCAATACCTTTAATAAAGGTGAATTTCTCAAACTATGTTTTACTAAACGGTCTTCTAGACTGTGAAAACTAATAATCGCAATTTTGCCGCCAGGGACAAGGGCGTTTGGTGCTTTATCCAAAAAAGTTTCTAAGGATTTTAGCTCATCGTTGACGACAATTCGCAGAGCTTGGAAAACACGGGTAGCGGGGTGAATTCTACCATAACGGTATTTAGGGGGAACACAACTAGCGATCGCCTCAGCCAACTCAACAGTGGTGTGAAACGGACGCCGTTCGATGATGCGTCTAGCAATCCGCCGTGATAATCTCTCTTCACCGTACTCAAAGAAAACTTTAGCTAATTCGGCTTCATCCCAATTATTAATTACATCAGCAGCGGTTAGCGAGGCTCGTCTATCCATTCGCATATCCAAACTTGCGGCGTGGCGAAAGCTAAAACCCCTCTCTGGCTGGTCTAAATGGTAAGAACTCACCCCCAAATCCGCGATGATTCCATCGAAAGTGTTAGGGGTAAACTCGTAGGCAGCAAAATTGCTATGAATAAATTGTACGCGTTCTCCATATTCAGCTAAGTTCTTCTGTGCCGCTGCTAAAGCATCCTCATCTTGGTCAATCGCCGTTAATTGTATATCTGGTATAGCTTCTAAAATCAGGCGACTGTGACCACCACCGCCTACCGTAACATCTAAATAATGCCCACCAGGATGCACCAGCAGATTTTCAATTATCTCCCTACCTAAAACTGGCACATGAAAAAATTCCTGCGCCTCAAGTCCCTGATATCCAGCTTCCATATAATAGTTGAAGAAGTGCAACAAAATGAAACATCAAGTAAAACCCCTCGTCTGTCACCCCCTCTCAAACATACCCCTGTATGGGCAATACATATAGAGCAGTTTCTCTAAAAGTATTGCCTGTGAAAGTCTGTCAAATTCAAATTGACAGGTCAGGACTGATGTCAGGACATGGGAAAATTTTCATTTTCCGCGTCCTTGCGTCTCCCCATCAGAGTGTCAATCTTTGATAAACCTTAGCTTGGCATGACAGACAAGATAAATTGGCTCTAGTTGGCATCTTCTCTGCCAGACGCTACGCGTTCACGTAGTGTCTCATAGAGAAGGCGGTTCAATTCAAAATTTTTACAACGGGAGAACACTAAAATCTATGACCAGAATAGAAACCCGCACTGAACCGATGGTGCTAAATATGGGGCCACACCACCCCTCAATGCACGGGGTTCTGCGGTTAATCATGACTCTGGATGGCGAGGATGTCGTTGACTGTGAACCAGTTATTGGCTACCTCCACCGGGGAATGGAAAAAATTGCTGAGAACCGCACTAACGTCATGTACGTCCCCTATGTTAGTCGCTGGGACTACGCTGCGGGAATGTTCAACGAAGCCGTCACCGTCAACGCGCCGGAAAAGTTAGCAGGTGTTGCTGTTCCCAAACGCGCTAGTTACATCCGCGTCATCATGCTGGAGTTGAACCGCATCGCTAATCACTTGCTGTGGTTTGGCCCCTTCCTCGCTGACGTTGGCGCTCAAACTCCCTTCTTTTATCAATTCCGGGAACGGGAGATGATTTATGATTTGTGGGAAGCCGCTACAGGTTACCGGATGGTAAACAACAATTACTTCCGCGTCGGTGGCGTGGCAGTTGATTTACCTTATGGTTGGGTAGATAAGTGTCTAGAATTCTGCGATTACTTATTACCCAAAATTGATGAGTACGAACGCTTAGTAACTGATAACCCCATCTTCCGGCGACGCGTTGAGGGTATTGGTACTATCACCCGTGAAGAAGCACTTAACTGGGGACTTTCTGGCCCCATGTTACGCGCATCTGGGGTAAAGTGGGATTTACGGAAAGTCGATCATTACGAATGCTACGACGATTTCGACTGGGACGTGCAGTGGGAAACAGCTGGTGATTGCTTTGCCCGTTATGTCGTGCGGATGCGGGAAATGCGCGAATCTGTGAAGATTATTCGCCAAGCAATCAAAGGACTTCCTGGTGGCCCTTACGAAAATCTCGAAGCCAAGCGCCTAGCCGCAGGTAAAAAATCTGAGTGGGACGCATTTGATTACCAGTACATTGGTAAAAAAGTTTCCCCCACCTTCAAAATTCCCAAAGGTGAAATCTACTCTCGTGTAGAAAGTGGTAAAGGTGAATTGGGAATTTATCTGGTAGGCGATGATAACGTCTTCCCTTTACGCTGGAAGATTCGTGCAGCAGACTTCAACAATCTCCAGATTCTCCCAACTTTACTGCGTGGGATGAAAGTTGCAGATATCGTAGTGATTCTCGGCAGTATTGACGTGATCATGGGTTCTGTGGATAGGTAAATTATCAATCTAAGTACTTATTTAGAGCAGTTGCATCGTAGTACAACTGCTCTATTTTTTATACAGTAGATTTCAATGCCAGTTATGTGATGTTCGGATAATCTGAGTTAGTCAGGTAAATAACGAACAACTCAGAGAATCTAGCAACATACAGTAATATTCTCGTGAATTAAGTCACTGTGCATTCAAATCGCGTAGAGTTAAGTAGTGAAGATACTTGCTAGCACTGATTCTTCTACATAAGGAGAAAAAACTGTGAAATTTGGTTACACGGTCATCTGGGTAGACGATGTAGTTAAGACAGTTGAGTTTTACGAAAAAGCTTTTGGTCTAGTTCGTCGCACTCTTGTGGATAAGGGGCACTTCATTTGGGCTGAAATCGAAACCGGAAACACCACATTGGCTTTCTCCTCCAGTAGCGAAGCACATAAGTTATTTCCAGGTGGCTTCCATCCCAACGACGCCACACAACCACCGACATTAATCCAGATATCATTTATTACTCCTGATGTTGGCAGCGCTTATATGAGAGCAATAGGAGCAGGCGCAAAAACATTAGATGCCCCTAAAACCCAGCCTGGAGGACAAACAATTGCTCGCGTCCGCGACCTCAATGGCGTGCTGGTGTCCTTGGTGAATGTCTAAGTTGCAAATTGCCTTTTAGACTTTAATTTTGCATTGAACGCGATCGCTTGGGCGAGAATCAATACATCAGAAACCATTTATAAAGTAAATCTTAAATAGGGTGTGTTACGGCTTTAGCCTAACGCACAGTTTTATATGCGGTATGTTAAGCATTTTTATGATGTTTTTTGTCACAAATCATCTCTAAATATGCGCCTAACACAAAAACTTCTGCACTAATGAATAGCTGCAATAAACAACATTTTAATTTTTCTACTTCAGTTAAATTGATTGTGTTGCTGGCAAGTATTTATTTTGTTCAGTCTCCATTCTCGAATTATATGAATTCCAATCCTTTGCTGTGTGCAGCCATAGCTAAACAGATTGCCACCAGTGCCCAACAGCGAATTACTTTCGCTGAATTTATGGATATGGCGCTGTATCACCCCGAACACGGCTATTATTCCAGTGATGCAGTCAAAATTGGCTTTCAAAATAGTGATTTTTTCACTTCTCCCAACCTCAGCGCTGACTTTGGCGAATTGCTTGCAGAACAATTTCTACAAATGTGGGAGATTTTAGGGCAACCCGTGCCGTTTTCTCTAGTAGAAATGGGAGCAGGTCAAGGACTGCTAGCATTGCATATCCTCAAGTATTATCAGCTACACTACCAAGATTTTTTTACCGCCATAGAGTATGTGATTGTGGAAAAGTCGCCAACTTTAAGGCAACAACAGCAGCAACGCTTACAAGATTTGCCTGTGCGTTGGTGCAGTCTAGAGGATATCCCAACTGGGGCGATCGCTGGCTGCTTTTTTTCTAATGAGTTAGTTGATGCCTTCCCAGTGCATCAATTCACTTTAGAAGCAGGACAACTGCAAGAAATTTATCTAACAACAGATAAGGATGAAAAAGCAACCAATGCCCCATGCCCATCATTTCTGGAAGTCACAGACAAACCCTCTACACTTGAGTTGGAAAAATATTTTGACTTAGTGGGAATCGATTTAACTTCAGGTGCATACCCAGATGGTTACCGCAGTGAAATTAATTTAGCTGCTCTAAACTGGTTGAGTATAGTAGCAAACCGCTTGCAACGCGGCTATGTGTTAACAATTGATTATGGCTACCCCGCCACTCGCTACTACAATCCCAGGCGATCGCAAGGAACGCTACAGTGTTACTACCACCATCGTTTCCATGACAACCCCTATATCAATATCGGCCGACAAGATATCACTGCCCATGTTGACTTTACAGCTTTGTCACGCTGGGGCGATCGCTGCGGTTTAGAGAACATTGGTTTTATCCAGCAAGGACTATTTTTGATGGCGTTGGGATTAGGCAAACGAATTGCTGCTATTTCCTCTCAAAAGCAACCCCTCTCGCAATTACTACAGCGGCGGGACGCACTACATCAGCTTTTAGATCCTACAGGACTAGGTGGTTTTGGAGTCTTAATTCAGAGTAAAAATCTCGACAAAACAGAAATTTCTCAACCACTAAAAGGATTGACCCTGCCAGAGTAAACCTAAATTTTGAAAAGTTAAAACTCTATTTAAGAATGCAGTATTAGTTTTATTTAGACTAGCATAACAGTAATTACTGTAAACTTAAACACAATCGGCAAGTAATAATTATGTCTGCTCATGACCTATTAATGTTAGTAACACTACTTACTCCAGGGATTTTGCTTTCAGTTTTGATTATGCTGACTTTTGCCGCAGGTGGCTGAAGTAATCAGTTATTAGTTATTAGTTACAGCCGATCTCAAGGAAGATGAAGTGTACAAACTAGGTTTAATAGCCAGGTATAAAGCCTATTTTCTTCTGAATTATGTTGTATTAATAATAACTGATAATTCTTGTGAAAACGCAATATCTACAAAGACTACGCCTACGCTGTACCAGAGGAACGTAAAAAATGAAGGTAGCATTTCTGGGAACTGGACTGATGGGACTACCAATGGCTCAAAGGTTATTAGCCGCAGATATACAGCTAGTTGCCTATAATCGCACCCCAGAAAAATTAGCACCACTCCAAGCAGCTGGGGCTGAAATTGTTACACACCCCCGCTACGCCATTCATGCTGCTGAGTATGTAATCCTGATGCTTACTAATGCCCCAGCCATTTATAATGTCTTGCTTTCAGATAGAGCTTCGCAAACTCTCAAAGGGCGCACTATTATCCAAATGGGAACTATTACTCCCACGCAAAGCCAGGAAATTAGAGATGCAGTTGTTGCAGGTGGTGGTGAGTATATGGAAGCACCTGTATTAGGAAGTATTCCCGAAGCAAAAGCAGGCAAGTTGATTGTTATGGTAGGCGCAGAACCAGAACAATATCAACGCCACTTGAACTTACTGCAAAATTTTGGCACAGAACCTTTACTTGTCGGGCCTGTGGGGACTGCGGCGGGGCTAAAATTGGCACTCAATCAACTAATAGCTTCCCTAACAAGTAGCTTCGCTCTGAGTCTGGCTTTTGTCCAGCGTCAAGGTGTGAATGTGGATATGTTTATGCAAATCTTGCGCGACAGTTCACTTTATGCGCCTACCTTTGATAAAAAACTACAACGGATGTTGGATGGTAATTATACCGATCCTAATTTCCCTATGAAACACTTGCTCAAAGATACAGAATTGTTTATCTGTGAAGCAAAGTCTCTAAGTTTAGATCTCAGTAGTATTAAAGGAGTGCGACAAATCTTGCAAACAGCCATGAAAATGTCATTTGCTGAAGATGATTATTCATCACTATTTGCTGTGATTAAAGAATGGGGAGAAGCGGTCGGTGATTGAAGATTAGGCATTATCAGCTTTAATTTGGTAAGGTGCGTTATGAGTAACATCCATAACGCACTAAAAATTTGGGATGATACCCTACCCTGGGCAATAACACACCCGACAAGTTTTCTGAACAAAGCGTAATATTTTATACGCAACTTCCAAATATAAACAATTACTGACCAGTACTAGTCGTTGATGGCGACGATTCGGGAGACTCCACTGGAGGCGAAGGTTCTGGTTGAGGATTGAGAAATTGCTGCCAAGTCTTAATTTGGTCTTGTGCCGCATTATAAGCAGCACTACCGCGGGGAATGGACTTGGCAATCGCAATTCCTCTAGCAATATCAGACTGACCTTGAGAACGTGCTATGTCTAATAATTGCTGACTCCATTGGTCAATGGCGAGATTGGCATCCATGCGGAGGATACTATTATTTGAAACCCGATCTGCTAATCGTATTGCCTCAACCAAAGCTTCTGGCGTGCCAATAGTCGCCGTCTCCTGGGCTTTTCTCCAGTTTTCTCTAGTGCGGATTTGCCCTTGCCAGTCATCAATAGCGGTTTGTGCTTCGCCAGAAAGCGACCTTCCTGAGGATGCGATTTGTTGAGCTGCACTAATAGCAGCAGTGAGATTTCCACTCTGAGCCAGTTCTCGTGCCTGATCTAAGTAGGGTTGGTCTTCAATTTGCTGAATTTTTGCTGTCCAAGTGCGAATTTTTCTGCGTGCTTCTGGATATAATGCACGACCACTACGGATTTGGCTAGCTTGGGCGATCGCAGCTTGTAATGAGTTAATATCCTCAAATATTGCTATCTGTTCGGCACGTTCTAAATAAGGTTGGTCTTCGATTGTTTCTATTTGGGCACGCCAGCGACTCATTTCTTGCCTAGCTTCTGTTCCTCTGGGGTTACTAGCAGGGATGAGTTGTGCTTGGGCGATCGCTGCTGTTAAATTATTGACTGTTCCTTGACTAGCCAATACTCTGGCTTTTTCTAGATGGGCAACATCTTCGATTTCTAGCTGCCAACGAGCAATTAACTGCTGCGCTTCCTCATATACTGGTCTTGAAGGATCGATTTGTTGTGCTTGGGCGATCGCTGCTTCTAAACCAGAAACGTTACCTAGCCAAGCACTTCTTTTGGCATCGGCTATGGCGATAAAGTCATCTGTTTCGGCTTGGAGTTTCGTACTTTCGGGAATTTGTCTAGCAATATTCAGTGCTTCATCTGCATCTCGCTGGTCTAGTTTTGTCTGTGCCAACGCCAGCATTTTACGTCCAAATGCCGGAATCGCTTCTTGAGCTTTTTGGTAAAGGTAACTTTCTTGCCCAATGGACTCGGCAAGCTTAATCGCTTCTAGTAAATTATCAACAACTTTGCTGTTTGCTAAACTTTCGGCTTTTCCTAACTTATCGCCATCTTCGCGGGCTGTGGCAATGATGTGATTCAATTGGTCGTATTTAGTACCTGCCCAGTACTGATTATCTACACGTAGCATTCTCGCGGACAGCATAAACGCCGATTGCCAGTGTCGTTCGCGTACTTCAGCGATCGCAGTGTTGTAAATACCATCTGCCTTCGACCAAATTGTTTGCCATTTATCAATTTGCTCGTTTACTAGTTTATAGGCTGCAACTTCTTCTGGTATTTTGCGAGCAGTGGCGATTGCTTCCTCTAAATTTCCTGTTTGGAAACTTTGATCGGCTAGCTTCAAAATATCCCGCGACCATTCTTCGATGAAACGATTAATTTCTGCGTGTAACGGGTGATTTTTTGGTAATTCCTTCACCAGAGCGATCGCTTGCAACAGGTCATTCACTGTATCTTTAGAAGCCGCCAACTGAGCGCAGTGCAACCGTACCGAAGCACTAGCTAGAGGCCAGAAAATAGATGGGCAATTAGGGGCAGCCGGCAACTTCAGCAGCATTGCCATTGCTAAGAATGCTACACTGCCAGGAATCGAAATTAACAAAAATGACCACAATATCCAACTTTTCGTCCAGCGTGGCCATTTCCGATAACTTTTACTGGCTTGGGTAGTTTCTTGTGAGTGACTATCTTTGCCAACAGAATTGTTTTGCTTTCGCCGCTTCACTGACTTGGAGTTAGAATCAGTAGCTGGCACATCAAATGGTTGAGTTTCACCGAATTGCTCTATTCGGGATAATCTGGTATTTTGATCTGGCTCTCTTGCTCTGCCTCCTGACCAACCGTCTGGAATATCCCGCTCTGTCATTTCTCACACCAAAATAATTGAATAGCTTTCTGTTTTAGGTCGATAATTCCATTGTTGCCATAGTAGCTTTCTCACGATTAAAAAGCTACTTTTTTAATTATTTACCCCCACAGATACCATTAAAACTCTAAAATTTTAGTCTTGTTTTATACTTTCTCCTGAAATAGTAGATTCAGCTTGCAAATCGGCAATTAGCTGAGCTAAGCGCTCGCTACTTGCGTGATAAACGTTGCCGCAAAAATCGCAAGTTGCTTCAGCACCATCATCTTTAATAATCATATCTTGCAGTTCGGCTTCTCCTAAAATTTTGAGTGCCCCCAAAGCGCGATCGAAAGAACAACCGCAGTGGAAGCGCAGCATTTGCCTTTCGGGAAAGATTACTAGACCCATATCTCCTAGCAAGTCGTCAAATATTTCAGGTAACGTTTTCCCAGCTTGTAACAACGGCGTAAATCCTGCTAAGCCAGCTACTCGTGATTCTAGTTTTTCTACTAACGCTTCATCTTTTGCAGCTTTCGGTAACACTTGTACCAGTAATCCTCCAGCAGCCGTTACTCCTTCTGCTCCCACAAATACGCCCAAAACTAAAGCTGAAGGAGTTTGTTCAGAATTTACCAAATAATGAGCGACATCATCGCCAATTTCCCCAGAAACTAGTTCTACAGTACTAGAGTAAGGAAAACCATAACCGATATCCCGAACAACGTAGAGGTAACCGCTACCCACTGCACCACCAACGTCTAGCTTACCTTTAGCATTGGGAGGCAATTCCACAGATGGATTCGCCACATATCCACGTACAGTGCCATCTAAACCTGCATCTACCAATATGCCACCCAAAGGTCCATCGCCCTTGACCCGGACGTTAACCCTCGACCCAGTACGCTTCATGTTAGAAGCCATCAACAAGCCTGCTGCCATCGTCCGCCCTAGTGCTGCTGTTGCTACATAGGAAAGTTTGTGTCGCCCTCGTGCTTCTTCTGTTAAACGTGTGGTAATTACGCCTACAGCACGAATTCCACCTTCGGCTGCTGTCGCACGAATTAACTGATCCGCCATGAATAACCTTACATTTCTTAACAAGTCCACCTTTATATTCTAAGTTCTCTATTGATAGATAAGTAATGTAGTAGGTGTTACGCAAATAAACGGCTGTTGTTAGTTATTAGTCATTAGCACTATATTTATTACTGCAAAAAATAAAAATGTTTGTAAGTTAGGTTGAACGTAGTGAAACTCAACAAAACCAGGGATTTTTCGTGTTGGGTTTCGTTGCTCAAATGCCATTCCATTTGCTACCCTACGGATTCTCCGTATCCTATGGGGAAGCAAGGCTGGGCGTAGCGTCTGGTAGAGTTGGAGTACAAGTTGGGAAACTTAACGCCAGGTTATTAGTTATTTGCAAATGACCAATGACCAATGACTAATGACAAAAACTATTTGCAATATTAGAGATAGCGATGTCTCACCTTTAGGTAATCCTGGAAAATGCTGGGTAATTTTCAACAAAGCCAACTGCGGATCGAAATTGAAGCACCAACAGATGCAATTCGTGACAGTCTATTGCATCCAGCGCAACTAGCAAAATGGCTTGTAGGGCAACGCTTTGCGCCAGGAATGCCAGAAGAATTGCTTCCTGGATTTGAGTTTACTACCTGGACTGGGCCAGTTCCGATTCATCATCAAGTGGACGTTGTGAAATCCAATTGCCTCCGCTTACTACTGTCGGGAGGTATTGATGGGTTTCACGAATGGTACTGGGGAGAAGGTTGGATACAGTCCCGCTTGGAAGGAGTCTCACTCTTGCCGTTGAATTTGGGTCAAACCCTGAATTTGTTGAGTTTGCGTCAATTTTTAGCAAATTAAAAACATTGAATGCAGTGGATGTGAAGGTATGAGTGTGGGAGGGATGGGAAGGTTTTTATAATTTCCCCATACTCCCTTTCTTTGTCCTGTTGCGATCGCCGCATTATCTTATTTGCTTTGACTTGATTCTAATCCGGCTTTACCACTAATACCGAACAATGAGCTTCTTCCACAACTTGACTGCTAACAGAACCCTGAACAATTCGCTTCATCCCCATCAATCCGCGACTGCCTATTACAATCAAGTCAGTTTTGTAGATATTGGCAAGGCGAATAATCTCTTCTGCGGGATCGCCGGTGACCAATTCTAACTCACTAGTAACTGATAAGTTTTCCTGATATGACTGTAGCTGTTTTTCAATATGAAAATAAGAAAATGCTGGGGACTCAGACTGAGGACGATCTGCGGCTAATTCAAGCTCTGACTCTGATGTAGGAAATACATGGCAAAGAATAACCTTGGCATCTTTTGAAAACGCCAAATCATCTAAAGTCTGGATTACTCGTTCTGCTATTTCCGAACCGTCCAGAGCTACCAAAACATTCTTTACCACCGCTCTCGTCTCCTAAAGAGTAGACCCCTTAATAATAAGTATCTAGCAAAATTAGTTGGTAGTTACACTCAACCAATTTTTTATTTGCCAACTCAGTTTATTGATTCAAAGTTAAGCCAGGGCTAGTTTGAGACCACTTTACCGCTAGTGTGTTCTAGCAAATGGCGTCGTGTAAAACCTTTTCACCAATTAATTTAAAAAGGTAACCTCTTTCTTCGGAACTGGAATCTGGCAATACCCAACTTCTGCCGCAACTGCTATCGGCAATGCAAAGCATTACCGTAGGTATCGCTGTCCAAAGTTTTAGTTTGAAGCTATCGAATGACTTTTGCCAAAACCATTAGAAAAAATTAAGCATTCTCAATCACTCTTCTTGCTTAATTCGGCGTCGGACTGAATCAGCATGAGAAGGTAAGCCCTCCGCTGTTGCTAGCACATCAATAGCACTAGCCACATTTTGCAATGCGGTTTGCGAGTATTGAATAATACTAGAATGTTTGAGGAAAGTTTCTACCCCTAATGCCGAAGCGTATCTAGCAGCACCAGAAGTTGGCAAGGTATGGTTAGGGCCTGCCAAATAGTCTCCTACTGCTTCTGGTGTCGAGTAACCCAAAAAGATTGCTCCAGCATGGCGAATCTGTGGTAATAATGCCCAAGGGTCTTTGACTTCTAATTCTAAATGTTCTGGGGCAAATTCGTTGGAGAGTTCTGCTGCTGCTGCCAAAGATTCCACAACGATAATCAAGCCGTAATGAGCGATCGCTTTTTCTGTATCTATTCGCCGAGGGTGATCGACTAGCTGTCTTTCCAAAGCTACTTGCACGTTCTTGGCCAAAGCAGCATCCGTGGTCAGCAAAATAGCTGCCGCCATCGGATCGTGTTCGGCTTGGGCTAATAAGTCAGCAGCTACATACACTGGGTTGGCAGTTTCATCCGCAATCACCAGCACTTCGGAAGGGCCTGCCAAAGAATCAATTCCGACGATGCCGTAAACAAGTTTTTTTGCTAAGGTGACATAAATGTTACCAGGCCCAGTAATCACATTCACTTTGGGAATAGTTTCTGTGCCGTATGCTAAAGCAGCGATCGCTTGTGCCCCCCCAATGCGATAAATTTCTTGCACCCCTGCTTCTTGAGCAGCTACCAGAACTGCTGGGTTAACTGCTCCACCCGGCCCTGGTGGTGTTACCATGACTACATGAGGTACACCAGCTACCTTTGCCGGAATTGCATTCATCAGTACTGTACTGGGATAAGAGGCGCGACCGCCAGGCACATACAACCCCGCTCGGTCTACCGGGGTGTAACGTTTGCCGAGTACTACTTCATCGTCGCCAAAGTGTACCCAGCTTTTCGGTACTCGCTGACGATGAAATGCTTCAATTTGGCGGCAAGCTAGCCGAACTGCGCCCAACAACTCCTTGGACACCTGTTGATAGGCTGCATCCAGTTCCGAGCCTGTAACACGAAGTTCTTCTGGCTTGAGGGTTTGTTTATCAAATTCGGCGGTGTAATGCAATACAGCTTTGTCGCCTTGGCGCTTAACTGCTTGCAAAACTTCCCGTACCGTTGCTTCTTTGTTGGGCACCTGTTCGTCATGGGTGCGATCGCAGATCCGTTGTAGTTCTGCTCTGACGTCTGCCTGCTGAGTAATGATTCGCAGCATGGAGTAAGGACAATGCCAAAATTATAATATTCCCACTTGAGATTTAGTATTGCTCTTAACCCATCTGGGTGTGGAAGCTGACTCTAATTCTCTTCTCTAGCTTAACCTGGATTTTTTTGATACTCCCAAGGTCGCCAGCACATGCTTTCTTTCAAAAGGCAACTTAATTGCTTAATCCGATAAGCCTGAGTTAGCGATCGGCAGGAAGGGAGCGTGCCATTTTCCACTATCCTTGTGCCCTTACCCTCACTCCTTACAGGGGTAAAAATCGTGTGCTTCCACATCGAATTTCCCGGATTTACAGGGGGAAGGGTCTGAGTATAACTTTTACTTTTTTTCCTAACTTTTAGTAGTTAACATGTGTACAGATACGAAATACGGCTCTATACTATAAAGTCCCTGAAATTTAGATTTTTATAGTTCTTTACCTCTGAATAATGCATCCACTTGAAGGATTAATTATATTGCCAATCCGACTGTCTGATTCGGTTAGTGGCGAGTTAGGGTGAATATTTTATTGATGTATTTTATTTTAACGCATTTCCTCTATTGATGACATACTCAATTAGGCATGGAGGACTGGGGTATTGGGAATTCGTTATTGGTCTTTGCGTCCTTGGAGATCCCTTATTTCTCCAATCCCTTCGATTTGCTTCATCTTCCCTAGTTCCCACTGCCTACTACCTATTAGCATAATTTTTTTAGGAAATTCTAACATTGGCAATTTGGATGCTATATTAGTAAGTCTAGTAGTGTGTGTACATATTAATATATTTTCTGGAATTGACTAGTGGCGAATACAAAGTCTGCTCTTAAGCGTGCCCAAATCGCAGAACGTAATCGACTGCGTAACAAAGCTTACAAATCAGCAGTCAAGACGCTGATGAAGAAATACTTTAATGCTGTAACTGTCTATGCAGCTAATCCTACCCCAGAATTAAAACAAGAAGTACAGTCTAGGTTATCTGAGGCTTACAGCAAAATCGATAAAGCAGTAAAACGAGGTGTGCTTCACCCGAACAATGGGGCAAGGAAAAAATCAAAGTTGGCGATTAGACTAAAACCCGTTACACAAACAGCTCAGTAGTCATCGGTCAGTTGTCCTTAGTCCTTTACAATGGGGACAAAAGACTAAGTGCAAAATAGAGCCAGTTACTTAGGTAAGTTACCGGACTTGTGTGTAAACAGCCAAAGGGTGGCTTATCCTAGAGTACTGGCGTTGAGCTAAGACTTCGTGAGGTTCAGAACTTTGTCAAAAACGAGAAAAAACAAGGTGCAAAGTCACAAATTGGAGGTTTTCTTTGATGACTTTGCCATCCTGCAGGGTACAGACGCCACTGAAGGAGCTGGGAAACCCTAGTCGAGCAGTGGCTCAACGGCAGTTCCTTTAAGCGGGGAAAAAGAGCCAACGGACTGCCTTAACTTTGTAACAGAAGACAAAGGACAAATGATGCAACTGATAGACACGCACGTCCATCTCAACTTTGATAATTTTCAGCCAGATTTATTAGCAGTTCGATCGCGGTGGCAACAAGCAGGTGTAGTACGTTTAGTTCATTCGTGTGTTTCCCCTGAGGAGTTTCCCAGCATTCAAGCTATAGCGCATGAGTTTCCAGAAATCAGTTTTGCTGTAGGTTTGCATCCTTTAGATGCCCAGAAATGGAATCAGGACACAGCCGAGAAAATTAAATATTTGGCGAGTTCTAACTCGAATGTAGTAGCAATTGGAGAAATGGGACTGGATTTTTACAAAGCTGATAACTATCAGCAACAGTACATGGTATTTGAGTCGCAGTTAGCGATCGCATCTGAACTCGACTTACCAGTAATTATCCACTGTCGCGATGCTGCTGCCCAAACCAGAGAAGTATTAGAAAAATGGCGCTCACTTAAAGGAGATAGAGTACGCGGGGTCATGCATTGTTGGGGAGGAACGCCAGAAGAAACTCAATGGTTTCTCGATTTGGGTTTTTACATTAGCTTTAGCGGAACAGTAACATTCAAAAACGCCAAAGCTATCCAATCCTCAGCAGCGATGGTAAGTAGCGATCGCTTACTTATTGAAACAGATTGCCCTTTTTTGGCTCCAGTTCCTAAACGTGGTGAGAGGCGCAACGAGCCTGCTTACGTCCGTTATGTAGCAGAGCAAGTAGCTAAACTGCGTCAAGAACCCGTGGAGGTCATCGCCCAGCAAACCACTGAAAATGCCTGTAAATTGTTCGGTTTATCAATATAAAGTGTTCTTTAGTCTATTTTATTCAGTTGCGTTTAAAGAAATAAAACTTTAGGAGGACAAAAATATGCTAAAATCGTTCCCTCCAAAACATTTGAAAAGCGCCATAATGATAAAGGAAGGAGCGTAAAACTTCTGAGCTTAATTTTTCGTGGTGTTATTTGGCTTAGCCATCCTTAAAATCTCTACAAGCGGATGCTCTCCACACATGACTGACCGTGCCAACTCAGGTTGAGCCATAATTATGCACAACATCGGCTTGGTGTGTATTTAATCTATACAAATTCGTTAAATGAAATTGCCCTGTGATTACAATCCAGCAAAATAAAGTGATTCTGATTCAAAGCCAACAACATACGGATCGTTTCCTCAATCTTAGGATATCTAGAATATCACTGAGAGGATAGACATTAGGTGTGAATTTAAGACACACCGTGTAGAGCTGCGTAAGCAAATTAACGCGCTTTTTGGAGGGAAGGTGAGGAAAGTAGATCGAATTCAGGAATATCTTAATTGGAGATTGGGGAACTCGGGCCCCCAGAAAGTGGGGATTAGGCAATGGGAATTAGAGAAGAGTCTTCTCTATACTCAGTACCTAGCACCTATTCCTGATTAGGAGCGATTATCCCTTGGCGAAATCGCTGATTCCAGCTTTTATTGCTGGTGCCCACATTTGTAAATAGTAGGTGTATAAAGAGTTTCCAAACTCGGACACTGGCTAGCAGTGGGAAGGATTAGATTACAGTGTCCAAAGAAAAATTTAACCAGGTTGACAAAGGTAGAGGCATGATTAGAGAAACATATATGGAACCCGCCTTTCTGTTGCCCGACTTGATTGAAATCCAGCGTTCTAGCTTCCGCTGGTTTTTGGAAGAAGGGTTGATAGAAGAACTCAATTCCTTTAGTCCGATTACAGATTACACGGGCAAACTAGAACTGCACTTTTTGGGTCAAAACTACAAACTTAAAGAACCAAAGTACAGCGTTGAAGAAGCGAAACGGCGCGATAGTACCTACGCTGTCCAAATGTATGTTCCCACACGTTTGATTAATAAGGAAACCGGGGAAATCAAAGAGCAAGAGGTATTCATTGGAGACTTGCCTTTGATGACCGATCGCGGCACCTTTATTATTAACGGAGCCGAGCGGGTGATTGTCAACCAAATAGTGCGATCGCCAGGAGTTTACTACAAATCAGAAATCGATAAAAATGGGCGACGTACTTATTCAGCTAGCTTAATTCCCAACCGGGGGGCATGGCTGAAATTTGAAACAGACCGTAACGATCTGGTGTGGGTACGCATCGACAAAACCCGCAAACTCTCAGCCCAGGTGCTATTAAAAGCTTTAGGCTTATCAGACAACGAAATCTTCGACGCCTTACGCCACCCAGAATATTTCCAAAAAACCATCGAAAAAGAAGGGCAATTTTCGGAAGAAGAAGCCCTGATGGAGTTATACCGCAAGTTGCGTCCTGGTGAACCACCTACAGTTTTAGGCGGACAACAGCTCCTAGATTCCCGTTTCTTTGACCCGAAACGTTATGACTTGGGTCGTGTTGGGCGGTATAAGCTCAACAAGAAATTGCGCCTTTCTGTGCCCGACACCATGCGCGTGCTGACCTCCAGCGATATTTTGGCAGCGGTGGATTATTTGATCAACCTAGAGTATGACATCGGCAACATCGATGACATTGACCATTTAGGTAACCGTCGTGTCAGAAGCGTCGGTGAATTGCTGCAAAACCAAGTGCGGGTAGGCTTAAACCGCCTAGAGAGAATCATTCGGGAACGGATGACCGTATCCGATGCCGAAGTACTCACTCCTGCTTCCTTGGTAAACCCCAAACCACTGGTAGCAGCAATTAAAGAATTCTTCGGTTCCAGCCAATTAAGTCAGTTCATGGATCAAACTAATCCTTTAGCAGAACTGACTCATAAACGCCGTTTGAGTGCCCTCGGCCCTGGTGGTTTAACCCGCGAACGTGCGGGGTTTGCTGTCCGGGATATTCATCCTAGTCACTACGGACGCATTTGCCCGATTGAGACACCAGAAGGCCCTAACGCTGGGTTGATTGGCTCCTTGGCGACCCATGCACGGGTGAACCAATACGGGTTCTTGGAAACACCATTTAGACCTGTGGAAAATGGGCGCGTCAGATTTGATTTGACGCCAGCTTACATGACAGCCGATGAAGAAGACGACCTGCGGGTTGCTCCTGGAGACATTCCTGTAGATGAAACAGGGCATATTATTGGGCCGCAAGTACCAGTACGCTATCGTCAGGAATTCTCCACCACAACACCAGAGCAAGTGGACTACGTAGCTGTGTCTCCCGTACAAATTGTGTCGGTAGCTACCAGCATGATTCCCTTCTTGGAGCATGATGACGCTAACCGAGCGCTGATGGGGTCTAACATGCAACGCCAAGCAGTACCCTTGTTGAAGCCAGAGCGGCCATTGGTAGGCACAGGTTTGGAAGCCCAAGGTGCAAGAGACTCCGGGATGGTAATTGTATCGCGTACTGATGGCGATGTCACCTACGTAGATGCTACAGAAATTCGGGTGC
Organism: Nostoc sp.; assembly: GCA_036918135.1. Classification (GTDB taxonomy): domain Bacteria; phylum Cyanobacteriota; class Cyanobacteriia; order Cyanobacteriales; family Nostocaceae; genus Nostoc. Next base: position 120,018 of record JBALDB010000048.1, read on the forward strand.
GTCCGAAACCCAATACCTCAGAAATTAAGTACACCCTTTCTAAGTACCAACGCTCAAACCAAGATACCTGTTTGAACCAGAAGCCCCTCGTTCGCATTGGTGAAAAAGTAGTGGCAGGTCAAGTACTAGCTGATGGCTCCTCCACCGAAGGCGGTGAATTGGCGTTAGGACAAAATATCGTCGTTGCTTACATGCCTTGGGAAGGCTACAACTACGAAGACGCAATTTTAATTTCTGAGCGATTGGTGCAGGATGACATCTACACCTCAATTCACATAGAAAAATATGAAATTGAGGCTAGACAGACAAAATTGGGACCAGAAGAAATCACCAGAGAAATTCCTAACGTCGGGGAAGACGCCTTGCGGCAGTTAGATGAGCAAGGAATTATCCGCATTGGCGCATGGGTAGAAGCTGGGGATATTTTGGTGGGCAAAGTAACACCTAAAGGTGAATCCGACCAACCACCAGAAGAAAAACTGTTGCGGGCGATTTTTGGAGAAAAAGCGCGGGATGTGCGGGACAATTCCCTACGAGTACCCAACGGTGAAAAAGGGCGCGTAGTTGACGTGCGCTTATTTACCCGCGAACAAGGTGATGAATTGCCCCCAGGAGCCAATATGGTAGTTCGGGTATATGTCGCCCAAAAACGCAAAATCCAAGTTGGAGACAAAATGGCAGGACGCCACGGCAATAAAGGGATTATTTCCCGGATCTTGCCAGCAGAAGATATGCCTTATTTGCCTGATGGTTCGCCAGTGGACATCGTACTTAACCCCTTGGGCGTACCCAGCCGGATGAATGTCGGACAAGTATTTGAGTGCCTCTTAGGTTGGGCTGGTCATACCTTGGGAGTGCGATTTAAGATTACTCCCTTTGACGAAATGTATGGTGAAGAGTCATCCCGGAGAATCGTGCATGGCAAATTGCAAGAAGCACGGGATGAAACCAGCAAAGACTGGGTATATAACCCAGATGACCCAGGTAAAATCATGGTGTTTGATGGTCGTACAGGCGAACCCTTCGACCGACCAATTACCATCGGTGTGGCTTATATGCTGAAGCTGGTGCATTTGGTAGACGATAAGATCCATGCGCGTTCTACAGGCCCGTACTCACTGGTGACCCAGCAACCCTTGGGTGGAAAAGCCCAACAAGGCGGTCAGCGGTTTGGGGAAATGGAAGTGTGGGCATTGGAAGCCTTTGGTGCGGCTTACACCTTACAGGAATTGCTGACAGTGAAATCCGACGATATGCAAGGACGAAATGAAGCGTTAAATGCGATCGTTAAAGGTAAGGCAATTCCTAGACCAGGAACGCCAGAGTCCTTTAAGGTGTTAATGCGCGAACTACAATCATTGGGATTAGACATTGCCGTACACAAGGTAGAAACCCAAGCAGATGGTAGTTCCTTAGATGTGGAAGTCGATTTGATGGCAGACCAATCAGCCCGCCGTACACCTCCCCGACCCACTTACGAATCTCTTTCCCGCGATTCACTCGAAGATGACGAATAATTCGTAATTGATAATACTCGCTTTTAGCGAGAAGTAAGCTATGTAATTCGCAATTAATTTTCAATTGCGAATTACTAATTAAAAATTGTTAATTACGAATTAGAAATTGTTAATTACGAATTACTAAAGATGAGACCAGCCCAAACTAATCAGTTTGACTACGTAAAAATCGGCTTAGCATCACCAGAACGTATTCGCCAGTGGGGTGAGAGAACTTTGCCCAATGGTCAGGTAGTTGGTGAAGTCACCAAGCCAGAAACGATTAATTACCGAACTCTTAAGCCAGAGATGGATGGCTTATTCTGCGAGCGGATCTTTGGCCCAGCCAAAGATTGGGAATGTCATTGTGGTAAGTATAAAAGAGTGCGTCACAGAGGGATTGTCTGTGAGCGCTGTGGGGTAGAAGTTACCGAGTCACGGGTGCGGCGGCATCGCATGGGTTATATTAAGCTCGCCGCGCCAGTAGCTCACGTTTGGTATCTCAAAGGCATTCCTAGCTATATTTCCATCCTACTGGATATGCCCTTACGGGATGTGGAGCAGATTGTCTATTTCAACTCTTATGTTGTCTTAAGTCCAGGCAATGCCGAAACTTTAAGTTATAAACAGCTATTAAGTGAAGACCAGTGGCTGGAAATTGAAGACCAAATTTATAGTGAAGATTCTCAGCTACAGGGCGTAGAAGTAGGCATTGGTGCTGAAGCATTGCTGCGCTTGCTTGCCGATATCAATTTAGAGCAAGAAGCCGAAAGCCTGCGGGAAGAAATTGGCAATGCCAAGGGACAAAAAAGAGCCAAACTTATTAAACGACTGCGGGTAATTGACAACTTCATCGCTACTGGTTCTAAACCAGAGTGGATGGTAATGGCAGTTATTCCGGTGATTCCCCCCGACTTGCGCCCAATGGTGCAGCTAGATGGCGGACGGTTTGCTACTAGCGATTTGAATGATTTATATCGGCGGGTAATTAACCGGAATAATCGTTTGGCACGCTTGCAAGAAATTTTGGCACCAGAGATCATTGTGCGGAACGAAAAGCGGATGCTGCAAGAAGCAGTGGATGCTTTGATTGACAATGGTCGTCGCGGACGGACTGTGGTGGGGGCGAATAACCGACCCTTGAAATCTTTGTCCGACATTATTGAAGGTAAGCAAGGACGTTTTAGACAAAACTTGTTAGGTAAACGAGTTGACTACTCTGGACGTTCGGTAATTGTGGTCGGGCCGAAGCTGAAAATTCACCAGTGCGGTTTGCCTAGAGAAATGGCAATTGAGCTATTTCAACCATTTGTGATTAACCGCCTGATTCGCAGTGGTATGGTGAATAATATCAAAGCTGCGAAAAAGCTAATATCGCGTAATGACCCTAGTGTTTGGGATGTATTGGAAGAAGTAATTGAAGGACACCCAGTGCTACTTAACCGGGCACCGACGTTGCACCGCTTGGGTATTCAATCTTTTGAACCAATCTTGGTAGAAGGGAGAGCAATTCAACTGCATCCTTTGGTGTGTCCGGCATTTAACGCTGACTTTGATGGCGACCAAATGGCGGTACACGTGCCGCTGTCATTAGAAAGTCAGGCTGAGGCACGGTTGTTGATGTTGGCTTCTAACAATATTTTGTCACCAGCCACAGGTAAACCGATTATCACGCCTAGCCAAGACATGGTGTTGGGAGCATATTACTTAACAGCAGAAAATCCCGCTGCTACCAAAGGTGCAGGCAAGTATTTTGCTTCCTTAGATGACGTAATTATGGCTTTCCAGCAAGAGGAAATTGACTTGCACGCCTATATTTATGTGCGGTTTGACGGCGAACTCGAATCAGACCAACCTGATACAGAACCTCTTGAAGTACAAGAAAACGAAGATGGCACCCGGACATTAAAGTATCAGTTCCGCCGAGTTCGGGAAGACGCTAAGGGAAATCTCGTTTCACAGTATATACGTACAACGCCTGGTCGGGTTATTTACAATAAAGCGATTCAGGAAGCACTTGCAAGCTAATTTGTAATTTCTAATTCGTAATTCGTAATTGAAGAGTTAATTACGAATTACGAATTATGTTAATGACTTAGGACTAATGACTAATGACTGAAAAAATGATTTTTCGCAATCGCGTAGTTAACAAAAGTCAACTGCAAAAATTAATCTCTTGGGCTTTTACGCATTATGGGACGGCGCGAACCGCAGTCATGGCGGACAAACTCAAAGATTTGGGATTTCGCTATGCCACCAAAGCAGGGGTTTCCATTAGTGTAGATGACTTGATGGTGCCTCCAACTAAGCGATCGCTTCTAGAAGCAGCCGAAGAAGAAATTCGTGCCACCGAAGCCCGTTACCAACGGGGTGAAATTACTGAAGTAGAACGTTTCCAAAAAGTAATTGATACTTGGAACGGTACCAGTGAAGCCCTCAAAGATGAGGTAGTTGTCCACTTTAAGAAGACTAATCCCCTAAACTCCGTATACATGATGGCATTCTCCGGGGCGCGGGGTAACATCTCCCAAGTCCGGCAATTGGTAGGGATGCGGGGACTGATGGCAGATCCGCAAGGGGAAATTATCGACTTGCCCATCAAAACTAACTTCCGGGAAGGGCTGACGGTGACGGAATACATTATTTCGTCTTACGGCGCGAGAAAAGGATTGGTGGATACCGCCTTACGGACGGCTGACTCTGGTTATCTTACCCGGCGTTTGGTGGACGTATCCCAGGATGTAATTATTCGGGAATTTGACTGTGGCACCAATAGAGGCATTCCTATTCGGCCAATGACAGAAGGTGCCAAAACTTTGATTCCTCTGGCAACCCGCTTGATGGGACGGGTAGTTGGTGAGGATGTGATACATCCAACGACAAAAGAAGTGATTGCACCACGCAACACCCCAATTTCTGACGACTTGGCCAAGGAAATTGGCAAATCTGGCGTAGCAGAAGTTGTAGTGCGGAGTCCCTTAACTTGTGAAGCTGCACGTTCTGTCTGTCAACATTGCTATGGCTGGAGTTTAGCTCACGCCAAGATGGTAGACTTGGGCGAAGCTGTGGGAATCATTGCTGCTCAAAGTATCGGTGAACCAGGCACCCAGCTAACCATGCGGACATTCCACACAGGTGGTGTGTTTACCGGGGAAGTGGCGCAACAAGTCCGTTCTAAAATCGATGGGACTGTGAAAATTCCCCGCAAGTTGCGGACAAGACAATATCGTACCCGCCACGGTGAAGATGCTTTGTATGTTGAGGCCAATGGCGTCATCATTTTGGAACCAAATAAAGAAGGCGATGCTACACCAGCTAACCAAGAAGTACAGGTGACTCAAGGTTCTACATTATATGTATTTGACGGCAATAAAGTAAAACAAGGTCAGTTGTTGGCAGAAGTTGCCCTTGGTGGACGCACTACTCGAACTAATACAGAAAAAGCCGTTAAAGATGTGGCTTCTGACTTAGCAGGGGAAGTGCAATTTGCGGAAGTTGTGCCAGAACAAAAAACCGACCGTCAAGGCAACACTACAACTACAGCCGCACGCGGTGGCTTGATTTGGATTTTATCTGGGGAAGTTTACAACTTGCCACCAGGTGCCGAATTGGTAGTAAAAAATGGTGATGCGATCGCTTCTAATGGAGTATTAGCAGAAACCAAATTAACTACTCTGCACGGGGGTGTAGTGCGCTTACCCGAAGCTACTCCAGGTAAGAGTACCAGGGAAATTGAGATTATCACTGCTTCTGTGGTCTTAGACCAGGCAACAGTAACAGTCCAAAGCTCCCAAGGTCGCAATAACTACCTAGTCTCCACTAGCAACAACCAAGTATTTAATCTCCGCGCAACACCAGGCACAAAAGTGCAAAATGGTCAAGTTGTAGCCGAGTTAATTGACGACCGCTATCGCACAAGTACTGGTGGATTCCTAAAATTTGCGGGCGTAGAAGTCCAGAAAAAAGGCAAAGCCAAACTGGGTTATGAAGTCGTCCAAGGTGGTACGCTGTTGTGGATTCCGGAAGAAACACACGAAGTTAATAAAGATATCTCCTTACTGTTGGTAGAAGACGGTCAATTTGTGGAAGCTGGCAGCGAAGTTGTGAAGGACATCTTCTGCCAAAACAGCGGTGTGATTGAAGTTACGCAGAAAAACGACATTCTGCGGGAAGTAGTGGTGAAGCCAGGGGAACTACTGATGGTGGACGACCCCGAAGCAGTCATGGGACGAGATAACACCTTCATCCAGCCAGGTGAAGAATTTCAAGGCACTGTCGCCACAGAATTACGCTATATCCAGTATATAGAGACACCAGAAGGCCCTGCCCTGTTGAGTCGTCCAGTAGTCGAGTTCGCCGTACCGAACAATCCTGACGTGCCATCGACCACATCGGTAAGTCAACAAACTGGACGTTCCATTCAGTTGCGTGCTGTGCAGCGCTTGCCTTATAAAGATTCCGAACGCGTGAAATCTGTGGAAGGTGTGGAACTGCTGCGAACCCAGCTAGTGCTGGAAATTGAGCAAGAAGGCGAACAAGACCACAACGCTTCCCCCCTAGCAGCAGATATTGAATTGGTACAGGATAGCGAAAATGAAGAAGTTCAGCGCTTGCAGTTGGTGATTTTGGAGTCTTTGGTAATTCGTCGAGACATTACCGCTGATGCCACCCAAGGTAGCACCCAGACAACACTAGAAGTCCAAGATGGACTAACCATCGCCCCTGGTTCCGTGGTCGCACGTACTCAAATCTTGTCTAAAGAAGGCGGGATAGTCCGGGGCGTGCAAAAGGGAACTGAAAATGTGCGTCGCTGTTTGGTGTTGCGGGAAACTGACATGATTACCGTAAATACCAGTAGCCAGCCGAAAGTAAAAGCGGGTGAATTGCTTGTAGCAGGTACAGAAGTTGCCACTGAAGTTTTTGCTGACGAATCTGGGCAAGTAATGGATGTCAAAAAGGTAATGAGTGCTGAATCTAAAGCGAGTCAAGGAAATACTCAAGACTCAGCACTTAGCACTCAGAACTACGCTATTACTATCCGCCTCGGTCGTCCCTATCGAGTCAGCCCTGGTGCTGTATTGCAAATAGAAGATGGAGATTTGGTACAACGGGGTGATAACTTAGTGTTGCTGGTGTTTGAACGCGCCAAAACCGGAGACATTATTCAAGGTTTGCCCCGGATTGAAGAATTGCTGGAAGCTCGTAAACCGAAAGAGGCGTGTATTTTAGCACGGCGAGCCGGAGAAGTCAAGGTAGTTTACGGTGATGGTGATGAAGCGATCGCCATTAAGGTTGTAGAATCAAATGGTGTAGTTACAGATTATCCTCTCGGGCCGGGACAAAATTTAACTATCCCAGATGGATCTCATATTTCAGCCGGACAACCGTTAACCGATGGCCCATCCAACCCGCACGAAATTTTGGAAATCTTCTTTAGCTTGGGTTCCGAAGACGGAGTTTATGCTTGTGCTAGCCATGCTTTGCAGAAGGTACAGACATTCTTAGTCAATGAAGTGCAAATGGTGTATCAGTCTCAAGGGATTGATATTTCCGATAAGCACATTGAAGTAATTGTGCGCCAGATGACCAACAAAGTCCGGATTGATGATGGTGGCGACACCACAATGCTTCCCGGCGAATTGGTGGAACTGCGCCAAGTTGAGCAGGTGAACGAAGCAATGGCAATTACAGGCGGTGCTAGGGCACAGTATACCCCGGTACTACTAGGTATTACCAAAGCATCATTGAACACCGACAGCTTTATTTCTGCTGCATCCTTCCAAGAGACAACACGCGTATTAACCGAAGCAGCTATTGAAGGCAAATCTGACTGGCTGCGGGGATTAAAGGAAAACGTGATTATCGGGCGATTGATTCCGGCTGGTACTGGTTACAATACCTATGAAGAAACCAGTGCGATCGATGACTATGCTGTTGATATTAGCAGTAGTGTCTTAGATGAAGTTGACGATCCCCTCGATATGGTTTTAGATGACCGCACAGCTCGTACCTATAATTTAGATTCTCCCACCCTTGGGGAATCTAGCTATGGCAACAGACGTGCAGAAAGGTCAATTTTAGATGACGACGATGACTTAATTGCTGATGAAATAGCAGACGAAGACGATTACGAAGAAGACGATGAAGACGACGAAGATGATTTCGACGACGAGTAAAAAGTACAGACGCGATTAATCGCGTTTGTACAAAAATAAAAAGGCAAAAGAAGATTTTCTTTTGCCTTTTTAGTTTGTTTTCAAAAAACACATTATAAAATTTTGATTTCTAGCTTTAAATTTAAGATTATGGAGTTTTTTTACATTGTAGTGGAAGGGAATAATTTTGATGTTGATAGTTTTTTAGCTGCAAATGATATTCAAGCAGATTTTTGATAGCATAAAGACAATAAAAGAACTAGTTGTGTTACAAATTTTTCAAAATATAGCTTTATTAAATTATTCTGAATTTTCACTATAAAAAAATCCTTTACACTTCATGATTCTTAATCATCTCAGCTTCCTTTTTTAGCTGACATAAGTCGCACAATCTAATAGGCTAATCTTAAAGTGGTGATTTTTCATAAAGCTCAACTACTAAAAAAGGTAGGTTTTGTTGCTCAGTATTTTGGATTACTATGTGCAAAATGTTGCCTAACCTTTATCATCACTGAGTTGTTAATTAGTACCTATAGAGAAAATGCGTCTTAAAATTGTCCAGAACTTTGATGCTAGTTTTACTCTTGAACCACAAGCAAAAGAAACCTTATTTAACTTATTAACAAGTGAAGCTTTTTTAAACCAAATATGCCAACAATTACAGTGTCAAAAAGTCGAATTTACAAAATTATTATTTCAGCCAGTTCCTTATAGCTTAACTACCACTAAAGGAATGCCGGCAGAATTTGAAAAATATCATGCATCTGATGAATACGCCATTATCAACATCCCACCAAACTTTATGTTTAGTGCTAAGATTTTTCAACCTAGTCGCCTTTGTGCTATTTATCAAAAATTGGATAATGCTTAATTTGAAAGAGACTTTTATTTAATCAGTAATTTTCAATTCACAGGCAATAGCAACTTTTAAATTTAGTTTATGAATACTGAAACCAATACTCCTGCTTTAACAAACTTAGAATTCACTCATTACATTGACGATCGCGGCCAACTTCCCGAACAATTTCAAGGTAAAATCGGCGTATATGCTATCTTTGACCGAGAAAAAATACTGCAATTTGTGGGATATTCCCGTGATGTTTATCTTAGCCTGAAGCAGCATTTAGTACGTCAACCGCACCAATGTTATTGGGTGAAAGTTCAAACTATTGAACGCCCCAGCCGCACAGTTTTAGAAAATATTGAAAATGCTTGGATTGCTGAAAATGGCAGTGTGCCTGCTGGAAATGGGGATAGCAAGGAAAAATGGACTAATCCCATAGATGTGAAAATAGTAATGACACCTGAAGAACAGGCAAATTATCAAAATCCAGCTAATGATGAATTGGCACAAATAAAAATTATTAAAAATGTGGCACGGCGAGTAGAAGCAGAGATTTTTAAGGAATTAGAAGCGCGTGGTTTGCAACTAGAAGTTCGCTTTAATCCTAAATTGAAAGAACAAGGGTTACTGGATTTGAAATGAAGGTAGTTTTGGGAAAACTATCTTATGAATATTGCTGGTAATCTCCCATGACAACGCAGCTACTGAACGATCGCTATCAAGTTATCCGCACATTAGGTGCTGGTGGGTTTGGTGAAACCTACCTAGCAGAAGATACCTATATGCCCTCAAAGCGCCGTTGTGTGGTGAAACGGCTAAGACCAATTCACAATAACCCCCAAATTTATCAGTTAGTCCAAGAGAGGTTTCAACGGGAAGCAGCTATTTTAGAAGAACTCGGTGGCGCAAATGACCAGATTCCAGCCTTGTATGCCTACTTCTCTTCAGGTGGGGAATTTTACTTAGTTCAGGAGTGGGTTGAAGGTGATACCCTAACCGCAAAAGTCCAAAAACAAGGACTATTTAGTGAAGTAGCTATCCAGGAATTATTCATGAATATCTTACCCGTCCTGGATTACGTCCACTCGAAAAATATAGTTCACCGCGATATCAAACCTGATAACATCATCATGCGTTATCACGACGGGAAATCGGTACTAATTGATTTTGGTGCTGTGCGGGAATCAATGGGAACCGTAGTGAATTCCCAAGGGCTACCTACTAGTTCGATTGTAATTGGTACACCTGGGTATATGCCCAGCGAACAAGCCGCAGGTAGACCAGTTTATTCGAGTGATTTATACAGTTTGGGAATGACAGTAATTTATTTACTGACTGGGAGAGTAGGACAACAACTAGAGACAGATTCCCGGACTGGTGAAATTGTTTGGCGACAGTATGCTGGTTATATCAGCCCAATGATGGCAGGAATAATCGATCGCGCCATCGCTTATCATCCACGCGATCGCTATCCCACAGCTAGAGCAATGCTGGATGCTTTGCAGAGCATAGCAAATCCAATTCCCCCGACGCAACCCGTCTCGACTCAAGCAACTGTAGTATCTGCACCAGCACCTCAGACAGTCCCCGTTCAGTCGCAGCCAAACCCTCAAAATAAGAGTCAGAATAATATACTCATCGGTAGTTTGATTGTAGGTGGATTAATCGGTGCAGCTGTAATTATTGGTCAAATGCTGACAAAATCTTCTCAACCGACAACAGACAAAACAGTATTACCTTCGCAAACACCGTCAACTATTTCCAGTCCGGCGATCCAAACTCCTACATTTACACCAGCGACTCCATCTATTCCTACTCAATCTACACCAACTCCCACTCCATTGATAACGCCAGCCGATAACACCACTGTTAATACTTATTTTTGGCTTTCTCAAAGACCTGTAACTGATGCCGATTTGGACGGTAAAAGCGGTTTTGAATTAGATATTATGCGAAATTCGATATTTGCTAGCCACGGCCGTCGTTTTGATACACCAGAATTACAAGATTACTTTAATAGCCAACCTTGGTATCGTCCTATATATTCACCAAAAGAATTTTCACCTAAATTGCTTTCAAAGTTAGAGCAACAGAATGTAGACTATATCAGCAAATATCAAGACCGTTACGGCTTGAGATATTTTAAAAAATAAATTACTGATGTGCTTGTAACCAAACTACTAAATGTTAGATAGTAGAAAAATCTAAAGAGCTTCATTAAGTGCTTTCACTTAACTACTGGAAAGCTGTTGAATTTGTGCTTGCAACTGGGGAGAAAGTATACTTAGTCAGTGTCTGAGTTGACGCAAAGCTAGTGACACTTTTTTTCCGACTCTCTACAAAGAACCCCCTAACCCTATCTTGTTCTGATTACCCATCTGGATACTGCATAAAGCTGGACTGATACTAAAGTTACAAGTGTAGGTTGCCAAAGATTCTTTTTGATAATTGAATACCCGAACATTGTAACCAAAGTTTCGTCCAGTGCTACCTAAACGATTCACAAAATCATAGCGCTGTAGATCGTCTAATATGCTCCAAATTTGCTGATTTACGATCAAATCTACTCGGGCAGGTTCTTTTGCAAAAGCTGGATATGCGATCCAATTATCCAATAGCTTTTCCTCAAAATTTTCTTGTGCCCACCAGAAACTAGGAACAGTTAATCGTGTTGGATTAATGGTGTTAGCTGTAATTACATAGTCTTTTGGGTTAGTTAATAAATCTAATTCTAAAGGCGCACTAGAAGGCGAGGGTATTGGAGGTGTTTGTGCTACTGAAGGCGTGGTTAGTAAAGCACTCAGGCTAATAGTTAGTAGTAATAAAAAGGATGTTTGGCGATGTCTCACGACAAGCCACTTCTCCTGACAAAGACGCTTTGCGTAGCTTGCTTCTCGGTAGGAGTAAGTCAAGGCGTCTGTACAGAATTTAGGTATATCCATAACTGATACTAATTCGTAATTCATAATTAATATGCTTGTTAAAATTCGCACAATCTAAATTTTAATAGCAACGATGCGAATTCTTCGATAGTCTGCCTGCCAAGTTCCCTGTTGATACAGTCTTGGCTTCAGATATTCCTCCACGACGCGAATTACTTGTATTTGTTGCTCATCAGAAAGTCGTGCTAAAAAACTGCTGGCAAACATCCGAATCCAGTTTGCCATCCCTGCTTCTCCCTCTGTTAAAGGAGTTGGACGAGCAAATAGGATGCTGTAGATGACATCAAAGCCTTGCTGCTCTAATAGGGTAGCGTACTCACCAATGCTGGGATAATACCAAGGATTCAGTGCTTGTGCGGAAATATTAATTGCTTCTAAGGCGTTGGATAAAGCTGTGACGATCGCCTGTATATTCCCCTTACCACCAAATTCTGCAACAAAACGCCCTCCGGGTTTTAGGGCTTGGTGTATGGAAGCGATCGCCCGATCCGCTGGTTTCACCCAATGCAATACAGCGTTGGAAAACACAGCATCAAACGGCTGCTCAATTTGAAAATTTGTCGCATCTGCAACATCAAAGCGGATATGGGGATAGTTTTCTTTTGCCTTTTCTATCATTGCGGGTGCGCTATCAATTCCCCAGACTTGAGCGCCAGTTTGGGCAATTTTATCAGTGAGTTGTCCAGTCCCACAGCCAAGATCCAAAATCGATTCTCCTGGCTGGGGGTTGAGTAGTTGCAACAAGTCTTCGCCATATTGCCAAACAAAGGCGTGTTTATCTTCATACAGGGAAGTGTCCCAATTATTATTGAGTGTCGAAATATTATTCATAAACTATGAAATTACAATGTGTTGATTTGTCAATCCTCAATCATCTGCTTGAGGTTGATGACTACCTAATCACTACAGTAGAAAAGATTTTTAATCATGTCCAATATATATTTTCACCCTAACTAATATTTTAAAGATATGAGTCAGGTAACAGATGGAACTACGACACTTGCGCTACTTTGTCATCTTGGCAGAAGAACTGCACTTTGGGCGGGCAGCAGAACGCTTACATATTGCCCAACCTCCCTTGAGTCAACAAATTCGGCAGCTAGAAGGGGAATTAGGTTTTGAACTGTTTCATCGCACGAAACGAAATGTGCAGTTAACAGAAGCGGGACAAGTGTTTCTCGGTGAAGTCCAGCAAATTTTCAGGCAACTACAACAGGCTATTCAAGTCGGGCGGCAAACCAGTCGCGGCGAAATTGGACAGTTAGTGGTTGGCTTTGTGAGTTCTGCTGCGTATAATATTTTGCCAACTATTCTGCGAACCTTCCGTAGTTTAGTTCCTGGTGTGAGCTTAGAGTTACACGAACTAACTACAGATCGACAGTTAGAGTGGTTGCCAGAAGGTCGAATGGATATAGGATTTGTGCGTCCACCTGTCGAAGAAAATAGATTTAGTTGGGAGATAATTTTTCAAGAGCCGCTGATGGTAGCATTACCTGAAGCACATTTGCAAGCTAATGAGTCTGATGTGTGTTTGACATCACTTGCCAATGAACCGTTTATTTTATTTCCCAGGATATTAGCACCAGGACTTTATGACTTAATCATTAGTCTCTGCCAGCAAGCAGGCTTTAGTCCCAAAGTTGCCCAAGAAGCCATCCAGATGCAAACGATAGTTAGCTTAGTTGCAGCCGAGATGGGTGTGGCGATCGTGCCAGCATCTTTGCAAAATCTCCAACGAACTGGGGTAGTTTATAAAACTGTACAAGAATCTACACCAAAAGTGGGTATTGCGATGATTTGGCGAAAAAACGAGACATCCCCAACTGTGCTGAAGTTTGTGGAGATAGTCAGACAAGTTGCAAACCGATTATGAACACAGGGTGTCTCGTTAAGAAATTCGATATAGTTTACTTTCTACCAGTCAACTTATCTAAGAAATCCATTTTCCCAGCAAAGTTGATAATATCTTGACCTATACGAAAATCTTTGTACTCAGCATTATTCAAAGCCATTTGATTACGAGTCAGAATAGAAGTAGGTATTGATTTCAATCCCAAATGACTGTACTTAATTTAGTACCCTGACTTATTGAAAAAGTCGGGGTTATGAGGGTCAAGTGAGTAATAGCAAGTAATTTTGCTAAACTCTGAATCATCATCAGGAGTAAGTGTGATGTTTCAAGCCTTACCAAAAACAATCACTTTTGAAGAATTCCTAAATTGGAAACCAGATGGTGGATGCTATGAACTACATAACGGGGTAATTGTTGAAATGCAGCCAGTAGGAGACCATGAAGAGATTAATGGTTTTTTAGCTGGTGAAATAACTTTAGAGTTTAAACGATTAAAACTTCCTTACCTCATACTCAAGCAAGCACTAGTCAAGGTTCCTAACAAAGAGTCTGGTTATTCGCCTGATGTAATAGTGATAAATCAAAAAAATCTTTCGTTAGAACCGATGTGGAAAAAGTCCTCAACAGTCACTCAATCTGCGTCTGTTCCCCTAATTATTGAAGTCGTCAGCACTAATTGGAGGGATGATTATGCATCGAAGCTAGTTGACTATGAAACTTTTGGCGTTCCTGAATACTGGATTGTAGATTATTTAGCTTTGGGTGGTAGAAGGTACATAGGTAATCCTAAACAACCTACTATTTCCATCTACTATTTAGTGGACGGTGAGTATCAAGTTAACTTGTTTCGGGGTAATGACCAGATTGCATCACCTACATTCCCACAATTGAATTTGACTGCCGAACAAATTTTTCTAGCCGCCCGGCTTGAAAATAAGTTATGACCGCAATGCAGATACTCCCATAGGGCCACGAGTTACGCCCAATTGATTTTGCAACTTCAACTCTCGCCACAGTTGGGAACCTGTGATTTCACCTTGCAGTAGTTGACGATAGCGATGTATTGTTTTAGTCACTTGTTCTGGTTTCTCATTCACAAACTCGATACGGAAGTGACGTAATCCCAATTCGAGCAGACGCTGTACGTACTCGGCTCCTGTTTGAGCAGTACCGTTAAATACGGTATTACGACAGCCTACATCTGCTTTTAGAACGTGTTCGCTACCTACACGGTCTTTTAATTTCACTTCATGCTTTTCACAAGGTCGTCCACAGTTTGTGTAATCTGTTCCTGTTGAAAGAAAGGCACAAAATACGCAATGTTCCATGTGAAACATCGGCATATGTTGATGGATTGTCACCTCAAACCACTGAGGTGGACAACTGGCGAGCAGGTCTTCAAGTTGGCTAATGTTTAAGTCATAGGATGCTGTTAGCCGTTCCAAACTATAGCGCTGCTGAAAGTAGTCTGCCGTTAAAGGGTTGGCAACATTAAGCGAAAAATCTCCGATACAACGGTCTTGGGCAAAGAATTGCAATTGGTCATAGTTGCGTATCAGATAGCCATCTGCCTTTGAAGCACGTACTTGCTGTAAAATCCAGTTTTCTCCCGGTTTAGTAATTCGGGGTGGTGCTACCCAAATAGTGGGGAGTAGGGATTGTTGTCTTTGTTGATGTACTAGCTGTACTGCTTCTCGGTAGGCACGAGGGTCTTCAAATTCACAGTAAAGTGTCTCAATACCAGCTTTCAAGGCGGCTTGGAGTTGCTTAAAGTTTCGTACTAGAACGATGAGTGAAGGAGATGAAAGGGATAAGGAAGATGAGGAGGGGAGTAAGTCTTCAAAAGAAACATCAGAACGTAATTCCCAACGCTTGGGTTGACTCCGCAATTCTTCCAACTGCGCCACTATATCTCGCCGCATCCGGTTTAACTCACTTACGGGCAGCATAACGGTATCACTGAGACGGTTGGTTAGCTCTCCCAAACAGAAAGGTGTATTACCGAGACGACCGAATTGTTCTTGCAAACGTTCTGTATCTAGCGGTTTGGTATGCGCCTCCACCAGTGAAATTGCAGACTCTACTTGTACAATATTACTGAGTTCATCGCGAGCGATCGCCACTAATTTCTGACCAACTTCTCCATAAACCTCTAAGTCAATCGGACGCTGAAATTGTGGGTTCTCGCCAGCAAAACTCTGACGCAGTTGTTTATCGAGTTCCGGGTCGCTGGTTTTCCAAACCTTATCGCCTACATGCACCCGACGTAAGTTCAAATCACTTCTACCAAAGGTCAGCAGAGTTTTCTTACCTTTGGACACTACAGCATAAACCCGGCCGCCTTCTTCCTTCGCCTCTGGATGACCGCAGTCAAACACAATTCCATCTCCCGGTTTGACAGGTGCTTCTAGTTTGACTGCTATCTGTTCATTGTGAATGCGGGTAACCTCACCGAGATAAACCCCACGTTTTTTACCGAAACGGGCATGAACTAATTCCTGATTATTAATCCCGCTAAACCACCCTGTATAGAGTCCGCGAGAAAATGCCATCTCTAAATTGTAGTGTTCCTCAGAAGCAGAAATTTTTTGTGATACTTTCCCTACATCCTGTCCCAATTCCTCCATCACCCGATTCAGGGCTTGGCGATATACATGGGTAACATTAGCAACATACTCAGGGGCTTTCAAACGACCTTCAATTTTCAAACAAGTTACACCTGATTTCACCAAATCTGGCAAAACATCTAATCCTGCTAGGTCTTGAGGACTGAGTAAGTATTTGCGTTCTTTTAAATTCACAACTTCCCCGTCAGCGATTAACTCGTAGGGCATCCGGCAAGCTTGGGCACATTCACCTCGGTTAGCAGAACGTCCGCCTAAAGCCTCACTAGTCAAACACTGACCGGAATACGCCACGCACAAAGCACCGTGAACAAAGACCTCTAGGGGTAAGGAAGCATCTTGTTGCACAATCTGCTGCTGAATTTTATTGATTTCTTTGAGAGAACATTCACGTGCCAGTACCACCAATTGACAGCCGAGAGACTTGGCAAATTCCACTCCAGCCGTACTAGTGATAGTCATTTGTGTAGAAGCATGGATGGGAAAATCGGGCGAGAGGTGACGGATGAGACGGCATATACCAATATCTTGAACAATCACCGCATCTACACCTGCTGCAATAATTGTGCGGAGATATTGTTGCGCTTGTGCTAGTTCTTTAAGAAATATTAGTGTGTTGACAGTGACATAACCCTTTACGCCTCGACGGTGCAGAAATCTCATCAATTGGGGCAAGTCTGCCTCAGTAAAATTTTGTGCCCGCATTCTGGCGTTAAAGCGATCCAAACCAAAGTAAATTGCATCTGCTCCATTTTCCACAGCAGCTTTAGCACATTCCCAGTTACCTGCTGGTGCAAGTAGTTCGGGACGTTGAAGAGAAGGTGGGGAAGAAGGGCTTAGGCGTAGCCCATCGGAGATATCGCTTTTCATTAGACTTGGGGTTAAGTAGCACCATAGTGATTTTATCTAAGTTGATGGGGGATGAGGGGAAGGGAGGCGATCGCTATCTCCACCCTAGTGTTTTAATTCACCTAGAGTAATAAAAAACGATCCTATTTTCCAAATATTGTGTGTACATTGTCCACTAATATTAGCTATGCTGTAAATAGAGACTCAGCTAAAAGTGGGAATTAGCCATGTCAGAAACATCATCTGCAAAAGATTGTCGTATCGATTTACGAGTCACCCAAGAACAAAAAGAACTACTAGAACGTGCTGCAAGTCTCAAAGGAATTTCTTTGAGTGCTTATACACTTTTTCATGTTTTGCCAGTCGCCAAGCAAGATATAGATGCAAATGAAAGGCTGGTGCTGTCTAATCTTGATAGAGATTTATTTATGTCAGTAATGGAAAACCCGCCAGAACTGAAGGGAAAACTCAAATCTGCTATTCACAAATATAGACAGAAGTATGACAAGTGATAGCGAGGTAAGATGGAATTTTGTACCAATAGAGAAAAAGCATCAAAGAGATTCTTTTGATTGCGGTTATGCAATTTTGAATGATTATCTTAAGAAATATGCACGGCAAAATCATAACAGGGGAATTGCTAAAACATTTGTAGCAATTTCGGCATCAGGAAGCTTGAAGATTGATGGCTATTATACTGTCAGTGCTAGTGTTATTGAGTATGAATCGTTGCCAGAATCTTATCATCGTGGGATGCCTGCCTATCCAATTCCAGCAATACTAATTGGGAGATTAGCAGTAGATAATTCGGTTAAAGGACAAGGTTTGGGAGGTGAATTATTAGTTGATGCTCTTTATCGCGCTGTTTGTGCTTCCCAAGAAATTGGAATATATGCTGTGAGAGTTGATGCTATTGATTTTCAGGCAAAGGAATTTTATCTCAAGTATGAGTTTATTCCTTTTCAAGACAATGAACTCTCACTATTTCTGCTAATAACAACGATAGTTAGAGAGTTTGGTGAATAGAGCTATATAAATCTTAAAAGTTACTGGTAAAAGAGCGTAGACGCTTCTTCAGCTTGTCGTCAGGCGATCGCCTTTGTCAACTGAGACAAATTAAGCGATATCTTTGATGTGCTACGCCTACGCACATTACCCCAATCCCTCAACATCAGTACTTTCACCTTTCAACTCAACAGGCTCAAACTTCACTTTGTTGTATAAATCTTGTAAATAAATCTCAAAGGGTACAGTTACAAGTACGATCGCTTCATCTTCTTCATCATATTCACGAAGCGTCCATTGCTTTTTCCCGGTTTTAGAAAATTGATTTACATGAATCCGAGTTTGGTCAATTAATAGATATTCTTGGAAGGTAGAAATTGTCCGGTAAGCCTCAAATTTATCTTCGCGATCGTAGCCTTTGGTGGATTTTGATAAAACTTCCACAATAATCTGGGGGTTGACAATTATATCGCTCCGGTTGTTGAAATATTCCGGTTCACCTGCCAGAATCATCACATCTGGATAGGTGTAGGTACGCTTTTGGTGTATCCATAGACGAATATCACCCATGAAAACTTCGTAATCTTGCTGTCGAAATGCAAAATTTAAGGCAGCACTTAGATTCAGTGAGATTCGATTGTGATTTATCGTTCCACCCGCCATAGGAATTATTTGTCCGTCAATATATTCACTTTTGTAGTCAGCAGCTTCTTCTAGCTCTAAATATTCCTCTGGAGTATAGTATCGCTGTTGTGTTATTTGCATAGTTCTATTGAGTAGTAATTTTTAATGGTACAAAGCGTCTAGACACTAAAGAGATTTCACGCATCTTTACCGAACAGTTTAACGTGGTTAAATAGAGGTATTATGTGCTTTGTACAAAGTGAGCATAGGCGCAGCCCGCCGTAGGCATCGCTATTTGAATTCATTAAGTAGCTCACTTCATAAATAAACTGTAGTGAGGGCTGATAGCCCCCTTTTCTATTGATAACCAGCTGCTTGTAACGAAAACAATTTAGCGTAACGTCCTCCTGCCTGTAATAATTCTTCGTGAGTTCCTTGTTCTATAACTTCGCCCTTTTCTATAACCAGGATTTTGTCAGCCATTCGTACTGTGGAGAAGCGATGGGAAATCAAAAGTACCATCTGATTTTGAGTAATAGCGCGAAAATGATTGAAAATCTCAAACTCAGCTTGGGCATCTATTGCTGATGTTGGTTCATCTAACACCAAGATATCTGCTTGCGATCGCATAAAAGCACGAGACAAGGCAATTTTCTGCCACTGTCCTCCAGAAAGTTCTTGTCCTCCCTTAAACCAACGACCAAGTTGAGTCTGGAAGTTCTGGGGTAATTGGTCAATAAAAGATTGAGCCATGCCTTTTTCGGCAGCAGTTTGCCAACGGGTATTGCTTTCAAGATGTTCTACATCGCCCACACCAATATTCTCACCCACAGTGAACTGATAGCGGACAAAGTTCTGAAAAATCACACCAATGCGACGCCGCAGTACATCTGCGTCCCATTCCTGCAAGTCCAAGCCATCTAAGAAAATTCGCCCAGAGTCAGGAGTGTAGAGTCGGGTAAGTAGTTTGATTAAAGTAGTCTTACCAGAACCGTTTTCACCGACAATTGCCAGTTTTTCTCTGGGTTTCAAATGCAGTGAAATGTTTCTTAACGCTGGCTTGGAACTTCCTGGATAAGTAAATGAGACGTTCTCAAAACGAATACCATCTTGGGAATTTAAACCAATGGTTGCTTTACCCCAAGACTTTGGTACTTCCTCTTCCAGGAAATCGTAGAGATTTGATAGATATAGATTGTCCTCATACATCCCTCCAATAGAAGTAAGGGCATTGGAAAAAGTAGACTGTCCTTGGCGAAACACAGTCAGATACATTGTCATATCTCCTAAGGAAATCTTACCTAGCACTGTTTCCAGCACAATCCAAGCATATGCCACATAAAAAGCACCAGTACTGAGTAAACTTAGGAGATACCCCCACAGTCCTCGCCGCAGAGTCAAATCACGGTCTTCCTCATAAAGTAGATTGAATAGGTTGCGGTAACGTTCTAGTAGCATCTCTCCTAGCTGGTAGAGTTTGACTTCTGTAACAAAATCTTCTCTTGCTAGCAGACTTTCTAAATAATGCTGTTGACGAGTTTCTGGCGCACGCCAACTAAATAAGCGAAAGGCTTCTCCAGCAAACTTCGTTTCTGTAATAAATACAGGCATAGCTGCTAAAATCAACACCACCACCGCCCAAACGGAGAAATTTACTAGCAAAATACCGTAGGTGAATAGAGAAAGGGCACTTTGCACTAACCCAAAGGTGCGGTTTACTAGAGAAAGGGGACGAACCGATGCTTCTCGTCGGGCATTGGTCAATTTGTCATAAAATTCTGAGTCTTCAAACTGCCTCAAATCGAGTGTCAGCGCCTTTTCTAAAATGAGTACATTTACCCGTTGACCTAGTAGCGCCCGCAATAACGATTGACAAATGACGATTCCTCGCTGACTACCTGCTAGTAAAATTACAGCGATCGCTTCTAATCCTACATACAATAATGGGTGATAAATATTGACACCATTGCCGTTTGAATTAACTTGAGAGGCAAATACCACCGCATCAACAATCAACTTACCGAGGTAGGATATCGCCGCCGGTAAAAGACCAGCCACTAAAGTTAAACTAGCCAGAAAAATAGTCAGCGATCGGCTAGTAGTCCATACTAAGCTTACAGCCCGTCCACTATAGCGGAAAACCGTCAGTGATTGGCGTACAATATTTCTTTTTTTTTAATTTTCATCTTTCTTTGGACGAGATACCCCTGGTGCAGCGGATCTTTATAACTCTATATTAATCTTAATAAATTTTACATCTTTATCCCCACAATCTCCTACCTGCTTTGCCATTTAATCTCTGGTGAGTATCTGCCAATAAAGCTGGAATATCTAATTTTTCTGGACATCGTGGTAAACAGTCGCCGCATTCTGTACAGCGGTTAGCTTTCATTCCGGGGAACCAGTGACCGGCATTTTCAAACATTCCATAACGATATTGTCCATAGTCTGTCATCTCGTATGCTAATGTCAGGTTTCGTAACCGCAATACCTCTGGAATATTGATATTTTCTGGGCAAGGCAAACAAGCATAACATTGGCTACACTTATCAATTCCCAAAGCAATTTTTTGATGATTTTCTAATCGCTCAAATGCAAAAATTTCTTCTAGTGTAAGTTGATTATCTCGGTCAGCAACTCGCAAAGGTTCGATTAATTCTTCTGGATTGGCTGCCCCGATACTCAAAGTAGTAATACGGTTATCTGCTAGTAAAAATCGATAGTTTAATTCTAGGGGTGAATACGGCTGACACAGGTCTTTTAGAGTTTGGGGTGGTGTGTAGAGGCGTCCTCCCTTATCAGCAGGGGAAATAATGAAAATCCCCATATCCTTTTCGGCTGCTAGTTGAATTGCTGGGGCGTGGCGTTGGAAAAAATAGTAATAATGCAGATTAACAAATTCAAAAAAATCTGTATTTATAGCTGCCTGAATTAGCTCTAACGAGCCGTGGGTGGAAAAACCAACGTGTCGCACTCGACCATCAGCAACAGCTTCTTCTACAGCTTGCATACAACCATTTTTGGCTTGCACCCATTCTAAATGTTGCCAAGTGTTCAAGCCATGAATGCCTAAGCAATCTATATAATCTATTTGTAATTGTTCTAGGGATTCGTCGATGCACCGACGCATGGTGTCAGCATCTACTGTGGCTGGAATTTTGGTAGTCAGGTGCAGCCTCGTTCGGGGTACTGATAAACCAGCTTTTAGCGCTTTACCAAGATATTCCTGACTTTTGCCGTAACCTCTGGCAGTTTCTAGATGATTAATTCCTAAGGCTAAGGCTTGTTCGATGGTTTGCTGAGCATTTTCAAAATCAGCCAGGTAGCGCATTGTTCCTAAGGAAAAAACCGAGAGGCGCAAATTTGTTTTCCCAAAGCGTCGGTATTGCATGATTAACACTAGTTAGAACAGAGACGCGATTAACCCAAGTCTTTTCAAAATTAATCGCGTCCGTACAAGAGTTAGGAGTTAAATGAAAATAACTCTTAACTCATAACTTAGCTGTCGCCATTACCGAAGCGCTTGATCAAATCCTCAGGGCGAAGATTGGAAATAAATTCACGGAAGGCTTGCTGTTCGGCTTCATCTGCATCGCGGTCAACAGGGATAGAAGCATCAGCGATGACTTCTTCCATTACCCAAATTGGGGTATTTGTACGCAGCGCAATGGCGATCGCATCGCTAGGACGGGCGTCAATTTCCTTTTTGACCTCGCCTTGCTGGACAATTAAGGCTGCATAAAATGTATCCTTTTGCAGGGAATGAATAATCACCTTCTCTAGAGTCATGTTCCAAGTCTCTAGAAGATTCACCATCAAATCGTGGGTTAAGGGTCTAGGAGGCTTCTGATTCTCCAATGCGCCCATAATTGCCCTAGCTTGTTCTTGACCAATATAAATTGGCAAAGCCCGCCGATCTGAAGAATCTTTCAAAAGTACGATCGGGCTACGGGTTATGGCATCTAATGCTATGCCAGCGACTTTCATTTCAATCATTGGCTAAGCCTCTACAATTTGTTGAGAGCTTTGGATGCTGTGTAACAAATAGTACCCTTTTTCGGGTGGTTTGGCGACAGTAATAAACATAAGCATTCGTTCTCTATAATTGCTTCTATTAAACTCCGAACTTGTGGTGAACACCAGAGTAAATCAAATGGGTCTACTTAAACAATAAGCTTCTTACCCAAGTATGCCTTGTGAAGGATGCTAATGTGTTAATATTCCTTATATAAAAAAAGTCAGAAAATATACTAATATATTCACAATTTTTGTGACAATTACTAATTAATTTCAGTCAAAATTAGGCAATAAATAGAGTTAGTTTGGCAAAAAAGCTGTGTTTACAGGATTAATCCAAGCATTAGGAACGATGAAACCCTTAGGGGGCGATTCTTGGCAAATTACTTGTGTTAGCCAGTCAACTGAAGTAATTATGCAAGATTTGGCTTATGGTGACAGTGTGGCGGTAGATGGCGTTTGTTTGACAGTAGAAAAAGTTTTAAAAGATGGGTTTATCGCTACTGCTTCACCGGAAACGCTGCGCCGCACCACTTTGGGAGGTGAGCAAACCCAGCAGAAATATGTCAATTTAGAAGCGTCGCTGAAAGTTGGCAGCAAAATTGGCGGTCATTTTGTCATGGGTCATGTAGACGGCATCGGACGATTGCTAGTGGCAGAACAAACGGCTAGTTCTTGGGAAATGACCTTTAGTGCATCAGAGGCGATCGCACGCTACATTGTCCCCAAAGGTAGCATTGCCATCAATGGTATCAGCCTTACAGTAGCCGCATATGAGCCAGAATTTTCGCAATTTAAGGTGGCGGTAATCCCCCTTACTTATGCCGAGACAAATCTTCGTTACTTGGCTGCTGGCAGTTTGGTAAATCTAGAAGGAGATATTCTTGGCAAATACGTCGAAAAATTCTTCCATTCAGGCAAGCCACACACCACAGACCCTGATAACAATAGTATAAACGACATTACACCCGCATTCTTAGTAGAACACGGGTATTTATAATTTAAAAATGGGAATGGGGCATTAGCCAAATAGGGAGTTAGGTAGAGACGCGATTAATTGCGTCTCTACAAGAGTTAAGAGTTAGCAATTCTCTCTCCCTCATCTGGCGGTTGGTGAGTTTTGACTACGCAAAAATCGAGCGAAGTCGAGATTCAACTACCGCCAAGTCGAACCACATCGCCCTCATCTCTCCCAGGAACCAGTTAACTTCCTGGTTCCTGGCTGACCTGAGCAGTCTGCAAGCCTCGGACTAACTGGCTGAGGGCGCTTTGTAAATCCGCGCCTGGGTCAGTAGCAACCCACCCATTCGGTGTTAAGTGACGGACTTCAAAGTGCAGGTGAGGCCCTGTAGAGTTGCCTGTACTGCCAACTCGCCCGATCATAGTCCCTGCTTGTACCCACTGACCGGGTTGAACAAAGATTTCTGACATGTGACCGTAGAGAGTTTGCTCAGCAGATTTGTGATCGAGGATAACGGTTAAACCATAACCACCCACCCAGTTAGCAGTTTCTACAGTTCCAGGAGCAGCAGCCAAAACTGGTGTTCCCATCGGCGCACCCAAGTCTGTACCAGCATGAAAGCGTTGGTTTCCTGTAATTGGATGAATTCGCCAACCAAACAAAGAAGTAATGGGAGCAGGAATCGACAGTGGATACATCATTCCTGTTCCACCATAGGCAATTGTGGGACTGTAGGGGATTTGTGGCAATACTGATGCCAGCGAGAAGTCATAAGCTACGGTGCTAGGGCGGGGTGCAACGTTACCATCTGCCATTGGTGGCGGTAAAGTACCACCGCTGGGTGCAATAGGAGTTGCACTCACCTTCGTAGTGTTGAATTCGCTGGGATTAGGAATAAACCGATTCGGGCGGAATGCAGTCTTGCTTTCACTATTAGAAACACTTTGAACAGCACGCCATCTGCTATTGCTAGGAGCGGTTGCAACCTGCTGCACTGGTGAAACGACTGCCAACTGGGCGTTTTGACTTCTTCTGAGCCAACTAGGTGCTAATTTACCATTAGAATTAGCTACACGCCCAGTTTGGGGCGCTTTAGCGCAAACCCCACTAGATACGCCTTGTCCTGAAGGCAAAATGGCTCGGCAACCACTAGAGCGTTCTGTGAGGATTACAGAATTTGGTGCTTGATAAGTGCCCGTTGCGCCGATGTCATAACTATTGGGGTCAATATAGGCGTTATTATAATCCTTAGTTTTCTCCGTCGTTGCCCTAACAGTAGTGTTCGAGTTATTTGCTGGTTGAGCAACTTCTGGGAGTTTTTCAGGTAACGAGCGGGGAGGAGTATTAGGTTTTTGCTCTCTCACCTTTGCAGGAGCGATTTGAGAAGTTTCTAACTTGGGCTTTGACTGTCTGATAATCACAACAGGTTTAGCAGCTTCAATGGGTGTAGACTGCCTAATTGGCTCTTTTGATTGAGCAACTTCTGGCTTCTTGCCTAGTCTGTGTCTGAGTCTGGCTCGCCGTTGAGCAAAGTCTGGCTGTGTTTGAGCTACTTCAGGAGTAACAGTCTGTTTTTTCGCTGAATTTATAACTACTGTTGGCTGGGAACTTTCAACAGTAGGAACGATATTGTCTATTTGTGTTTCCGTTTGAGCAGACACGAAGCCGCCGCTCAGGAGACTGATGCTGCTTAGCCAACAGAGACTCTGTGCTGGTAGCGTCGAGGCAAAACGTTTTTTTGTCACATCTCGCTGCCATGAGTAGTGCAAACGATGATAGGCAGAATTTTTGCGCTGCGTCATTTGTTCTCTCAGTTGTGTGTAATTAGCCTAAAGAGATGATGCTAGTGGTTTGTCTTGTCCAAAGAGCGATATTTTGGACAAACCTCAAATTTAAACGGAAGATTTATGGTATCCCAAACTGATTGTACCGGGTTGAATATAAATTTCCGGTGTGATTAGTTCTTTTGTGCCATAAGTTTCTAAATCAACTCGTAAATTTCCTTGAGGAGTCACCCCGACTACAGTACCCGAAAGATTATTGACGTACACCTTATCGCCCATATTTGTAAGCAAATCTAAATAGCGAGACAAGAGTATACTTATTCCTTCTTGGAAAAGGCACTGCATACCGGATTCTATTCCGAGTAAAACTGTAGAGGTGAGCATTTCCAAACAATAAATTAGTCTGGAATTTTGGGAAGCTTGCCACGATTCCAGATTAATTCCAGTTTCTGGTACCGGGTTTGCCCAGTTAATACCAACACCAATTATTGCTTGCGTAATTTGTCCTTTGTTTACTTTGGTTTCTGTCAAAATGCCGCCTAGCTTGCGACCATTTAAAATTAAATCATTGGGCCATTTTATCCCAACATTTACGTTGTGCTGGCGCAATTGAGACGCTATTCCCCAAGCACTAGCGAAAGTTAGCTGATAGCTGTCGGTAGCTGCTATTTTCTGGTCGAGAGAAATCGCTAGCGAAAGATACAATCCCCCAGCAGGAGAAATCCATTGGCGTCCCCATTGTCCCCGTCCAGCAGTCTGTGAAGTTGCAATTACTACTGTTCCCGAACTAGCCCCAAGGTTTAGCATGTCCCAAAGGGTTTGGTTGGTTGAGGAGACACTTTCAAAAAAATGCAGATCGAATGGTAAATATGGATATTTACGCCCTGCCTTTAAAGCTGCTTCTAAATTTTGCAAATCAAATACCACAGCAGTTAACCCAAATAGCGTTGTTCAAGTTAGCATTAATTGGCTGATGAGTAGATTTTCTGTTTAGGTTTGGTTAACGATGCACACTTGGTACTGGTGTAATTGGCAAGGACTGCCCTATCTGAGGTGTAGTATTCTGGATTGGGATCACGGTTTCTTTACCCAGCAGTTTTGGCCGCGATCGCCACAAGATCTCACACTAGTACTCCAACCGGAGGCATCAGTCTATCGCTTAAAGCAAGTACATGGCAATACTGTTCTCACCCCCCAAGAAATTGCTACCAGCACTCTTGAGGATGGTTTAGCATCAGCAGATGGTTTAATTAGCGAACAGCCTCTACAAGCTATCTGGGTCGCTAGTGCAGATTGTACACCCGTGCTGATTGGGGATGTGAAAACTGGACAAGTGGCAGCAGTACACGCTGGATGGCGGGGTACTGCCAAGAAGATTGTTCCCCAAGCGATCGCTCGATTACAATCCCAAGGCAGCCAACTCGATAATTTACGTGTGGCGATAGGGCCAGCGATCGCTGGTGAAGTTTACCAGGTTTCTGTTGATGTAGCTGCCGAAATCGGAGCCAGCATTATATCACATAATGACGAACAAAAAATTGTTCAAGCATTACAAAATCTGCCCAATTCACCTTTATTAGCAGACCCCAATCCAGGAAAGGTCAGGCTAGATGTCCGGCGAGTAAATGCCTTACAGCTAGAAAGTTTGGGAATTGGTGGAGAACAAATTGCGATCGCTCCTTATTGTACTTTCCAAACTCCAGAGCATTTCTTTTCTTACCGCCGCGAACAAGAGAAAAAAGTGCAGTGGTCAGGGATTGTCAGTGGTAAAACAACTCAATAGCCTATATTTTTATCACAGGATAGTACTAATACTATCTACGATTTCAAGGGTTAATATCCCTTTTGGTTTGTTAACTACCAACTGCATAATGTCCAGCCACAACGAACCTATTATAGTATCAGGAATTTCATCTTCAACATGGACGGTAATTATAACTTCAGTTCCATCAATAATGAGTTTGCCTTGATAGATATCGAATCGTGCTTCTCCTCGTGCTGTCCGCATTTCAATTTGTGCGGTTATCAATGACCACTTCAATACTTCCAAGTCTTGAGTATTAATGGCTAACCACCCATCTGTAAACCCAGTATCGAGTAAAGCTGCAACAGAAATTTTTTATTATTAGCAGCAACAAGCTGAATTTCAAATAATAACTCGCCATTATCCCCAAACAAACCTGCAATCATAGCCTACCGCAGGTTCCTGTGTCGTTAAGTCGATATATGGTAAGTTTTACTTCGTTGATGTTGCCATAAGCATCGTGGATTTTTTGTATTATCCCCAAGAACGTTGGGTCAATAAGGTACTATTCTGTTTCAGGGTCAA
The DNA here is from genome assembly GCA_036918135.1 of Nostoc sp. Lineage (GTDB taxonomy): Bacteria > Cyanobacteriota > Cyanobacteriia > Cyanobacteriales > Nostocaceae > Nostoc. The sequence goes on from JBALDB010000048.1 coordinate 147,500, forward strand.
TGGCAATATGCCAGTTGTAATGTGTTTGGATCAAAGTTGGACGTAAGCGCTCAAAAATAGCACGACACTGCATAGCAAGAGCATCACGTTGTTCCTGACGGTGACGCACTTCTTCAGGTGCTAATGATGCTTGTAGAATACGGGTGCGTCGTGGGTGGGATACCTGTGTCATATTAATAATATGTACGCTCTTGTATGGTCTTATTATCAAGTTAATTTCAAATCACAAATCTAAAATCTAAAATTTATTGACTAAAAGTCAAGTTAATGCATTATATAAAACTTCACGATGCATTAAGGCACGATCTACTAAAGACTGTATTTGCTCAGGTGATAAAGGATCGCCATTACCCTAATGCTCCATCCAAGTCAGACTAATCAAATTTGGGCCATCTGGTTGCCAATGAGCGGCTCTAGCCCTATTTTCCGGACTGGAGCCGCTTGACTACAAACCTTTAATTATTCACGCCCACTTACTTATGACTCTTGGTGTTCTAAGTTGACATCCGATTCAATAGTTCAAATTTCAGAACCTGCTTTTGACGAAGGGAACTAATTGCTAAGACTAAAATACTTACGGTGATTCCTAAAACGGCATAACTCGGTAGGGCGAAGATAGTTACTTTCATCAAGTATGGCAATTCCCCTGCTTTCACCTTCCAGTGGTTTGCTAGAGAGCCGATGAGCCAATTTACTCGCTACATAGTACCATTGAAAGTCCCACAAGGGTGGATGTGGTTGATTTAGGAAATAAATTAGCCAATCGGTATAACAGAGGAATCTTGTAATGACTAATACAACACCTGCTTGGACGAGAAAGTTAACAATTGGTTGACGAAAAAATTGCATTAACCGTTGGATTACAGAAGATTTTAAGAATAAAGAATTTTTCTAGACGGCTTTTTCAGCATCTAATCGCCAATTATTTTTGAGAACTAAAGCAACTAAAATTATTATAATTATGTTCCAAAAGCCAAAGCCGATCATTGCAATAATCTCAATAGTTATTTTTATAATTCATTAGAATAAATTAGAATATCCCATGTTTAAAAAGCGTAATCAATCAAAAATTTATTATTTATCTCCACGATTGAATTTACTTGCTCTAAATCACGATTTATCTACTTTGTTATTCATAATTCAGGATTTAATTCTGGCGAGTGACGCCTTTATTCTTTCTTGCTTATAACTTACGTAAGTGTTATTTTTTTCGCAAAATAGTCCCAAGTCAAAAGTCCAAAGTCTAAAAAACTTGACTCTTGATAGGAAGATATTTGCTAGTTGCGTAAGTCCTGTTACTAAATAATATCGCCGAATTAAATCGTTATAAATGACACTTAAGTATTTTCATAATCAATTTACAAACCGAATTTTGACAATTACTCCCTTGCTGTCACAACCAAAGCTTACTCTCAGGGACATGAGCCACCATTGTCCGATCGCTCTTAAGTGTCAGTGCTGGTATTTACTTTAGCTATTGTTTATAATTTATTTCGATTTCTTTGATGCTTAACGATCGCCCCGCTACCTATTCGGCTTGATATTAGATGTTATCTAGTCAATAATCTGCAAAAGCCGATTTGGTAAACTGGGAACAAGCATCGCAATTTAACCAAAGAGTATATAAACGAAGTTTGTATTTTCTCGGCTCTAGATTTTTGGTCTTAATTATTACATAAAGCTAGGCTCAATAACTCGCGGTGCATTAATGCCCTATCTACTAAAGATTGTATTTGCTCAGGTGATAATGGATCGCCATTGGCATAATGCTCCATCCAAGTCAGACTAATTAAGTTTGGGTCATCTGGTAAACTTGCTAAATCCCACCCAGGTATTGCCAATTCTTCCATAAGACGATTTACTTTGGGGTCGTAACTGAGAGCAAAACAGCGACAACCTTCAGCAGCAGCCATAATTAAGCTGTGGAGGCGCATCCCAATTGCCATTTCCACACCGCGAAACACACCTTTCAAAAGTTGCGGATCTTCCAGACATAAAATTTTGCTGACATCTTTAAGATGTGGTTGAATAGCTTCGGCAATACTTAAATCTTCACTTTTTTGAAACGGCAGTAATAAAATAAAAGCTTGCGTAGCTTTTTGAAAATCTACTAAAGCACGAGTTAAGTTAGCCAAACGTGTTTGTGTAAGTTGGGGATGCGATCGCAATGTTAGTGCAACTCTCGGTGCAGGTAAATCCCAAAGTCCTGGTACTGGTTTCGACTCCAACGCCCAAACTGGGTCTGGAGCTATAATACAAGGAATTTGCCAATCAGATAATAAAGCAGCACTGGCGCGATCGCGGACGCTGATTTTGGTACAATTACCGAAGGTTTGCCGTGCCAGCCAGCGAGTCTGCGGACGCAGTAAAGGGCCAATACCCTGCGCCCAAGCAACAGTTTTCAGATTCATTTTCTGCGCCAACGCCATCAGTCCGCCATAATAAAATGGGCTGATGGTACTGGTAACATCTTGAATGATACTCCCGCCACCCCAAATCAAGGCATCACAAGAGCGCAAAGCTTGCAATACAGGTAAGGCAGCCATGCGATCGTAGGTTTCTACATTGTAGCGATCGCGGGTTTGGTTTGGATTGCCCGAAAGCACCACAGGCGTCACATCAGTTGGTAACATTTGCAAAAGCGTTGCTAATAAAGCTTCGTCACCACCATTACCTTTACCGTAATATCCAGACAATAACGCCCGCATCTTTGCCATTTGAAATTTTGGATAAAAGGATTTTAGACGATCGACTTTTCTCAAAAATCGATCGGATGTTAGCCATCCTACCAACAACAGATAAATTTTCTTATGGGAAGATGATCTTATAGAAAGACAAGAGAACTAAATTACTCTTATCTTTCGACTTTTAACTTTTGACTTTTGACTTGTTATGCACGCCCTTTCGATTCCCACCTGGATTATTCATATTTCTAGCGTTATTGAGTGGATTGTCGCCATTTGGTTAATCTGGACTTACGGCGAACTCACTAATAACCGCAGCTGGTGGGGATTATCCCTTGCCATGTTACCAGCTTTAGTCAGCGCCATGTGTGCCTGTACCTGGCATTATTTCGACAACGCCGAATCTCTGGAATGGCTGGTAACGCTTCAAGCTACCATGACCTTAGTTGGTAATTTTACACTTTGGGCAGCAGCATATTTAATTTGGCGTTCTACCAAGTCTGTTAACACTGTTGAACCAAAACCTATTAAATCAGAGCAATGATTTCTAAAGAAACCCTGTTTGCACTTTCACTGTTTCCCTATTTAGGTTTCTTGTGGTTTATCAGCCGCAGTCCGCAAATGCCGCGTTTAGCACTGTATGGATTTTACGGCACTCTCGTTTTTGTTGCCATTACCATCCCGGCAGGGATTTATGCTGTATTGCATTATGGTAAGTCTTTAGCCAATGTGGATTGGTTGCACGGTAGTGCAGAACTATTTTTGACGCTTTCTAACATCTTGCTTGTGCTAGGTTTTGGGCAAGCTGTAAGGCAATTAAAAATGAAAAACTAGTGTTTGATTGCATAGAGTTATGAGGAAGAAATAAATGGATGTAATTCCAGCAATAGATTTACTAGAAGGTCGTTGTGTGCGATTGTATCAGGGAGACTACGATCGCTCACAAGTTTTTAATGAAAACCCGGCTGATGTTGCTAAACAGTGGGTTGAACAGGGCGCTACCAGATTACACGTAGTCGATCTAGATGGTGCAAAAGCAGGTAAAGTAGTAAATCTTCGGGCAATAGAAGCGATCGCTCAAGTGGTATCAGTGCCGATTGAAATTGGTGGAGGATTGCGCGATCGCACCAGCGTCCAACAAGTGTTTAATTTGGGCGTACAGTGGGCAATTCTCGGCACCATCGCTGTAGAACAGCCGCAACTAGTGCAACAACTGTGTGAAGAATTTCCCGAACAAATTATTATCGGTATTGACGCCCGTAACGGACGCGTAGCAACTCGCGGTTGGTTAGAAACTTCAGAAGTTTTAGCAACCCAACTGGCTGTGAGAATGCAAGAATTGGGAGCAGCAGCTATTATTTACACCGATATCCACCGTGATGGTACACTGACAGGACCAAATTTAGAAGCTTTGCGAGAACTTGCTGCGGCAATTTCCATACCAGTAATTGCTTCTGGTGGAGTTAGTTCCGTTACCGATTTGTTGAGTTTGCTAGCGTTAGAACCCCAAGGCGTGACTGGTGCAATTGTAGGACGTGCCTTGTACACTGGGGATATTTTACTCAAAGAAGCATTGCGAGCGATCGGCCCTGGACGGATTCAGGATATACCCCCCAATTTCGGTTTCTCTAGCTTTGCTTGACAAACTACACACACTGACTCGTCCTTTTGAGTACAGTGTTGTCTGTCCTAACTAGTCCGGCTATTTGTTCTCGACAACACTGAAGCGATCGCAAATGGCAGCAGGTGTAGAACCGGATACCTGTTTTTATATCCAAAATGCTCGCCAAACGATCGGTAAGCGACGGTTAGATTTGTCGGTAGATCCACCACCAGATTTAGCAATTGAAATCGATGTTACCTCAAATACCCAGCTTAGTGCTTATGTGGCGTTGGGCGTACCTGAAGTTTGGTGTTACGGAAATGGCAAGTTGCGAGTATTTGTCTTAAATCAAGCAGAATATATTGAGATGAAAACTAGTCCCATATTTGGGAAGTTACCTGTGATTGAGGGAATATTGCAGTTTTTGCAATTGAGCCTAACACAAGGATCTAGTAGAGCGCAACGCGCATTTAGGCAGTGGGTACGTGAAGCATTAGTACAGTAATAAATCTCAAGTTTGGTCAAATATCGCTCAATATAGATTGGGTAGAACGAAATTTAGGCCTTGCTGATTGAAAATATGAATCTGCTTTAAGCAATATGATATTAGATTACCTATTTGCTCCAGCCAGCAAGCGATCGCTGACTCATATATTAAGATTTGTATCTATTTTATTAAAAGTCAAGCTGACTACAACGGTAAGATTATCTACTAACTTTTTTCAATAAATTTAAATTTTTTTCTAAGATTTCTGTAATCGACAATACCCGTAATGTAGATTAAATTGTACTAAATTTCAAAATTTAATATTATGGGTAATCAAGAGCAACATTCCAACCAAGCATTGAATCAAACACAGGCTAACGGAATAAAGAAGAAGAAACTACAACCTCCTCCAGACATCAAGAAACCAAAGAAAACTGAATAAAAACTATTAGACTTTATTGTAGAGACTTAAATTTAATTAAGCCTCTATAACAAGTTGAAAAAATAAATCAACTTGCTTATTTATGTGAAGAATAAACGTGTTAGTCGTCAGAATCTAAAATGATTAAGCTAATCGTCATTCATTTCTCTAAGATAATTCGCTTGTAGCAAGGGCTTCAGCCCTGGTTTTATGCAACTTAAATGCTCATTAACTTATAAAATCAAGAGTGCTATAGCTTCTTAAATCTAGTCAAATTATTCTGTATTTTGAATTCTTACTTATTTATTTTTTACTTGACTCTTTGCCTGTTCTAAAGCTATTTCTTTCATTGCCTGATACGAATTCACATTGGAAGTACCTTCAATAGCTTTAACTGCCAAATTCTAATTGTAAATCAGCTAAACCCTTAACAATACCATCTACTGTATATGTCGAAGCTGCTTGCAGAATTTCTTGACTTTTTGGTTTTTCTGCTTCCTCTTGCTTGGTTGCTATTTTAAATTCCAGCTTTTTCCTTTGAATAAGAATTTGTTGAAATGCTTGCATTAGTTGTTGTTTGCTGTCCTTGACTCCAACTGTAGTCATATTCCAACTCCCTTCAATAGGCAATAATTTATCGGGTAGCAAGCCATACCAATGACCACCCTATGCAGACATCAGAGTAACTTTTGTATGGTATTTTTAACGCAGTGGAAACACTGAAATAATCAACATCTACTGAGGATAGTACGAGTTATCCACAGTTGTGTCTTTCTGTTTTTTAAGTATATTATTTTGTTATAGTAGTAAATTGGTACTATTAAATATATTTAATACTAATTTGGTGTTGTCAACAAAAAATTGAAGCTATTTAGTAGATTTAAAGATTTACAGCTACTAAGTAATGACTATAAGCAGCTTCCAGCCACAGCGTTTTATAATCAAAATAAGGTTCTGTAGCCTATGTAACTTTTTGTAAAGGAAATCTAAAAGAATTGACCTTAGTAGAAGCGCGGTTGCACTCAGGCTAGATAATAGATGTAATCATCCTAATTGATACAACCACAGTCCTAGACTTTTGTGATATCAATGTATACCAGTGAATCGACCAAGTACTCTGCCAGAACGGATATTGGACAAACCAGCCGAATTCTGGTGGTAGAAGATGAAGAACTAATCCAGGAAATGGTAGCTGTAGCCCTGGAAGAAGAGGGTTACGGGGTGATAACTGCCCCCGATGGGCGGTCTGCTGTGGAGTATCTCAAAAGTTTTGAAACCAACTCAGGGGAACTTCCCTTTGACTTGATCGTTCTTGATTTGATGCTGCCTCAGATCAATGGTTTAGATATCTGCCGTTTGCTACGTCACCAAGGAAACCCAGTACCAATTTTAATGCTCAGTGCTAAGGGTAGCGAAACTGACCGCGTTTTAGGTTTGGAAGTAGGAGCAGATGATTACCTCACTAAACCTTTTAGTATGCGCGAGTTAGTGGCTCGCTGTCGTGCTTTACTGCGGCGTCAGCGCTTAAGCACTTTGCCACAGCTACCAGTATTAAAATTCAAGGATGTAACCTTAAATCCTCAAGAATGTCGCGTACTAGTTCGCGGTCAAGAGGTGAGTCTTTCCCCGAAAGAGTTTCGCCTGCTGGAACTGTTTATGAGTTACGCACGTCGGGTGTGGTCGCGGGAACAATTGCTAGACCAGGTTTGGGGCCCAGATTTTGTGGGGGATAGTAAAACCGTAGATGTTCATATCCGTTGGTTACGTGAAAAATTAGAGCAAGACCCCAGCCATCCAGAATATATTGTGACTGTACGAGGTTTTGGCTATAGGTTTGGATAATTAGTTTAGATAGTTGTTAGTTTTGAGTAATCATCAAAAAACTAACAACTCAAATGCTCTTATTGGGATTTTTTGTGGGTTTAGCGGTAGGCATTGGGTTTTGGGTTTGGCAACAGGTTCAACTTAACCGCTACCTGAGGCGCGTACTCCAACCGTTAACCCCGCATTTTGACAAAGTGGGACTGCTATTAATTCCTGGGTTACGGCAGGAAATTATGCTCTTGAAAGAGCAGCGACAAGATTTACAACAGTCGCTGCAAACTTACCAAGACTTGCTGGAATTTGCACCAGTAGGATATTTACAGGTAGATGAAGAAAATCAACTGCTGTGGTGCAATCAGCAGGCGCAGGAAATTTTATATCTGCAAAGGTGGCAACCAGGACAAGTACGGTTGCTGCTGGAGCTGGTACGGTCTTATGAACTCGATCGCTTAATTGAGCAAACTCGTGATTGCCAAAAACCACAGACGAAGGAGTGGGTGTTTCATCCTTCTTGTGATAATGCAGCAGAGATACAAACAGTAAAATCTTTAACTTTGCAGGCTTCTAGCTTGCCTTTACCCAACGGACAAGTAGGAGTGTTTCTAGAAAATCGTCAACCCCTATTGGATGTAAATCAAGCACGCGATCGCTCTTTTTCTGATTTAGCACACGAACTCAGAACGCCGTTGACTTCGATTCGTTTGGTTGTAGAAACTTTACAAAACCGTTTGGAACCACCTTTAAATCGCTGGGTTAACCGTCTGATGCAAGAAGTTGACCGACTGATTAACTTGGTGCAAAGCTGGTTAGAACTCACCCAAATGGAAACAAACCCCAACATCCAATTGCAAACCGAAGCTGTAGAATTGCGATCGCTAATTGCATCTGTTTGGGAAAATTTAGAACCTCTAGTACAACGGCAAAATCTGTCTTTGAGTTATTCGGGGCCAGAAAATCTTTGGATTAAAGCAGATCCAGCCCGCATCCACCAAGTTTTTCTCAATTTGCTGGACAACAGCATTAAATATAGTCTTCCTTCTACTTGCGTTCACGTCCAGGCGAAAATCATATCGACAAATAATAATGGCGGCAATCCTGGTTTGTCATCTGTCGAAATAAATCTTATTGATTCTGGATTAGGTTTTTCCCAAGCAGATTTACCCCACGTTTTCGAGCGATTTTATCGGGGAGATAAAGCCAGAACCCATTCGCAGCAGGATAGTAATTCTATAGGGGCGATTGTTGGCAATGGTTTAGGGTTAGCGATCGTTCAACAAATTCTTTTGGCTCACGGCGGTTCAATCAAAGCGATGAACCATCCAGAAACAGGTGGAGCCTGGATGCAAATTCAATTTCCTCAAGTCATGGCAAACTCTTTAAGCCAAGACTATAGTTAAAAAATATCTTCACGTTTGAGATTACAAGTGTGAAAGCTGTCCGTTACAGTCCCAATCCTCAGAGACCCCAACTGGCACGCGGTATTAGGCGTTTAGAACGGGATATATTACGCATGGGAGCTTTGGTAGAACAATCATTTCGCCTCAGCCACCAAGCGTTATTTGCTCGTAACTTAGCAGCAGCAGAGGAACTTCCCCGATTAGATAAAAAAATCGATCGTTTTTATAGACAAATAGAATCAGACTGTACAGCGATTATGACGCTGCAATCACCTACAGCACAAGATTTACGTTGCTTGAGTGCTTTTATGCAGCTAGTGCGAGACTTAGAGCGCATTGGTGATTATGCTAAGGATTTAGCTGAGATTGCGATTAAAATCTTTCCTTATGCACCTCATATGTCTTTACCAGAGATTGAAGTTATGTCCCGTCACGCTCAAGCAATGTTAGCAACTAGCTTAGTGGCTTTAGCAGATTTTGATGAAGCAGGTGGACGAGGTTTAAAGCACTTAGATGATACTGTAGACGATGCTTACGATCGCGTTTATCAGACTTTAGCCCAACAACGCGACGTACCAGGCGTCGTTGAGCCTATTGTACTGTTGGCACTGGCGATTCGTTGTTTAGAACGTATGGCCGATCATGCGACTAATATCGGTCAAAGGGTTGCATATATCGTCACTGGTCAACGCTCTTAAATTAGCGAACAATTACCAGTTATCACTTATCAAGATGAATTTGATAACTGATAACTGTTCGCTGTTGACTGATAAAGCTTGCTTAACAGGACTTACGCACTGACTACGATTTTACGTCATTACGAGCGAAGCGAACGCGAGTGCGTCTCGTAGAGAAGTAATCACCAAAAACTCTGGGATTGCTTCCCTACACTACGTTCCGGTCGCAATGACATTGGGAGTGCTTGGCGGAGTCCTACTTAAATTGGAACTTTCCAAGACAGTCAATTATCAGAAAATCCCAAAACTGAGAATAAAAAATAAATATATCCTACTTTCTACTTTCTTTTTGAAAGTAAAGAACACGAAGAAATAGTTCAAATAATTCTTGGGTAACTACTAACTCAAACCAAGCACTGTTATAAAATCTTTATCAATAGTATGAGTTTTAATAATGTATCAAATAAAATTAACTTAACTAAATATTTTACAAAAAGCTTACCTTTTCTTAAACTTACACAATTAAAGTAACTGATAAATAGCTAAATGATTTTCTTCTATCTTACTAATAGATAGTTGAATGTAAAAGTTATTGACTACAAGCGGTGCATTATTTTGTGGTTACCAAAATTAACTAATTAGTAATTTTAATTTAGCAGAATATCAACTTGCTTGTGTTAATTAAAGGTGATAAGGTATAATCGGTGCTGTGATTTTGTGTGAAATCACCAGAGGTAAAGTGTTGATAAACATTTTGCCATGATTGGATTTAATTAGGTGTGAGTGAAAGTAAAAATATGACAAAGCAATTTTGGAATCTGATTAAAGTTAGTCCAATTGCGATCGCGGCTACATTTTTCGTGACAAATAGTGCCTTTGCTGCTGAAGTTAACGAAGAAGTCACAACTGTTAATCAGTTATCTCAAGCTGAAGATTCAAACAATATCGATCAAGTAACATCTGTTTCTCAGTTTTCGGATGTGCAGCCCACAGATTGGGCATTCCAAGCTTTACAATCCCTGGTTGAGCGCTACGGTTGTATTGCAGGTTATCCCAATAGTACCTATCGCGGTAACCGTGCTTTAACCCGTTATGAATTTGCCGCAGGTTTGAATGCCTGTTTAGACCGAGTTAACGAATTGATTGCTACAGCTACAGCCGACTTGGTAAGCAAACAAGACTTGGCTACCTTACAGCGTTTACAAGAAGAATTTTCTGCTGAACTAGCAACTTTACGCGGTCGTGTAGATGGCTTAGAAGCCCGCACTGCGGAGTTGGAAGCTAATCAATTCTCCACTACTACCAAGTTGGTTGGAGAAGCAATTTTCGCTGCGTCTGATGTTTTTGGCAACCAAAGGGCTGATACAGATGCTAACCCTGACAATAACCCAGACTTAAATAGCAATGCCACTTTTTCTGACCGGGTTCGTTTGAACTTATATAGCAGCTTTAGTGGTACAGACCAGTTGCAAATCCGGTTGAATGCTAACAACACTATCTCTAATGCTGGTGTGAGCGGTACTAACATGACCCGTTTGGGTTTTGATGGTAATAATGGCAACTCTGTTGTCATCGATAAAGCTAACTATGCTTTTAACTTCTCTGATGCAGTGCGTGTCAAAGTTGATGCCACTAATTTAGAATTATACGAAAACGTCAATACCTTCAACCCTGACTTTGCTAGCTCCGGTAGAGGTGCGCTCTCTCGTTATGGACGTTTCAGCCCGATTTATCGCCAAGGTCAAGGAGGCGCTGGTTTAACTGTTACTTTCAATCCTAAAGGTCCGATCAGTTTGACTGGTGCTTATGTAGCTAGGACTGCTAACGATCCTACCGTTAATAATGGTCTGTTCGATGGTGATAACGCTATCTTTGGTCAGTTATTTTTCCAACCTAACAAAGCCTTTAGTGTTGGTCTAACCTATGCCCGTACTTATCAAAGTGATGGTGCTATAAACAACCTTTTCCAAGGTACAGGTAGTACTTTTGCTAACAATCCTTTTGGAGTTGGCACTCGTACTTTAGCCAATAACTACGGTGTAGAAGCTAGCTTTCAATTTAGCCCTAAATTGGTGCTTAGTGGTTGGGGAGGTTATACAACTGCTGATGCTAAAACTGGTATTAATGCAGGTGCAGATGCAGATATTTGGTATTGGGCTGGATCGCTTGCTTTGAAAGACTTTGGTGGAGAAGGTAACGTCTTAGGCGTGATCTTTGGTCAACCACCTAGAGTTAGTGGTGGAAGTATAAAAAATGCTGCTGCCAATGTTGATTTAGACGACGATACCTCTTATCACTTAGAGGGTCTTTACAAGTTCAGGGTCTCTGATAATTTGCAAATCACCCCTGGCTTGCTGGTAATCTTCAATCCAGAGCATAACAACAACAACGATACTGAATACGTAGGTACTTTGCGTACTACCTTCACCTTCTAAAATTGGCAATTAGATAAACAAAACCCCATTTTGAAGTGGGGTTTTGTTTAGGAAAAAATTGGCTATGTTGGATTATAATCTGGCTGGTTGGATAAATCTTTTGGGCGGCGATCGCTACTCCAAGCCCACCATACACAACCACACTGGCAATAATAGAACTCTTGCCATTTACGACGACGGTCTTCTGTAAGTACAGGCGAGCGGCGATTTAACCAAACTTTTTCAGCTTCAAGGCTACTTGAGTAACAGCTAGGACAGCAGAACTCATAAGCGTGTACTGCCTTATTTGTCCATTCGGGTGGGAGCAGAGCAAAAGCATCCATGATCGGGACAGGGAGTAAAGAGTAGTGTAATTCAATCAATTGAAAAACACTGTAAAATGAGTAAATCAATATTCTTAAAAGCTTGTCTATTTGATTAATAAATCTGAATTTACAGAATCTTTCACCAATAAAAGACTTATTTTTTAAGAGTATTAAAGAAAGATTACAAATCAAAGATTAACACAAAAAGTCAATTTTTTTCAGGTCTTCGACTCAAGGGCGACTCCACAAATCTATAAAATTACTGTAGATAGGTATCTTAGGCATCCTACTATTATCAATTCTAAGGAACTGACAAATAAAAAAATATCCCAATATTTACACTCATCAGTCAGCAGCTTAAAGTGGTTGTTTTTATTTCTTGGAGTTCCCTAACAAACTTGATATTTTAGGAACTACTCAACTATGGACATTATGGCTAATAATTAAAATTATGGAGCCAAATGCTGAAATTCGTCGTTTATTAGATGTCATGCCTGCTTCTGGTCGGATGATGACAAAAATTATTAGCAAGCCGGAGCAGGCAAAAGTGATTGACGCCTCCTTTCCCCAACCCTGGAATCAGGCGCGACCGATATATATTAATTTTGATTTGTGGCGTCGTCTGACAAAGCCGCAAAGAGACTTGCTGCTGTTGCAGATGGTTAGCTGGTTGACAGGGGTGAAGTGGTTTAAACCCGACATTTATCAAGGTGTAGTGCTGGCAGGGCTGTTAGGTGGATTATGGGAAGCAGCACAGTCGGATGTGGTGGGTATAGTGGTAGCTGGGGGATTAAGTGCGATCGCCTTTGTTCGCATTTGGCGGGCTAACAAATCTCAAGAGTCAGAGTTAAATGCCGATGCAGCAGCAATTCGGGTAGCACAACGGCGCGGCTATTCAGAAGTTGAAGCAGCGCAGCATTTGTTATCTGTAATTGAAGCCGTAGCCAAAATTGAAGGGCGTTCCAATTTAAATTTTAGCGAATTGATTCGTTGTCAAAATTTACGAGCGATCGCTGGTTTGTCACCAGTGAGTATGCCAGAAAATTATCAGTAGAAATGAGTCATAATTTCGAATTGAGCAGGTGAAGTTAAAAACTGCTTAGTCTAAACTCCAGTTAATTATGTCTACCTATTTCAAAAGTAGCAATAAATGTCTTTCATAACCAGGGGGAACCAACTGTGTATATAAATTTCAGGAAATTAATTTAATTTTCAGCTAACAATGTTAAATAAAAAAAATCTCAAATTTACTTCAATATTACCTTTTCGTTCTCCTTGGTTTATTATCATCATTTTTTCTGCTCTTGGTTTAATCGGTATTCTCAACCATTCGATGTGGCGAGATGAACTAAATCCCTGGCTTATCATTAGAGATAGTGAATCCTTGGGAGATTTAATTGCAAATATTCATTATGAAGGTCATCCTGTTCTCTGGTATTTTTCTCTAGCATTTATGAGAAAAATAGTCGATCATCCTATTATTATGCAAATTTTTCATTGGGCAATTACTGTTGCTTCAATTACTCTTTTTTGCCTATATAGCCCTTTTAACTATCAACAAAAGTTTCTGTTTTCGTTTGGTTACTTTACTTTTTATGAATATCTTTTAATTTCTCGAAACTATGCCTTTAGTATGTTGTTTGTTTTTGCATTCTGTACAATTTTTTCATCGAGAAAAATAACTTATATTTATTTAACAATTTTATTGAGTTTATTAGCAAATAGCAGTGCTTATGGTTTACTAGTATCATTTTCTTTATCATTGACTTTACTTGCTGAATTTTGTTTTGATAGCGAACATCGCAATCAATATTTTAGTCAAAGTCAAAAATATGATTTACTTTTAAGTATTTTGATTATTATATTTTCTTTTATTTTCTCAATTTATATTTTAACACCTCCGGCAGATAGTTATCTTTATGGTGGCTTAAATAATGGTTGGGTAATGCAATTAGATTTTCGCCATTTCTTGAGAAGTATAGGTAGAATATTTGGTGGTTATTTATTAATTATTCCTCAACATAAAAGATGGCTTGATTTAATTATTTGTGCAATAATTATTTTATTTATTACCATCTTAATTTCACTCAGATTATCTAAAAAACCAGTTATTTTATTTTTTTATATTATAGGAAATAGTGTAATATTTGCCTTTACATACTTGAGATTTTCTGGTATGCCGAGGCATTTTGGACATTTCTATTTAATTTTGATAGCGGCTTTATGGCTGCAAAGCTATTATCAAGAGTCTTCCGCTTTAGTCAATAAATTTTCTATCCGTCCCCATTCAATTGCATTTGTTCGTAATTGGTATAATATTGCTTTCATGTTAATTCTTTATGTTCATTTATTGGGAGGAATTTATAGTTTTTCCAGAGATTTAATCGTACCATTTTCTGCCAGTCGGGAAACAGCTCAATATCTTCAAAAAGTTGGTTTAGATAATGAATTTATCGTTGCCAGTCGCGATGCAAATATGGCTCCCTTATCAGGTTATTTAAATCGCAAGTTCTACTATCCTGAGCTAAAAAAAATGGGAAGCTTCACCCTATTTAATAAAGGTCGTCAAGATGTTGAACAAGTTGAGATTTTAAACCAAATTAATTCTCTACTAAAACAAGATAGGCAAAATAAAATTTTGCTAATTCTGAATAAAAAACTAAATGTCAGCCACAATGATTTGAAGATTGTTCCGATTAAAGATTTTGAAAGAGACTGGGTGGATAGCGAACGATATTATCTTTATTGGGTAAATGAAGTATAAAGATATATACGCTAAAGAGTTTTGGAGTTCTTAGGCAGAGATTAGAGTAATCTTTAGTAAAAGATATTTCATTAAAGCTACAGCAAGGAACTAATCCTGCTATCTTAGGCGTTTTATAGCGCTGTTCTGTTTGAGAGAATAAAGGCTTGTTTGTTGTACAAGCAGAATGTATTACCACATTGAAAAATCAAGCTTTTACATCCTTTGACTAGCTTACCACTACTGATAACTAGCTGCGATCGCTAAAGCTACTTTACACTGGAATATGAGAATGTGTCGTTAACTGACTTAAATGTCAGAGACTAAAGAGTTTATTCATACCTTCTTGGTATTGGTTATAAACTACCTACCTTGTGTAGGAAAACTTAATTGAAATTCTGTCAGTGACTAACGGAGTTGATGAGAATGAACTTTATTCTTTTTGTCTTAGCAGTGGTTTATGTAGGCGGCGCTTGGAAGTTTTGGAATGGGTTTGCGCGGACTAATTTTAATCCAAGTTTGACCAATCGCATTGGTTTATCTTTGCTATGGCCGGCTTTGTTTATTACTAATCAATCCTATCGTCGAAACTTTAGAAAGGCATTAAAGGGTTAGAATTTACTGTTAAGTAAATTTCAGCTTGACAGTGACATCTATCTTAATATAAATTCAATTGACTAACCCCCCTTTCTTACTAAGAAAGGGGGGTTGAATTTGCTCATCCAAAAAGGAGAGAAGTCATGGATTAATTCCTAATGTCGTTGATAGTAGGAATTATTTACCATTGGTGATAAGGTGGATTACTCCACCGACGGCTGCGCCATCAACAGCGTTACCAAGGGTGTCTCTCCGGTCACCAGTTATTACGCCGGTCAATGCGCTAGCGCCTGCACCAACTCCGACATCTTGAACCGCACTCCGGTGACGACGATCTCTTCTAAGTCCATTTGCACCGTTGACGGCTGCACCAGTGGCACCACCCTTAACAGCATTACCTAATACACCACCATTTCCTCTGATAGCTCCGGTTACTACATTGGTTGCAGCACCAATACCGATATCACGTAGTACTTGGTCATCAGCAGCAGCAGGTTTGACGGGTGCTAAAGTAACACCAGCTAGACTTGCAGCCATCAAACTGGGTAAAAGTGTACGTTTTAAAATTGCATTCATTTGTATTACCTTCTCAAAACATCAAACAATTGAATAAAGTTCAAAGTTACTGGAGTCAGACAAAATCTGATTTTTTCGTTTGGACAACAGCAACTATTTATTGTTTGAGAACACATACATGATGACATTTACGAAACTATAATTACTTCTACTACAAGCATGAGTTTACATTCAGTCTAGAGAAGGCCTTGCAGATTTAGTAGGTAATTCTGGGGATTACATATTGACAAAATAGATGAAATATAGTGTAGAGTTTTTTGGACATAAGGTGTGGAGTTTTTCATGACTAGTAAGGGATTTGTGATGCTAAACCGCATAGGGTTTACCCTATCTATCTAAAGATAGTTGCCAAAATAGTTAAACTAAACTATTGGGGTAAAATTTAATTATCAAGCTTAGCAGCCAAGCGTTTTGCTCGTAGCCTGTGCTTTGGGCGATCGCTGTTTGTTGCTTGTTGCTCTATATCTTCTGCGCCTGAAGCAGTTCGATCTGCACGTTCTGGGAAATGTAGTTGTTTGTTCATACCTAAAATCAAGTGAAATATGGGGCTATTGCTAGGCTATCTTCAGTACCAAGCTGAAACTTAAGTCTCAAAGGCGCAAGTGCAGCAATAATTAACCTGACAACCACATCAACAAGTAGAAACCACATAGATTGGATCTTAAAAGATAGCCGTGTATGGTATAGAAATGTATAGAATCTTGAAAAGATATAAAATATAGTTTTTAAATGT
Organism: Nostoc sp.; assembly: GCA_036918135.1. GTDB lineage: Bacteria > Cyanobacteriota > Cyanobacteriia > Cyanobacteriales > Nostocaceae > Nostoc. The sequence continues at coordinate 163,982 of JBALDB010000048.1, forward strand.
ACACATTTTCACCATCTTCCTCAATGCAGCTGTCTGTACGACCAAAACACTTTCAGCCTATGAAGATCGTCGCACTGGGGGACAGCTTAATATATGGATTTGGCGACCCGGAAAAAGGGGGTTGGATTGAACAACTACGGCGATGGTGGATGTTGCCGGATAGTGCTGGTCATGTTCTTTATAATTTAGGCGTCAGGGGCGATCGCACGCAACAAGTAGCCCAAAGGCTAGAAGTTGAATTTCGTCATCGTGGTGAACTGCGAAATCGCGTTCCCGACTTGATTATTTTATCAGTAGGCGTGAATGATTCAGCGCGTTTAGCGCGTGCTGATGGGCGAAGTTACACAGATTTTAACGTATTTGAAAAGGAAATCGCTTCTCTGTTAGATTTGGCACAGCAACTCTGTCCTGTGTTGTTTGTCGGTATGGTGCCAGTAGATGAAGCTAAGATGCCATTTTTAGATTGTTTTTATTATAATCATGCGGATCAGTACCGCTACAAACAAGCAACGCGGATTGCTTGTTATAAACGGCAAATTCCCTATTTGGATATTTTTGATAAATGGATGGAACGCGGTGAAGCTTGGCGGCTCAAACGTTTGAGTGATGACGGACTACATCCCAATACACTAGGTTATCAAGCCTTGTTAGAAGATGTAATAAATTGGGATGCCATTGCAAATTATCACTCTCTGAATTTGATTACCACCTGAGAGGATGTTTGAAAAGTCTGTAGTAGTGTATTAAATATTTTTTTACCCTACCGATCCCTCCTCGATGTATTGAGGAGGGAACTAAATTGTTTAGTCTCCCCCCTTTATAAAGGAGGATTAAGAGGGGTAAAAATGTAATTAGAACTACTATCAACCACTTTTAGAACAACCTCCTACTCTCCACTCATGACACCAACTTTATTTGGTCGCTGGCAAACTCGATTATTATTACTTGCAACTGTAGGCGTATTCGTATCTTTACCCTTTGCAATAGGTTTGATTGGTTCTGGTGCTAACTCAGTTTATTTTTGGATACTTGGTTATATCGCTGTCTTTGGCTTAGGTTGGGATGTACTTTATAACTATCTCCAAAAATTTCGCTGGGACAGAGATTGGCCGGCAATTTATCAACTTTTAGCTGGTATTTGGGAATTCATTTTTGTGTTCTGTGGAATTAAAGTGTTTGGCTTGTTACCAATACCTTTACCAAAGGAAGAACTGTCACCAACAGATTTTTTATTGCACTATAGCGTCGTGTGGTTAGCAGTTTTTATTACTTCTCAAAGCCTGATGCGAATTATCTTTCTCCGTTGGCGTTTCCGGGGTGGACAGTGGTTATAATTCGTAATTTTTGAAAATCAAATTTTATCTGCGTTTATAAATATTTGTATTTGTAATAGGGTAGTACAAGTGTGCTGCCCTACCTTTGTATTCAAATCAAATCAAATGTATTGTAAGTTAAATCTTCAGCTATAAACCCTATCTACACAGGTAGACAAAACAAGGAGCTTAAGCTCGTTGTTGTTTTTCTCTTAACTCATAAAGATAGGCTACGTTTATATAAAATTCTATTCACAATTGCTGAATTTGACACCAATAGGCATTACTGTGCTAATAAAAATATACTCGTATTATTGTTCACTTCAATTTCAACCATAGGACATTAATGCCAACAGCAAGTTGCTGTCTTTTTAACTCATGCTAAAGCTGCAATAAAGGATATTTTCAGGTTATACCTGGAAAAGATATTTTTTTAGAGGGAAATCAAGCGAGTATTTTATACTTCTTAAACGTCCTCTAAAAACTTTCAATTTAAATTTCTACTCAATAAAGTACAATGTCGAATTTTCAACTAGTTATTCAGCTATTTCTGCAACTTACACTAATTTTAGCCACTTGTCGGGTCATCACGATTTTAGGACGCCGCTATCTTGGTCAAACTGATGTTGTTTGCGAAATGATTGCAGGTGTCATGCTAGGGCCATCATTTTTAGGTTTGATTGCACCAAATTTTCAGCAATGGCTATTTCCTAAGCTGCCGATTATCACTGCTTTAGGAGATAAGATACCCAATCCATCAATGTCGATTTTATATGCTATTAGCCAAATTGGGTTAGTAATTTATATGTTTTTGATTGGTTTAGAGTTCAATACAAAACTCTTAAAACACCATATTAAAAGTGCAGGTTTATTATCTGCTGCCGGAATTATTACTCCGTTTATCTTGGGAGCGATCGCTTCTTTTTGGTTATATCACAATGGCAATTTCTTTCAACCAAAAGTAGTGCCTTGGTCAGCGGCTTTGTATCTAGGTGCATCGATGACAATTACCGCTTTTCCGATGTTAGCTCGCATTCTTTACGAACGCGGACTTGCACAAACTCGCTTCGGGACTTTGGCTTTAGGTGCAGCATCGGTAGATGATGGAGTTGCTTGGTGTTTGCTGGCGATCGTGCTTGCTAGTGTGAAAAATTCTATCAACATCGCCATATTAGCAATTGGTGGTGGCATTTGCTACGTGTTATTTGCAATTTTTATTGGACAACGTGGACTTAAAGTTTTCACGCGCATGACAAAACGTGATGCGGGTGTGAACAGACAAACACTGACTTTATTGTTAATAATTTTGATGTTTTGTGCTTGGTTTACTGATATCACAGGTATCTATGCAATATTCGGTGCATTTGTGTTGGGAGTAATAACACCACGCGGGGAGTTTGCCCAACAAATTCGCCAATATACAGAGTTTTTCACTACTTCTTTTTTATTGCCGATATTTTTTGTCTTTTCTGGATTAAACACTCAAATCGGACTAGTAAACACACCTGCATTATGGGGAATTACCTGCTTAATTGTGGCGATCGCAATTTTTGGTAAAGGTATTGCTTGTATGTTAGCAGCAAAATTAGCAGGAGAAAATTGGCGGGAATCAGCAACTATTGGTGCTCTGATGAATGCTCGCGGTTTGATGGAGTTAATTATCCTCAATATTGGGCTTGAACAAGGTATAATCACGCCTACTTTATTCACTATCATGGTTATTATGGCTATAGTTACTACACTCATGGCATCTCCGCTGATTGCCTTTTTGTTGCACGGTACAAGCTATGAAAAATTTACCGTTTAAGCACATTTATATAGAAAATTAAGAATTAATTCTTGATACTAACTACAGCAAAGTACCTAATGCTATTAACGGTAGTAGAGCATTGAGCCAGTGTTGTTAGCTTTCTTTGGGGCGTTGAGCTAGTGCTGAGTTTGAGTTAAGAGTTAGGAGTTATATCAAGTTCGGACAATTACTTATTATTAAAATCTCTTTGCGTCAAAGCGTCCCGGTGTCCCTGTATCAATTCTTATAATAAGTCTTCAACCGAACATGATATTATTCTCCTTCATCCCCCTCATCTGGTACCTTCGCTCTGCTACTAATAGCAACTCAGATTACAAATAAGCGTAAATCTAATTTTGAGTGCGTTTGACAAACTTGCTCTGATAATTCGTAATTCATAATTAATCGTACAAGCCGATAAATTGATTGATTCAAATGTTAATGGCTGAATTTGCAATTTTGAATTCCTAGTTTGTGTAGTCTGTTTCGTAAGAGCAGGGGTTGACATTTTCCAGTCTAATAAACAATTATCTTAGTGAAACCAGATAGTTACTTTTGAGGAAACCATGCACACAGTTATTCTCGTTCTGGTTGAGGTGCTGATTGTTATTGGGCTTTCACGGCTAGTAGGGCTAGGATTTCGCTCTATTAAGCAACCGCTGGTAATTGGTGAAATTGTTGCTGGGATTATGCTTGGCCCGTCTTTATTTGGTTTAGTTGCTCCCCACACAGCAGTTACTTTATTTCCCCCAGAAACTATTCCTTTTCTAAATGTTTTGTCTCAGGTGGGACTAATATTTTTCATGTTTCTGATTGGGCTAGAACTAAATCCAAAATACCTCAGCGGTCAGCTAGAAGTGGCAGTTTTAACTTCTCATGTCAGTATTTTGGTGCCTTTCTCCTTAGGAACATTACTAGCGGTGGTGCTTTATCCGCTGGTTTCCAATGCTAGTGTTTCGTTTACCGCCTTTGCCTTATTTTTGGGGGCAGCGATGTCGATTACTGCCTTTCCAGTATTGGCACGAATCATTACTGAGAGTAATTTACAAGGAACGCGCTTAGGAACATTAGCGTTAACTTGTGCAGCAGTGGATGATGTCACAGCTTGGTGTTTATTAGCAGTAGCGATTGCTGTAGTTCGGACTGGCAATTTTACTGGTGCAGTACCGACAATTATTATCAGCCTAGTCTACATCGGCGTCATGCTGACGCTAGGACGTTGGTTGCTCAAAGGGCTTGCCAAACATTACCAGCGTGCAGGACGCCTCAGCCAATTGCTGTTAGCTGGGATTTACATGGCAGTGGTTGCATCCGCACTCATTACTGAACTGATCGGCATTCACTTAATTTTTGGGGCATTTTTACTAGGAGCAGCAATGCCCAAAAATGAAGATTTAGTGCGTGAATTGGCAGTCAAAACCGAAGATTTTGTCCTGGTATTCTTGCTGCCAATATTTTTTGCCTACAGTGGTTTGCGGACACAGATTGGTTTGCTCAACCGCCCAGAATTATGGCTATTGTGTGCATTAGTTTTAGCAGTGGCGATCGCAGGTAAATATGTTGGCACTTATGTAGCAGCTCGTGTCAGTGGCATTAATAAGCGGGAAGCTTCGGCACTCGGTTGGTTAATGAATACTCGCGGCTTGACCGAGTTGATAGTGCTAAATATTGGTCTGGAGTTAGGAGTAATTTCTCCTTTAGTATTTACCATGCTGGTAATTATGGCGCTGGTAACTACATTTATGACCTCACCACTGTTGGAATGGACATATCCGAAAAAGCTCATCAGGTTAGATGTTGTAGAACCACAGTCGCAACCAGAAACCGAAAAAGATTTAGGTACAGAAGATACCATTGTTCAAGATGAAACTTACACTTGTTCCTACCGGATTTTAGTGCCAGTAGCGAATCCGAATACGCAAAAAGGTTTGGTACAGTTAGCAGTAGCTATTGCTCTTAACTATCGACAACCTGCTGTTGTTCATCCCCTCAGCTTGATTGAATTTCAAGAAAACTATGCTTTTGAGAGTACCCCAGTTGAAGCAGACCGGTTAATCGCTCAGCGTCGCCAGCAGCTAGAAGAATTAATTAATACTCTTGAACCTCCACAAACACGTTCTTACGTGCATCCCATTGTTCGCATATCCAGCAATGTCGCACGGGAAACAGCACAGATTGCCGCCTTAGACCAAGTTAATTTAATTCTCGTCGGATGGCATCGCCCAGCTTTTAGTAGCAACCGCTTAGGGGGAAGAGTCGGCCAAATTCTTACTACTGCGCCAGTGGATGTAGCAGTGTTTGTAGACCGGGGAGGTGAGCGATTAGAAAACTTGTTAGTGCCTTATTCTGCAAATATTCACGATGATTTAGCATTAATACTTGCTTTGAGACTGCTAATCAATCATCAAACTTCTATGTTGCAGATTTTACACGTTTTACTAGAAAATCGCCTCAAAGATGAATTGAGTTACGAACTAGACATGATGATGCAGCAATTACCGAATAGTGTACGCGATCGCATAGAAATCAAACTTGTCCAAGCCCCAGATCCCATCCAAGCCGTCGTCGAAGCCTCAAAAAATGTAGACCTAACAATTGCTGGCACCAGTCGCGCTTGGGGTATTGAGCGTCAAACCTTGGGAAGATATACAGATCAACTAGCCATCCAATGCCACTCCTCCCTGCTGATTACCCGTCGCTACAGTCAAGTCACCGCCGATCTGGCTTCCATACTTCCTGAGGTTATTAGTCAACAGCCAACAACTCAAGAGTTGAAATTATGAATCATTCCAATTTCAAATCTTTGGCTTTTTATGGAGTAGCAATAGCTTCAGTTTTACTGTTGTTTAAAACTGTAACTGCTTATGGAGAAGACAATCTCAAAGCTCCTGCTAAGGTTAGCGATCGCTATCGTCTAACACTAGCTGAAAATTTACCCAACTGTGAAAAATCAAATACCCTAATATTAAACATTGAACAGTCGGGTATTTACTTAAATGCCTCTCTCTCACCAACAAACGCCAACGCTGACACTGACAAAAAGCATTCTCTCATCGGCATCTTAAGAAATCAACAGTTAAATTTATCTGGTAAAGTTAACAGTTCAACCCTTTGTAATATTCGTCACTCCCGAAACGAGCCTTTGAAATCAGTCACAATTCAAATGCAACTAGTTAACAGAGGTAGTACACTAGGGCAATTAACTCTTAATGGCATTCCCCAAACTCTAAAATTTACTGCTGTGCCAGAAAAAGTTCAAGAATCTCAAAAGTCTAACAGCCATTAAAAGGAGATTGGGAGTACTGAGTTAGGAGTCAGCAATTGGCAGTTGTGAGTTAGGTAGAAACGCGATTTAATCGCCTCTGTACAAGAAAGAATTAAGAGTTATTCTCCTCCATCTCCCAGTTGATGAGTTTCCACTACGCGGAAATTGAGCGAAGTCGAGATTCAACTACCGCCAAGTCAACCACATCTCCCTTATCTCCTTCATTTGTGACCAAAGCTTTCAAAGTCTTCCGCAAGGTTGCTGAATTCTGCTATAAAAAGTTAAAAGTATAATTTAATTCATAGCTTATACTAGAAATTTCTTAAAATTCAATATTAAAGGCATAAATAGAATGGCTCAGAGATTAAAGACGTGGTATTACTACTGGAGCAAACAGCTACTTAGCTTTAGTGTATTTGGTTTTTATGCAGCGATCGCCCTTGAAACTTCCACCATTGCTGCTACACCAGTGGCAAAGCTAGATAATTGGCGTTTTTCTCCGAAAACACAGCAACTCGAAATCACCCTCTCGACAGCCACAACCCCTCGTTATTTCTACCTTGCCCAACCACCTCGTCTGGTTGTAGACCTACCGAATACCAAGTTAGGCTATGTTACGACCCAACAAAATTATTCTGGAGCCATCAAAAGCATTCGTGTTTCTCAACTCAATGAAAAGGCCACGCGCATTGTTTTAGATTTAGCACCAGGAACTGTTGTAAATCCCAAACAGGTACAACTGCAACCAGTTTCCCGAAAAAACCCCACTCGCTGGGTATTACGTCCTGTTATTTCTGGTAAAAGTACTGCCGCCAAAACAGCAAACTCACCAGCTTCACCCAAAAAAACACCTCAAAAACCGCCTACTAAACCAGTTGTAACTACTAACTCACAACCGCTGACTAAGCCACCCCTAACTACTCCTAACTCCCAACCACTTACTAACCTACCCGTAATTACTCCTAACTCACAACCGCCTTTACTCACAGCTCCCCCTGTATCGAGTCAGCTGCCCTCAACAACTACTAACTCAAGTCAACCTTTTGTAACTGTACCTCCCCTGACCCCCAATGCATCCTCTGAACAACCTAGTTTTACTCTCCCCCCTGCTTCTTTCCAAAATCAACCCGGTACATTGAATAGCATCCCTACTTTCGGTATGTCTGAATTTCCAGTCCCAACAGCCCCTAATGTTCCCAACCCCCAAATCATTGAGTTTGGTCAACCCCTTCCTAAAACTAAGTAGAGAATCAGGAGTGAAGAGTACAAAGATAAGGGAGTAGATGAAGCAGGTAAGGGATAGCCTAAGATGAGGAAGAAAAAACTTTCAACAAACAAGGCAAAAGACACCAGGGAACAGGATTTGACTTGTTATGTTTCATTCGTAGCGGATAGTAGCACCGCTAGTGGGGCTGTTCCTAAAAAACTTGCTTTTTAGAAAATATCCTCCTGTTCAGAGTTAACCTTCAACCGTCAACCCTCAACACTCTTAATACCCCATTCCCAATCTAAAATCTGTCCGTTTCCTGGGGTGTTCCAACTGCTCCTGGTTGAGCTGTGAAGAAGTTTTGAGCAGCTTCATTCTGATATATACACCTGATATCAGGTTTGTCACTATCCAAGTTCCCTGTAAAGCCAAACGTGTTCAAACGATTCTTACACTCTGTTACCTGCTCGGATGTCACCAGTTTACGTTGTTCTAAAAGTGCCCAGTTATTTTGTCGAAGCACGCATCCAGGACGCATACTCGGCTGAGAAACATAGACATTGAAGGGGTTGAGAGTCACGAATAGTCTAGCATCCATCACCATAGCACTGGCTCCATACTGCACACAAATCTCAGGGTTCGGTGCTTTGGTGTCAATAAATTCACGGGAAGCCACATTTGATGGAGCTAACGTGGTTGTAGAACTAAAAGCAATGCCAATTCCAATCCCCAAAATCAACACCCCTCCCATAATCGCTATGGTGAAGAGGTTAAACATCGGGGATAGGAAAGTAGAGGGTTTAGAAGTGCTAGCCGGTCTAGCAGTAGATTTACGTCTCATTGTTGCTTAATCACCTTCACGCCAATTGGGTAGGGAGTAGTCTCAAGTTCGCTCTTTCTTTCAGTATGCCTAGTCTTGACTATAATTGCCTGGAACTTTTTGTCCAACATTCTTATAAGATGACGAAAATAGCAAATCATTTAGATGTATCAATCTAATTTTAACCTTAGTTGCTTCTGATTTACATCTGCAACAATTAGCTAATAATATTATCTATTTTAAAAATCAGAAATTTTATTAGTTATCTTTATAGTTGTTTTCTGATTATTTACAGGTTAAATAAATTTAATTAGCTGAGCAATGATATTAAATAATTGATTTTTTTTGATTCATAGATAGTGTGGTTTCAATAGGCTAGCCAAATGCATAAATTAGATGCATTTCGCATTTTTTTGATTTTAAAAAATTTTTACCCCTAGTAATTAATGTATCAAACAATGTAAATTAAGCTTAAATACAATTTAAATACGTAATTACAAGCAAGTGAGATTTCAAAGAGCGCTACTATCGGACAAGAGGTTCAAAACTTTACAATTTAAAATGCTCCTAGCTGATAGTCTAACTATTTTTTGGGGAGATTGGCTGGATTTACGTGTAAGAGTTGTACAAGTTGCTGCATCAGGTCTAATATCTCCACTGATATATATTTTAGCTTTTGGTTTAGGTTTGGGTAGTTCCATCAAACCCGGCTCAGCAATTAGTGGTAACTACGATAGCTATTTAGAATTCATATTACCTGGAATGGTAGCGCTGTCGTCAATGACGATTAGCTTTGGTGGGACGACATTTTCCATTTGTGGAGACAGATTATTTAGTAAAACTTTCGAGGAATTGTTGTTAACTCCCATACATCCGTTAGCAATGCATATTGGCAAAATGTTGGCGGGAGTAGTACGGGGGCTGATGACATCCGGTTCCGTAATTTTAGTTGCGGTAGTGTTGACTGGAAACTGGAATTTTCTCAACCCGCTATTTCTACTTTTACTTGTACTCAATTGTGCTGTTTTTGCTGGTTTAGGGGTGATTGTAGGGTTGAGTGTGCGATCGCTCGAATCAGTCGGACTCTACAACAACTTTATAATCATCCCTATGTCTTTTTTAGGAGCCACCTTCTTTGACCCTGGGACATTACCAATAGCTCTGAAAGTTCTAGTTTACGTGTTACCCCTAACCTATGCCAGCATTGGACTGCGTGCAGCTGCTCATTTACCTTTGTCGGAGTTTCCTTGGTATAGCATACCTATTTTGTTAGTAATGGCGATCGCTCTTTCTCTGTGGGGTGGTTATAAATTTGCTCGCCAACAAGATTAGATTTAGATACACCAAGGAGATTTTATATTTAAAATTGAACATCCTATTATGCTGATTCGCCGAGCTACCACAATTGACGTATCCCAAGTTTTACCAATGGTTGCCAAAATTTGTGCTTTGCATGAGTCTTGGGATTCCGCTAAATATGGTTTTCTAAAGCATCCAGAACAGCGCTATCAAAAATGGTTAACGCGTTTGGCAAATAACGAGCGCAGTGTATTTTTGGTAGCAGAAAATCAAGGGCAACTTGTAGGGTTTCTAGTGGCAACAATTGAGCAAGAAATCCCAATTTATCGTTTGCAAGAATTTGCTTTTATCCATGATATTTGGGTTGAGCCAGAATATCGACAAAACGGAATTGGGCGACAAATGGTAATGCAAACTGTTGAAAGCTTTTCTCAAATGGGCGTCAAGCAAATTCGGCTAGATACAGCAAATGCAAACGAATCTTCGCGGCGGTTGTTTGCATCCTGCGGTTTTCGATTCAGCACTATCGAAATGTTAATTGAATTAAGTCATTAGTCATTCGTAAAAGACAAATGACTAAGCGCAAAGTCTGAGCGCCGGAAGCTGGCGCTCAGATGGCAGTTCCTTTAAGCGGGGGAACCCCGCCAACAGACTGCCTCAACTTTGTAAGAGAGGACAAATGACAAAGGACTAACTAGCTAATAGAGTCTTTTCTAGAGAAGTCCAACGGAAAAAGCGATCGCCACCCCTCTCGATGACTACTCTCACTCGTGGTTCTAACTTAGGCAAGTTCGCTAAATATTCAATTTCCTGATCGGAAAGAATATTCCCTTCAATAATCCACAAGACCAGCCCTTTTGACTTCGGTGATAGCTGTTCTAAGTGAGTATTGATAAGTGGTGGCGCATAGTATACATGACCTACCGCTGCACCGTTACCAGTACTTTTTTTGCCCAGATGAGGAGGTCTAACTCCATGAATTCTTGTGAGATACGCAGCTACATCGCCCAGTCCTCTAGCAGTAATGTGCAGCGTGGTATACCCAGCCGCACGTAATCGGCGCTGATAGCGACCTTCATAACCTCCTTCTAGAGGTACATACACTCCCAGAGCGCCAAATTTTTCCAGATCCCGGATTAAAGCGTTGCCAGTGGTAATTAGTGCCATAGATTTTTGTCTTATCCCACCTTAGATATCTCTATTATTTACCGTGAATTGAGAGATAAAGCATTTATTTTGGGCATTAAGAGTGTTGAGTGTTGACGGTTAAGCTTATTTGTTTCATGTTCCTAAAAAAATTACTAGACAATGATAAATAAATGATTTATATTATTAGATTGTGACCAAACGCGCAAATTGGCTTGCCGAACTTATGTCATTCTGAAATAGTGTTAGCATCAAAGACTGATTAGTCAATTCAAAGGTGATAACTTAACTTAGATTGTTCATAGGCTGGTAAACTAAGAAAGCTTCAGGTTAACATTGAAGCCTATGCAGGAACAAGCTAAGCTAATCCTCAGCTTCAAACTAAGTTGACTCGTGCGCCTCTGAAAAAAGGCAAAATCTTAAACTATTGTTTAAGGTGTTTGGAAAACTAAAAACTGAGCAGCAATGCTGGCTTAGTTAATGGATACTGGGTGGTAAAAGCCGCCTAAGTCCAACTGCAACAAGGCAGTCGCCAACCTCAGGGAAGCCGTCCTTTGGGGAGATACAAATCGAAAACCCAGCGGCAACGCTGCCTGCAAAAAGTGCCACAGCAATTGCTTGGACGAAAGCATTGCTGCACACAGATCAAAGCTGTAGCGCCTTGCATTGATTCCAAAAGTTACTCCTTCCCAAAGGGAAGAGACTTGTGGCTGTTTTGGTAATCTCGTAAGTGAAACTAAACAGATTCACCAAGCAGTACGGACACGGTTTGTTGTGTCCCAAAGTATTTGGAGGGGTTAAAGCCATTCCAAATTTCCCAGGCCGTAGCCTAGACTGACGCGTACAAAGCGTGTCCTCTAAAGTTGGATTCCAAGGTCAGTAAGTAGAAAGGAGAACCAGTTATTGTGTCTGTAGGTATTCTCGGCACCAAGCTGGGCATGACCCAAGTATTTGATGAGGCAGGAGTAGCCATTCCTGTCACCGTTATTCAAGCGGGGCCATGCACTGTTACACAAGTTAAAACAAAACAAACCGATGGTTACGCCGCCATTCAAGTTGGTTATGGCGAAGTCAAACCAAAGGCACTGAACAAACCACTGTTGGGTCACTTAGCCAAATCATCTGCCCCAGCATTGCGTCATTTAAATGAGTATCACACCGATAGCTCTAGTGATTATGCTTTAGGTCAACAGATTAAAGCAGATATTTTTAGTGCAGGTCAAACTGTAGATGTAATTGGTACAAGTATTGGTCGCGGCTTCGCGGGTAACCAGAAGCGTAACAACTTTGGTCGGGGGCCGATGTCACACGGTTCTAAAAACCATAGAGCGCCCGGTTCTATTGGTGCTGGTACTACACCCGGTCGTGTCTATCCAGGTAAGCGGATGGCAGGACGTTTAGGCGGTAGCCGCGTCACAATCCGCAAACTGACTGTAGTGCGAGTAGACGCAGAACGCAACTTACTGCTAATTAAAGGAGCCATTCCTGGCAAACCAGGCGCTCTAGTAAGTGTTGTACCTGCTAAGCGAGTCGGCTAGTCAAAGTCATCACTCAAAAGTCATGAGTCATAAGTCATCGGTCATTAGTCATTAGTCAATTGGTTAAAGGACAAAGGACAAATGACACAGGACAAATGACAAAAGACAAAGGACAAATGACAAAGGACAAATAACAAACATGGTTGAAAGTGTAGTTAAAAATTGGCAAGGAGAAGAAGTCGCCCAGACCAGCTTTGAGTTGCGAGTTGCTAGAGAGCAAACGGCGTCTCATATTGTACACCGTGCCTTAGTACGGCAATTGACCAACGCTCGTCAAGGAACTGCCAGTACAAAAACTCGTTCCGAAGTAAGAGGTGGCGGACGCAAACCTTGGAGACAAAAAGGTACTGGTCGCGCTCGTGCTGGGTCGATTCGTTCACCACTATGGCGCGGTGGTGGTGTAATCTTTGGACCAAAGCCCAGAGACTTCAACCTGAAAATGAACCGCAAAGAGCGGCGTTTAGCACTGCGGACAGCATTTATCGGTCGCGTTGACGATTTGATTGTGGTCGAAGAATTTGGCGAACAGCTGTCACGCCCAAAAACCAAAGATTTAGTAGCAGCATTGGCTCGTTGGGGAGCACCTCCAGAAAATAAGACACTATTAATACTGTCAGAATTTCCAGAAAACGTTTATTTGTCTGCCCGCAACATCGAAAATTTAAAGGTAATTGCAGCTGACCAGTTAAATGTTTACGATTTACTGCACGCTGACAAGATTGTGCTTACAACATCAGCCTTAGAAAAAATTCAGGAGGTCTACAGTGCCTAGCTTTGACCCCCGTGACCTTGCGGATTTAGTGCGTCGCCCAATTGTTACCGAGAAAGCGACAATCTTAATGGAGCAGAATAAATACACCTTTGAAGTAACTCCAAAAGCGTCTAAGCCAGAAATCAAGGCTGCGATCGAAGACTTATTTCAAGTTAAGGTTGTAAAAGTCAATACCGCAGTACCACCACGTAAAAAACGGCGTGTTGGCAAATTTGTTGGTTATAAGCCCCTATATAAGCGAGCCATTGTCACTGTCGCACCTGGAGATGTAGACAAGATTAGACAAGTTCTATTCCCAGATGTCTAAAAAAGTTAGGAGCTAGGAGTTACGAGTTAGGATTACCATACTCAAAACTCAACACTCAAAACTCAGCACTGGCTCAACGCCCTTAAGAAAGCTAACAGCACTCAGCACTCAAAAAATATGGGTACTCGTTCTTATCGCCCTTATACCCCCAGCACTCGCCAAGTTACGATTTCTGACTTTTCAGAAATCACTAAAACTGAGCCAGAAAAATCTCTGACTAAATCTGTACACCGCGCTAAAGGTCGGAACAATCAAGGGCGGATTACCAGTCGTCGCCGGGGTGGCGGACACAAACGGCTTTACCGGATTATTGATTTTAAAAGGGATAAACGTAATATTCCAGCCCAAGTCGCAGCAATTGAATACGATCCTAACCGTAATGCCCGGATAGCTCTGTTGCATTACGAAGATGGGGAAAAACGCTATATCCTCCAACCAAACGGCTTGAAAGTTGGGACAACAATTATTGCTGGGCCTGAAGCTCCTTTTGAAGATGGTAATGCCCTACCACTATCGAATATTCCCTTGGGTACTAGCGTTCACAACGTAGAACTGACTCCAAACAAAGGCGGTCAAATTGTGCGTGCGGCTGGTGCTAGCGCCCAAGTAGTAGCAAAAGAAGGTAATTATGTAACTCTCAAGTTACCTTCAGGAGAAGTCCGGTTGATTCGGCGCGAATGCTACGCCACCATCGGTCAAGTAGGCAACACCGACGCGAGAAACCTAAGTGCAGGTAAAGCAGGACGAAATCGCTGGAAAGGGCGCCGTCCTAAGGTCAGAGGTAGCGTCATGAACCCAGTCGATCACCCACACGGCGGTGGTGAAGGTAGGGCACCTATCGGTAGATCTGGGCCTGTAACACCTTGGGGTAAACCTACTTTGGGAGCCAAGACACGCAATCCCAAGAAACTCAGCAGTAAATATATTGTGCGTCGTCGTCGTAAGTCTTCTAAACGCGGTCGTGGTGGTCGTGAATCTTAAAGAGTTAGGACTTATGAGTTGATAGAAAAATTTAACTCCTCACTCCTCACTTTTGTACAGACGTGATTAATGAGCTAGCGCGTTGCGGGGGTTCCCCCCGTTGTAGCGACTGGCGTCGCGTCTCTACTCACATCTAATTTCTAATTCATAAATCTAAAATCCAGAATTGAACTATGGGTCGTTCTCTAAAAAAAGGTCCTTTTGTTGCGGACCATCTCCTTAATAAAATTGAAAAGCTCAACGACAATAATAGAAAAGAAGTTATTAAAACTTGGTCGCGAGCTTCAACAATTCTGCCTGTAATGGTCGGTCATACCATAGCTGTTCATAACGGACGCCAACACGTTCCAGTATTTGTAAATGAACAAATGGTAGGGCACAAGTTGGGTGAATTTGCCCCAACACGCACCTACAGAGGTCATGGCAAAAGTGACAAAAAATCAGGTAGGTAGTCATTAGTCATTAGTCATTGGTCATTGGTCATTAGTTATTGGTCATTAATCATTAGTCATTAGTCAATTGGTTAAAAGACAAATGACAAACGACAAACAACAAATGACAAATGACAGAAGACAAATGACAAAAGACAAATGACAAAAATGGAGAAAATTATGGCTACTGATACTACTGAAGTCAAAGCGATCGCCCGTTTTATACGCATTTCTCCTTTGAAAGTGCGTCGCGTACTCGATCAAATCCGGGGGCTATCGTATCGAGAAGCGTTAATCATCTTGGAATTCATGCCCTATCGCGCCACTGAACCGATATTGAAGGTTCTCAGAAGCGCTGCTGCTAACGCCGAACACAATGCGGGCTTAGATCGGACTCAACTAGTAATTACTCAGGCTTATGCCGATCAAGGGCCAGTGCTCAAACGATTCCAACCAAGGGCGCAAGGTCGAGCTTACCAAATTCGCAAGCCAACGTGTCATATTACTGTCGCCGTTGCAGCCGCCCCAGAAAAATAACGATTCAGTCAGAAATTTTAGAGGAAGCATTCGTGGGACAGAAAATTCATCCAGTTGGTTTTCGCCTGGGTATTACACAAGAACATCAATCCCGTTGGTTTGCCGTTCCGGAACGCTATCCAGAACTTTTACAAGAAGACCACAAACTCCGTACATATATAGAACAAAAGCTCGGTAGACTCGCTCAAAACAATGCCGGAATTTCCGAAGTGCGGATTGAGCGCAAAGCCGACCAAATCGACTTAGAAGTACGCACAGCTAGACCAGGGGTAGTAGTGGGTCGTGGTGGACAAGGGATCGAATCCTTGCGTACTGGACTCCAAGCACTATTGGGTAGTAATCGCCAAATTCGCATTAACGTAGTTGAAGTGCAACGAGTTGATGCTGATGCCTACCTAATTGCCGAATACATTGCTCAACAATTGGAACGCCGTGTTTCCTTTCGGCGGGTAGTGCGACAAGCGATTCAGCGCGCCCAACGGGCTGGCGTCCAAGGTATTAAAATTCAAGTCAGCGGTCGCCTCAATGGTGCAGAAATTGCTCGCACAGAGTGGACTCGTGAAGGTAGAGTACCTCTACATACTTTGCGGGCTGACATTGATTACTCTTATTGCACGGCAAAAACTATTTACGGTATTTTAGGCATCAAAGTATGGGTGTTTAAGGGAGAAATTATTCCCGGACAGGAAGAAACTGCACCACCACCCGCAGCTAGAGAACGCGATCGCGGCGATCGTGGCGATCGCGAACGCGAACCACGTCGCCGTCAACAACAACGCCGTCGTCAACAATTTGAAGACCGCTCAAATGAAGGGTAAATCGGGACTGGGGACTGGGGACTGGGTAAAAATTCTCAATCCCAATCCCTAATCCCCAATCCCTAATCCTCAGTACCTAGTACCCAGTACCCAATCATGTTAAGTCCTAGAAGAACTAAATTCCGCAAACAACAGCGCGGACGGATGGAAGGATTAGCCACCCGTGGCAGTACTCTTAACTTCGGTGATTTTGCACTCCAAGCTCAAGAACCTGCTTGGATTACCTCCCGGCAAATAGAAGCTTCTCGGCGGGCCATGACTCGCTATATCCGCCGGGGTGGACAAATCTGGATTCGGATTTTCCCTGATAAACCTGTAACCATGCGTCCTGCTGAAACCCGGATGGGTTCTGGTAAAGGTTCGCCAGAGTTTTGGGTAGCTGTAGTCAAGCCAGGGCGAATTATGTTTGAAATCGCTGGGGTTTCTGAAGAAATCGCCCGTGAAGCTATGCGTTTGGCTGCATATAAACTGCCAATAAAAACTAAATTCATTGTGCGCTCTCAACCACAGGAGCAGGAGTAGGTTATGCCTCTTCCCAAAATTTCAGAAGCAAGAGAATTAAGTGACGATCGACTTTCTGAAGAAATTCTTGCTGTTAAAAGACAACTATTTCAGTTGCGCTTGCAAAAAGCCACAAGACAGCTAGACAAGCCCCACCAGTTCCGCCACGCTAAACACCGCCTATCCCAATTGCTGACGGTCGAGGGAGAACGCAAACGGGCAGCAAATCAATCGCCACAACCAGAAAAGTAGGAGATTATGGCAGTTAAAGAACGAGTTGGTTTGGTAGTGAGCGACAAAATGCAAAAAACGGTAGTAGTTGCCGTAGAAAACCGCGCTCCTCATCCCAAGTACGGCAAGATTGTAGTCAACACCCAGCGCTATAAAGTTCACGATGAAGAAAATCAGTGCAAAGTGGGCGATCGCGTCCGGATTCAAGAAACTAGACCTTTGAGTAAAACCAAACGCTGGAAAGTCACAGAAATCCTCAACGTCAAACCTACTTAAACTTCATAGTTGTTATTTTAACAACATTATAAGGGACTAAAATCGTGATTCAACCCCAGACTTACTTAAATGTCGCAGATAATAGCGGTGCCCGCAAACTAATGTGTATCCGTGTGTTGGGCGGAGGTAACCGCCGTTATGGTTTTATTGGCGATAAGATTATTGCTGTTGTTAAAGATGCTACACCCAATATGGGTGTCAAAAAGTCTGATGTTGTGGAAGCAGTAATTGTCCGGACACGAAAAGCTGTAAATCGTGATAGTGGTATGAGTATTCGCTTTGACGATAACGCCGCTGTAATTATTAACAAAGACGGTAATCCTAGAGGCACGCGGGTTTTTGGCCCAGTTGCTCGGGAACTGCGCGATAAAAACTTTACCAAAATTGTTTCTCTGGCTCCGGAGGTGCTGTAATGCCAGCCAAACAGGGTACGCCCAAAGTATTCTACAAAATGCACGTCAAAACTGGCGACACCGTACAAGTAATTGCTGGTAAAGACAAAGGAAAAGTTGGGGAAATTATCCAAGCACTTCCCCAACTGAGTAAAGTTGTCGTCAAAGGTGTAAATATTAAAACTAAGCACGTCAAACCCCAGCAAGAAGGAGAATCAGGGCGAATTGTCACCCAAGAATTCCCCATTCATAGCTCTAACGTCATGCTTTATTCCACTAAGCAAAACGTTGCCAGTCGTGTTTGTTATACCTTTACGCCAGAAGGTAAAAAAATCAGAAAGCTCAAAAAAACTGGTGAAATTCTGGATAAATAGTTATTAGTTGTTGGTCATTAGTCATTTGTCATCAATTATTGGACAAATGGCAAAGGACAAAGCGCAAAGTCTGAGCTAAGGCTTCCTTAAATCAGAACTTTGTAAGAGAGGACAAATAACAAACGACAATAAAGGTTCCCTGACCAAGCCCAGGGATATAGGACAAAAAACTATGGCGACAACAAGACTCAAAACCTTATACCAAGAGACAATCATCCCCAAACTGACTTCTCAGTTTCAATTTACCAACGTTCATCAAGTACCGAAGTTGGTAAAAATTACTCTCAATCGCGGTTTGGGTGAAGCAGCTCAAAATGCGAAGGCCCTGGAAGCATCTATCAACGAAATTGGGGTAATCACTGGTCAAAAACCAGTAGTGACGCGGGCGAAAAAAGCGATCGCTGGCTTTAAAATTCGTCAAGGTATGCCTGTGGGAATTATGGTGACCCTCAGAGGCGAGAGAATGTATGCCTTTCTCGACCGACTTGTTAGCTTGTCACTACCCAGAATTCGAGATTTTCGCGGCGTCAGCCCTAAAAGCTTTGACGGACGTGGTAACTATACTCTGGGTGTCAGAGAACAGTTAATTTTTCCAGAGGTCGAGTACGATAGCATCGATCAAGTCCGTGGTTTGGATATTTCCATCATTACCACAGCGAAAAATGACGAAGAGGGTCGCGCCTTACTTAAAGAATTAGGAATGCCCTTTCGCGATCAATAAGTTCATCTATAGAGGGAACGATGGCGGCTAACGACACAATTGCAGATATGCTGACGCGCATCCGCAATGCCAACCTGGCACGGCATCAAACTACACAAGTGCCAGCAACAAGAATGACCCGTAGTATTGCCAAAGTGCTGCGGGAAGAAGGTTTTATTGGTGAATTTGAAGAAGCAGGAGATGAAGTAAAACGCAATCTGGTGATTTCCTTGAAATACAAGGGTAAGAATCGTCAGCCTCTGATCACCGCTTTAAAGCGAGTCAGTAAACCTGGTTTGCGTGTTTACTCCAACAGAAAAGAATTACCAAGGGTACTAGGCGGCATCGGCATCGCCATTATTTCCACATCCAGTGGCATTATGACTGACCGCGAAGCGCGGCGTCAGAACTTGGGTGGCGAAGTGCTTTGCTACGTTTGGTAGTCTATTTGGTCATTAGTCATTAGTCATTTGTCACTTGTACTGAGCGAACACGAGTGCGTCTTGAACAGAAGCCGAGTATTAGCAAAGGACAAAAGACAAAGGATAAAAGACAAATAACAAAGGACAAAAAATTATGTCTCGTATTGGTAAACGTCCAATTACTATTCCCGCCAAAGTACAAGTGGCAGTTGATGGTACTAAGGTTGTGGTGAAAGGGCCTAAAGGAGAACTTTCTCGCAATTTACCTGCTAACGTTATCGTCTCCCA
Source organism: Nostoc sp. (assembly GCA_036918135.1). Lineage (GTDB taxonomy): Bacteria > Cyanobacteriota > Cyanobacteriia > Cyanobacteriales > Nostocaceae > Nostoc. The sequence goes on from JBALDB010000048.1 coordinate 183,389, forward strand.
AGAGGGAGAAATATTACAAGTAACTCGTCGAGATGATACCCGTACTTCCAGGCAGCTACACGGTTTAAGCCGGACTTTAGTTGCCAATATGGTTGAGGGAGTTTCCCAAGGTTTTCAGCGGCGTTTGGAAATTCAAGGTGTTGGTTACCGGGCACAAGTTCAAGGACGTAACCTAGTTTTGAATATGGGTTACAGCCATCAAATACAAATTGAACCACCAGAAGGAATTCAGTTTGCAGTCGAAGGTACCACTAACGTAATCGTCAGCGGCTACGACAAAGAAATTGTGGGTAACACAGCAGCAAAAATTCGTGCCGTTCGCGCACCAGAACCTTACAAAGGCAAAGGTATTCGCTATGCCGGTGAAGCGGTAAGACGTAAAGCTGGTAAAACTGGTAAGAGTGGTAAGAAGTAAAAATGAAACTTACTCGTAGAGAATCAAAACAGCGTCGCCATCGACGCGTTCGTGGCAGAGTTATTGGCTCTCCAGAACGCCCGCGTTTAGCAATATTTCGTTCTAACGAGCATATTTATGCCCAAGTGATTGATGATACAAAGCATCACACTTTAGTGGCAGCATCAACTGTAGAACCAGAGTTGAAATCAAGTATAGCTTCAGGTGCCAATCGCGACGCCTCGGTACAAGTTGGTAAGTTGATAGCAGTGCGATCGCTAGAAAAAGGTATCACTAAAGTAGTCTTCGATCGCGGTGGCAACCTATATCATGGTCGTGTTCAAGCACTAGCTGATGCCGCACGCGAAGCTGGTTTAGATTTCTAAAGTCATTAAGTCATTCGTTATTGGTCATTTACAAACGACAAATGACAAAGGACAACTGATAAATGACAAAGGACAACTGACAAATGATATTAATAGAGCATTGATTATGGCGACAGAGCGAAAAACTAGAACAAAGCGTGCCAAAAAAGAAGAAACTACTTGGCAAGAGCGGGTGATCCAAATCAGACGGGTCAGTAAGGTCGTCAAAGGAGGTAAAAAACTTAGCTTCCGGGCGATTGTAGTCGTCGGTAATGAACGCGGTCAAGTTGGGGTAGGAGTAGGCAAAGCCTCTGATGTAATCGGGGCAGTCAAAAAAGGTGTAGCCGATGGCAAAAAACACCTCATTGATATCCCAATCACCAAATCTAACTCCATCCCCCATCCGATTGATGGTGTCGGTGGTGGTGCAAAGGTGATTATGCGTCCAGCTGCACCTGGTACTGGTGTAATTGCTGGTGGTGCTGTACGCACTGTGTTGGAATTGGCAGGAGTTCGCAACGTCTTAGCCAAGCAACTTGGCTCTAATAATCCGCTCAACAATGCTAGAGCCGCAGTCAACGCTTTGTCTACACTGCGTACTCTTTCTGAAGTTGCTTCAGATCGCGGTATTACTATTGAAAATCTCTACATCTAATTTAGTCATTGGTCATTAGTTATTTGCGAACGACAAATGACAAACGACAAACGACAAATGACAAACTACAAATGACACTTTTAGCTTATGAGACTCAACGATGTTAAGCCGCAAGTCGGCTCAAAAAAACGCCGCCGCCGTGTAGCTAGGGGTATTTCTGCTGGTCAAGGTGCTAGTGCTGGTCTAGGTATGCGGGGTCAAAAATCTCGCTCTGGTAGTAGTACTAGGCCAGGTTTTGAAGGTGGTCAACAGCCATTATACCGCCGCTTACCCAAACTCAAGGGCTTTCCGATTGTGAATCGGAAGAATTACACTACGATTAATGTAGAGAAGCTAGCCTCTCTTCCCGCTAATACAGAAGTAACTCTAACCTCCTTAAAAGCAGCAGGTATTATCACTGGTGCTAAAGGCCCGTTGAAAATTTTGGGTAACGGGGAATTGAGCGTTCCGCTCAAGGTACAAGCGGCAGCTTTCACAGGTACAGCTCGGAGCAAAATTGAAGCAGCTGGTGGGAGTTGTGAAGTTTTATGAGTGAGCCGCAATAGCGCACTTAAATGCAAGCCAACTCGCTGCCAGCGCCTGGTTCACTATAAAGGTAGCACTCTATGATCAGTCGAGACAAAGCCCCAACGGCTCAAGAAACTTTTATGCAGATGGCACAAGCAGCTGGGCTTAGAGGTAGGCTGCTTGTGACTGTTGGTATTTTAATTTTGGTTCGCTTAGGCATCTTTTTGCCCGTGCCAGGAATTGATAGAGGGCGGTTTCATGAGGCCATATCGGGCAATAATTCTATATTCGGTTTATTGGATATATTCTCCGGGCGAGGACTTTCGACTTTGGGAGTCTTTGCTTTAGGGATTTTGCCGTTCATTAATGCGTCTATTATCATCCAATTGCTCACGGCTGCGATTCCATCTTTAGAAAATCTACAGAAAAATGAAGGTGAAGCTGGTCGGCGAAAAATATCACAAATTACCCGCTATGTATCTTTAGGGTGGGCAATTGTTCAAAGTACGGCTTTTTCAGCATTATTCTTGCAGCAGTTTGCCTTAAACCCAGGGCCACTATTCGTAGCTGAAACTGCGATCGCTCTGACTGCTGGTTCCATGTTCGTCATGTGGGCATCAGAACTGATTACAGAACGCGGAATTGGGAATGGGGCATCATTGTTAATTTTTGTCAACATTGTCGCATCATTACCAAAATCTTTAGGTCAAACCATTGAGTTAGTGCAAGTTGGCGGTCGGGAAACAGTAGGCCGCGTAATCGTGCTAATCTTAGTTTTCCTGGCGACAATTGTTGGTATTGTGATTGTGCAAGAAGGAATGCGTCGCATCCCAATTATTTCGGCTCGTCGCCAAGTAGGTCGGCGAGTTTTGGCAGAACAACGTAGCTTCCTACCCTTACGCCTGAATCAAGGCGGCGTGATGCCAATTATTTTTGCTGCTGCTATCCTCAGTTTGCCACTATTAATCGCCAATTTCACCAAAAATGCTGAATTGGCAAATATAGTTAACACTTACTTAAGTCCCAGCGGTTCTAGCTCTTGGGTCTATGCCTTGGTTTACATGATCTCCATCGTTTTCTTTAGCTACTTCTATTCTTCGTTAATTCTCAACCCAGTAGATGTGGCGCAAAATTTGAAGAAAATGGGTTCTAGTATTCCAGGTATTCGTCCTGGTAAGGCAACTAGCGAGTATATCGAACGGGTCTCGAACCGACTCACTTTTTTGGGTGCTATCTTTTTGGGCTTAGTTGCTATTATCCCAACAGGTGTAGAAAGTGCTTTAGGAGTACCTACATTTAAGGGATTGGGTGCTACGTCTTTATTAATTTTAGTTGGTGTGGCGATTGATACGGCAAGACAAATCCAAACTTACGTTATCTCTCAGCGCTATGAAGGAATGGTGAAACAATAGTGACGCGACTAATCTTCTTGGGACCGCCTGGAGCTGGAAAAGGAACACAAGCTAAGACATTAGCTGACCATCGCCATGTTCCCCATGTTTCTACGGGTGATATATTGCGCCAAGCATTAGAAAAGCAAACCCGTTTGGGCATCAAAGCTCAAAGTTATATGGATAAAGGGGAACTAGTTCCAGACATTCTAGTACAGGAAATGGTACAGGAGAGGCTGAGTCAGTTAGATGCCAAGCATGGTTGGATTCTCGATGGTTTTCCTCGGACTGTTAAGCAAGCAGTTTTTCTTGAGGAATTACTCGAACAACTAGACCAGTCTGGTGAAAGAGTAGTCAGCTTGGAAGTCCCAGATGAGATAGTAATAGGACGTTTACTTGCACGAGGACGAAAAGATGATAACGAACAAGTGATTCGTCGTCGTTTAGAAGTTTATCGTGCTGAAACTGCACCTTTAATTGATTATTATCGCGATCGCCAAAAACTCTTAACAGTCAATGGCAATCAGTCCCAAGAAGAAGTCACTGATGAACTGCAAAAGATAATTGCTTAAGTATGAGTGAGATCGTAGGGACAAGGGAGTGTGAAGAGATGATAAAAAAGCTTCCTGTTCCTACCATCTCTCCCACAGTCCTTGTTTGACCCATATCTACTCAGGAATTTGAACAAATTTAGCTAAAATATATTAAGAAACTGTTGATATATTTCTTAAAGTGTGTTCTATGGCAGATAAAGTACTGCAAATGAACTGGAGATTATTGAGTTGAGGAAAAAACAAATTGTCTAAGCAAGATTTGATTGAAATGGAAGGCACGGTTACAGAGTCTTTGCCTAATGCGATGTTTCGCGTTGACTTAGACAATGGTTTTAACGTGCTGGCACACATTTCTGGCAAGATTCGCCGCAATTATATCAAGATTTTGCCTGGCGATCGCGTCAAGGTAGAGCTAACTCCCTACGACTTGACTAAAGGTAGAATCACCTACCGACTCAGAAAGAAGTAAGTATATGTAGAGGATATTACCATAAAACCATCTTTTTGACTGTTTCTTAATCACTTAGCTGAATAATTTCCTAATAAATGCTATAATTTACTATTTGGAGTCAAAGTAGAAAAGGCATGAAAGTCAGAGCCTCAGTCAAGAAAATCTGTGAAAAATGTAATGTGATCAAACGTCGTGGTCGCGTTATGGTGATTTGCGTTAACCCGAAACACAAGCAACGTCAAGGATAGCACTCTCAATCAACACAGTAGAGTTGCAATAGGCATAATCATTATTAAACGAAAAGACGCGATTTATCACGTTTTTTTAACTATCAGTAATTGCGAGAACAATAGGGAGAGTTAATTGTGGCACGTATTGCCGGAGTAGACCTTCCACGCGATAAGCGCGTCGAAATAGGTCTGACTTACATTTTTGGAATTGGGTTATCGCGATCGCAAGAGATTCTAACGAGTACAGGGGTAAACCCAGATACCCGCGTTAAAGACTTAAGTGATGCTGATGTAGCCAACCTCCGAGCAGAAATAGAAACCAACTATGAAGTTGAAGGTGACTTACGGCGCTTGGAGTCTATGAACATCAAGCGCTTAGTTGACATTGGTACCTACAGAGGGCGTCGTCATCGCATGGGCTTGCCAGTCAGAGGACAGAGAACTCGCACCAACGCTAGAACCCGTCGAGGTAGAAGGCAGACAGTCGCTGGTAAGAAGAAAGCACCAGGTAAATAAATAATTTGACAACCCTTGCCAAACAAAGCAAGTTTTACCTTAAATCAACTAAACAAGTATGGCCAGACAACCAACTAAAAAATCTGGGAGCAAAAAGCAGAAACGGAACGTCCCCAATGGGATGGCCTACATCCAGTCTACTTTCAACAATAGCATTGTCACCATTACCGATCAAAATGGAGATGTGATCTCTTGGGCTAGTGCTGGTTCGAGCGGTTTTAAGGGAGCAAAAAAGGGAACTCCCTTTGCAGCGCAAACCGCCGCTGAAAGTGCAGCCCGTCGAGCCATAGATCAAGGGATGCGCCAAATCGAGGTAATGGTCAGTGGTCCAGGAGCAGGTAGAGAAACGGCTATCCGCGCACTTCAAGGAGCAGGACTGGAAATTACATTGATTCGGGATATTACTCCGATTCCTCACAATGGTTGCCGTCCACCCAAACGCCGTCGAGTCTAATTATCAAAACTTGGGCAGTGAGGACCAGAAGTTGCAGCCAAAGTTAATTCACTTGCAATGCGATCGCTTGGGCGTCTAGTATCGAAACGGCATTGAATCAAGGCTGAAACTTTGGACGATTTGGGCGACCAGAAGCGCGTCAGATTTTCCTATAAAGAGAGCTGTTAAACTTCGGTCAACCCAAAATACTATCAACCTATTTTGGATTTAAGATTTGTGATTTGAGATTAATCCTGAACAAAAGTGGGGACTTTGTAGATTTTAAGTTAATGATAGCCCAGTCAAGCCCATCGAGGATGTTTGAAATTTATTCCCTCTATAAAAAGAGGAAATGAACCGAACAAGCACAATCTCAAATCAAAAATCGATCTTGAAAAGGTTTGAGTGCCAGCTTTTGGTAATCAAACTTTTTGCTAAATCGAAAATTGACACTCATTTCGGGAGGCAATTGATTTGTCTGCTAGCAGCACCTTAAAAGAGGGAGGCTAATCCGTGGCGCAGTTTCAAATTGAATGTGTAGAGTCTTATACTGAAGAAAGCCGCAACCATTATAGTAAATTTGTTCTGGAACCTCTAGAGCGCGGCCAAGGAACAACGGTTGGCAACGCGCTGCGGCGAGTTTTACTGTCGAATTTAGAGGGTACGGCAGTAACAGCAGTCCGGATTGCAGGCGTTTCACATGAGTTTGCTACAGTTCCGGGTGTGCGGGAAGACGTGCTGGAAATCCTCATGAAAATGAAGGAAGTTATCCTGAAAAATTATTCTTCGCAACCCCAGATTGGTCGGTTACTCGTTAACGGTCCAGCAACAATTACTGCGGCGCATTTTGATTTACCTAGTGAAGTCGAAATTATCGATCCGACCCAGTATGTAGCCACCATCGCTGAGGGTGGAAAGCTGGAAATGGAATTTAGGATTGAGAAAGGTAAAGGTTATCGCACTGTAGAGCGAGGGCGTGAGGAAGCTACATCGTTGGACTTTCTTCAAATCGACTCAGTGTTTATGCCAGTGCGTAAAGTAAACTATAGTGTCGAAGAAGCCCGTGGGGATGGCTCAATTACCAAAGACCGACTGTTGTTGGAAGTTTGGACAAATGGCAGCATCTCTCCCCAAGAAGCACTATCCTCCGCTGCTGGAATCTTGGTAGATTTATTCAACCCGTTGAAAGACATTTCCTTAGAACCAACAGATACAGGTTCGGAAATTTCAGAAGACCCAACTGCTCAGATTCCGATCGAAGAGTTGCAACTTTCTGTACGGGCATATAACTGTCTCAAACGGGCACAAGTGAATTCTGTAGCCGACTTGTTGGATTATACCCAAGAAGATCTCTTAGAAATTAAAAACTTTGGTCAAAAGTCAGCAGAAGAGGTCGTAGAAGCTTTGCAGCGTCGCTTGGGCATCACGTTGCCCCAAGAAAGAGGCTCTAAACACCCTTAAGTGATATCGAGTCTGGTTAATTACTTATTATTGAAACAGACACACAGACACAGAGAGTTTTTTTAATAAGTAATTAAGTGGACATGATATGAAAACCGTTTGTAGTTCATAAGTACTTAATTATGCGTCACCGTTGTCGCGTCAAAAAACTTAGTAAACCAGCAGACCAGCGCCGCGCTTTACTGCGCTCGCTCACTACCGAGCTGATTCGTCATGGTAAAATTACCACCACTTTAGTTCGCGCTAAAGTTTTGCGAAGTGAAGTAGACAAAATGATTACCTTAGCCAAAAACGGCTCCTTGGCTGCACGCCGGGAAGCTCTTGGCTACATCTTCGACAAAGACTTAGTTCACGCTCTGTTTGAACAAGCTCCCACTCGCTATGGTAATCGCCAAGGCGGTTATACTCGTATCCTGCATACAGTACCGCGTCGGGGCGATAAGGCCGAAATGGCAATAATTGAATTGGTTTAAGTCATTAGTCATTAGTCATTGGTCATTGGTCATTAGTCATTAGTCATTTGCAAAGGACAAATGACTAAGGACAACTGACAAATGACAACTGACAAAGGACAAAATCTGTATGTTAGAAAGCCACCAGCCTAGACAAACTCATCGAGTAGCCTTGGTAATCCAATACCTGGGCACTCATTTTCATGGCTGGCAAAGGCAAAAGAACCAGCGTACAGTCCAAGAAGAGATAGAAAAAGCGATCGCTACTATTCTTGGACATCATGTGACATTACACGGCGCCGGACGAACCGATGCTGGCGTCCACGCTGCTGCTCAAGTCGCCCATTTTGAAGCAACAGGTTTAATTCCGGCTCACAAGTGGGCAACAATCCTCAACAGCTATCTGCCATCAGATATATTAATCAGGGCTTCAGCTGGTGTAGATTGCCGTTGGCACGCTCGCTTTAGTGCAGCCTATCGGCGGTATCGCTACACAATATACACTGAAGATCGACTTAACTTGTTCGTCAAACCTTTCAGTTGGCATTATTATTATGCACCCCTTGATGAATCATTAATCCAAGCTGCTCTCAAACCTCTGTTGGGAAAGCATCACTTAGCTGCTTTTCACCGTGCAGGCTCAAAGCGATCGCATTCCTGGGTAGAAGTGCAAGCAGCAGAATGTCATCGCAGTGGGTCATTTATCCATATTGAAATACAGGCAGATGGATTTTTATATGGCATGGTACGGCTATTGGTAGGGATGTTGGTACAAGTAGGTTCTGGACAACGGACACTTGCCAACTTCGCCCAACTCTGGAAAGAGCAACGCCGCCAAGAAGTCAAACACGCCGCACCAGCTCAAGGTTTGTGCTTGTTGCGAGTCGGCTATCCAGATTTTCCCTTTCCAAAAGAGATTTGGTACGATACCCTGCCAAAGTTGGTCATTGGTCAAGAGTCATTAGTTATTAGTCATTAGTCATTGGTCATTAGTGAATAACGAAGGACAAATGACAAAGCGCAAAGTCTGTAGACGCTTCTGTGGCTTAAGGCAGGGTGCGTCGGCTTCCGGCGAGCAGAACTTTGCAGGAGAGGACAAAAGATAACTGGACAAATGACAAATTGCAAAGGACAAAGGACAAAGGACAAATAACAAATGACGATAGTTAAAACATACCTTCCTCCTCAAGCATCCCTTGAGCGTGAGTGGTACGTAGTAGATGCTACCGATAAACGCCTCGGACGCCTCGCCAGTGAAATCGCTCAAATCCTGAGAGGCAAAAACAAACCCGAATTTACACCCCACCTAGATACAGGTGACTTCGTGATTGTCGTCAATGCTGAGAAAGTAGCAGTCACAGGCAAAAAGCGCACTCAAAAAGTGTACCGTCGCCATTCTGGTCGTCCCGGCGGGATGAAAACGGAAACCTTCGCTAAGCTGCAACAGCGGCTACCAGAGCGGATTATAGAACACGCTGTTAAAGGTATGCTACCCAAAAATAGTCTGGGTAAACAGTTATTCACCAAGCTGAAAGTTTACGCTGGGCCAACTCATCCCCACGATGCTCAAAAACCTAAAGAACTAAAAATTAGTACAATTCCTGGAGAAGAAAATTAATGGTAGCAGCAGACACCAATAGTGGCCGCGCCGTGTACTGGGGTACTGGTCGTCGGAAGTCATCAGTAGCAAGAGTACGTTTGGTTCCAGGTACTGGTCAACTAACTGTCAACGGTAAAGATGGAAACTTGTATTTCCAATTCAATGCTAACTACCTGGGAGTAATCAAAGCACCCTTAGAAACTTTGGGACTAGAAAACGAATACGACATTTTGGTAAAAGCAGAAGGCGGCGGCTTAACCGGACAGGCTGATTCTGTTCGCTTAGGAGTTGCTCGTGCTTTGTGTCAATTAGACCCTGATAACCGACCACCTTTGAAAACTGAAGGTTATTTAACTCGCGATCCTCGGGCAAAAGAACGGAAAAAATATGGTTTACACAAAGCTCGCAAAGCGCCTCAGTATTCCAAGCGTTAGGCAATTACTGGGGACTAGGTATTGGGTTTTAGAAAAAGTAAATTAGTTTTTTATCTCTTTCCCAGTCCCCAGTCCTTAATTCCTAGTCCCAATTGCAAGCAAAAAGTTATAATTCTTATAGATCACCACAAAAGGAACAATGGCTAAATCCGATATTCATCCCAAGTGGTATCCAGATGCAAAAGTCTACTGTAACGGTCAAGTTGTAATGACCGTTGGCTCTACCAAGCCAGAACTGCACGTAGATGTTTGGTCTGGAAATCACCCATTTTATACCGGCACTCAGAAGATTATTGACACAGAGGGTCGAGTGGAGCGCTTCCTCCGCAAATACGGTATGTCAAGCGAACAAACCTCCGGCACCAAAAAGAAAAAGTAGCGGGTTGGCTCTGCTGTTAACGACGACCCTGCATTTTTCGGGGTCGATTGTCATTTATATGCTCGAGCCAATTTGTTATTTTTTTAAGGAGCGATCGCACTCGTCATGGCTGAAACATACTTACTGGAAAAACTAAAATCTGTCGAACAAACTTTTAATGAATTAACACGTCGTCTGGCTGACCCCGATACCGCTAAAAATCCTGATGAGTATCAAAAAATCGCCAAGTCTCGTTCTTCTCTGGAAGAAGTAGTTAATTCCTATGAAACTTGGAAAACTGCCCAAGAAGACTTGATCGGAGCGCGTCAGGTACTCAAAGAATCTGCAAGCGATCCAGAGTTGCAAGAAATGGCAGCGCTGGAGGTAGATGAACTCGAGCAAAAAATAGAATATTTAGAGACTCGCTTGAAGGTCTTATTGCTGCCTCGCGACCCCAATGATGAAAAGAATATCATGTTGGAAATTCGCGCTGGCACAGGTGGCGATGAAGCCAGTATTTGGGCTGGGGATTTGATGCGAATGTACACTCGCTACGCCCAAACTCAAGGTTGGAAAGTTTCTCTGATGAGCGAATCTCTAGGAGAAATGGGCGGTTGGAAAGAGGTGATTCTGGAAATTAAAGGTGACGACGTTTACAGTCAGCTAAAGTTTGAAGCTGGAGTGCATCGCGTGCAGCGCGTGCCAGTCACAGAGGCAGGTGGGCGCGTTCATACCTCTACTGCTACGGTGGCAATTATGCCAGAGGTGGATGATGTGGAAATCCACATCGATCCGAAAGATATTGAAATGACCACGGCTCGTTCTGGCGGTGCTGGTGGACAAAACGTCAACAAGGTGGAAACAGCCGTTGACTTGATGCACAAACCAACGGGAATTCGGATTTTCTGTACGGAAGAACGCAGCCAGTTGCAAAACAAAGAACGGGCGATGCAAATTCTGCGGGCGAAGTTGTATGAGATGAAGTTACGCGAACAACAAGAAGCTGTAACTTCCATGCGGCGCTCGCAAGTTGGTACAGGATCGCGATCGGAAAAAATTCGCACCTATAATTATAAAGACAACCGCGTTACCGACCACCGTTTAGGTCAAAACTATTCTCTTAACCCTGTGTTGGAAGGCGATTTAGAAACTATTGTCCAATCTTGTATCTCCCAAGACCAACAAGAACGTCTAGCTGAATTGGCAACTGCTAGCGCTAATTAATTTTTATTAGTAAAAATTCTATTGAACCGCTTGTTGTACTGTTGTTTTTAACATATGCAAGCGGTTTTCTCATGCAGAGTGGAGTGCATCTTCAATTTCACTGAGATATAGCAGGAGGCAGGAGGTAAAACTATTGCTAACTCTAGCATTCACCCTTTCCAAGTGTCCTAAAGAGTGTGACTACGGCTATATAGCAGAAGGCTAAGAGACAGGGGATAAAACTATTACTGTTGCTAGTAGCATTCACGCTTGTCATTATGTCCTAACCTATGTGACTACGGCTATAGCTATGATAGGCAAGTCCGTATTTCATAACGTCATTTACCTTTGTTCATTCCTTCAAAGTTTGTCAGGCATAAATTCAGTATGACTTTGATGATGCGATCGCAGACAATTTTCTATGCGATACTCGTCAAGACTGGGAAGGATAATTCCTACTATTTTTCTTGATTAATTTATAATGGTAGACCTGAACGGTGAATGATTAATTTTAATGATATGAATATCGAGTAAACCAGTAATTATCAATTATCTTTTGAGTATCTTAAGGCTTTTATCTAGCTACATTCTGACAAGAATCGCAAGGTTATAACTAGGATTAATTGGTGGAAGTATGGTGAAAAAAGACCAGCAATAAGGACTGAAATCTGAAGTAGCCCAAGATCCCGCCAGTAGTTATAAACTTATGGCAATAGATACTATTAATCATCTGAGCAAAATCTACCCACTGGCAGGTAATAAAAAATGGTTTTAAAATGGTGAAATCTTAAATGATTTAGAGGGGTGTCTATGTCGCTACGGAATCAGCCTTTAGACTGGCAAGTTGAAACGAACAATGCTTATATACCAATTTATCATCAAGGTAATTTAGTTGGATTTTTTAAACAAGAATATGCAAGTGAAATAATTAAGTTTTTAAATGAAGAAGAAGTTTTAAAAAAAGCACTTAAGCAAGCTTGTACTGATTTAATTAAAAAAATGGGTGGTGACACTAATAAAGTAAATTATTTAATTCAAAAATATGTCAAAAGTAGCGAACGCCCCAAGTATGGAACTAGAGCGATCGCTCTTTTACTTCGCGACCGACAAAAAGAACTTGACTTGAGTAATCAGGAGTTTGCAAAATTCTGCGATACTTTTAAATTATCACCCACTGAACTGAATAATATTTATGCTGGAGAAGTATTTGATGATAGTTTGTTAGCAGCAGTTTCCCGGATATTAGGAATAACAAAAGAGCGGTTACTAGAAGTACGAGACGGTTCAGAAAAAGAAAGTAAGGTATGAACCGCTAATCAAAATTTCTCAAGGGTAAAAAATCATGAAGACAGACAGTATTTTTTACCGCCTCTTTCAAGAATTTCCTAGTATCTTTTTTAAACTTCTTGGTAATCCGTCCGAAGAAGCCAGCCTTTATCAATTTTCATCAATTGAAATAAAACAAACAGCATTCAGAATCGATGGTGTATTTTTGCCTAAACAAGAAGCCTTTGAGGAAGGTATTCAACAAGGGATTGAACAAGGTAAACTAAAAGCGGTACGACCCATGTTGACAGCAGGTTTGACTGTAGAGTATATAGCACAAGCCTTAGATTTGAGTATCGAAGAAGTAAGACAAGCCGCACAGTAGCAAGGTTCATGTTTGGCTCAAGCTAAATTTTATTTGCAGCTTCAGAACTTTGCAGCGACAAATTTACAGTTAATTTTTGTTAAGATTGGAAGCGGTATTAGTACTTCGTCCTCAATCACCCATTTCCTACCTGAGAGAAACTTAATGCTGCGACTTGAACATATTAGTAAAATTTATCATACAGGCGAAGTTCTCAAAGATATCAACTGGGAAGTTAAACCAGGCGATCGCATTGGCTTAGTCGGTGTCAATGGTGCTGGAAAATCTACCCAACTCAAAATTATCACTGGGGAAATTGAACCCACAGCTGGAGAAATCATTCGTCCTGCGAGTTTACATATAGCTTACCTCAACCAAGAGTTTGAAGTAGACCCTAGCCGCACCGTTAGAGAAGAATTTTGGACAGTTTTCAAAGAAGCCAACCAAGTACAGTTATCTCTGGCGCAGGTGCAACGTGATATGGAAGCGGCTACCCCAGAGGAACTCGATCGGCTAATCAACAAGTTAGACCTTTTGCAGCGCCAATTTGAAGCCTTGGATGGCTATGGCTTAGACGCCCGTATTGGGAAAATCTTACCAGAAATGGGGTTTGGGGTAGAAGATGGCGATCGCCTTGTTAGTGCTTTCAGTGGCGGTTGGCAGATGCGGATGAGTTTGGGTAAAATTCTCTTACAAAAACCTGACTTGTTACTATTGGACGAACCAACTAACCATTTGGATTTAGAAACCATTGAATGGCTAGAAAATTATCTCAAAGGGTTAATTACTCCAATGGTCATAGTCTCCCATGACCGGGAATTTCTTGACCGTCTGTGTACTCAAATTGTAGAAACTGAACGCGGTGTTTCTACTACTTATCTCGGCAACTATTCCGCATATTTACAACAGAAAGCTGAAAATCAAGCAGCACAACTAAGTGCTTACGAACGCCAGCAAAAAGAATTAGAAAAACAGCAAGTTTTTGTTGATAGATTTCGCGCCAGTGCTACCCGCAGTACCCAAGCAAAAAGCCGGGAAAAGCAACTGGAAAAAATCGAGCGCATTGAAGCACCTGTAGCTGGAATGAGAACTTTACACTTTCGCTTTCCTCCCGCACCCCGCAGCGGACGCGAAGTGGTAAACATTAAAGATTTAACTCATATTTATGATGATAAAATTTTATTTTTGGGAGCAAATCTGTTAATTGAAAGAGGCGATCGCATTGCTTTTCTCGGCCCCAACGGTGCTGGAAAATCGACACTCTTGCGCCTAATTATAGGTATAGAACCATCCACAGAGGGTATTGTCCAATTAGGCGATCACAACGTTCTTCCTGGTTATTTTGAACAAAATCAAGCTGAAGCTTTGGACTTGAAAAGAACTGTCATGGAAACAATCCATGATGAGGTTCCCGATTGGAAAAATGAAGAAGTCCGTACACTTTTAGGACGATTTTTATTCAGTGGGGATACAGTATTTAAGGCAGTTGGAGCATTAAGTGGAGGAGAAAAAGCTCGTTTGGCGTTGGCAAAAATGCTTTTACGTCCTGCCAATTTATTAATTTTGGATGAGCCGACAAATCACCTAGATATTCCCGCCAAAGAAATGCTGGAAGAAGCGCTCCAAAACTATGATGGCACAGCAATTGTTGTATCCCATGACCGCTATTTTATCTCTCAGGTAGCTAATAAAATCGTCGAAATTCGAGATGGCGAATTCCGCGTTTATTTAGGAGATTATCATTACTATCTCCAGAAAATTGCCGAAGAAAAAGAAGAAGCAAGATTAGCTGCGATCGCTGCCGAAAAAGCCGCCAAAAAAGCTGCTAAAGCTGCTAAGGCTGCCACGAAACGAAAATGAGCAACTGGAAAATTGCTTAATAGTAAAGTTTAACAGTTATCATTTGTTAGTTTTCTACGTTGGTTAACAGCCTCTTTGCCCTACAGTTATCAGTGATACTGATAACTGTTCAATTATTTTAAGTATAAATTATACAGTTCTTAACTGTATAACATGTTTAAATGCTATTAAGCTAACGCGCTTAGATGTTGGATTTTTTCTCAAGACTGTCATTGGTCATTAGTCATTTAGTCATAGGTTACAACCAACAAACGATGAAAGACAAATGACAAAGGACAACCTGATGAGTTGATGTGCAACTTAAATAGATTGACAGCTTACTAAATAATCACTCTTTATTCAAGAGCAAAAACAACATAGAAAAATTACTAATATTTAAAAAATGTCTCAAAAAGCTGCAAGTCGTTCATGAAATAAGTTAATAAGCAGAAATTCACTTGCGGCGGTGATTAGCAATGGTATCATTCGGGTATTACAAAAAGTAAAGGGCAATTTTACTATGACCAAAGCACCTGTTGCTCCTGTGGTGCTAGTCATTTTAGACGGATGGGGCTACTGCGAGCAGACGCGAGGAAACGCTATTGTTGCTGCTAAAACTCCGATTATGGATAGTTTATGGGCAGCTTACCCGCATACCCTCATCCACACATCAGGAAAAGCCGTAGGGTTGCCAGAGGGTCAAATGGGCAACTCAGAAGTTGGTCATTTGAACATTGGTGCTGGGCGAGTGGTACCGCAAGAACTGGTACGCATCTCTGATGCGGTCGAAGACGGTTCCATTACCTTAAATCCAGCACTTGTGAAAATTTGCCAGGAAGTTCGCTCTCGAAATGGCAAGCTACATCTAATAGGGCTTTGTTCTGAGGGAGGAGTACACTCCCATATCACCCATCTGTTTGGACTACTTAACTTAGTCAAAGACCAGCGAATTCCAGAAGTTTGTATCCACGCGATTACCGATGGTCGTGACACCGCCCCAACTCAGGGCATCAAAGCGATCGCGCTTCTACAAGATTATATAGACCGCGTAGGAATCGGGCGTATAGTCACCCTTAGCGGTCGCTACTACGCGATGGATCGCGATCGCCGCTGGGATCGGGTAAAACGCGCCTACGATGTCATGACGCAAGATGGTGTAGGTGATGGTCGCAAGGCTGTGGAAGTTTTGCAAGCATCTTACGCTGAAGGGGTAAAAGATGAGTTTGTTAACCCAACTAGAATTGCTCCTGGTGCGGTAGAACCAGGCGACGGAGTCATATTTTTCAACTTCCGTCCCGACCGCTCTAGACAACTGACTCAAGCTTTTGTCAGTCGAGAATTTATCGGTTTTGAAAGACAGCAAATAACACCGCTGTCATTTGTCACGTTTACCCAGTACGACCCAGATTTACCCGTGGCTGTAGCTTTTGAGCCACAGAATTTCAATAATATTCTGGGACAAGTGATAGCCAATCATCAGCTCAAGCAATTACGTACCGCCGAAACAGAAAAATACGCCCACGTTACCTATTTCTTTAATGGGGGTTTGGAAGAACCTTTTCCCGGAGAAGACCGAGAGCTAGTAAGCAGCCCAATGGTGGCGACTTACGACCACGCCCCAGCGATGTCAGCAACAGCAGTTACAAATGTAGCGATCGCTGCCATTCAAAAGGGTTTATATTCTTTAGTTGTGATTAATTATGCCAACCCAGACATGGTAGGGCATACTGGTCAGATTGAAGCTACCATTACAGCTATTGAAACAGTCGATCGCTGTTTGGGACGCCTATTAGAGAGCATTAGCAAAGCTGGCGGCACAACAATTATTACTGCCGATCATGGCAATGCTGAGCATATGCTAGATGAACAGGGAAATCCCTGGACAGCTCACACCACCAACCCAGTCCCCTTTATCCTCGTGGAAGGAGAAAAAGTCAAAATCCCTGGATATGGTACAAATGTCGAACTGCGAACCGATGGCAAGCTAGCCGACATCGCCCCCACGATTCTAGAGATTTTACAGCTACCTCAACCACTAGAAATGACAGGGCGATCGCTGCTCAAAACAGCAGAATATGACCTGCAACGCACTCGTACCCCCGTGCAAGTAGGCTGATAAAAGAGTTAGGAGTTAAAAGTGAGTGATGAATTAAGTCTTTTTTAACTTTTGACTCCTGACTCTGCTAATTTTAGATTTTGAATTTTGAATTTTGGATGAAACGAAAATCTAAAATCTAAAATTGAATAACTCGTGTTTTTTTAAACTTCTTAATAAATGAGATTGCTACCATGATAGTTACTAGTATTGTGCAAGGCATTTGGGCATTTTCTGCTGTCGGTCTAATTATTTTGGTTTTGCTGCATAGCCCCAAAGGTGATGGTATTGGAGCCATTGGCGGACAAGCTCAACTATTTAGCAGCACTAAAAGTGCAGAAAACACCTTGAACCGAGTTACTTGGGCATTAACAGTCATTTTTCTGGGTTTAACAGTAGTTCTAAGTGCTGGTTGGCTGCCTAAATAAACATAGGTGAGGGGGAGATGAGGAACACAACACAATACCCAATATCTAAAACCCCAAAAAATTTAATTAGACAGCGATTATTAGCAGCCCTTGCCTTAAGTATAGGCACAGGGCTGCTAGTTATTTTTACTAACCTGGGGTATGGTGCATTGGGCATGGAAAGAGGTATGGGGCAGGGAGCAGGGGGCAGGGGAGAAAATTCCTCATTCCCCCTTGGTTCAAAACCTCATCCCCTACCACCTACACTCGCACAGTGGCAAGATAACACCAACAGTGGTGACTACTTTTCCCAAGTCAGAACAACTCAAGTTGGTTATTTAGTTTGGTCAAAATTTCCTATTCGAGTTTACGTAGAAACACCAAAAGCCGTTAATGAAAAACAAGCTCAAACATGGGTTAACGGTGTCTTACAGGCTGTGCAGGAATGGAGTGCTTATTTGCCTTTGACAGTAATCCAACAGTCAGAAGTTGCTGATATTAGGATTCTGCGAAAAGCACCACCTCTACAAATTTCCCCAGGTAGTAATATACCTCGTGCGCGCTCGGCACAAACGACTTACGAGTTATACACCAACAATAATGTTTTATGCCACCGCTTCAGCATCTTGCTAAGTCCCAGTCAAACGGGTGAATACATCCAAGCAGCAGTTCGCCACGAACTCGGACACGCCTTAGGAATTTGGGGTCATAGTCCGCTACAAACTGATGCTTTATATTTTTCCCAAGTTCGTAAACCATCGCCTATTTCTTTCCGGGATGTGAATACTTTGAAGCGAGTTTATCAACAGCCAACTACTTTGGGATGGCCTATTTAAGTTTAAGGTAACCAATTTTTATCCAAAATTTGCTCTAAGGCGTAAGGACATAATTCAGATAAATTAGTTAGCTTTGTTTTAGCCTTAACATAATCTAAGGCATTACTATAAATTATGCTGAAATTTTCCTCTAAATGATTACGTAAATTTGCACTCAAATCTTCATTAATTTGATTACGAAAACTAATAATTTCCGCAACCCAATGAGCAGTATTTCTTGACTTTTCTAAATCCCAATATTGATAAAGCAATAAATGTCTAATAATCTGTTCCAACAGACTTCTGACTCGCCTTTTTTCATTTTTCGCCAAATCTTCCAGTTCTTCTATTAAGTTTTCATAGTCAACCTCTTCTAATTGCCTAGCTTTGAGACATTTAATAGTCTCTTCTAACCATTGCAGGTAATTGGATTTATATAATTCTGGAGTCAGTCGAACAGTCACAACTTCGCTTTGAGACATCAGCAACTCTCCTTTTATCAGTCATTCTAACTTTGTATATTCGATGTATACAAGCGAATACTGATGAATAAAAGGTGTGTCTACATAATAAGATGAGCCTAAAAATACGTGGGCGCAGCCCGCCGTAGGCATCCCACTTTTTTGCCTACGCTCTGCGAGTGAGTGGTAAAGGTTGGTGTGTTAAAACTTGTTTATAAAGTTCTTCTAATAAAGTAATATTCTTACTGAGGGTATAGCGGTCTAATACACGCTGTCTAGCTTTTTGCCCCAGTAATGTTGTTAACTCTGGATGATCTTGTAAAACTGGTAAGAGAGTTCTCAATTGCGATCGCACTGTTTTGGTATTAATAACTATACCCGCTCCCTTTTCTAATACTTCTCCATCTGCACCGACATCTGTTCCCAAACAAGCCACCCCAGATGACATTGCTTCTAACAAAGACAAAGATAGTCCCTCTACCATTGAAGGCAAAATAAACACATCTGCCCCACGCAAAATTTCGATGCGGCGAGCTTCAGCAGCAACAAATCCTAACCAAATAATTCCGTATTCCCAACCATAAAACGGCTCTAAAGAAGACTTCAAAGGCCCATCGCCAACAATCAAAAGCTTACTATTAGCCTCCATTGGCGACTGCTTCCAAGCTCTTAAGAGAGCTTCCACATTTTTCTCTGGTGCTATCCGACCTTGATAAACAAACAAGCGTTGGGCTTTAAATTCTGCTTTGACTTGAGAAGCCCCTGGAGAATACTTAATCGTATCGACACCGTTGGGAATTACAGCGATATTTTCTTCTCTTACACCCATACGTGCCAATAATTCCCGCTGAATTTGAGAAAATACAATCACGCGATTGTAGTTAACCAAAAAAGGCGCGTAGAGTTGATAAGCTAAAAGTTGTGTTCCGGATATCAGTTTTGCTCCTTTACCAGCAAAAGGTGTATGAAAGGTAGCAATTAAAGGTAACCTCAGTTCCTCACAGATTTCTGGTAGAACAAAGTCAAGCGGAGATAAGGTTAAGGAAGCATGGACGATATCTGGCTTAATTTTCCGCAGCGACTCGGTTAAAACTTTGGTCGCTTTCAAAGTGGGAATTGTGTAAACCTGGGATTTATAAATAAAAGGCAGGGGAACTTCTTGGAGATTTGGCCAATTCTCAGGTTCTGATTCTTCTTGGGCGAAGTGGAGAAAACTGACTTGATGTCCCTTGTCTAGCAAGGCATTTGTAATTTCTCTACTGTAGGTAACATTACCGCAAAAGGGCGATTTTTTTCCAATCCAGGCTATACGCATTCTTTATTCAGCTGTAAGAAAAGCGGGTTTGATATATCAGTTTTGCATCCTTTGTTGCTTTTATCGTGTTATACTTGCTAATTTTTATTTTTATATAAATAAATGCCAAAAATTAGTTTAAAAAGCTAATTTTTAGCTAATTAAACTGGTGAATTAATGGCTTTATTCATTCTCCTAATAAGTTGTTAATCTCTTATATTTCAACAACTTATTTTGGCTAATGTCAGATTAATATCCGGCAAGTATGCGATAAATTTTGGCTGACCTTAGTTTAGCACGAACACAAATTTTTTAAGTAAGTTACTAATTATTTCAAGTTAATGAATAATAGCTCCTATTGATAACTACTTATGTGAGTTATACCAGGTTAATATTCCTCCAGAAAAAACGATCGCTGCTAATCCCAAAAAAACTACCTGTAATCCCACAAAAGTTTCTGCTACACCAGCTAATGCTAAAGGTAAAGACAGAGCAATGTTAATTACATTGTTCTGTAGACCAAAAACTTTACCACGCATTTCTGGAGGTGTTTCTGTTTGGATTGCAGTTTGCATAGGAATGCCTACTAATGCCCCAAAGATACCTACTAAGGCTATAAGTAACAAAACTATCCACAAATATGTCGTAAATACTGAAATACCAATTAGGGATGCTGCCATACCGAAACAACCGCATAGACTTAGTTGGGTGTAAGAGAAGCGTTGACCAAATTGACCGAGAATTGTTGCTCCAGCCGCAATTCCAACACCGCCCGCTGCAAGTAAAAAGCCGAATTGGGAAGCTTTCATATTGGGAATTATTTCTGCCATGCGAACGGCTAAAACAGTTAACGCTGCGAACACAGAAAACAAGATAATTAGCTGGAGTAAAGCATTACGGACGCGATGATTGTCTTTGAGGTAGGCCAAACCATCTCGCAAGTCAGAAAATACGTGAGGGAATTCGGTTTCGAGTGCGTGAGGTTTTTCGTTAGTTCTCAGGAGGAACAAAATTATTCCAGCGATTGCATAACTGCCACCAACTAAAAGTTCTTTGCCCAAACCATTACTACCACTAAATTGCAACCAAAGTCCATCAGCTATAGCTAACAAAGGTTCCCCAACAGCAAATCCAACAATTACCGATGCCATCATCGTTGTTGTGTAAAGCGAATTAGCCGAGAGTAAATGATGTTCTTCTACTACTAAAGGAATTGCTGCTTGTTCGGCTGGCGCAAAAAACTGTGTCAGTGTGGAAACTAAAAAAGTCACACCCAAGATAATTAAAAAACCCACTGGTAATACTCCTATGGGTTTCCAATCATGAGTCAACCACAACATCAAGGGAATTGACAAAACCAGGATACCGCGCCAAACATTCGTTGCCACGAGTACAACTTTTTTCGACCAGCGGTCTACAAATACACCAGCGACGGAACCAAACAATACCGCCGGAATCGTAAAAGCCATCATCAAGGCTGACACCCATCCACTAATGCTCTGATTACTAGCCTGAAACTGTGTATTAATCAAGGCAATCATCAGCACCAAATAAACTTTATCTGCTAGTTGGCAGAAAACTTGACCGCCCCAAAGAGCCAGGAAATTAAAGTTTTTTAATACTGGCAAAAATCCCCGCTGTTTTACATTTTCTGAACCAGCTACATCTAATTTTGGTGGTTCTGTTTCTGGAATAGTGTTTACTGGGATCTGCCCATTGCTTAGGTCTAGCCCACTACAGGCATCATTATTGTTATCTACCTCGCCAGTAGTTAATTGGTCTTTTGACGTTTCTGATTGATTTTGAACATGAGTTTTTGGTATTTCTTCTATCCCACTTTGGCCGTTTTGAGAAACGTCTTTTGGGGACATTTCTTGCCCGTTAATTTGATTAGCTGTAGACTTAGAGACAGCACTCGGGTGATTAGTTACTGTATGGTCTAATGTCCTATTCTGTTTTTTACCGAGGCTTGGTGATAAAGGTAAAATTTTTCTATCAAAATCAGACGATTGCATCATGGTTGGCAGCAAAATAAGAGTCAATCAAGGTAGCAGAGCGAATAGGGCGGCCTAATTGATATTGAGCATACTGGCGTAAAATCTGCTCAACAGATAACCAGTTAGGATCTCTAGCACCATCAATTTGTACGATCTCTGGTTGCGATAGATGTTGAAGCAAAGCTAGTTCCATTGCACCAGGACGACTAGAAATCACAGGTATTTCTTGCCGATGGACAATAACTGTTTGGGCATTGGGAGTGGTGTTAGCGGTAGTGGGGTCTTTAGCCCGTGCTGTTAACGGTAGTGGGGCGTTTAGCTCGTCGTCCTGAGTACTGTTAGCAGTAGCGGGGCGTTTAACCCGTGCTGAGTTAGGAGTTACCATTATCTCCTCTACTCGTCTGTTCCCCATCTCTTCCTCTCTCCTTCTCCCCTTTTGTTGTTCTGTTCGCAAACGTTCCCAAGCTTCTAAACAAACCGTTCCACCAGCAGGGATGCTAAATCCTACTTGCCAGTTGGGGTTTGTAAAGTCTGGCGTAAGTAGTCGCCCAGACAAGCAACAAATTTGCACTTGTGGTGTCAGTCCTGCTAAGGCTAAAAGGTGAAAAACTCCATGAGCCAAATGAGCTAAAACACCAGATGTATTTCCACTAGACAACACCTCTAATCGATGGAGATGTTCATTGAATAACTCATAAAGTTCTTCTTGGGGTTGTTCGCTCAAAGCCTGACACAATACTATTTCTGCTAAATACTGGCTAGCAGCCAGTTTTCCCAAATCTTTGGCTAGACCCGGATAAGTTTTTAACGTCTGTGCTTGAGTTATTTTATCGAGCGATCGCCCTTTGGCAATCAATAGTTCATTAACAACAAACATACCGCTCCTACCACCCAAGCTTGAGTTGTGCTTGCGTGCCCCTGGAGCCACTGCTCGAATTAAACCGAATTCTGGTGTCAAAATTGTCACTATCTTGTCCGATTCTCCGAGCGCCTGGGTTTTAAGATTAATTCCGGTTGCTTTGTAGGTTCTACTCATTAGTCATTGATTATTAGTCATTGGTCATTAGTGAATGACAAAGGACAAAAACAGAAGTCCGCTCAGCAGAGGGTTTCTCCATAAACGCCCGCAGAGCGGCTTGTCGTACTCCTGCAAAGAAGCAAGACTGGGCGTAGCGTCTTTTAGAGAACAGAAGGCATCAGAACTTCAAAGACAAATGACTATTCACCTTTTTGCAGGTTATCGCGTTGGCGAATCAAATCGATACCGCGAGATGTGCCTAATCTTGTAGCACCTGCTACGATTAAGTCTAGAGCTTGATTGATAGTACGGATACTACCTGAAGCTTTAATTCCCACCTTTTCTTTGGCCAATTCCTTCAAAAGTCGCACATCTGCCACTGTCGCACCACCATTCCAACCAGTACTAGTTTTTAAGAAACTTGCTCCTGCATCCATAGAGATTTCAGCAGCGATTTTTTTCTCCGCATCTGTCAACAGGTTGGTTTCCAAAATAACTTTCACAGTTTGTCCAGTCTCCTCGCAAATTTCGGCAATCTCGCGATGAACTTGTTCCGTTTTGCCACCTTTCAACCAGCCCAAGTTGATTACTACATCTAACTCAGTAGCCCCACTTTCCACCGCTTCTTGAGCCTCATACAACTTGACTGCTGAAGTTGTCGCTCCAGCAGGAAAGCCAATCACTGTACAGACTTTCGGGTTCTTACCGTGGAGCAGTTCAACTGCTTGCTTCACATAGGCGGGGTACAGGCAAACCGCCGCAAAATTGAATCTGTATGCTTCTTCACACCATTGCTCAACTTGCTCTGTAGTAGCTGTTGGCGTTAACAGGGCATGATCGATAAATGGCGCAATATCAATGTCTGGATAGTCTGCTGCCATCGTGTCTTCTGCCAGTGATTGATTATTAAAGTTTCTAAAAAATTAAAACATTTCTTATATATATATTAAACCACATTTATTACGAGTTTATTCTGAAAATAAGCTGCTGACTTAATTTTGGATACCAGTTTTGCACATGTCCCAGAATTTATGTAAGTATTTAAGTTGACATTAAGTGCCAGTAGGGCTAAGAATATCAACAGTGTTTGTGACGTCAGTTACTAAGAAGTTAAGAATAGTTTGAGCTAAGGCCTTTGATGCTAGGTATGGTACACCGTTACCAATAGTTTTAAACATATTCGTGAGCGACATCTGCTCTGGAAGTACAAAATTTGCAGGCAAAGATTGGATAGCTAAAGCTTCTGCAACTGAAATTCGCCGAAGTTTGTAAGGATGTAAATGTACTTCATTATTTCCATAGCAAGCTGTTGGAGAATAACGCCATCTATGCAGGCGTTTAAAAGATTTTTTAGAATTATCTCCTTCCTCAATAGCAGCAAATTTTGTCATACCTGCTTTGGGTTGAAAATAGTGTTCAGCATTAGGATGCTTATGAACATTATTTTTTTGAAACCAGTATTCAACTGTTAATTCTTGAGGAATGCCTTGAGGACAAGGCATAATCGAATTTTCTTGGAATGGTTCGCACTTAGGCCAAGGGTGAGTAAAAATATTTTCTCGCTCGAATAAAATGTAATTATTCCAAGTAAAAAATTCTTCCTTTAGTGACTGATTTTTAATAAATTCTATTCTCATTTTCTTAAGAAAATTACTTTGAAATCCAATCAAAATAATTCTTTCTCTATCTTGTGGTACACCATATTCAATAGAATTAATTAACCGCTCTGTTAATATATATCCTGCTTCCTGTAATTGTTGCTTCAGCGATTCAAAAAATAAACGGTGCTTCTTCGTCTTCCACAAACCCTTAACATTCTCAAATAAAAAGAAATCTGGAACATTGTGACAAATCAATTCAATATAGGAAGCCGAAAGCTTGCCATTATCTCCCAAATATCCTTTATTTTTTCCCCCAATCGAAAAATCAGGACAGGGAGGGCCACCAATAAAGCCAATAATATTATGAGATTTGCGGCAGTCGATGACTAACTCTTGAAAGCGTTGTGCTGGGATTCCCTCAAACAGTTTGCTTACGTCTGCTGCTTCGCCGTCATGATATCCGTATTCTGGCAACCCTAGATTGAGAACCTGCCGTGAATAGCAGTATGCTGCCATGAATGAAGAAAAAATTTCATTAACATAAACAATGTTAAAACCACTGGTTTCAAAACCTAAATCGAGGAAACCTGAACCAGCAAAAAAAGAGAAAATACAAGGGCGATCGCTCATTTAATCACTAGTATTGTGAAATATTGGTATTAATTTCATCAAATTTAGGGTTTTTACTTACGTACCAATCCGAAATAAACACTTTAAATCCTCAATGAAATAGTAAAAAATATTCACACACTCCCTAAGGATTTAATATCAAAGTTTACTCAATCTTTAAGGAAAATCCCTGACAGAAAATGACTCGGAAGCCACAATTAAATATAGGAGTTTCCAAGCTCCCAGAGATATTTAACACAAATATTGTCATTAAATAAAAACCGGGGTACTTGAGACTAATTTTCTATGCGAATTTTAATTTACTCGTACAACTACCATCCAGAACCAATTGGTATTGCCCCACTGATGACTGAACTAGCAGAAGGACTAGTGAAGCGGGGACACCAAGTGCGCGTAGTCACAGCTATGCCTAACTATCCTGAGCGTCAAATTTACCAGGAATATCGGGGTAAGCTGTATCTCACAGAATACAAAAATGGCGTTGAAATTCAACGTAGTTACGTTTGGATTCGTCCCCAACCCAATCTTTTGGATCGAGTATTGCTAGATGCTAGTTTTGTTGTCACTAGTTTTATACCCGCCCTCATTGGTTGGCGTCCAGATGTTATTATCTCAACCTCGCCATCTCTGCCAAGCTGTGTGCCAGTTGCTCTTTTAGGATGGTTACGTGCCTGCCCAATAATTTTAAATCTTCAAGATATATTACCAGAAGCAGCTGTTCATGTCGGTTTACTTAAAAATAAGTTACTCGTCCGGTTGTTTACATTATTAGAAAAATTCGCTTATCGCAGTGCCAGTAAAATTAGCGTCATTGCCGATGGATTTGTGGAGAATTTGCTATCTAAAGGCGTAGAAGCTGACAAAATTGTCCAAATTCCCAACTGGGTTGATGTCAATTTTATCCGCCCCTCGCCTCAAGAAAATAACCCTTTTCGGACAACACATAACCTGAATGGTAAATTTGTAATACTTTATTCTGGCAACATTGCCCTCACTCAAGGCTTAGAAAGTGTTGTCAAAGCTGCTTCTTTGTTGCGCCACATCCCAGATATTGTATTTGTCATCGTTGGAGAGGCAAAAGGTTTACAGCGATTGCAACAGGAATGTTTAGACTGCGGTGCAGATAATGTTTTGCTACTGCCATTTCAACCCCGCAAAAATTTACCAGAAATGTTAGCAGCTGCCGATGTTGGTTTAGTGGTGCAAAAGAAAAATGTTATATCCTTCAATATGCCGTCAAAAATTCAAGTGCTACTTGCCAGTGGACGGGCTTTAGTTGCCTCTGTTCCCGATAATGGTACGGCAGCAAGAGCTATCAGGCAAAGTGGTGGTGGAGTTATCGTACCTCCAGAAGATCCCCAAGCTTTAGCAATGGCAATTTTAGACTTGTATCAAAATCCCGAAAAAGTTAAAACTCTGGGTTATAAAAGTCGTCAATATGCCGTTGAGCAGTATGCTTTTGAGCAAGCTTTAAATCAGTATGAATCGTTATGTTACTCATCGATTGCAGATCGTAGAACAATTCACTCAACAATAGTTACAAAACAAGAAGTTTAATCTCTGGCAGTTGTGTTATATTGCATACTTGCACTTTCAGTAGGGTTAAATCTCAAAAACAAGTGTTTTATAGTAATTTATTTTACTAATAAGTACTAAATACCAGCAAATTTTCATATACATTATTTACCTAAAAATCCCATGTCTTGACTTCAAGCCGTGGGAATAACAATTTTTTACCCAATATAATTAACAGTAGTATTTAGTATCAAAAAATACTAATTATTATCACTACGCGTAATTCGTAATTACTGTTGTGTAAGGGTTTTAGACATTTCAAATGGATGACGTGATTTAGCCGTCCTGTACTAGTACATTTATGCCAATCAGACTTTTGATA
>JBALDB010000049.1:0-35719 GCA_036918135.1 Nostoc sp.
GATGGGAACGTCAAAAGGTTTACTTTGATGCATTCATTGACCTTGCTACTATCCACATCTGGATTAACAAAATATTATTAGTGGGATAGGTTCATGTCATTTTGAAAATCGGTAAAAAGGTAGCCTCACTTTTAGAGCTTAATGGTATTAAAGTCATCATGACAAGGGATGCTGACTATTTTGTAGACCTTGCTCCGAGAGTTGTCATGGCGGAACATGCTCATGCAGACTTATTTGTGAGCATTCATGCGAATTCAATTGATAACAACCCTGGTGCAAATGGTTTAGAAACTTATCATTACGACTGGGGTTATCGTTTAGCGCAAATGGTTCACAAAAGCATTCTTCAAGGCATTCCGACATTAAAAGACCGAGGAGTTAAACGAGCTAGATTTTATGTGCTGAGAAAAAATTCTATGCCCGCAATTTTAATAGAAACTGGTTTTGTGATAGGTTCTGAAGATAACCCCAGACTAGCAAACCTAGAGTATGATAATCGCATGGCTGAAGCGATCGTTCGCGGCATTCTCAAGTATTTACGGCAAAGGTAAGTAAAGGCATAAAATAAAACCGCTGTACTGGAGAGTACAGCAGTTATGGTTTATTGCAATGTAGATGCTCCTGTGGTAGCTTGCACCTTTTTAGCTAGGTCAGGGGAGGAAAAATCGCTTTCTGAGACTGTTTGCTGGTTGGTACTCGTCTATTGACCGCGTTGCAAAATTATTAATATTTTTTCTTATTTGTTAAAGTCACTATATAAGGAAATTTCCTAAGAAGCAAGCTTTAACTTATAGAGAATAATTATAAATTATTCTTCAAAGATTGATTTTGAGTATAAGCAAGATATTTCGGCTTAAAAGTAAGCTATGTAAGCTTTAGCAACTACTAATAAATCTTATAAAATGCTGAAGATACTAGTAAAAAACCAAAAATAAATGTAAAATACTATCAATTACTTCCTCATATGTGCCGGAACAAGTGCAAATACCTGCAATAAGTGGTTGCGGTTCATGGCAGTGGGGATAGGGCATTTCCTATTCCCTTTTTCTTAATAGAATCTCCGGTGAGTTGCTGTGCGAGCCATTACCCTTTTGCTTAGTTTTTAGGGCAACCTTCATCGGCTGGTTTGGCTTCGAGGGTAGGTAAATCGTTTGGAGAGTTGCGTCTGGTTGATCGGCATATATCTTTCTCACCGTGTTCAGGACAACTTCAACTGGCAGTTGTGTACCTTGAGGGATAATCGTCCCAATTTGGCGATGCTGCTCGAAGTTGCTAATCTTTGAGTAGAAGAATAATAAACTACTGGTTCAGCCGATAATAATTGCAATCAGTCCTACCGCTAAACCAATGTAGTAGTGTAAGGTAAAAACCAGGTCACCTAGTTTTTTAGAGTTCACAGCAGGTACATTGAAATATTTAAGCCTTGGCATTCGGGAAACAGCCGTAGAGACTGGAGTCAAAACTCCCACCGAATCGTGCCCTGCACTGTGAACGGCTCACCGTAAAAATTGCCGAATCTATAATCGGAAGCCTCCAAATAATTGACATCGAACAGATTTCTAAAATTCAGTCCAGCGCGGAAGCGATCGCGTTTGTAAAAAATCGCCGCATCCGTTCTAAGATAGCTGGGGAGTTGATAGCTATTGTTTATATCGCCTTGCCGCTGCTCCGGCAAAAAACAAGCCCAAGCCAACTCCAAAGCCTTTCATCGAACCGTGCTGAATTTCATAACTTGTCCAAAAGTTAATTGCATTTTCCGGCTTAGCTAATCGATTACCCACAGGGATTGTATTGTCTTCAGTGACTTCGGCATTCGTGTAGGCATAGTCTGCAATGATGTTCTTATCTTTTCGCTCGAATCTACCCAGATCGACTCCAAAGATGAGTTGATGCCCAATTGAACCTGTTAAAAACTTGCCAGTTAGATTGATATTTAGGTCATAGGTATTTGTATCATTAGCCTCATCAAAAAGTAACCCACTTAGGATTCGATTATTGGCATCAAAATCGAAATTAAAACGCTCCCTATCTGTACTGGTGACTTTGCTCAGTCCCCACTGAAATGCCTGTTGCAACGACCAGTTGTCGCTTAACTGATGCTCTAACCGATAGCCTAATCTGTAAATCTTAAGATATTGAATGCCGTTAGGGTCTCCGGCAAAAGTACCGCGCCGGATCTTACCATTGGGGTTTGGCAGTACCGTGCCGACTGCCGGCAAGCCGAAGTCAAGAACCTCGTTTCTATCTGTATACTCACCTTCTAGGGTAATGCGGGTGTGCTGACTAATGTCCCAACTGATGACAGGGGCAATCGTGAATCGCTCCTGCTGATAAAAATTAACGAAACTGTTGCTATTTTGGTAGCCTGCATTGAAGCGATATAACAGGGATTTGGAATCGTTTAACGGTCCTGATAAATCAATCGCACCTTGATAGAAGTCATAATTACCAATCGTGGCATCAGCGGCATAGAAGCGGTCGCGCAGTGGTTGCTTTGTCACAATGTTAATGGTTCCCCCTGGATTACCTATTCCATACAGTACCGAAGCAGGACCCAAAAGCACTTCAATTCGTTCTATATTGGGAGCGAGTCGTGTATCTACACGTCCAGCCTCTCTCAGCCCATTTCTGAGAAAAGTGCCATCGTTGCCACCACTGACCCTAAAACCTCGAATCGAAAACTGGGGAACTTCGCTGGTTGAACCACGGTTTGGAGAGACGCTAGCAACGTTTCTCAAAGCTTCGTTGAAGCTGGGGGCGTTTTGATCGCGCAGTACTTGTTGGGGGACGACTTCAATTGATTGGGGAATATCCCGCAGGGGGGTGTCGGTTCGCGTGCCCACAGAGCTATTTGGCACACGATAGCCATCTTGCTCACCTGTCACAACTAACTCAATCGGTTCATCGCCTTGTGTCGATGGTGTCTGGCTTGTTGGCTGTTGTTGAGTTTGCGGTGTTTGAGGTGGCTGCATTGCAGTTGCTGTAGTTGCTACTGCAAAAACCAACCCTGCATCATCGTCAAATAACTCAACCGTGGGTAAAACCTTTTCACCTACCACCGTCACCCGCACAGTATTTGCATTAATATTTGTAGCTGTTATTTCAGTAATTCCCTCAACTGGTTTTTCAGAACGAAACGTAAAAGCATCGCCCGAAGGTAAATGCAATTGCCCACCTGAGACATCCACAATAAAATTATTGCCTGTACTGCGATTTGTAACTTGTAGTTGAGTGACAACAGGTGTCTCTAAAATCACCTCCACACCTTTAGGAGTAGGATTTGCCTTCACCCCCGTTATTCGTACAATTCCTGATACTGGCGTTGCTTGTGGAGTTGACGATTGCGAAAACAACTCACTAGCATTGGTGGCTGGCAGTTTAACTTCGCTCAGTTGAGGAATTTTTGTAATTGCTGTTGGTTGATTCTGTTTCACTTCTGCTCGTACAGATTGTGCAAGCAACAATGGCAAAAAACTTATGACTAACCATAGCCAAGTATTAGATAGCGATCGCTCAATTCTCATTATTCCTCACACTCCACCAAACCAACTCTAATTAAATGACAAGAGTTATGAATAAGTCTGGAGTGTATTGTATGGAGACAACAAGCGTCATGTCTAGCCACAAAAAAATGCCAGATCATCGCCAAAAGGACTTTTTGCCCAACATACACTCGCTGGGTGCGATCCCAAATTGGCGTTTAAATGCAGCAGCAAAGTGAACGGGATTAGTATAGCCCAGTAATATATAGCAATCCTATTTGAGATCCGAACAGGGTTCATACTGATGCAGCTTGGGAAAATCAAATTCTTGGTGATTGGTAAAGAATTTAAACAGCCATTTAACAACAGAAAAAGATTTGCACAAATGCCAATACTTCCTCAAAAAGTTTTTGGACTGTAACCAAACATCTTCTACAGGATTTTGTTCAGGCGCATTAGGGGCAAATCGAATACAAGTAATTGGCCATTGAGCTGGTTCATGGCGATCGTTAACGCCTAACAAAAACTTTTTAACTTCATCTGACCGATGGTAACTAGCTCCATCCCAAATTAAAGCAATTCTTTTTCCTGAGCGTTGGTTTTGTAGATACTTAATGAAATCTACTGTATTTGATGAATTTCCTGCTGGATACTCGCGAACGATAAACTCTTGTGTCTTATAATCTAATGCTCCAAAATAAGTTTGTTTATCTTTAATATTTTTAATGGGGATTTCAATTCTGATATCTGTCTTTCCCCAAACATATCCACAGACATCATTTGCAAGTAAATGGCACTCATCCACAAAAAAGACAACTAGGTGTCCTGACTCTATCTGGGCTTGGTTCTGACTCAGAAAATTAATAATTTCTTCCCTCTTGATTTTGACCAAATCTAAATTGAAATTCGGGTTGGTTTTCTGAGATTTATTCCAACTAATCTTTGCTGATGACAGCAGAGCATAGTAGCTTTGTTTAGATTGATAAATTACACCATAATTTTCATCTAAATAACTCACTAATTCATCTATATCACAATACTCTTTGACTCTCAACCAGGTGATAATTCCTGTATGTTGTTCTGTTGTTAAATAACTCTTTGCACCTTTATAACCTAGCTTAATACCATCTAGTCCTTCAGCTTCAAATCTTTGTTTCCAATTTGTAATACAAGACTTATGCATTCCCAAAAGTTTAGTAATCTTAGAGTATGGCTCATCCTGTAACGCCATTTTTACTGCTATTGCCCGTTTAAGTTCCCTTGCTTCTGGATGACTATGAATAAACTCTGTTAAAATTGCTATTCTCTCTGATTTTTGTTGTTGTTCTAATAAAAAGTTCTTCATCGGTATAATCTGTCATCTAGTCTTTAGTATAAAAATACCATAAGTTTTTATCTCATTTAGGATTGCTATATTGAAGTTACACACCAGAGAACCAAAAAAGACTTCGCCATCCAAATGAAGAATTTAGTAGACATTTATTGTCCACAAGCCTCCAAGATTCATCTGATAATTGATAACCTTAACACACACAATCCAGCTACTTTGTACGAAGTATTTCAGCCATAAAAAGCACGCCGAATTGTTAAAAAATTACAGTTTCACTACACACCAAAACACGCTTCATGGTTGAATCAAGTTGAGATTGAATTTTCCGTTTTATCACGGAGCGTGCTTGGAAAGGCGAATTGCTGAGGTACAAATATTAATTCAAGAAATCGCTGTTTGGGAAAGCGATCGCCTGCTTAAAGTTACTTTCAGACTAGGTTTGCTTGTTTTCGGAGATGTCTATTGTGGATAGTCAAGCAAGACAAGGCATCGCTAGTCCAAAAATTGTGTTTTTCTACCCGATTTTTGGTAATATTTTAAACATTATTACTCATTGAGCAATCGTTGATAACCTTAACCTGTCAAGAATGGTTCTCAATCCCTTTTACATACCTATCAATAAAAGAATGAAGATAACACTTAAGGCAGTTCATCATATACAGGTGACATATCCTATAGAAGTGGAGTCAGCAATGCTGTTTTTTTACAGCAAAGTGTTAGGACTAACTGAAATTAAAAGACCCTCAGTGATGAAAAACGATTCAGGAGTGTGGTATGCACTAAAAGACATTGAACTACACGTAAGTACGGAGAAAAACGCTAATAATCAAACATCTAGGCGGCATATTTGTTTCCAAGTCGATAACTTGAATGCGTTTGCAGAACACCTAAAGGCTCATGGGGTAGAAATTATTCCCGATCGACGTCCAATTCCTGGATGCGATCGCTTTTTTGTGCGCGACCCTGGTGGTAATCGTATAGAGATAGCATTCATTCAAGATTCACTTATTACAGCACAATAGTTATCATTTGACAAACCTTCGGCAGTGGTGCGTTAAGCTGAAGCAATAGACTGAAAAATCAGCTAACAACATAGATATACAGACAGGACTCACGCTTTTTGCGTCTTGCTATACGCGGAGGTTTTTATTTGTTATTTGATTAACCAGTTTAATCTCTAAGGAAATTTACTGTGCCTGACTTAATTAACAAACAAATATTACTCAAAAGTCGTCCAATAGGTGAACCAAAACAGAGTGATTTTGCTTTAGTAGAAACAGCAGTTCCCGAACCAAATGAAGGAGAAATTCTCAGCCGTACCGTTTACCTGTCTCTCGACCCTTATATGCGTGGTCGCATAAGTGCAGGAGAGTCTTACGCCGCTTCAGTAGAGTTGGATTCAGTTATTGTTGGTGGTACAGTCAGCCAAGTCATTAAATCAAATCATCCTCAATTTCAAGCAGGAGATTTTGTTCTAAATAATAACGGTTGGCAGACTTATGGTGTATCCAAAGCCGATATGCGTAAACTCGATCCTAATCAGGCTGCTTTGTCTTATAGTCTAGGTGTGTTAGGTATGCCTGGTCTTACGGCTTACGCTGCTCTTTTAGATGTAGGTCAACCCAAACAAGGTGAAACCGTTGTGGTTTCAGCGGCTTCTGGTGCTGTTGGTGCAGTAGCAGGTCAAATTGCCAAAATTAAAGGTTGTCGAGTAGTTGGAATAGTTGGAAGTGACCAAAAGCGGGACTTTATAGTTGAGGAATTAGGCTTTGATGTTGGTATTAACCGTAAGACCCAAGAACTTTATCCAGCACTCAAAGAAGCTGCTCCTAATGGTATCGATATTTATTTTGACAATACCGCAGGTGAGATTTTAGAAACTGTGTTGCAGCAGATTAATTTAGGAGCAAGAATTGCACTTGTAGGTTTAATTTCAGAGTATAATGCTACCTCCCCTCCCCCAGGCCCAAATTTAAGACCCCTGCTCATCAAGCGGGCTTTAATTAAAGGGTTCCTAGTTAGTGACTACCAACATCGGTTTAATGATTTCTTGCATGAGGTTTCTAGTTGGTTACGTTCAGGTCAATTAAAGTATAAAGAAGATGTAGTTGTAGGTTTAGAAAACGCTCCCTCTGCTTTTATCGGTTTGCTGCGGGGTGAGAACTTTGGTAAATTGATTGTGCAAGTAAGCGAGGATTTCTAGACTTTGGAATTAGGAATTTATAGTTGTCACCAGGTAGTTTATACCAATTCGTAATGTTTCCGACAAAGAACGTACGATGATAGCCACTCTCTTGAATCCAAAAGCTTGCGTCCAACAGTACGCACTCGACGTAGATTTTCATTCCTTAGATGAAGCATTGCAGTACCCGACTAATGTTGTTGAATTTTAGCATTCTGCGTGGTGGAATTGTGCCTTTGGCTTTGCGTTGTAAAATAGTGTTGTTACAGGCTTTTGTGTCATAGCCGAATGGCACGCTTGTAAACGTGAAACCACGAGTAGGGGCAGGGTTGCAGGTTTAGGGTGTTGGGTGTAGGAAAAAATCAAGAAAATTAAAAACAAGTGCGAACTATTAATAAACTTCTTTGCTACGCAACGCTGGCACGAACGTCACTACACCCCACATCCCACACCCGCTCATCCTTATAAATAGCTCAATAGTTTTCTCAATCCCCAATCCCCCATGCTTAATGTTTACTATAAAAAAAAGGTTAGCAGGAATCTCTCATGAATTTATTGACTTACGTGATGCATCTAGTAGGTTCTGGTGCTTTTGCCTACTACTATGCTGCTCAGATCCGTGACTCTAAAACTCGCCCTAATATCCTTGCTGGATTTCAATTAGCGGAATCTGGTTCTGTGCCTTTTTTGACAGCACTAAGCGCTCGCGCCGCAGCAGAGGGCGATACATGGTTAGCCGAAAAGCTCAAACAACACGCATCAGATGAAACTAGACACGGTCAAATTTTCGCTCACGGTTTAAAACAACTCAATAAACAAGTTATAGATTTTAAGAATCAACCCCAAACTACATCTACAGATAAATTACAACAGCAGCGTAGTCCATTTTTTGCAGCCTTCTTTGAAGGTTACACCTCAGAACAACTAAAACCTGCTTTTATTGACTGGAATGTCTTCATGGGTAGCACTTACATTCTAGAGTTAGATGCTAGCAAAGACTTTGCAAGGATGGCGAATGTATTACCCGATGATGAACCTGTTTCTCGCAACTTAAAACTAGGAATTTTGAGTGTCGCCAAAGATGAAACTAGTCATGCTGCTTATCTTTATCAAGCAATGACACGGCGAATGTCTCTTATTCAAGTACAAAAGCTTATAGATGAGTGGCGTACTCGCAAAGTCAACGCGACTTTTGCATTTGCTAATAATCTGTTACAAGGCAAAGCACCAAATCGTTCTCTAGTACAAGATAGTATGCCTTCACAAAAAGATTCTCAACTGATTTTAACGTGAGTCTCCAACGAAGGCGCACCTACTCTAAGGGTAAAACAAATAAGTCAAATCCTCTTCCCTCCTGCCTCCTGACTTGAAAGAGGGGTGTAAAGGTGTAGGGGAAAATACATTTTTCATGCTTGGTGGTGAAACTTGTTTTATCGGGACTGCCTTCTGCCTCCTGCCTTATTTCTTAGGAGTTCGATGGTTTATTTGGTGTCCATTTAGCTAGACATAAAAAACCTCTGCTTGGTTTTACTACGCAAAGCCGTCCCTCTGTGATATTGCAGAGGGACATACTTGAACTTAAGTTCAAGGCAGAGAGAGGTTTATCGAATTCACGTTAAGTTAGCGAGGAGCGATCGCTTATTTACTAGTTAGGGAACAACCAATTCGCTGCCAACACTCAAGAGAACTTACTTAGATAGACAAAGCGATCGCTTATTCTTGCATCCCTTCGTATAACAGTCGTGCAAACAGCCGTGCGCCATCATCTATCTTCAACCGTGCATAAGTGGGTGGTTCACACGTTCCTACTGTTCGCAAATCGGACAATAGTTCTGGGTGAAACTGGCATGTAAACGATCGCCGAATCTGTTTACTCTCAAAATCTTTATAGATAATGCAAGTCGCAGAACATTCAGTAACAATTTCATCGTCAATGGTAGTAGAACACAAAATCTCGATCGCATCCGGCAGTTTCAGTAACCAGGCCAGCCGACTACCTGCTAAAATCGACCGATGAGGAATAATGGCATCATGCAGCAAGCGGTATGCCCAGTTAGCAAATAAGATTGCTTCTTCATTAACCTCATCTGAATGAAACATGGCAATATTGACTTCCCGTTCATACTTAATGGCGGTGTCAATCACGCCTTCATATTCATCAGCAGTGATTTCGTGAGCGGTGATTAGGTCTTGGGGAATATCAACAGCCTCTGCATCCGGTGATTGGTAGTGATGCAGCCGCCGTTCGCCAACTTCCTTGTGTTCGTTCGGGCCAACAGCAAATTCTGGACGATCCCAGCCTTCGGCGATAACGTGCCCATTTCGCTTGGTAATTTTTAGGGAACTGCCAACTGTTTCAATTTGTTGACAAACGCGCTTCAGAGCTTTTAACATTTTGCCATTGCGGTCTCTCGTTAGATATTCTAAACTCA
The DNA here is from genome assembly GCA_036918135.1 of Nostoc sp. Taxonomy (GTDB): domain Bacteria; phylum Cyanobacteriota; class Cyanobacteriia; order Cyanobacteriales; family Nostocaceae; genus Nostoc. Next base: position 9,427 of record JBALDB010000049.1, read on the forward strand.
GCACTTGCTGAACCGCCTGCTTAATCAAATTGATATGTCCTTGCGCTGCCAGTTGATGTCCCAAACAAATAAACAGCGCTAAAGCACTTATCGGCGAGCGCGAGATCAACAACTTTTCAACCAAACAATGGAGATCGTCGAGGGAACATTTGCCATCCTCAAAAGTAGAAGCATCCCGTACTGAGGGATTACCACCTTCTACTACTACAGCTAACCCCGACGTAATCAAAGGCACCACTACATCACTATCGAGTAGTCCAGAAGACCATACAGGAAACAAAATTGAATCGCAATCGGCAATTTTTTGAGCGATGTATGTAACATTCAGCGATGCTCGAACATCTTCTCCTAATGGATTTTGTCCGACGTGTTTCCAAGGTTCAATAATGGCGATCGCATTGCGAAATAGACAAGAATGTTTCATCAGAAATTCTAAATCTGATTGCGAGTTAATTACCTTCTCCAATGGTTTGCCATATCCCCACTGAAATTTAGGGTTTTCTATGAGTAACGATGTGTCTGGTAAAGGATCGAGAGAGTGGCGATCGGCAAGAAATTGACCGATGAGAACATGCATAGATTCAAAGTCAGAATCCCCTTCACTTAAATAACCAGGACGCAGCCGCCAATTGTTAGGGGTTACTAATTGATTAATCGTTTGAATTGTACTCATTACAATTTCTATACCTTTCTAAAATAACGCAATGTGCAACTTAATTTTTGTACCTTAATTTATAGCATTTAAGCTATCTAAAAACACATTCTCCGAGCAGTTGATAGGGAGAAACCAAGGATTCTAGACTTCAAATTGCATATGGTGTTACTTACTAAATTAAATCAAAATATAGATTAATCTTTAATAAAACTATAATAATTTTTAAGAAATAAAACAAAGAGATTATTAACTTTATTGATTGACTAGCAACAATTTATCTGTCTTATCAAATATCAAATAGCTAAATTATTAATATTATTAATTGACATCAAACAAATTATATGGATGAAAAAGTAATAAGAATATAATTCTCTACATCTTGCACCAAGCTCAGTACGGTTGTAAGCGCATAAAACCCACAAGCTTAAAGCGAGGTCTAATGACAAGCTGCGAAGCGTCTACTCACAATTTCAGGGCAAGCGCATTTTAAATAGTAGCGAGAATACGATATAGTAAAAGGTTGTCCTTCAACTCTTTACTCTACTACTCTATCGCTAGAGGCTTTACTCCTCAAAATGAAGGCTCCATTGTTCTTAGCACTGGAGTAATTGAAGGACTTCAGGTGTTGCAACCTAACGTTATACTCGCCATCCCACATTATCACAGTGCAGCTTTCAGAGTGATTATCATTTGGAGGAGGTACATATTAATCTGGTACTATTGTTTTTCACTCTTTAGTGTATTGAGTTCTAATTAAGAACTACTATAAATTGTCCATCAGCATATATTAACGTCAACAATCAAATTCGATGATATTTCGCAGTCCGTATCCTGATATTACTATCCCAAAGCAACCGATAACAGAATTTGTATTGCAACGAGCAACAGAATTAGCCCAGAAACCAGCCTTGATTGAAGGGTTGACTGAGCGAATAGTAACTTATGGAGAACTAGCAGACTGTATCAGTCGAGTTGCTTCTAGCTTAGCGGCGCGTGGCTTCTCCAAGGGTGATGTTTTGGCAATTTACAGCCCGAATCTTCCCGAATATGCGATCGCTTTTCATGCGGTCGCCGCTTTGGGCGGAGTTATTACCACAGTCAACCCATCCTATACAGCATCTGAGCTTACATACCAACTCAATGATACTGGTGCAAAATATCTAGTCACAATACCCTCGCTTGTCCCTCAGGTATTAGAAGCAGTCGATCAATCCAAGACAAAAAAAGTATTTGTATTTGGTTGAGCGACTGGGGCTACCCCATTTTCTCTACTTTTAGAAAGTTCAGGCAAAGTTCCATGCGTACAAATCGATCCACAAGAAGATTTGCTTGTGTTGCTGTACTCTAGTGGCACCACTGGTTTGCCTAAAGGTCTAATGCATACCCACTATACATTTAGTGCAAACTTCTACCAATTCAAGCACTGCGAACCCTTAAGCGAAGCTGATGCACTCATCGCAGTCTTACCTTTTTTTCATTGTTACAGCATGTCTTGGCTGAATTACAGTCTTGCTTGCGGTGCCACTATTGTGACAATGCCGCACTTCGATTTAGAAACGTTTTTAAGAGCGATCGAAAAGTATAAAATTACTCGTACCCATGTCGTACCGCCAATTTTGCTAGCACTGGCAAAGCAGCCATTAGTAGATAAATATAATTTGTCAAGCTTGCAGATGCTTACTTCTGGGGCAACGCCCCTAAGCCATAAATTGATCCAAGAGTGCGAACAGCGTCTTTCTAATTGCGTCGTCAAGCAAATATATAGAACGACGGAAACATGTCTGAATACAGATACTCCAAATGAACGTGACAAAATTAAGCCTGGTTCAGTTGCTCAATGCATCACAAATGTAGAATGTCAAATTGTAGATGTTGATAGCCAACAGTTATTAAGTTCCAATCAACAAGGAGAGTTGTGGATACGCGGACCGCACATCATGAAAGGATATTTGAATAATCCTGAAGCAACTGCCAAGGCAATTCATCCAGACGGGTGGTTCTACACAGGCGATGTTGGCTATGCAGATGAATCCGGCTACTTTTACATAGTCGATCGCATCAAAGATTTAATTAAATGCAATGGTTACTCCATAGCACCAGCAGAACTAGAAGCAGTATTGCTAACTCATGGGGCGATCGCTGATGCATGTGTTATCCCAAGTTCTCATCCGAGTAGTGGCGAAGTTCCCAAAACTTTTGTTGTACTCAAAGATGAAGCTACACCACAGCAAATTATGGAGTTTGTTGCGCGACAGGTCGCGCCGAATAAAATCATCCGCAGACTTGAAATTGTGGACAAAATTCCTAAATCACCTTCCGGCAAAATTTTGCGTCGGCTTTTAGTGCAACAAGAACAGATAAAGATAAAAGAACAAACTTCCAATGAGCAGTCATTAAAGCTGCAACTTAAGTTTCTGCAACAATTAAATGATGCTTCTTTAAGTCAATGTCAAGAACTCTTAGTTCACTACATTCGAGAACAATTTCTAAAAGTTTTAGAAATCGATTCATTTCAAAATCTAAATACAGATAAGCCTTTGAGTGAACTGAGGCTTGATTCTCTGATGAATATTGAACTCAAGAACCGCATTGATACTGAACTCGCCATAGACATACCTATAGAAATATTTCTTGGTGACTCCAATATCAACCAATTGGTAAATTTATTAGTTCAGCAATTAGAAGCAAAGAAGACAAATTCTTCAAAATCTTCATCAGTTCAGTTAGCAACAGATTTGAACTCAGAAGTTGTTTTGGATTCGACAATTGTCCCAGAATATCCACCAGACTCAGTTGTCAGCGAGCCAGCTTCTATTTTCTTAACTGGCGCAACAGGATTTTTAGGAGCCTTCTTACTCACTGAACTTCTACAGCAAACTCAGGCTAAGGTTTATTGTCTGGTACGTTCTGCTGATTTGGAATCAGCAATCAGGAGAATTCAAAAAAATTTGAAATCCTATTCGATTTGGAATCAAGATTTCTCAAACAGAATTATCCCTGTTTTGGGAGATTTATCTAAACCTCACTTAGGTCTGTCATCACAAGAATTTGATTTGATGAGTAGCCAAATTGATGTGATTTATCACAATGCGGCTTGGATCAACTATGTTTATCCCTACTCTGCATTAAAGCCTACCAATGTTTTGGGAACCCAAGAAATCTTGAGATTGGCAAGCAAGGTTAAAATCAAGCCAGTACATTACATTTCCACTATTGCGGTTTTTGAGTCACCTGCTTATTCGGGAAAGGTAGTCACCGAATCAGATCCACTGATTCATAGTGAAGGAATGAAACTTGCTTACTCCCAGAGTAAATGGGTAGCAGAAAAGTTGGTGATGATTGCACGAGATAGAAAAATTTCAGTTTCAATTTACAGACCACCATTTATTTCTGGGCATAGTCAAACAGGCGTTTGGTATAAAGATGACGTAATCTGCCGTACCATCAAAGGCTGTATTCAAATGGGAAGTATAATAGACATAACTGACAGATTGGATTTAGCTCCAGTAGATTATATTAGCCAAAGTATTGTGTATTTATCAAGGCAAAAAGATTTTCTAGGAAAAGCTTTTCACTTGAATAATCCTCAACCAGGTTCATGGAATCAACTAGCTAATTTTCTCCGCTCGTTTGGCTATCCAATTAAACATATTGCTTATAAAGACTGGCAAGTACAACTAACTCATGCTGTACGCTCTAAAGAAAATCCTTTGTATCATCTTTTGCCTTTTTATCACAAGCAGTTGCCTCAAAAACAACTGAAACAACTACAGCAGTATCAGCAATCAACAGACCCGCAACTGAGTTGCTCTGTAACGCAAACTGCGCTGAATGATAGTTCGATAGTTTGTCCTGCCGTTAATGCCGAATTGTTGAATACTTATTTTTCGTATTTTCTTCGTAGTGGTTGGCTCGATTCCCCTCAAAAGTAGCGAACTTTCTCCTATTGCTCTCCAATCTCTAATAACCCAAGTTGTTGGTTATAGATTCAGGCGATAGGCGGAGCGTAACGCCCTTGGTGTAGCAATTTTGTCATTTGTCAATATATTGCCACACAGTTGTAGATGAGCCAGATTCTATTGGGACAAAACATTATTGACTGCGGCAACAATCAGCCCACCAGAAGCGATATCAGTTACTATCCGGGCTATATGTTCGTCTAGACCTTGTTCGTGGTCGTTCCAAATGTAAGGACGCTCTTGTGTTGGAGGTCGTCCCACTACATCACGCACTGCCATATACAAATCTCTAATGCTTGGCGATAGGGTAGCACTAGCATTATAATGATTGGCAACCAAGTAGGTACGTAAATCTACCGCTTGCACCCCGAACATGAGAGCGATCGCCATATATTGTTGAAAGATTTCCACAGAGCGCCGTGCTAAATTGGCGGAAGCAAAACCTTGGCTATTGATATTTTGGTTAAATTGTTCAGCGTGAGTAGGAAATCTATCCGTAATCGAATTGCCATAGAAAGTCAGCAGCGGCATTATGGAGTTTCCAGTTATTTGCAGACCTTTTAACCCCATGTTAACAGTACGCTCTCGGTTACCGACTAAAGATGCTGGGAGTCCATTGTTAAATTCCGGCGCTACGAGCAGAGCTATTTGTACATCCAGGTGTTTAGCCAACAACCCAATGTAGTAGCGCAACCGATCCATTCCTACACCAACATACTGTCCTGAGAAATTGCCGCCATGTAAACTTATTTGATTTTCCACATCAATCAGTGGGTTGTCGGTAGCAGAGTTAATTTCCACTTCGATTTGTCTTGTAATCTCTTCAATGCCATCGACAATCGGACCCATGACCCATATCATATATTGTGGCAGACAACGCAGCGAATAACGATCCTGAATCAGATTTTCATCGCGATAGTTGTGAGAACCATCTAACTCATCACGTATAAGGCGTGAACCTGCAAGCAAGTTCAACATTTGCTTGGCAGCCCATTTTTGCCCGGAATGTGGTTTGAGCTGATGGATAAGTGGGTGGAATGATTGATTTGTACCACTCAAACCTTGAATAGCTAGGGCGTGAGCTCCCATTGCTAGGGATAAGAGGATTTTGGTGTCGTACACGCAGTTGGCGGCGATGCCTGTCATCACACTAGTGCCATTCATCATTGCCAACCCTTCTTTTGGAAGTAGTTCTAATGGCTCTAAACCCAGCTTGCACAGGGCTGTTGGTGCATCCATTTCTTCGCCTTGGAAGTCAACTTTAAAGCTGGAATCTAGACCAATCAACGCCCCACTGATGTAAGCTAAAGGCGTCAAATCGCCACTGGCACCGATTGAGCCAAATTCATACACGTGAGGTGTGACACCAGCATTTAAGAATGTTTCCATCCGCCTTATGAGTTCAAAGCGAATCCCGGATGCACCAATCATGTGAAAATTGGCTCGCAAGAGCATGGCAGCGCGGATATCAGCAACTGGTAATCTTTGTCCAGTTCCTACCTTGTGATACCACATCAAGTTGTTTTGCAGCACAGTCGCATCTTTGGGAGAAATAACGACATTTGCCATGCCGCCAAAGCCACTTGTCACGCCGTAAATTGGTGTTCCCAACTCTACTGCATTGCTAATGTAGTCACAAGATGCCTGTACACCCTGCAAAACATCATGACTATCAGTTAAGCGTACCGCTTTTCATATAATTGGCTTCCCCATCAACATAATTTTAGTTGTTTGTGTTTTTTTCATATACCGAATTAGCAGACTGATAATGGAAAGCTCTTTACTGGTACTATTGCTAAAATGACGTGTAATCAAGGATTGCAACTTAATATAATCTTTAGTACAATACCTTCGCTAATTTACGAGGGTGAGTTGATGTCTGAACTCTCATATCTGCTGAGGCTTGGCAAAAACAATAAGTCCTAAAAATTCCTTCAAGGTTGACCACAAGGTTTTTTTAAGGCGCTGCCAGCAGTAGCAAGGGTTTGACATTTCCAGCTACCTGATTAGCTAAACGCTTATGTATGGCTTATTTTGCCATTTTTGCCCAAATTTTTGTAGGCTTTTATTTTGGCAAAGGTATTGGAGAGACTGTAAGCTGTTTTTTATTCCATCCTTGAAAGAAGTCTAAGTCAAGCCGATCGTAATCGTTCGATGTCTCGCATCGGTGGCGCACCAAACAGGCGTGAATATTCCCGGCTGAACTGTGAGGGACTTTCGTACCCAACCTGGTAGGCAGCAGAGGTTGCATCACAATCTTCTGTTAGCATCAGGCGACGGGCTTCCAACAGTCTTAACTGCTTTTGATATTGAAGTGGACTCATTGAGGTCACTTGCTTGAAGTGCTGATGAAACGACGAAGTAGACATCCTTACCTGCTTTGCTAAGTCCTCGACTCGCATCGGCTGAGTAAACTTAGACTTAATCCGTTTGATCGCTTCAGCAATTCGCTGCATACTGCTGCCAGATGTAGCAATTTGACGCACGGCTTCACTTTGTTCCCCTATCAGCAGACGGTAGTAGAGTTCCCGAATCATCATTGGTGCCAACATGGGAATATCCTGTGGCGTATCTAAGAGCTTAGTGAGGCGAAGGGCACAGTCAAGCAACGTGGCATCAGCGTTGCTTACAAATAAGCCTCGGACGGAGTTCTCTTTCTTCGCTGAACTAAAATTCATTTGAGCAGCCATTTCACAAAGTTGCATTGGGTCTAGGGTCAGCTTTAATCCTAAATACGGCTGATCGGTTGTCGCCTCAACAATACACCCACCGATGGGGAGATCAACTGAGACAACAAGACATTGCCCGATCTCATAGGGATACGTTTCCTCTCCCAGCACTATGTCTTTCTTGCCTTGAACGAGAATGGCCAGACGCGGTTCATAATCCTGGTAAATGACGGCAGATGACGCATTCGATCGCGAAAAGCTCAATGGTGCGATCGCAGTTGGATAGACGAGATTGTCATTAGGTTCGGTGTGCCGCGCCACTAATGCCGCCAGCGCTTGACACCGATCTGCAACTACCTCAGAATTGGGGATAACGAAAGTCATGGTAAAGCCTCGACTCATTCAATGCCCTACACGATTATAGAATGTCTTTAAGTTATCCATGCTGGAGAATTAGGCAAGGATCAAAGAGTTTTAGGCATTGGAAACGCTGGAGCGAATGAATAGGATGAAAGCATCTCAAGCAAGACCTTAAAGAGTCTGAAGAACGATGCCGTATTTGTTTCCTGAAACAATTAAAAACTTCTTGGAGGAAATGGCAATCTGTCCAAACAAACTTTGTCAGCCGTTTTACGCCTTTGAACCGAATGGTACAAAGAAAAGGTGAAACCACGCGTAGGGCAGGGTGTTGGGGGTAGGGTTGCAGGTTCGTGTTTAAGACAATGCTTCGGCTGCGCTCAGCAACCATTGAATTTTAGTTGCGTGGCGGAGTTCAACATCTTCTTAATTCCCCACACCCCACACCCAAAAGTCAGTTATATCAAATGTTTACGCTTAACAAGCGTGCTATTCGCCTCCGAACCCCTCAATAACAACTCAAGCAATTAACAGGAGAACCTATTTATGCAAAATACTCCCCAACAAATGAAAGCAATGGCTGTGGACGAGTTCGGTCATGCTGACAAGCTGACTTTGCACACCTTACCCGTGCCTACGGTGGATGCAGGCGAAGTTTTGATTCGCATCGAGATTGCCGGAGTTGGCATCTGGGATGAGATGGAGCGTGAAGGTGAGCTGGTATATAACGAAGTTCACTTTCCGCGTGTGCTGGGCGGCGAATGTGCAGGCACGATCGTTGCCATTGGCGACGGCGTTGAGCGTTTTGCTGTTGGCGATAGTGTTTACGCCCAGAGCTTCATGAACGATAAGGGCGGTAGCTATGCCCAATACGTTGTTGTTTCCGAAAAAACGATCGCGCCGATGCCCGATGGTCTCGATATGCTGATGGCAGGCGGACTACCCATTGCTGGTATAACAGCACTAAACAATTTGCAGGCGCTGGGGATAGGCAGCGAAACCAAATTAATGCTGTGGGGCGCGAGTGGTGGCGTCGGTCACGTCGCGCTACAACTAGCTAAGCGCCTGGGCGCGAGCGTTTTCGCGATCGCATCGGGTGCAGACGGTGTAGCTTTGGCTCAGCAGTTGGGTGCTGATGAAGCTGTGGACGGACACAGCGACGACATTGCTCAACGCGCCCGCGCTTTTGCACCCGATGGCTTCGATACCGCGCTAGTGCTGGTGGGCGGCGACACCGTTCAATCCACGCTCTCGTTGGTGCGTCAGGGCGGAATCATCTCCTTTCCTAATGGCGTGATGCCCGAACCCAAAGCGCCCGACGGTGTGGAACTCAAGAAGGCAAATGGCTTCGCCGACCCGATGTTGTTAGAGGAACTTAACCGATTGATCGGCATCGGTAAGTTTCAAGTTCACATCGCCCAGACATTTTTGCTGGAAGAGGCGGCACAAGCGCAGTCAGCGATGAAGCAGCATTATCTGGGCAAAATCGTGTTGCGTGTGAGCGGCGAATAAGCGCTGATTGAATTTCCAGCTTTTGCAACAACGTTACTCTCAACAAACTCTGACATCTTCATTTCCACATTTTTACAGGAAAAATACCGATGAATCTCACTGACAATACCATCCTGATCGCTGGTGGCACAAGCGGCATCGGTCGTGCGCTTGCCGAGGCTTTCTATCAACGCGGTAATCAAGTCATTATCGCGGGTCGCCGTCAACATCTCCTCGACGAAATCACCGCTGCTCACTCCGGTATGCAAGGGATTCAACTTGACGTTCAAGACCCAGGGGACATCGAAGCCTTTGCATCCCGCATTCGAGAGCAGTTCCCTAAACTCAATGTTCTGATCAACAATGCCGGGATCTCTAAAACCGAAGACCTCACCTCAGATCCGATCGATTTCTCCGTGATGCAGTCTATGATTCAGACTAATGTTGTCGGTGTACTTCACCTCACAGCGGCACTCCTCCCGACTCTCAAACAGCAACCGCATTCAACGATCGTTACCACCACCTCTGGTTTGGCTTTCGTTCCCCTCAGTCCATATCCGACTTATTGCGCGAGCAAGGCTTTTCTGCACTCTTGGTTGCAGTCGCTCCGCGTTCAGCTTCAAGAAACCTCCGTGGAGGTTCTTGAACTTGCCCCACCCTATGTACAGACTGAGCTTGGCGGGGCTAGTCAGGCAACCGATCCTGCCGCAATGCCACTCGCTGACTTTATTGCTGAAGTGATGCAGATTCTCAGCACTCCCAACCCACCCCACAGCGAAATCCTTGTTAATCGTTCCAAAGCATATCGATTTGCTGAAAGGAACGGTGACTATGAACAAATGTTCGCGAAGCTCAACGAACAATGACAAGCGATAGGAATCTATCGATCGGTACAAGAGCGCACCGACATCAATGAGAAATGGACTCTCAAAATTGCTTTCGTTAAATCACTAAAAAATTCTTGGAGAAACCAGCTATATGTCGAAGCAAACGAACCTTAGCGGCAATTTTACGCTGCCGAACACCTCAATCACAGTAAAGCGCATAGGTTATGGTGCCATGCAACTCGCGGGTCCGAATGTATGGGGTGCGCCGCGAGATGTAGATGCAGCCGTTACTGTTTTGCGCGAAGCGATCGCGCAAGGCATTAATCATATCGATACGAGCGACTTCTACGGACCTCACATCACAAATCAGATTATCCGACAAGCGCTGCATCCCTACCCAGAAAATTTGGCGATTGTGACCAAGGTTGGGGCGCGTCGTCCCACAGATGGGTCATGGTTGCCTGCGCTATCACAACAGGATCTGACTGAGGCGATTCACGACAACTTGCGTAACCTCGGACTCGATGCGATCGATGTTGTCAATCTCCGCTTAATGGGTGACGGTCACGGCCCATCGGAGGGTTCTGTTGCAGAGCCACTAACGACCTTAGCCGAACTTAAGGAGCAGGGATTAATTCGTCACCTCGGTTTGAGCAATGTCACACCTACGCAGTTGGCAGAGGCGCAAACGATCGCGGAGATTGTCTGTGTGCAGAACCAGTACAACGTGGCACACCGGGAAGATGACGCTTTCATTGACGACCTCGCTCAGCAGGGAATTGCTTATGTGCCTTTCTTCCCGCTGGGTGGGTTCACGCCGCTACAATCTTCGGTACTTGAAAGCGCCGCCAAGTCTTTAGACGCAACACCAATGCAAGTAGCGCTGGCATGGTTGCTTCAGCGCTCCCCTAATATCTTGCTGATTCCTGGCACATCATCGGTTGAGCATCTGCGTGAGAATATCAAAGCTGCGTCACTGCAACTTCCGCAGCAGACGGTGGCTGATCTCAACGCGATCGCGCCAAGACCGTAGGCAGATCGCTGTTAAATTTTAGTTGCTCCTTGAGGGATACATCTTCTTAATTTCCCAAACCTGCAACCCCACATCCCACAAGCCAGTTATCTCAAGGGTTTGCGCTTAACAAGCGTGCCATTCGGGTAGGATCTACTTAACACCATCAGCTTTCTGGCAATGCGTCAATCCTAGCTGTTAGCGAACACAACCGCATTAATTAGTTCACTGTGATAAACAGCTTCTAATCTGAGAGCGTCACCTGTTGCTGTGTCGCTAACCACAGAGCGCAACCCTTCTGGTAATAGGCTGCTTCTTTGATAAAAACTGGAGCGATCGCAGATTCTCCTTGATAGACAATCTCCTCACCATCAAAACCGAGAAATAATGGCTTACTAAAATGTAATAAATTATACTAATCTTAAAAAAGAATGCGACAGATACATACAGACATACCTTTGTTATGTCTGGCTTTCTTAATGCATGAATTTTGAATTTTGAATTGGTATCATAGTCTCTACCCGGCATTGTTGGATGAATAGGGAAATGGTAAATTTTACCTTTCGCCTATATTCTCTCGCCACCTAGCTTAAAGATGAAGATGAAAGCCGAGTACAAAGTTCGGAATTGGAACGCTTATGATGCAGCACTAAAACAACGAGGTAGTATAAGTTTCTGGGTGAACAAAGAAGTAATCCAGCAGTGGCGTAACCAACAGAAAACAGGAAGAAAAGGAGCATCAAATTATTACTCTGACGTGGCGCTCGCGCTCAGTTGTTCCGTCTAAATTAGATAGAGAGCGGATGGAGCAGTATGAAGCAAGCAATTATCGCATTATCTTCCACTGTCAGCAACACGACTATGAGATAATGCTCTTTTACACAAAACTTATGACTGCCGCTTATATTCAAGACGAAACTGAGTTCGATACGCTGCTTGAAACCGAGCCGTTATTTGTAGTAGATTGCACGGCTACTTGGTGCGGCCCGTGCAAACTCATTGCCCCGTTGATAGATCAACTAGCTGCACAGTACAGCGCTCGTGTCAAGGTCTTTAAGCTAGACCTCGATGCCAACCAGCCTGTCGCTAAACGATTTGGTATTCGTAGTATTCCCGTTGTCATGCTCTTTAAGCAAGGCAAGTTGGTAGAAACAATGGTCGGTGTTAAACCCTACGAAGAATTTAGCAGTACCTTAGATAAATATTTGACTTGATTATATTTGAGCCAGTTGAGTGTGGGCTTGTGAGTGACTCATCTATGATGACATTGGCATTGAGCCTATATGGCTGTAAATTCAGAAACTGAGGCTGATAACTCCCATTGTGTATAGCTTTGGGCTTATTTACTCCCTCCGGTTTTAAACAATTCAGTAAAGCTAACTTTTTTTGCAAGTTGAGAAAATAATCAAGATTCCAGCATTGACCACTTACCAGAGGTATAGAAACAACTTATATCTAAATCTTTGGGTGTGGGTTTCGTAGCCCTTGAGTTCTTGCCGCAAGAATTGCTCCTCAAATTGAATCTGTACAACCAGGATTGTAATGGGAACGATCGCTAGTAGAGCCGCCGCGTAGGATTCTAACCACAGGGACATACCAACCATCACCAGAACAGCATCTGGCATACATGGGATGCTGCATAATGCTGTAAACTCCCGTATCATATTATGTCCGGTTGAATACTTATGATATCTGTGAGGGTCGGTAATGCTTCGGCGAGGCTCAGCATGAATGGGTAATGGGTAATCGGTAATCGGGAATGGGGAATGGAGAAGAAAAATACAACTGTTCACCTCTTCTCAAATCGAGCCACCCCAGACAATGCTTGCTACTGCTCCCATCAGCTGTTTGGAAACGTAATCGGTCTTTCAACAGGCCAATTTACTTAATTGTCTGATTCTAAAAGCTTGCTGAGGGCTTCAATTGACTGTTGCCAGCCGCTTTCCATTCCACTTGCAACTATGCCGTCACGGTCTTGTTGGTTCATTGCAGTGCTGTGTGTATGAATCTCAGTTGTATACTCGTCAACGGCTACAAACTCGATTTTTTCCAGCATGACGTGTCCACTTCCGGCATACCTAAGAATTCAAATGTCTGCACGATCCGTCTATCTTTAGCTACTTCATGAAAACAGCCAGTAAATTCATACTCATTACCGTCTTCTAATTGCTCGGCAATATGCCAACTGCCGCCGTCTTTACAATCAAAGCGATATACTTTCATTGGATTACCGCGACACCACCATTTAGCGAAGAGTTCCTCTTTGATATACGCCTCGAATACCTTTTCAAGCGTTGCATTAATTGTGACAGTACCCAAGATATTTTGTGAATTCTCTGGGACTGTTACTTTTAGATGTACCATACAGTTATGCTCCTAGTTGTCAATTTTCTTCTAATAGTTTTTCCAAAGCGTCGAAGCGCCTACCCCATACTTTTTCATACTCACTCAGATGTGCTGCGGCTGCTTTGATGGTCTTTGGTGTAATATGAATAACTTTCTCCTTACCACTTCGACACTTGGTAACGAGTCCTGCTTTCTCAAGCACACTGACGTGCTTGGCAACCGCAGCCAAAGACATAGCATATGGTTTTGCTAATTCGCTGATAGTGTGTCCTCTTTTTGATACACGCTTGAGAATATCTCTGCGTGTTGCATCAGCGAGAGCGCCAAAAACCATGTCAAGAGCAACATTTGATTCAACCATATGGTTTAATGATAAGCCAACATATATATTGCGTCAAGTATCCCAATCATTCCATGCTACTTTGAAGCCATTTACTCAAGTTCTCTGGTTTATGTTTGCAGTGGGCAAAGGAGCAAGTTAATCCTTCTGCTGTTGGACAAGCAATATATAACTTTAGATTTCCAACTCACATTTGTTTTGCGATCGCAATTGTTGACGAGAAAAATGGAGATGAAGTGCGAATAACCAATCCCTTCGGGGATAAAGTGAATTTGGCGTTGCTGAATCCAAGTATGAATCATGCGATCGCCTCAAGAAAAGCGAGCGCTACGCGCCTGCCGCGCCACGGAACCATACTTGAAATAATGTATTACCAATCGAATAGAGAGTTTAAGCATTTCCTTAGACTTAGAGTAACAAAAAGTTTTACGATGTAGCCTAGCTAAATAATGTCTAAAACAACTATTTTCACATATCACAAGTGTCATATAAGTTTTACTAACCCTTTGGGTTCGATAGCTGCTTTCCGACGCAAGGTGACAGGAACGCACTATCTCACAATACGATCCTCATTGCTAATAAAACAAGGGTAAACTGGATAGCCCTTCGGGTTCGCAGTCCCCTACAGAAGGAAATTTTCTTGCAGGGCTGTCTCACCATCTGTGACGTAAAATAAGAATGCCAGCAGTTTATTATCTGCCACAAAAGCTTAAAAGTATCTTTACTGCGGTCTTCTAAAAACCAGGCTATAACTCCCAGAATGTGCTTATTCACTGCTGTCCACAACCAAAGAGTATTTTTTTACCCACAAAAGTTTCACTTTTCACAATTTGAGTAATTTCTGGTATCTCATTATATTCAGGTGAATTGGGTAGAGTATTTCCAAGCTCTCTAACCCAATTTATTACAGTTGTATGATAGCGAAGCGTTAACGAGTCCGCGAGCGTCTGAACTTTCTTAACTCGCTCAATTGCACGAAATCCTAAACCATTCACATACATCTTTATACACTCTTTTTTATTTCTTCAGGGTAGCCCTGCTGTTCATAGGAATTTATAAACTGATGACCACAATAAACATATATATGATTTTGTTTACCATACTTTTTACCATTTTTGCAGATATGAGTGGACTTGGACATTTCATCGCGATCGCTCTTGGCTTGTAAATGCCTACAAGTCACTTTTAGCAAGCATTTAGAATTTTCGGATGAGTCTAATTATGCAACGTCCTTTTTTGATTGTATCTTCTAAAAAAACTATGTCCTCTTGTTTCCACTTTGCTTTACCGCATGGAGCTGGTAGTTCCCATAGCCCCTCTAAACCTTGCTTTTCCCATCTGTGCAAAACCTCTGTTACTGTCTGCGAAGTCCAATTTATATGCGCCGCTATTTTTCCACGTACCAGCCATGTGCGTTTAACCTGATGACTTCTACTCTGTCTTTAACTTTCTGTGGTAGGTCTGCTGTTTTTAAGTTTAAAAGGGTTCGTCTTGCTCACAAGTTAAAATCTTCTTAAACGCGCACCTATATTTTAGTTACGGTAGATACATTCTCTGTATTTACCTATCTTCACATGGTTGGGTTTTTCCCTGCCTACTTACTTAACTAATCGCTTTCTAGCTTTAACTGAACCGTATTATCACTCTCCGTAAATAGAAATTACGGAGAATGACACAAAAGGGTTAATCTGACTAATATTTGTTCCTTTGAGTGAGTTAGATAAAAGAATGTTAAGCTGAAAATTATAGCGTGAACATTTACTCCTGTCTTAAAGGTGGTGAATTTAAGAAACCACTACTAACGAAATATGAGATATATTTATCTAGGAGTTTAACATCCATTGGTGGACAAACAATTGCAGAATCTGCTAATCCATTGAGAGTATTCTGATAGTCATAATCAACTGTATTTTGATACAACTCCATGATTGTCAAAGAATTTTGATAGACTTTTTCAGACATCATTGGTAAAAGCGGATGTAAAACATTTTCCGAAGAGTGCCGGAAATTTGCAATTAGCTCATCTTTCCACTGAGTATATGGTAACTTCTTGAGTTGGTAACCATAAGAACAAATAAACTCAAAAAGCTCGATGAGTCCAATATTTTGGTCTGGTGGGGGTACTATATGGAAAGCTTTTCCTAGTGATTCTTGCTTTTTAGATAAATGGACAATTGCTCTGGTAGCGTAATCCACAGGAATCAATTCTTCTTTTTGATCTATTAGTTCAGGATAACTACCAAGCTGTATGCACCCTTTAATAATTCTAGGCACATAAGCATCTTTTGTATGAGCAATACCTGTATCGCTATGTCCCATGAGAAATCCTGTTCTGAAGATGCTAACAGGTATTCCCCTAGATTTGGCAACACATACAAGATTTTCGGCTACCCATTTGGTTTGAGCATAGCCAATATCCAGAGCAACATAGTCTTTACAAGGCTCGATATCGTCATCTTCATAAACTACTTTTTGTCCGGTAAAATGGCTGATTGCACCAAAAACAGCAATCGTAGAAATGTAATGCATTGGTTTAATTTTGCCGAGACAAGCTAATCTGAGAACTTCTTGAGTTCCGAGAACATTGGATTCCTTGATTACAGAGTATGGTTTAGCAAAATTGACTTGGGCAGCACTATGATAAATAACATCAATTTGCAGAGCCAGTTTTTCAAACTGTTTGCTAGAAAGACCCAAATATGGCTGTTCTAAGTTTCCCGGAATCGCAATCACATGAGAGCTAAAATTTGGGTGATGAAGGGAATATTTTTCTAGGTTTTGTTGAATCTTTTTTAACCCTTCATGCTCGTTCGGGGAGCGCACCAAGCAGTATATTTTTGCTTGAGTTTGATGTAGCAGTTCATCAAGTAAAAAAGCACCCAAAAAGCCTGTAGCTCCTGTGAGAAAAATATGACGCAATTCATTGACCTGAGCAATAGTCCTTCCTTGAGCATTGATGGCAGGATCGAGTATTACCTCAGATTTTAGATCGATGGCACTGGTTAAAGCAGAAACGCCATCTCGACGCACTGTCTCTATTACCTGAGCCAGTGCTTCTATAGTGGATTTTTCAAACAAGCTTTTTAGAGGTAAATCTACTTGAAAGGTTTCTCTGACAAAAAAAATCAACTGAGATGCTAGTAGGGAATTACCGCCAAGCTCAAAGAAATTATCGTGAATCCCAACTTCTTCGATCGCCAGAACTCGGCTCCAAATTTCAGCCATTTGTTCCTCAATTGGAGTACGAGGTGCGACAAATGCTGCTTTCAAATCGCTTCTATCCATTTCCGGCTCTGGTAGACTGCGAATATCTATATTGCCTATATTGCCGTTGTATATCCGCTTAGTTTGTCGCTCGCCTGGGTGAGTTTGACGATTGCCCAAGATCTGCCGATCGCCAGGGTATGTTAACAGGGGTAAGTCGGAAATTGTCTGGTCTGGGTTAGAGACAATACTCTGTAACAGAGTAGAAAAATTTTCCACTATCAGAGCGATCGTCTCAGCTTTAAATAAGTCAGTACTATATTCCAAGTTGCCCGATATCCCTGCTGATGTCTCGCGTAGTTCCAGGTAGAGATCGAACTTGGATGTCCCATTATCAATTTCCAAACGGTTCATTGTCAATCCAGGAACAGTCAGTTTAGGCATTGGGGTATTCTGAAGATGAAACATCACTGAAATCAGTGGATTCTGGCTCAAGTCCCGCTCGATCTGTAGGGCATCAACTAGCTTCTCGAACGGTAAGTCTTGGTAGGTATAACCCCATAAAGCTACTTCCCGAACTCGGCCTAACAACTGCCGGAAACTTGGGGAGCCAGACAAGTTGGTTCGCAATACCAAAGTATTGAGCAAAAACCCAATTAGTCCTTCTAATTCAGAACGGTGGCGGTTGCTAATTGGAGCACCTACTAAAATGTCTTCTTGCCCTGTGTAGCGAAATAGGAGTGTCTGGAATGCTGCCAACAAGGTCATAAACAAGGTAGTACCCTCTTGGCGCGAGAGAACATTAAGGGCATCTGTTAAGGATTTGGGGATAACGACCGATTGGCGGGTTCCTTGATATGTTGGCTCCAATGGTCGTGGATAATCGGTGGGCAATTCTAATATGGGTAGATTGTCACTCAAATGTTGCTGCCAATAAGCAAGCTTATTATCTAAAATTTCACTTTGCAGCCACTGCCGTTCCCAAGCTGCAAAGTCTCCATACTGAATAACTAAGTCAGGCAGAGGAGAGGGGTTTCCAGTAGAAAAAGCTTGATAGAGAGCTGACAGTTCCTCGAACAAAACACTTAAAGACCAATCATCACAAAGAATGTGGTGCAGGTTGAGGAGGAATATATGTTCCTCTGAACTCAATTGCAGCAATGTTGTTCGCAGCAATGGCCCTTGAACTAAATCGAAAGGACGTTGGGCTTCTTCAAGGATGAGCTGGCGAACTTGAGGCTCCCGCTCGTCTGGAGACAGCCCTTGGAGATTTACTACTAAGAGTTTGATGGGAAAAGTTGAGTGGATGACCTGTATGGGTTGTCCGTTCAAACTGGAATAGGTAGTTCGTAGGATTTCATGGCGGTTGATAATTTCATTCAAACTCTGTTCTAATATTGTGGAGTTGAGTACACCTCTGAGGCGAAAGGCTTCGCAAACATTGTAAAAAGCATGGTTGGGTACTAACTGATTAAGAAACCACAACCGTTCTTGCCCAAAGGAAAGCGGTAAATCGCCATCGCGTCGAATGGATTGTATTGGCACAGAACATCCTATGTCTTCCTGTCGTGCTTGTATAATGCTGTCAGCTATTTCAGAGATGGTGGGCGCTTCAAAGAAATGCCGCATTGGCAACTCAACTTGAAAGATATCGCGGATACGGCAGAGGATCTCAAAGGCTAGTAAGGAATGTCCTCCCAACGCTAAGAAATTGTCATGAACGCCAATGTTTTTTAAACCTAATACATTAGACCAAATTTCTGCTAATCGTTCCTCAATAGGAGTACGAGGAGCAACAAACTTCTCATTTGCATTGAATCTTTGAACGGGTGCTGGGAGCGCTTTACGATCGACTTTTCCGTTAGCTGTTAAGGGTAAAGCACTCAATTGCACAAAGCGAGAAGGAATCGTGTAGTCAGGCAATTTCTGTTTGAGAAAACGGCGTAAATTACCAACGTTCGTGTCTGATGATTCAGGCTTGAGAACTACGTAAGCTATCAGGCGTTGGTCGCCAGGGAAAAATTCTTTAGCAATTACTACAGCTTCTTGCACATCAGGATGTTGCCACAGTGTAGTTTCAATTTCTCCTAGCTCAATACGGAAGCCGCGAATCTTTACTTGTTGGTCAATGCGCCCAATATACTCTATGTTGCCGTCTGGTAAGTAGCGAGCTAAGTCGCCTGTTTTGTAGAGGCGTTGTTTTGTGACTATTTGCTTGGTATTTCCACTAGGCTCGCTAGTAAATGGGTTGGGGACGAATCGCCGCTCTGTCAGTTCTGGACGGTTGAGATAGCCTCTGGCTAATCCCTCGCCACCAATGTATAGTTCTCCACAAACACCTGTGGGTACTATCTGCATTTGTTCGTCCAACAGAAAACAGTATGTGTTGGCGATCGGACGACCAATGGTCACGATGCTGTCACCTTTCTTCATCAAGGCAAATGTGGAATAGGTCGTATCTTCCGTAGGACCGTATAGATTAAAGACTTTTTGAATATTGTCTAACGCATATATCTGCTGCACCAAACGATTTTGCAGAGGTTCACCTGCTAAGTTAATGGTGCGAACAGAAGCGGGTATACCTTGAATTCTCAGTAACTCTGCGATCGCAGATGGCACTGTATTGATTAGAGTAACTTCTTGAGCGGCAAGTAAGGTAGGTAAATACAAGGCATTTTCTGCCAAAATCACCTTACCACCCCAACAGAGGGGAACAAATATTTCAAAAACTGAGAGATCGAAGCAAATAGATGTTGCGGCCAGTACTCCAACTAGATCCTCTGTTGTAAAGACTTCTCTTGCCCAATGCAACAGAGCGACTGTGCTGTGATGTTCAATAGCTACCCCTTTCGGTTTACCAGTCGAACCGGAAGTGTAAATCACATAAGACAGGTTTTTATCTGTAACTAGGCTGGTTAGATTCTCCTGGTTTTGTTGAGTAATTGCCTCTCTATCACTGTCTAGACAAACTATATGAGCCTGATGCTCTGGAAGCCTTGAAAGTAAATTTTGTTGTGTCAATAGTATCGATAACTGTGAGTCCTCTAGCATTAAAGCTAACCGCTCTGAGGGATAGGCTGGATCTAGGGGGACATAAGCTCCGCCTGCTTTAAGGATGGCTAATAGTCCAACAATCATTTCCAGCGAACGCTCTAGGCAAATGCCAACTAGAACCTCAGGTTTGACATTTAGGGTCTGTAGATAGTGCGCTAGTTGATTAGCTCGGTTGTTAAGTTCTTCATAAGAAACTTGTTCGTCTTCAAAAATGACCGCAATTTGCTCGGGTGTTTTTTCTACTTGATATTCAAATAACTGATGGATGCATATATCATTTACGTAAATTGCTGGATTTTGATGCCATTCCACAAGCAGCTGGTCTACTTCTATCTTGGGTAGACTGAGGTCTTGTTGAGAACTTTCAATAGAATTTTTCATGGTAAAACAGTAATCTTTGATACTTTGATTTTATTTGCTAATACTTAAGTTGGCTAGTCACAATAAAAAGTTTCTACTTGGTATGACTTTAAAGGAATGAAAGCAGAGTAGGTATTTCATAAGAATTACACCAGATTGCAACTTAGTGAGGTACAGACGATCCGAAGGGCACAGCACTGCTGTGTCTCTACGTATGTACTTCATTTAGCTGAAAAACGCTGTAATGTTCAATAGATAGGGAGAACAATCTCAAATTCAGTTCCCTCGGTAGGCTGAGAACGCACAGTTAAAGTCCCGCGATGTTGTTGGATAATAGAGTAGCTAACAAATAACCCCAAACCTTGACCACGACCAACGGGCTTTGTGGTAAAAAACGGCTCAAAAATCCGCTCTTGCAGACTTACAGGAATCATACTATCTGTATTGGCGATCGCAATTCGTAACCATTCACGATCTATCACTCTAGTACAAATCCGAATTTCTGGATTTTCGCTGCTTTGGAAATTATCTCGAATCGCATCAATGGCATTATTAATAATATTCAGGAAGACTTGATTCAACTGGCTAGGATAGCAAGTAACTAAAGGTAGATCGCCATACTCCTTGATGACGCGCACTTCGGGTTGATTTTGAGAAGCTTGTAAACGATGTTGCAAAATTAACAGCGTGCTTTCAATACCACTGTGTAAATCTACAGCTTTGATTTCGGCTTCATCTAAGCGAGCAAAGTTGCGTAAACTCTGGACAATTTTGCTGATGCGCTCGCTACCAATCTTCATAGATTCTAAGGTTTGATTGGCATCTTTAAACAGAAAATCAAGCTCAATTTCTTCCTTCATCGCTTGAATAGCTGGATTAGGTTGGGGATATTCCTGCTGATACTTTATCAGCAAACGCATCAGATCTTGAATATAATTTTCTGTATGAATAAGATTACCCTTAATAAAATTAACTGGATTGTTAATTTCGTGAGCAATACCAGCTACCAACTGACCGAGGGATGACATTTTTTCGCTATGAATTAATTGTCCTTGAGTTTGCTGCAATTTTTTCAAAGCTTGCTCTAAATCTTGGGCTTTTTGGTTAAGAGCTTGGGTTTTGTGTTCTACCTCTACTTCTAGGGTGTAAGAATAGTTTTCGGTTTTTTGATACAGACGGGCATTTTCCACAGAGATAGCGGCTTGGTTAGTTAAGAGTTGGAGAATTTCGATGCGATCGCTGGTAAAAGCGCCTAAAGTTAAGTTGTTCTCTAGGTACAAAATACCGCTGAGTTTTCCTTGGCGACTAATGGGAGTACATAAAACTGATTTGGGCTGGTAAGTGATGATGTAGGGATCGTTGGCAAATTGCACTGAATCACTCAAGTCTTCAAACACGGCCGTCTGTTGAGTTCTTGCTACTGCATAAATCAAACTTTGAGGAATTTCTGGGTATTGCTCCAAGGGAATTTCTAAAGTTTTTACCAGTTGTCGATCTGCTTGAGCTACAACTAACCATTGTTCCTCTTGGGGAAGAACTAAATGACCGATTTGTGCGCCAGCATTGGCGATTGTAATCTCCATTAAGGTTGCTAACAGTTTCTCTAATTCAATTTCTTGAGAGATGGCTTGTGCGGCTTTCATCACCGCTTGTAAATCTAAGTATAAATTTTGGTTACTAGAGCTTTTAGTTACACTTCTCATCAAAGTTGAGGCGATGGTTGCTTCAGATGTGATGGTAAGATTAGTCGGTTGGAGAATGGCTGTTAGTAGTTGCGGGTATTGTTGTTCTAAATGGGCGACTTTCGCCTTTGCACCCCAATGGGCGTAGCAGTAGTAAGCTTCTTGGATATAGTCTGCGGCCAGCTTCTCTTTGCCCCAAGCAAGGTAGAATTTCCCAGCTAGCTCATTGCTGAGTGCTTCTTCTTGGATATAGCCGTTTTCTTTAGCCCCCTGAATGGCTTTTTCATAGTAGGTCATTGCGTCTAAACGACCCAAAATTTTTGCCCGCTCTGCTTCAACTAAATCGTATTTGTGTTGATGATTAGCAGGAGCGTGGAACGCCCACTGACTCATCAATTTCTGGTTTTCTGCAACTTTTTCTAATGCCCATTGTTGCTCTGCTTCATTGCCATTTGAACAAGTAGCTAAAAGAGCGAGGGAGTAGTAGAAATTATGTTCTGCATACTGCAAGAAGCCAACCATGTTCCCCCGGTATTTTTCGGCTTCTATAGCATGGATAAGTGCCTGCTGATAGTCCTTAAAGATGAACAGAAGAATGGTCTTTGCCAGATGGAGCAGGAACAGAAGAGTTCCATTTTGAGTTTCAATTAAAATTGGCAGTATTTTCCGCTCGTCGAAACTCTCCCCAACGAGTATTAGGGAATCTTCTGCTGCTCCCATCAAATTCAACACGAGCTGACGACAAATCTGCCCGAAGTAAATTTGATACTCTTGTTTGAATTTTAACAACAGATCGATGTATTTTTGCTGTTGCTGATTCACCTGCTCCAGTGTTTCACCAACGAAGAAAAGATAGTTACAGTAGGAGGTGGCATTGTAGCAGGCATACTCTATATCACCCACTTCTAATCCAACCTGAATAGCTTCACGTAGGGAAGCGATCGTTTTGCGAGCGGGTTCTTGCCAGTGCCGCACAAACACATCAAAAATATTAATTACTTTTGCATACAATTTCCTGTCGTTGAAGCGCTCCAGCAATTTTAATCCTAATTGTCCAAACCGATAGCCTCTTTCGATTTTGGTTGGGCTACCACATAAAACCAGACCATAAAAGGTGTAGCCAAATGCCGAAAATGCCGAGTTACCAGATTGAATCGATAGGTTCACTAGTGTGTAAGCAATCAGTGGTAACATATCTGGTTTAGCGTTCAGGCTAGGAGTAACCATTGCGATCGCAATTCGCATGGCTGCTAACTTGTGCGGATCGAGCATCTCTGGCAGATTAATTAAATCCTCGATTGCTAACTCCAGTGGGGGTTCTTTAAACAGCGGTTCGCCCAGAAACTCCAACACTTGCAGACAGATGTCAATCGCTGCCAGCATTTGATTCTGAGCAATGTAGAAATAAATTCTGATTTCATACATTTTGACCTTTTGCAGCAAATCCTGGGCGTGCTGAAGCACAATTTCTGAAAGCTGTTCTGCCTGCTGGAAATGGGCGCTCAGGTACTCAATTTCAGCTGCTTCTGTATACAGGGCAAGGGTCAGGTCGTAATCATGTTCCCAACCATTTTCTGGAAGCACTGCCAGCCCTGCTGTGAAGTATTTACTTGCCATTTCATAGGCGGTTGCTGCCTTGGCTTTTTGTCCTGCTTGCAGGTTGAGTTGAGCCAGTTGATTGCGTTGAGCTAGATCCAATTCTTGCAGCCTGGAGATTTCATCACCATTTTGTGCATTCAACAATTCCGGAGAAGTTTTTTGAGCCGTCAATCTCAAACCGTAATTTAATTGATTGACAATTTCAAAAATTTTCCCTTCCCGCTCTGCTTCAGGTGTATTTGCCCACAGTTGTTGCCCGATTTTGAAGTGGGTAGACTGTTTTCGATCTTCTGGAATCAGACTGTAGGCAGCTTGTTGGACGCGATCGTGTAAAAATTTATAAGGAACAGCAATCTCACCACCGCGATCGATGTGGTCTGAGTTGTTTGATTGGAAGAACTTGTAGGTTTCGCTAATGGGGAGAATCAGCCCTTCTTGTAACGCCGCCCATAGGCTGGTGGCCGTATCAATAGCTGATTTTCTAGAGACCATTGCCAAGGTATTCAAGTCAAATTGGTTGCCAATACAAGCCGCCAATTTCAAAACCTCCTGTGTCTCTACCGGAAGTTTCTGCAACTGTAATGCCATGAACTCTACCAATCCATCGGTCAATGCCAACTGCCGCACCGAAGCTAGGTCACATTGCCAGTAACCCAGTTCTGGCTGGAACTGAATACAACCTTCCTCGTGCAGTGTTTTGAGAAACTGCGTTGTAAAAAAGGGATTCCCTTTGGTTTTCTGATATACCAATTGTGTCAGGGGTTGAGCCAGTTCATGGGGACAACTTAAGGTGTCTGCCACCAATTGATTCACCGTTATTTCTCCCAAGGGTTCCAGAGTAATCGTATTGACGGTAGCCTGGGTTTGCTGAATCTGCTCCAGCGTCAGTATTAAGGGATGAGTTGGAAACACTTCATTATCTCGATAGGCACCCAGAATCAGTAAAGATCCATAACTGGCTTCACTCATCAATAATTGCAACAACTTCAGAGAAGCCGAATCTGCCCATTGCAAGTCATCTAGAAACATCACCAACGGATGCTCAGGGGTGGTGAAAACCTGGATAAATTTTTGAAAGAGCAAATTGAAACGATTTTGGGCAGCATTACCAGATAGTTCCGGGACTGGCGGCTGTTGACCGATAATTCGCTCTAGTTCGGGAATCACATCAACGATCGCTTGTCCGTTTTCACCTACAGCCGCCAAAATTTTCGCTTTCCACACCCCCAATTGGACATTATTCTCACTCAGCAGTTGTCCCATCAAATCACGAAAGGCTTGCATAAAGGCACTGAACGGAATATTACGCTGGAACTGATCGTACTTGCCTTTGATGAAGTAACCGCGTTGTCTGACAATCGGTTTATGGACTTCATTGATCGCCGCAGTTTTACCAATCCCGGAAAATCCTACTACTAGCATCATTTCTGAACTGCCATTAGCGACGCGCTCAAAAGCTTTAAGCAATGTTGTAACTTCTGTTTCTCGCCCATAGAGTTTTTCGGGGATAATGAAGCGATCGCATACATCCCGTTGTCCCAGGACAAAAGTTTCTATTCTACCCGTTGCTTTGCATTGATTGAGACAGCATTCTAAGTCATGCTTTAAACCCAAGGCGCTCTGATACCGATCTTCGGCATTTTTCGCCATCAACTTCAATACGATCTCTGAGACGATTGCGGGAATTTCTGGATTAATGCTGTGTGGGGCGAGTGGGAGCTTGGCTAAATGACAGTGTACTAACTCCATCGGGTCATTGGACTCAAACGGTAATTGTCCCGTCAAAAGTTCGTACAATGTCACCCCTAAAGCATAGAAGTCAGTGCGGTAATCAATGCCGCGATTCATTCGTCCGGTTTGCTCTGGGGAAAGATAGGCAAGGGTTCCTTCCAACACATTGGGATTTTGAATTTCCTGGGTTTCGCGAGGCAGGAGGGAGGCAATGCTGAAGTCAATCAGCTTGACTTGTTGTGATTCTGGATGAATCACAATGTTAGCGGGTTTGATATCTTTGTGAATAACTCGATGCTGGCAGACATCATGGAGAATATCGGCAATTTGTCCGGCGATTTCTAAAATTTCCCGTAAAGATAGGGAATAATTTTGCTTATAATTCCGTAGGGAAATGCTGCCAAAGTCTTCCATCACTAAGGCATAGCTGTTACCGTATTCTTCTAGGCTTAATGCATGGATTATGCCAGGAATGTTAAGATTTTTAGTAATTGTATACTGGTTACGAAACTGTAATAATTCGTTAAAGGTGGGGTAGTCTTGCCGTAATAGTTTAATCACCACTGGACGTTGACTTGACTGTTGCACTGCTCGATAAACTATTGTCTGAGAACCTGCATAGAGTTGCTCAACAATGGCATAACCAGGGAGGTACGGTAATACATTCGAGTAGGGGATTGCTACCAGTGTCGTCATAGCGTCAAGTTAAATTCTTTAGCAGAAGTTTATAATTTTAATATTTCCCAAAAATTTAGCAGAATAAACATTCCGTAACTTGTATACATAATTAATTGGCTACAACTAGGCAAGAATGCTACGAGATAACGTAAAGATTCAGATCTAATAGTGGGGAAGCAAAGAAGGGCGAGACAGACAATTATTAGAGTCAGCAATTAGAGCTTGTGCAACAATACTCCGGACAGTTTTTAACCCTTGGTAAAAAAAGGCCATCCATCACGTAGGGTGAGAATAGATATTGAAAGACACCCAGATGGATAGCCTAAGAA
>JBALDB010000050.1:0-5440 GCA_036918135.1 Nostoc sp.
CTTTAGTTGTACGTGATTACATTGTGGACAATCTCACCAATACTTGTGCTGCTTAGCATACATGGATGATATTTTTTGTCAATGCGTAAGTCCTAGTATTACAAAAAACTATAGTTGTTTTATAGCAGGAGGCAGGGGGCAGGAGGTAGAACTATTACTATTCCTATAATTCATCCTTTCAAAATGTCCTAAAGGGTGTAACTACGGCTATAATTACGAATTATTTTTGTCGAATGTTGGAGGAGTGAAAAATTCTTAATTTTGATTTGTAATTTTTCATGCTCTGGTGGGTACTCTGACTTATAAACATATAAGCGCAAGTACAAATATGCCACTCGTGTCTAAAAACAATCAATCTCATCAGTGGTTACATCAGTTATTGAAAGTGGCATTTTACAGGAGTCCTGCTGGGCAAAAGCCTCTGTTGAGATTTCTATTTGCTTTTTATGCATTTTTAGTCTTAACTGCACCAACAATTATTAATTACCCAGGAAGTAAGCTGCTAGCAGATAATGCGATTTCTCAGGACTTGGAAGCAGCAGGCTTTTTTCAACAGGCAGTCATGCACTATAACCGCAATGATTTAGAGGGTGCAGAATATGCCTTTCGTCAAGCATTGGAGAAAGATCCTAATCTGAGTACAGCACGGAACTATCTTGGTAATATCTTCTTGCAGCAAAATCGCCTGGATATGGCTGTACAAGAATATGCAGAGGCGATAAAAATTAATCCCAATTTTAGTGAAGCTTATTACAACCTGGGATTCGTGTTGCACCGACAAGGAGAAAAGCAAGCAGCGATTACTGCTTATCGCCAAAGCCTGGTTATTAATCCGACAAACGCTGCTACCTTGTATAATTTGGGTTTGGTATTGTACGAACAAGGGCAGCTACAAGAAGCGATCGCTGCATATCAAAAAGCAATTAATCTCGATAGCAGTAACGCCAATGCTTATTTTAACTTGGCGATCGCCTTGCAACAACAAGGAAATATAGAAGCTGCGATCGCTAGTTATCGCCAAGCTTTACAGCTAGATCCAAAAAATGCCACAGCTTACAACAACATGGCAAGTTTGCTGGCAATTCATGGTCAAGCTGCTGAGGCGATTTCCATTTATCAGCAAGCGATTCGCCAAAATCCTAAAAATGCCTCAGCTTACTATAACTTGGGAGTAACTTTATATAATCAGGGCGAAATCAAAAAAGCCAATGGAGCCTTGAAACGTGCCCATAACGAATATCGCCAGCAAGGCAATATCGAACAAGTCCAGAAAATTGAACAGCTAATGCAGCAAATTGCCCACAAGAAAGAGCAACAGCAACCTCTAGCCAATCAAACTGCTACTCCCTCCCAGACTCCAGATTCTACAACAAAAGTAGAACAAACTGCTGTGCCACAAACGCAAAATCAACCCGAAACTCCTACCCAAACGCCTGCTAATCCCAGTGATGTGCCTGTTTCGGTCGAATCACAGTCCACTTCAACGAGTTCCGGACAATAAACAAGAATTCAGCAGTCAGAAGACATGGTAGCCTAACGAGTATATTTTTTAAACTATGCTTTTTGAGACTGCCTTTTCATGAGCGCAACACTTTATCAACGAATTCAACGATTTTACGATGCTTCCTCTGGTCTATGGGAACAGATTTGGGGGGAACACATGCACCACGGCTACTATGGGGCTGATGGTAGTGAGAAAAAAGACCGCCGTCAAGCGCAAATTGATTTGATTGAAGAATTACTGATTTGGGCTGGGGTACAGGTGGCATCAAATATTCTGGATGTAGGTTGTGGGATTGGCGGCAGTTCTTTATACTTGGCAGAAAAGTTTAATGCTCAAGCCACAGGGATTACATTGAGTCCTGTGCAAGCCGCTAGAGCAACAGAACGTGCCTTAGAGGCGAATTTAAGTCAAAAAACACAGTTTCAGGTAGCAGATGCTCAAGCAATGCCTTTTGCTGATAATTCTTTTGACTTGGTTTGGTCGTTGGAAAGTGGCGAACACATGCCAGATAAAACCAAGTTTATGCAGGAGTGCTATCGGGTGTTGAAACCTGGTGGTACGTTTATTATGGTGACTTGGTGTCATCGAGCAACTGATGAGTCAGCACTGACGGCAGATGAGGAAAAGCATTTGCAGGATATTTATCGGGTGTATTTTCTGCCTTATGTGATTTCTTTGCCAGAGTATGCAAGCATAGCGCGTCAACTTCCATTAAATAATATCCGTACTGCTGACTGGTCGCAGGCTGTCGCCCCATTTTGGAATGTGGTGATTGATTCGGCATTTACTCCCCAAGCGCTTTGGGGTTTGCTAAATGCTGGTTGGACTACTATTCAAGGGGCGTTATCGCTGGGGTTGATGCGTCGCGGTTATCAGCGGGGGTTGGTTCGGTTTGGTTTGTTGTGCGGGAATAAGTAGGGACTAGCTTACGAAGTTTACCCCACCCTAACCCTCCCCTTGGAAAGGGGAGGGAACCGGAGATCCGTCCCCCCTTTACAAGGGGGGATTAAGGGGGGTAATGCCCAGATTTGTTTATACACATTAGCCCCTTTTATCTCGTTCTTAACAACTGCACAAAGGTATTACTTACCGTATTGTCTTTGGTGTCGGCGGCGTATTGAATCAATTCTTCCCGCAGTTTTTTGGCTGCATCTATCTCAAGTAAGGTTGCTAGCAAGAAATAAACACCACGAAAACGCGGATCGCCCATTCTATCTACTAATAGTCCTTCGGCGGCATCAGTTTCGCCAAGAAAGTTTTGCACTAAGAAGAAATCCATGATTTTATCGTGGCGGAAGTACCATTCTTTCTTGGCTTCGCTTTTTTCATCTTGCCACTGACGGCTGACTACCATTTTGTATTTCTCGTCTGACAAAGACATGGCAACTTGGAAAAATTCATCTGCGGGTAAGGCTTGTTTGTCTTCGAGTCGCATTTGGTAGACGGCGGCTGAGAATTTCTTTAAGGGAAATTCTTGATTCCATTCTTTAAGGTATTCTGCCGCCATTAAATTGTATTGCTGTTCTTGCAGGTGAAACAAGTTAGGGTGTTTGCCTTGTGATAACATCAGCGCTACCACTGTTAGATCCATTGGATTGGAAAGAGTTCGGCGGACAGCATCTAACTCTTCTTTGGCTTGCTGGTTATTCAGGACTTCTGTTAAATAATCGGTGCAGGCTTTGGCGTAATCAGCACCTTGAACTTGGGCATCTTGGGGTAGTCGCGGCTGACGGGATATCAAAAACTCTTGAATTTGTTGTTGCTCAAGGGGCTGCAATTTATATATCTTGGCTGTTGAGGGTGGTGTCCACTCTAGGGGCTGGGTAGTCATGATAATGTTGCCCCGGAAATAGCTTTCGACAAACTGGCAGATTTTAGCCCGTGTTTCGGCGGTGACTTCGTTGAGTCCGTCGATGCAGATATCTATCGCGCCACTATAAATTAGGTTTTTCAGGAAGCCAGCATCTTGGGCTTGACCGTGTAGCTTGTCTTGAATTGCTTCAATTACGCCTTTATGACATTTCTGGGCGGGGAGATAAACGACTATGCGCTGGGAGTTTTTCAACAGATGGCGGAGAAACATCGACTTGCCTAAGCCGGAATCACCTTCTAAAATAATTTGTCCTTGAATACTGGGTAATGCTTTGGTAATTGGCTGGATGTCTCCTGAAGCGGGAACTTTGACTTGAGATTCTGGGAAGTATGATTGCTCATTAAAATTATCTAAGCCGGCATCGGCTAATAGGGAAGGTTTGAATGGTTCAAATAATTTGCGGCGGAAGGGGGGAAACCAGGTAAGGAGAAAGCCGACATAGCCGACGCCGAGAATCCGGCGTACCCAAGGGTTCCAGAAGAAGATGGCTTGGACTTGGGGAAATTTCGGGTAGGCAAAGATCAGGGCAAGCCAAAAGGTAATGTGAATGAGGATGGTGTTTTTGGCTTTGAAAAACCACTGCCAATATTCCACATTATTAATTACTGACTGCACCGCATTCGCATCAGTGGGGTAGACTTTTTTAAGGTTGCTGTAATGGCTTTGCAGTAAATTAATATCTTGCCATTTCCACGGAACGTTTTTGTTAGCGGCAACTTCAGAAATTTGCTTGGCTAAGTCGTTGTGTAAGCGTTCTAGTCCTTGGCTGTTATTCCAAGTTTGCAGAAATAGATTGAGAGTTTTGATGCCTTCATTATGTGAGAGTTTGTCAGGAGTTGCTTGAGGAGAGCCGAGCCATTTCAATAAAGTTTTCACTTCCTCAGTGCCACCGCCCAGGAAATAAGTTAGAAAACGCCAATTTAAGTATTCTGAATTACCAGGCTCATAAATATTATTCAGAATTACAACAACCTCCTTTAACTCCAGTTTTCTGATATTTGCTAATGCCACTGCCGCACTGCTACGAACATTTGAGTCAACCTTTTCATCCTTGAGGAATTTGAAGATTTCCGGGATGTATTGAGCCGCCGCCTGCCCAAAGTTGCTCAATGCCTCTGCCGCAATGCGACGAACATATGAGTTAACCTTTTCATCCTTGAGGAATTTGAGGATTTCCGGGATGTATTGAGCCGCCGCCTGCCCGAAGTTGCTCAATGCCACTGCCACACTGCGACGAACTCCTGAGTCAACCTTTTCATCCTTGAGGATGTTGGCGATTTCAGGGATGTATTGAGCCGCCGCCTGCCCAAAGTTGCTCAATGCCACTGCCGCACTGCCACGAACATTTGAGTCAACCTTTTCATCCTTGAGGATTTTAAGGATTTCCGGGATGTATTGAGCCGCCGCCTGCCCGAAGTTGCTCAATGCCACTGCCACACTGCCACGAACAATTGAGTCAACTTTTTCATCCTTGAGGATGTTGGCGATTTCAGGGATGTATTGAGCCGCCGCCTGCCCGAAGTTGCTCAATGCCTCTGCTGCACTGCCACGAACAATTGAGTCAACCTTTTCATCCTTGAGGAATTTGAGGATTTCAGGGATGTATTGAGCCGCCGCCTGTCCGAAGTTGCTCAATGCCTTTGCTGCACTGAGACGAAGATTTGAGTCAACCTTTTCATCCTTGAGGAATTTGAGGATTTCCGGGATGTATTGAGCCGCCGCCTGCCCGAAGTTGCTCAATGCATAAGCCGCACTGCCACGAACATTTGAGTCAACCTTTTCATCCTTGAGGATTTTAAGGATTTCAGGAATGTATTGAGCCGCCGCCTGCCCGAAGTTGCTCAATGCATAAGCCGCACTGCCACGAACATTTGAGTCAACCTTTTCATCCTTGAGGATGTTGGCGATTTCCGGGATGTATTGAGCCGCCGCCTGCCCGAAGTTGCTCAATGCCTCTGCTGCACTGCGACGAACATTTGAGTCAACCTTTTCATCCTTGAGGATGTTGGCGATTTCCGGGATGTATTGAGCCGCCGCCTGCCCGAAGTTGCTCAATGCCTCTG
>JBALDB010000051.1:0-251613 GCA_036918135.1 Nostoc sp.
ATGATTTGTTCGGCTCTTTTGATGAGAATACACAACTGCTGTTTGAGGATGTAGCTATTTATGACTCCACCTACATTCAGGTAGAGATTACAGATGATGTAGTCGGCGAACTATCAACTCCAGAAACTTCAGAATTTCTCCAACCACAGCCAGATGATTTGTTCGGCTCTTTTGATGAGAATACACAACTGCTGTTTGAGGATGTAGCTATTTATGACTCCACCTACATTCAGGTAGAGATTACAGATAATGTGGTAAGCGAACTATCGACTCCAGAAACTTCCACTTCATCGCAAACAAATCCAGAAGTTTCAAATACTGAAAATTATAATTTAGAAACGGCTTTAGAGTTCGCAGATAATACAGATCTTGAAAGTGTAGAACTGAGTTTAGCGAATGATTTATTGTTGACGGAAATTCCTTTACTAGAATTAAAAGAAAATGCACTTAGTGCTGAATTATCAACTGTAAATGAATTTACACAAACGAATATTCAAGTAACTGTAGAAACAGATGAAAATCTAGAACAAAATTTTGCAACTGCACCAGTATCAGAGTCAGAAAATACTGTTGCCGTAACTGAAGAATTAACAGTCACAGAAACTATTGAAGTAGTTACTCTAGAAGATGACTTTGCAAACTTAGAAGCATTACTAAAAGAGGAAGTACCACCTGCCAAAGCTAAGGAGATACCAGAAGTAGATTTTGCTGCCCTAGAAGAATTGCTAGGTACAGATAACAATCAAGCTGCCCTATCTAGCGCCCAGCCCTCAACTCAACCAATCTCAGCCAAAAATGCTGCTCCCTCACCACGCATAGATGAATTTAGCGACTTGGAGAAGTTGCTGGCAGAAGCGGATCAAACAA
Organism: Nostoc sp.; assembly: GCA_036918135.1. Lineage (GTDB taxonomy): Bacteria > Cyanobacteriota > Cyanobacteriia > Cyanobacteriales > Nostocaceae > Nostoc. Next base: position 868 of record JBALDB010000051.1, read on the forward strand.
TATCACACTCGGCACTGGCAAAATCGAATACAAATAAAACTCCACGTCCCTTTAGTCGTCGTGCTGCGAGATTTGAAGAAACAATGAAGGTTCCAGTGAAGCAACTGGACGATATGAGTAATTTAGTTGGCGAGTTGGTGGTAAATCGCAACACCTTAGAGCAGGATCACGAACGGCTGCGACAATCATTAGACAACTTGCTGATTCAGGTACAACAACTCTCGGATGTGGGAGCGAGGATGCAAGAGTTGTACGAGCGTTCGCTCCTAGAAGCTTCTCTGTTAGCCGGACGCAAAGCCAAAGACTCTGGCTTTGATTCCCAAGACTCTAATTCCGACAGAGGTTTTAGCGAGCTAGAAATGGATCGCTTTACTCCTTTCCATACACTGTCCCAGCAAATGATTGAGCGCATTGTCCGGGTGCGTGAGTCGGCTAGTGACATTGATTTTGTCACCGAAGAAACCGAACGAGTAGCACGGCAATTTCGCCAAGTAACCACTCAGCTACAAGAGGGATTGACAAGAGCCCGAATGGTGCCTTTTGCCCAAACTATCGATCGCTGGCGGCGGGGTGTGCGCGACAATGCCATCAAGTGTGGCAAGCAAGTAGAGTTGGTAATTGAAGGTGGCGATACTTTAATTGACAAGATGATTTTAGATCATCTCACCGATCCGCTAACACACATGCTCAATAATGCGATCGCTCACGGTATTGAAACACCAGAACAAAGGCAAGCTGTTGGTAAGCCACCCGTGGGAATTATTACTATCCGTGCCTTCCACCAAGGTAACCAAACTGTGATTTCTGTGGGCGATGACGGTGCAGGTATCGAGCCAGCACGGGTTAAAGCTAAGGCAGTCAAAATTGGCATGATTACAGAAGCTCAGGCAAAAACCATGTCTCGCCTAGAAGTCTACGACCTACTATTCCAGTCTGGTTTTAGCATCAAAGACCAAGCAGACGAAATTTCTGGTAGGGGTGTGGGTATGGATGTAGTGCGTTCGGCGATTAGCGAAATTCGCGGCACGGTAAATACCGATTCTGCAATTGGCAAAGGAACTACTTTCACCATTCGTTTGCCACTGACTTTGAGTATTTGTAAAGCTCTGTGTTGTGTCTCCGATAGAGCCAGAGTTGCCTTCCCGATGGACGGTGTAGAAGATACCCTCGATATCCCAGTCAAAAATATTCAGCATAACGCCAATGGGCAATCATTTATTTCTTGGCGCGATACTCTGCTGCCATTCCGACCTTTGAAGGAACTTTTAACCTTTAATCGCCAAATTAGTCGCGGTAATGTGTATGGCGGTAACCGAGATGATGATATGGTTTCTGTGGTTGTGGTGCGATCGGCAAATACTCTGATTGCCTTACAGATTGACTTGGTGTTGAGCGAACAAGAAATTGTAATTAAGCAATTTGAAGGCCCGGCACCTAAACCCATAGGCGTAGCAGGTGCTACAGTTCTTGGTGATGGTCGGATTATGCCCATTGCCGACGTGCTAGAAATTATTGACATCTTCCAAGGACGAATTTCTACACAAGTTGGTAGCAGTTCTTGGCAACAAAAAGCTACTCCTACAGACACCCCCGCTACCAAGATTGACCCAACAGTGCTAATTGTCGATGACTCGATTACAGTCCGAGAATTGCTTTCTCTAACATTCAACAAGGCAGGTTATCGCGTAGAACAGGCGCGTGATGGTCAAGAAGCTTGGGATAAACTACGCTCTGGTTTGCCTTGTGATATCGTATTTTGCGACATCGAAATGCCCCGTTGCGATGGTCTGGAGTTACTCTCTCGCATCCAGAAAGACTCTAACCTCAACCACTTACCGATTGCAATGCTTACCTCACGAGGTGCAGACAAGCACAGACAAATGGCAGTTCAACTCGGTGCAAGTGGCTACTTTACCAAGCCTTATCTTGAAGAAGCGCTACTGGAAGCTGCGGGGCGGATGGTCAAAGGAGAGAAACTTGTTAGCTGAACTAACTAGACTCGAATATTACGGCACCTCTGATTAAAGATAGCGAAAATAAACATTTTGCTGTAACGCACCGAGATTAATGGTGCGTTACGCTACGCTTTAATGCACTTTACAAAAGGAAATTGTTCGGCGTTGATTCTCCTACGCAAAGTTTCCTTCTTTTGCTAGGTGTAAGCTTGTGTTATTATTAATTCTCGTGAGCCTGATTGTACTGTATCTTGATTGGTAAGCTTTGGCTACGATTCGGTATGTTTAGTAGCAGACCATAAAGCATTAATATAGGTATGTAAAAATCCGCGTTAAGGTTTAGTTTGCCAGGAAGTGTCAAGGTATTAAGTTTTGCTTTTAATCCAATTTAGTAGTACTATTGTTCTATAGGTGAAAATAGCACGTATTCGCCCCGGCTTCTGACGGGGCTTTTTATTTGAGAACGATTATAATTTTTGTTAGCCCTGTGATTTATCTAAAAATTGGTTGGAGATTTAAAATAAAACCTGGAAGAACATCTTCACTAAATAAACTTATGGGGAATTGTAAAACTTCAGGTGCTCGATCAGGGTGATAAATTTCTACTTGTTTATTTTTAGAATTAATTTACCAACCCAGTTGTAAGCCATTTGTTAAGTATTCGTGCATCTTAGCTTGAGCATCTTCCAAATCGTCAGTTTCAGAAATTAATTCTACGGCAAAATCTGGATACAAAGGGAGAAATTTCTTGCTTTGTTGTAACGTCAGAGTATTTTATCTTTCTATCTTTATCCAAGAATGATTAGGGGAACGAGTTGCACCATTAGGAAGTTTAAAACCAGTGGAAGAATCAAAAGCTTTACCTAAATTATTTTTGCTGTTCCAAAACCACAGTTGTCCTAATAAATCAAAATTACGATTACCTGTTTCTCCTCCTGTAGGTGGCCTTAGTATATACTCCAAATCTTGGGTCTATCTTTGTAATATCTAAAATAGTACTTTTAACCTGATATTATGTCATCTAAAAAATCCCTCACTTACCCATCCAGCCATAAGAGCAATCAAGTCGATAACTACCACGGTACTTTAGTTACAGATACTTACCGTTGGTTGGAAGATCCTGACTCCCAAGAAACAAGGACTTGGATTGAGTCACAAAATCAAGTCACTTTTGGCTACTTAAGTGAAATTTCTGCTAGAGAAAAAATTAAAAAACGCCTGACTAAACTTTGGGATTATGAAAAATACGGTATCCCCTTTAAAGAAGGTGAGCAATACTTTTATTTCAAAAATGATGGGCTGCAAAATCAAAGTGTCCTTTACACTCTGAAATCTCTTGATGCTGAACCTAGAGTTTTACTCGATTCCAATAAACTCTCAGAAGATGGTACTGTTGCGCTTTCCGGGTTGTCCATTAGTGAGGATGGTAAACTTTTAGCATACGGTATATCCACATCTGGTTCTGATTGGCAAGAGTGGAAAGTCCGGGATATCGAAACTGGAGAAGACCTAGAAGACCACTTGCAGTGGATTAAATTTTCTGGTGCATCTTGGACACACGATCGCCAAGGTTTTTTCTACAGTCGCTACGATGAACCAAATGAAAAAACTCAATTAGAAGATGTTAATTATTATCAAAAACTCTACTATCATCAACTAGGTAAATCTCAATCAGAAGATGTACTAATTTATCATCGTCCTGACCAAAAAGAATGGGGTTTTAGTGGCGGTGTTACTGAAGATGGACGCTATCTGATAATTTCAGTTTGGCTGGGAACTGATTCCAAAAATTTAGTTTTCTACAAAGACTTGACTAGTCCTGATACTGAAGTTGTAGAGCTAATTAACCAGTTTGAAGCTGATTATAGCTTAATTGATAATGATGGCAGTGTCTTTTATTTTCGTACAGATTTAAATGCACCACGAGGTAGATTAATTGCTATTGATACAAAAAAACCTACTTCAGAAAATTGGCAAGAAATTATTCCCCAGTCAGCAGAAACTCTGGAAAGTGTTGGAATACTCAATAACCAATTTGTTGTTGATTATTTGAAAGATGCTCATACCCAAATCAAAATTTTTGACCTCAAGGGTGAATTTATCCGCGAGGTAGAATTACCTGGACTTGGTTCAGCAGGTGGCTTTGGTGGTAAGCGTGATGATACTGAAACTTTTTATAGTTTTACCAGCTTTACCATACCAGGGACTATCTATCGCTACAATATGGTAACGGGAAAAAGTGAGGTTTTTCGAGAGCCAAAGGTAGATTTTAATCCTGATGATTACGAGACAAAACAAGTCTTTTATCAGAGCAAAGATGGTACTAGAGTACCGATGTTTATCACTCACAAAAAAGGCATTAAATTGGACGGAAATAACCCAACATATCTTTATGCTTATGGTGGTTTTAATGCCTCAATGACACCTGGTTTTTCTGTGAGTGTGTTGGTATGGATGGAAATGGGTGGTGTGTATGCAATGCCGAATTTACGTGGTGGTGGCGAGTACGGTGAAGAATGGCATCAAGCAGGAATGAAGGAGAAAAAACAAAATGTCTTTGATGATTTTATTAGTGCAGCCGAGTGGTTAATTGCTAATAAGTATACTAAAACTGATAAGTTGGCGATCGCAGGTGGAAGTAACGGCGGCTTATTAGTCGGTGCTTGTATGACACAGCGTCCCGATTTGTTTGGTGCAGCTTTACCAGCAGTTGGCGTGATGGATATGTTGCGGTTCCACAAATTTACTATCGGCTGGGCTTGGACTTCAGAATATGGTTCGCCGGATAATCCAGAAGAATTTCCTGCACTCTATGCTTATTCACCATTGCACAATCTCAAACCAGATACAGCTTACCCCGCAACCTTGATTACCACAGCCGACCATGACGATCGCGTTGTCCCTGCTCACAGTTTCAAATTTGCCGCAGCTTTACAAGCAAATCACCTCGGTGACGCGCCAGTGTTAATTAGAATTGAGACTAAGGCAGGACATGGAGCAGGTAAACCCACAGCTAAAATTATCGAGGAAGCCGCTGATAAATGGGCTTTTTTGGTGCGTACTTTAAATGTTGAAGTCTAGAAGAATACAATTTTAAAATAGAAGTCATAATTCAGAATTCAGAATGTAATCTGTGGGAATTTAGACTTGCCTTTTAGAAGCACCACAAATTTTTCAAATTTGATGAAGTGTTTCACAGTTTATTCACCAGTTGTACTTAGGTAAATTCTGAATTATGACCACTAATTCCTTGGTTATTCTCGTTAAATTAATGATTATAGGGAAATATTATCTATCAAATGGTTAAAAATTGGCAAGGATAAACAATGACAAAACTTACCTTGAAAAGTGAAGTAAATACAGTTTAATTGTTATGAGTTCAGGAAAAAATATTCTTTTAATTAAGGATAATCGCCCAAACTATTTATTTTAAAATTTATCTCCAAATTCTTTATTAACTATATTTCAATAGTGAATCAAAATTATTGTTATTTGATTCAAAATATTATCTATTTTATAAATAGCCTGATAGTTCCATTCATGAAATATAAGAACTTGATAGCTCACGTTTCAAAGTTTTTATATTAGGATGATTACGAGGCTCAATCTTTAAACGTTCAAAACAACGCTCTGATTTCTTTACAAAAGAAATTATATTTTATCAACTTGAATTTTTCATTTCCCACTGCTTATGAAGCCACGCGCATACATGCTTATCGGATTTTTGCTGAGTATTCTCCTAAGTTTAGTGCCGTTTTCAGGCAACTTTACCATTGGGGCAACACCAACAACCACCACACCCGTATCTGCACTCTCATTCACCCAAGGAGTGCAAAAAACGGTATTGGACAATGGTTTAACCGTGCTAACTAAAGAAGTCCATACCGCTCCCGTAGTTAGCGTGCAAGTTTGGTATAAAGTCGGTTCACGCAACGAGGTTAAGGGACAAAATGGTATTTCCCACCAGCTAGAACATTTGATGTTCAAAGGCACAACCGACCGTCCAGTGCAGTTTGGCAGGTTGTTTAGTGCCTTGGGTAGCCAGTTCAACGCCTTCACGAGTTATGACGAAACAGCCTATTTTGGCACAGTGCAGCGAGACAAACTCGAAGCATTGCTGACACTAGAAGCCGATCGCATGGAAAATGCTTTAATTGGGGCTGAGCAACTCACAAGTGAAAAGCGAGTAGTAATCTCTGAATTACAAGGGTACGAAAATTCACCTGAGTATCGTTTGAATCGGGAAGTCATACGAAATGCTTTCCCCAATCGAGCTTATGGCTTACCAGTGGGAGGTACAAAAGCTGATGTCGAAAAATTCACGCTAGAACAGGTGCGGAATTATTACCAAACCTACTACAGCCCAGAAAATGCCACCTTGGTAATTACCGGGGATTTTGCCACAGAACCAGTATTGAAAGTTGTCAAAGAAACTTACGGGAAGTTGGCAAAAAGAGGACGCAGGGACACGGAGAGTTCATTAACAGCGTCTTCTTCCGTCCCTGGGTCAGTGCGTTCCCCACTCCCTGCGTCTTCCTCCGCTGTTAATCAAAAAGCACCCATTGTCCTCAAGCAACCTGGAAGTGCAGCGCTATTACAAGCAATGTATCCTCTGCCAGATATCAAGCATCCTGATGTCCCAGCGATTGATGTGATGGATGCCATCCTCACAGGTGGACGGAGTTCTAGGCTTTACCAAGCTTTGGTAGAATCTGGACTCGCTAGTTCAGCTAGTGGCGGTGCTGCGGAACTGATCGAACCAGGTTGGTATGAAATTAATGCTACAGCAGCTCCGGGTCAACAGTTAAGCAAAATTGCTCAGGTACTCCAGGAATCTTTGACAAAACTGCAACAGCAGCCAGTTACCCCAGAAGAATTAAGCCGAGCAAAGACGCAACTGCAAGCCTCATACATATTGGGTAACCAAGATATTACTAGTCAGGCCAACCAACTAGGATATAACCAAACTGTAGCGGGGGATTATCATTTTATTGAAAAGTATCTAGCTGCGATCGCTAAGGTTACTCCAGCCCAAATACAGCAAGCAGCTAAAACTTACCTGAATCCAGCTAAACAAACCATTGGCTACTTTGAGCCGACTCAACCAGATGGTCAACCAGGAGCCTCTAGTGCTGGTTCTAGTCGCACTGTGGAGAATTTCAGCCCCGGTAAACCTGTAGATCCAGCAGAACTAGCTAAATATCTACCACCTGCCACATCAACTACAGATTCCACCAAACAATCGCTTCCAGAAGAGTTTACCTTAAATAATGGAATGCGGGTTCTGCTGTTAAGCGATCGCAACGTTCCTACTATTAATCTCAGCGGTAAAATTGACGCTGGTAGTGAGTTTGACGGTAATCAAAAAGCTGGATTAGCGAGTCTAACTGCAATCAACTTAATGAATGGAACGCAGACTAAAAATGCTCTCACTCTAGCAAAAACCTTAGAAGACCAAGGAGCCGGTTTGGACTTCGGTGCTAGCCGCGAAGGTGTAAACATCAGTGGTGAGGGCTTGTCAGCAAACCTGCCAATTTTGATTCAAACTCTGGCAGATGTTTTACAAAACGCGACTTTCCCCGCCGATCAGTTAGAACTGAGTCGCCAAAGGGCACTCACTGGCCTCAAAGTCCAGCTAGATGACCCCAGCGGTCTGGGACGACGAGTATTTCAACAGGCAATTTACCCGGAAAATCATCCATTTCACAGTTTTCCTACAGAAGAAAGTTTAAAAAGCATTACTCGTGATAATTTGCTTGGCTTTTACCAAACACATTACCGACCGGATACCACAACAATCGCTTTAGTGGGAGACTTCCAGCCAGCTAAAGTCAAAGAATTGCTCAATCAAGTATTTGGTAAATGGCAAGCCACAGGTAAGCCGCCTGTTCTAAAAGTGCCGTCCGTAGCATTGCCGCAAACTTCGACACGTTTAAATAAGGTAATTCCTGGTAAGGCTGAGGCTGTGACCTACATCGGCTACAACGGCATTTCCAGGAAAGACCGACGTTTTTACGCAGCATTAGTGCTGAATCAAATTTTGGGTGGTGATACATTAGCAAGCCGCTTGGGTACGGAAGTGCGCGATCGCCAGGGTTTAACCTACGGTATCTACAGTGCTTTTGCTGCCGGAATTAATCCTGGCCCCTTCTTAATTCAAATGCAGACTGCTCCTGGAGATGCCCAAAAAGCGATCGTCAGTACTGTTGCTTTACTCAAACAATTACGCGAACAAGGAGTTACTGAAGCTGAATTCAATGCAGCAAAACGCTCAATTACTAACAGCTACCCTGTGGATTTAGCCAATCCTAGTAATGTTTCTAGCATCATTTTGGACAATGCTACCTTAGGACTTCCACGTGCAGAAATTATCGAATTTCCCCAGCAAATTCAGGCAGTTACTATGACTCAAATCCAGCAAGTAATTCAAGATTTAATCAAGCCAGAAAATCTAGTAATTGTCACCGCTGGTCTTGGAGATACTGTGCCCAAAGGTAGATAAAACAGTTAGGAAGTGCGGAGTGCTTAAATAGCCCGATTACCCTACTGGACTTTAGTCTTAGCTCTCCCCATGTTTTTATCTAACAGGGGAGAGTTTATTTTAAAAAGTTAAAATTCAGAATTTATCTGAAGTTTAATATAATTCGTATCTTCATTTATTACATTTTATGTTGAATTATTACACTTTTAAGTTGCACAGTCACTTCCTAAGTTTGTTGGACTTTAACAGTTAACAATTAATAGAAAAAGATATACAAGTTAAATCCAAGGACAGCTGATAACTATTCTTCTTTCTTGTCTTCAACATTAGTTATTTTGGGATTTTGCATGAGAATATAGTTTTGTGGATTTTGGTGTTCTTCTTTCTTTTCTTGTACAACTTGAGTGGCATATACTTCCACATCTCGCTGAATAATATCTTCTACTTGACCTGCAAAAAAATTAAAAGCCTGTTCGTGAGTTGTATAATTCCGATAAGGGCCTGTCAACTGAGAAAATTGCCATCCTTGGGTTTTCAAAGATTCCACCGTGCGGCGATAGTGTCGCCAGCGTTCTCCATAGTGAAAAAATTCTTCAATGGCAGCACTAATAGCAACTAATTGACTGAGCGCAAAAGTTGAGCCAATAATTAAATTTCTGGGAATCTTAATTTCAGTAGTACTAATATTTAGACTGACTAATGCCGGGAGAATTACACCACCAATAATGGTTGTTAACCGCCAAAAATAATAGCGATCGCGTGTCAAATTCGCCTTACCTTCCATCCAAAGTACTTGCTCTAACCAGCGCGATCGCAAAAAATGTCTTTGCCCGTCGCCCAAGTTCATGCCTGCAAATAATTTGTTAAAATCTTCCTTTAAAAATTCTTGATAACTATCTTTTTTTGCCATTATTTACTCCTGAGTAGAAAGTAAACTCTTAATTATTTCTCCTAAGTTATCAACTCCCTTTTCGATATCGATTAAGTCGATGTATTGTAATTTACCAGATTTCGCTAACTCTTGAGCGCGATCGTCCGTCGCTTTGCCAACCAAAGCACCAGCAAGTATATCTGCGGTTCTACCACTGCCAGCGATCGCTATAACTAATCTACCAGTATTAATACTAGAAAAAGCATCTTTAAAGGTAACTTCACCACCGTTTAAAAGCACTGTTAGCGAAGGTGCGCCACTAGCTAATACCGTTGCAACTTCAGATATCCAAGGAGACTCATCGCCCCAATCACTACCAGGAACTAGCACAAAATGAGTATGGTTTGGCTCTAAGGGCGTCAAATCAGCAGCTTTTAACTCATTGGGTAAAGCCACTTTCCTTTCAGGTGTCACACCAACCAAAGCAAAGCTAGCATCTATCTGGGTACGAGCCGCACCCATCAATTGCATGACTCCCGCATCCGTACCTCCATCTACAACATAAGTGCCTAAAGTTTCTGCAATCGGAGCTAAAACTTCCACAAACAAGCGTTGGATACGCAGAAAGTCAGCTTCACTGATGTTACTTGCACCTCCCACCACTACTAAAACAGGACGTGAATTACTAAGTCCTATTTGCTCTAAGGCATTTGGCAATTCTGCTTGCTGATTAACTTGAATAGCTAATGCTGTTTGTCCGTTATCAAAAGTAAATTTTAAACAATTTTTCATTTATCCAAAATACTGACTGCCTAAGTTCTCCAGAGTAGAGCTTTGCAGTCATATTCCGCAATGGTTGTATTACGCACGGTAGTCAATTAATTATGTTTCCACAATGTTTTCATCCCTCTTGGAGGAGGTCTTTTAAACTACAGCGACCTCAAGAGTTTCCAGGGACATGAGGTAGGTGTAAAATATGGGCTTAGTGCGGATTTTAAGGAAAGTGAAATAGACAACGTAAGTCTAAAAGCTTGGAGTGAAGCCTGTTTTACTTCTAAATTCAGAAGTCAGTCCCGATGAAACAAGTTTCACCACCAAGCATGAAAAATGTATTTTCCCCTACACCCCACACCCTACACTCTCACACCCCTCTTTCAAATTAGAGGGTGGGCTTGCAGCCATCAAAACTTAGGTGATTTGGAATTATTTAATTGGAGCATGACTATGACTGCTGTCTTCTTAGAAAACGTCTACAAGTTTTACAACAATGTACCTGTAGTCAATGACCTGTCATTTAAAATTGAAGCTGGGGAAATATTTGCTCTACTTGGCCCCAACGGTGCGGGAAAATCTACCACAATTCGGATGTTGACTACATTAACTAAACCGTCCCAAGGACGGATAGAAGTAAATGGATATGATGTGGTCAGCCAACCAATGTTGGCAAAAAAGAGTATTGGCGTAGTCTTGCAACAAGTCAGTGTAGATAACGATTTAACCGTTTGGGAAAATATGGAACTGCATGGAAGATTACATCACATTAGCAACCCGCAGCGACAACAACTGATTAATCAATGGCTAGAGTATGTAGAATTAACACAAAAACGCAATAATTTGGTCAAAACACTGTCTGGAGGTATGAAACGACGGTTGCAGATAGCGAGAGCTTTATTACATCAACCGCAAATTTTGTTTTTGGATGAACCAACGGTAGGACTAGACCCCCAAACCAGGCGACGCCTTTGGGAAATTATTCGAGATTTGAATAAGCAGGGAATGACGATGCTACTAACGACCCATTATATGGATGAGGTCGAATTTTTATGCAATGCCTTCGGCTCTATCAAGCCAGGACGCATTGGTATTATGGATAACGGTAAGCTGATTTCTTTGGGAACGCTAAAACAACTGCGTTCTGCTCACGGTGAAGGTTTGGTGATGAAACAATTGGGTTTATCTAAAGTAGGAAGTGACAGTGCCTTAGCTTGGGAATATTTGTTTTTCCCTTCATTGGAACAAGCAAATATCTACTTAAATGAACAGCCGGATAAAACTGGAATGATGGTGCGTCCCTCTAACTTGGAAGATATTTTTGTGGAATTAACGGGACGCCAGTTAGATTAATTTCATCCTCCTAACTGTCGCAGCATGGCTTCTACTCTATCTACCCCATCCAAGTCATTGCGCCGCCGATACAAGTCACGCGCTTTTTGAAGTGCAGTGTTCGCTTGTTTGGTTTGGCGTCGCTGTTTATACATCGAACCCATCAATTCATAAGTCTGAGCATTGTTTTTATCTAAGCTAAGTGCTTGCTGATATGCCCAGTTAGCTGCACTGTAATCTCCTAGACGAGATTGAGTAACAGCTAATCCTAAGTAAGCGTTAACGTTGTTACGGTTGAGTTGTATAGCACGACGGTAACCTTCTTTTGCCCCAGCGGTGTCTCCCAAATTGGCTTTGATGTAACCGACGGCGTAATAAAAATCACTATTATTAGGGTTAATAGCGATCGCCTTACGATAAGACGTTAATGCTGCCTGATAATTTCCTTGTTGAGCGTATAAATACCCAATACCTGAGTGAATTTTAGCATTCTTGGGATCTAAGCCAGATGCTTGCTGATAAACAGCGATCGCCCCTCCATAATCGCCTGTATCAACTAATCTCCGTCCTTCCTCTAGTAGTTGCTTTAACTCTTGGTTTTTGGTTTGTGCGACTAATACTTGAGCCTGAGTCGGCATCGGCATTGTAAAGGCAAAACATCCTAATAACACCACACTAAACACAAATGATGTTGGCTTGTACACAGTAAATTTCCTGAAATTTTAGAGGACTTTTTTCTTGTACATTAAAACAAAAATGTGGACTTTTGAAAACTGTATTTTTTCGCATTGATTAAGATGTTAATAGTTCATTTGCTCTTTACTTTACAATCAACGCTACATCACAGAGTTTTTACTGAATAAGAAAGTGTAAGTTCTCTAGAAACAAGGTAAATTCTTCTAGATAGAAATCAGTAAAATACAAACAATTACATTTTTTTCAGTGCTTATACGTATAAAATGAAAAACTAACAGGTGTTTGAGTTAATCCTCAATAGACAATGCACCAATGTGAGGGACAGTTGAATATTCATTAACTGTTTGTTGTTTTATTTAACAACTTGCTGAGTCTATATCCAATTTGATAATATTTTTAATCCTTGATGCTAACTTGAGTAAACGAATATCCAAGTGTTTAGATCTTTTTTTACTCATTACACGATAAGATAAATGCAACAAGCAAAATGTTCCTGAAAGTCAGTTTGTGCTTAGACAATAATCTAGAGTAGAGTGGCGATCGCTTTTCTTAATTCTGTGAGAGTATATTTATTAAACCCTTCTACAACATAGGGTATTTTTGTAGGTATAAATAACTTACAATCGCTAGTTTAATTATCTCCACCTACTTAATAAATATCAAATTATATAATATTGATGAGGTTAATTTATGATTATAACTACCACTGATGTGATTCAAGGAGCTGTTATCGAATCATATTTAGGTATTGTGACAGCAGAAGTTGTCTATGGTAGCAATTTTTTACGAGATTTTTTAGCCGGCATTCGAGATATTGTTGGTGGACGCACTGGTAGTTACGAGCGTTTATTTGAGCAAGGTCAACGCAAAGCGCTAGAAGAAATACAACAACGGGCACAACGTTTAGGAGCAAATGCTGTAATTGGAATTGAAATTGATACTGGCACAATCAATGTTGACCAGTCAGGAGTTCTATTGCTGATTACCGCCACAGGTACAGCTGTGAGAATGCGTTAATTTTTTGATTATTTTGCTTTTGACAATGCTGACAAAGTTTTGTATTAAGTCTAATTGGAGATACAATTAAGCTATTTTCAAAATATTTTAAAAAAATTAATATTTGGATTTTAATTTTATCTTAAACATTTTTTCACCGACAATTTATTATAAATATTTATTCTCAACTTTAATTAAAGCTAAATTATATTACGAATTGTTAAAAAAGTCTGTTTTTTTATGACTAAAGATAGACATATTAATTCTTTCTATTGATGGATAGTAAAGCAGATTATTCAGTTCTTTAATAAGGAATACAACAAGAATATACCTGAATATAAACTTTGCTGAAACAGCGCTGGAGAGCATAATTTATGTCATACGTAAATCGAACAGGCGATGATGTTATTCCTACTGGGTCTGTAGTACCAGGCCGAGTAGTCGAATATCACGATCTTGTTCGCTGGGGGCCAATTATTGCTGGTTTGTTGGTTGCTTTAGCTACTCAATTAATTTTGAGCGCTATAATTGGCGCTGTTGCAGCTGGTACAGTTGAAGGTTCGGGTGCGCCTAGATCGATTGCCTCTAACACTGCGGGTAATGCCGGCCTTTGGTCAACGATTGCTTTGTTAATTTCCCTATTTACTGGTGGTTGGGTTACAGCACGTGCTTGTGGCCCCATGAACCGCAATACAGCTCTTCTTAACGGCGCAATTCTTTGGGCAACTACTTTGGCAGTTAGCTCGTGGCTATTTGCAAGTGGAGTATCTGGTGCTTTTGGTGTCGCTGCTTCTAACGCTGGGGAAGTCTTAAACCAGGTACAACAGCAAGGTGGTACTCCTAATTTACCGCGAACAAACGTAACTGCTCAAGAAGCTCGTGATATTGCAGGAAATGTACGTTCGGGCTTGTGGTGGTTTGTGTTTGGTTCGTTGTTGGGTTTAGTAGCCGCAATGATAGGCGCTGTAACTGGTACTCGCAGTCCCCGGACTACTAACACTTATAATCCTTAAAGAATTGTCTGAAAAATCAAATATTATTTTTTAAAAAAGCACCTTGAGAAAAGGTGCTTTTTTTGATTATGTAAAGCTGGGCTTTGTATAGCAACAGCGAAGATACTTAGGACATCAACAGATGATAAAACCTAGACACCTATAGACTTTTCACCCAGTCCCCAGTCTCTTGCTATAGCTTACCACTTCAAATATGAAGCTTCAATTCCCTGCTCGCGTCGAATTTTGCTATCTTTTTCAAACCAGGTGATTACTTGTTGTGCTGTCAAGTCTTCAATAGCAACACCGTACTCTTGAGCAATATATTTTAAGAGTTTAAGTGATGAAATTGTCAATCTTGTTAAAAATTTTTCTGGAGAAGACAACAAAGCCGCGTCTACTTTTGCTGACTCTTCCAACGTTAAAAATTGGGTTGATGGTTGCTGTGGTGCTACATCCATAAAATGCTATCTCAAATTCAGTTGATTATTGGGCATTGGTTTTCACAAATGACAAATGACTAAGCGCAAAGTCTGAGCGGAGGTCTCCTCCGATCAGAACTTTGTAAGAGAGGACAAATGACAAATGACTAATAACGAGCTTTTACCAAATAACCACAACGGTGTTCGCCGTTGATAATCCAGTGGGTGCGTTCTACGGTACAATCAGGTAAGACAGCTGCAAACATTTCTAATTCATGGCCACAGATAGTGGGGAAAGATTCAGCAACGTTGGAAATAGCGCAGTTATGCTCAATGAAAATAAAGCTTTCGCGTTTAGAGGAGTCATTAACATCTACTGCGTGATACTCCGCCATGAAACCTTCAGCTTTTCTTAACTCTACTAAACTAGCAACACGTTCTCTCAGCGAACCATTATCCAAACGATCGCGATATTCTTGAGCTTTACGCTCCCACTGCTTCTGCAAAATCGATTTGAATTGGTCGTGTCCCACAGTTTGAGCTAAGGTATCCAGCAGCGAAACAGCAAAATTGCCACTGGCATCACCAAAGCGATCGCTCATGGTACGATGCAAGCGATCGCGTCCCTGATGACTCAGTTGATAAACGTGCTGCGGACGCCCCATTCCAGGTTGCTCTGATGTCGAAAACAAAACTAGCTCCTCGGTCTCCAAATCTTTGAGATGGCGACGAATCGCTTGCTTGCTGACATCTAATACTTCAGCTAGCTCAATAGCCGTTGCTTTTTCGTGTTTGTGCAGATACTCTAGGATTTCTTGCTTGGTTGAGGACTGGTGAATAGTCGCCATCTTCTGATGTCAGACGCTGCGGGAACGTCCCAAAAATTTCTCTTAAAATTTGACTTTGACAACATTGTTGTTGTTAATTTAGCGTAAAATGGAGATACATAAAACAACATAGCTGTTGTTTTACTCTCCACCACTATTCTAGCAGCCGTGTAACCATTCCGTAATGCCAGATGGGAGTCGCCAAAACAAGAGCTTGTCTCCCATTCTTAAAGAGATAGAACCGAACACGAGAGATTATTACCGATGAGTGCCACTGTCAAAACCTTAGTCAACCAACCTTACAAGTACGGCTTTGTTACCGATATTGAGACGGATACTATCCCTCGCGGACTGGACGAGGACGTTATCCGCTTAATCTCGGCGAAAAAGAACGAGCCACAGTTCATGTTGGATTTTCGCCTCAAGGCTTATCGCCAGTGGCAAAAAATGACAGAACCAACTTGGCCTAATGTCAAGTATCCGCCAATTAATTATCAAGATATCATTTATTACTCAGCACCAAAAGTCAAGAAAGAAAAACTCAACAGTTTGGAGGAAGTCGATCCCACCCTTCTAGAAACTTTTGAAAAGTTGGGTATTCCCCTATCGGAACAAAAGCGACTGGCAAATGTTGCTGTGGATGCGATTTTTGATAGCGTTTCTGTTGCCACTACATTTAAGGAAAAGCTAGCTAAAGACGGCGTTATTTTCTGCTCGATTTCCGAAGCGTTGCAAGAACACCCAGAACTAGTAAAAAAATACCTGGGTAGCGTCGTTCCCACAGCAGACAACTATTTTGCCGCCCTTAACTCTGCCGTATTTAGCGATGGTTCCTTCGTCTACATTCCCAAAGGCGTCAAATGCCCAATGGAACTGTCTACCTACTTCCGCATTAACTCCGGTGACACGGGGCAATTTGAGCGGACTTTGATTGTTGCCGAAGAAGGTAGCTATGTCTCCTACCTGGAAGGTTGCACCGCGCCAATGTATGACAGCAACCAGCTGCACGCTGCTGTAGTGGAACTTGTCGCCCTCGACAACGCCGAGATTAAATACTCCACCGTGCAAAACTGGTACGCTGGCGATGCTAACGGTAAAGGCGGTATTTACAACTTTGTCACCAAACGCGGTTTGTGTCAGGGGGTAAATTCCAAGATTTCCTGGACTCAAGTAGAAACAGGTTCGGCAATTACTT
The DNA here is from genome assembly GCA_036918135.1 of Nostoc sp. GTDB lineage: Bacteria > Cyanobacteriota > Cyanobacteriia > Cyanobacteriales > Nostocaceae > Nostoc. Next base: position 17,406 of record JBALDB010000051.1, read on the forward strand.
GGAAGTATCCTAGCTGCGTGTTGGTGGGTGATAACTCTGTGGGTGAATTCTACTCGGTGGCGCTGACAAATAATATGCAGCAAGCCGATACGGGTACAAAGATGATTCACGTTGGCAAGAATACCCGCAGTACAATTATTTCTAAAGGAATCTCCGCAGGTAAATCTAGTAACAGTTACCGGGGTTTGGTGAAAGTTAACCCGAACGCTAAAGGGGCGAGAAACTATTCCCAGTGCGACTCAATGCTGATTGGGGATAATGCCCACGCCAATACTTTCCCTTATATCCAGGTGCAAAATAATACCGCAAAAGTAGAGCATGAAGCTTCTACTTCCAAGATTGGGGAAGATCAGTTATTTTACTTCGCTCAACGAGGAATTTCTTCAGAAGATGCGATTTCGATGATGATTAGCGGCTTCTGTAAGGATGTTTTCAATCAGCTACCAATGGAATTTGCTGTGGAAGCTGATAAGTTGTTGAGTTTGAAATTAGAAGGCAGTGTTGGATAAAGCTTGTAGTCAGCATTTTAGTGCTGGAAAATCACTACGAACCGAAAAGATCAACCCTTGCAGTTAGGCACTTTGGTGCTGGATAAAAGCGCTAAAGTGCCGACTACAAATTAAGACAAGAGAGAGAAGATGATTATTGAAAATAGTGAACTTGTGCTGTCAGTAAGGGATCTGACAGCTAATGTTGATGGAACACCAATTCTCAAGGGTGTGAATCTAGAGGTGCGATCGGGTGAAATTCATGCGATTATGGGGCCGAATGGTTCTGGTAAGAGTACCTTTTCTAAGGTGTTAGCTGGACACCCGGCGTATGAAGTGACTGGCGGGGAAGTGATTTTCCAAGGACAAAATTTGCTGGAGTTGGAACCAGAGGAACGCGCCAGAAGTGGTGTGTTTTTGGCTTTTCAGTATCCTTTGGAAATTCCCGGTGTGAGCAATTTGGATTTCTTGCGGGTGGCGTACAATTCCCGGCGGAAAGCAGAGGGTTTAGAAGAAATAGACGCCTTTGATTTTGACGATTTAATTGAGGAAAAGCTGGATGTAGTAAAAATGAATGCCGCTTTCCTGAATCGCAGTTTGAATGAAGGATTTTCTGGTGGTGAGAAAAAGCGGAATGAAATTCTGCAAATGGCGTTGCTAGAACCGAAGTTAGCAATTCTAGATGAAACAGATTCGGGTTTAGATATTGATGCGCTGAAAATTGTGGCCAATGGAGTAAATCAGCTAGCAAGTCCAGAAAATTCCACAATTTTAATTACCCACTACCAGCGCTTACTCGATTATATTGTGCCAGATTTTGTCCATGTAATGGCAAACGGGCGGATTCTTACCAGTGGTGGTAAGGAATTGGCACTAGAATTAGAGTCTCGCGGTTATGACTGGGTGCTAGAAGAGTTTGCAGCTGAGGTAGGCGTTTAATGACTATTCAAGTTTCTCCTAGTCAAATTCCTAACTCGGATGCAGATAGTTTGACAGCGACTCTGTTGGATAAAGATGATTATCTAACTAACTTGTTAAATCAAGTAGCTGTATCAAACACACAAGGATGGTTGCAGAATTTACGTGAAAGTGCTGCTAATTGGGTACGTCACTCAAGTGTCCCTAGTACTCGCGAGGAAGAATGGCGATTTACTGATTTGTCATCTTTGCGACAGGTGCAGTTTCATGTAGAAACAGCAAATCTCACATCTCCACAATTCGAGATTTTGCCAGAAGCGGCTAATAGTCGTTTAGTTTTTGTGAATGGTGTTTATGCACCGGGATTATCCGCAGTCGCAGATTTACCGCCTGGGGTAGTGGTGAGTAATTTAGCTGGGTTAGCTGTGGCTGAGCAGGAAAGCGCACAACAGTATTTAGCTCAAGCTGAAGGAGCGCAGGAAGTTTTTACGGCTCTCAATACTGCGGGAATCACTGATGCAGCGGTGGTTTGGGTGAAGAAAAATGTAGTAGTTGAGACGCCAATTCATCTGGTATTTATTGCAGTTACGGGTGAGAGTGCGACGATTTCCCAGCCGCGTTGTTTGGTGGTAGCGGAAAGTGGCTCGCAAGTGACTTTGGTTGAAGAGTATAGGAACCGTACAGAGGAAAAGGTTTACTTGACTAATGCGGTTACGGAAATTTGGATTGGTGAGAATGCTGAAGTAACTCACACTAGGGTTGAGCAAGAAGGTAGAGAGGCTTTTCATATTGGCAAGAGCGCGATCGCTCAAGCTCGTGATAGTCGATATACTTGTCATGCGATAACTTTCGGTGGAAAATTATCGCGGCACAATTTAGAAATTTTGCAAACTGGCGAGCAAACCCAAACGACTCTCAATGGGTTGACGATGATTTCAGGCAGACAACTGGCGGATACTCACAGTGCGATCGCTCTGAATTATCCTTATGGTACAAGCAAACAATTGCATAAGTGTATTGTCGGCGATCGCGCTCATGCAGTGTTCAATGGTAAAGTTTTTGTTCCCAAATCGGCGCAGTTGACGGATGCAGCCCAGTTAAATCGCAATTTGCTGCTATCATCAAAAGCCAGAGTCGATACCAAACCCCAATTAGAAATTACTGCGGATAATGTTAAATGCGCTCACGGCGCTACCGTCAGTCAATTGGAGGATGATGAAATCTTCTACCTGCAAAGTCGGGGAATTGACGAAAATGATGCTCGTAAATTGTTAATTAACGCCTTTGCGGCGGAAATTATTAACCAAATACCCGTTCCCTCTCTTAGAGAACTATTACTAAACACAGTCAATAGTCTCAAGTCTTTAGCTAATGACTAATGACTATTGTACAGACGCGATTAATCGCGTCTCTATCAAAGACTAATAACTAATCTACCAATGACTTTCACCTCTACTAAAACCCTTGCCGATAAAGTTCGTGCTGACTTCCCAATTTTGCATCAGGAAGTCAATGAGAAAACACTAGTTTATCTCGATAATGCCGCAACATCCCAAAAACCTTTGCTTGTATTAAATACCCTCCGGGATTATTACGAGCAATACAATGCCAACGTGCATCGCGGTGCTCATAGCCTCAGTGCTAAGGCTACCGATGCTTATGAAGCTGCACGAGACAAAGTTGCTAAATTTATTAATGCTGCATCGCGTCAGGAAATTGTTTACACCCGCAATGCTAGTGAGGCAATTAATTTAGTTGCTTACAGTTGGGGAATGAATAATTTGCAGCCGGGAGATGAAATTATTCTCTCGGTAATGGAACACCATAGTAATATTGTGCCGTGGCAATTGGTGGCCCAAAAAACTGGTGCAGTATTGAAATTTGTCGAACTAACACCAGAAGAAACTTTAGATCTAGAGCAGTTTAAAAAGCTGATATCTGAGAAAACAAAACTAGTATCAGTGGTGCATATTTCTAATACTTTGGGTTGTATTAATCCTGTAGGAGAAATTGCAGCGATCGCTCACAGTTACGGTGCGAAATTTTTAGTCGATGCTTGTCAAAGTGTACCCCACTTTCCCATCGATGTCCAAAAAATAGATTGTGATTGGTTGGTAGCTTCCGGTCATAAAATGTGCGCTCCAACTGGCATCGGATTTTTGTATGGCAAGTTGGAATTATTACAATCAATGCCGCCATTTTTTGGCGGTGGTGAAATGATTGCAGAAGTGTTTTTAGACCATTCCACTTATGCAGAATTACCTCATAAATTTGAAGCCGGTACACCTGCAATTGGGGAAGCGATCGCCCTTGGTGCTGCTGTAGATTATCTAAGTAATATTGGCATGGATAAAATCCACGCCTACGAAGCTGAATTAACAGCTTATTTATTCCAACAATTAGAGCAAATTCCCCAAATTAGAATTTACGGGCCCAAACCAAACGCTCAAGGAGAAGGTAGAGTCGCCTCAGCTACATTCACCGCCGGAGAAGTTCACCCCAACGACTTATCTACATTATTAGATCAAGAAGGCGTCGCCATTCGTTCTGGACATCACTGCACTCAACCATTACACCGCTACTTAGGGCTTTCTGGAAGTGCACGAGCAAGTTTATCTTTCTATAACACCCGTGAGGAAATTGATATTTTTATCAAAGCACTAAAGGAAACACTAGACTTTTTTGCTGAATTTTCTAACTCGTAATTCCTAATTCGTAGTTAAGAATTTATGAATTATAAATTACGAATTAATTTAACGTGAGTTCGATAGAACCTAACCCCCTCCCTTGTAGAGAAGGGGCAAAAAATCTCCAACTTGATACCAAAGAATAGGTTTTTTAAGCCTCTCGCGGAAGTGGGGTTCTTGAGAATCTATCGAACTCACGTTAACTTAAAAGTTCTCCAGTTTCTTGGAGGGAGTGCAAGCGGCGATAAATACCCTCGTGACGTAAAAGTTCATCGTGGCTACCCACTTCTACAATCCTTCCTCGATCTAAAACTACAATCTTATCTGCTTCCCGTACTGTACTCAGACGGTGGGCGATGACGATGGTGGTACAAGTACCCTGAATCGATCGCATCGCTAGCTGAATGGAACGTTCCGATTCATAATCTAAGCTAGAGGTGGCTTCATCAAAAACTAGCACGTCTGGTTTTACTAACAACGCTCTGGCAATTCCCAAACGTTGTCTTTGTCCACCAGATAAGCGAACACCTCGTTCCCCAACGACGGTGTAATAACCTTGAGGTAAGTGCTGCACCACTTCATCGACTCTGGCAATTCTACAGGCTTCTTGAACCTCCTCCAAACTAGCATCCGGCTTTCCGTAGGTGAGGTTATCCAATACCGTACCGTTAAAAACGTCTACTTCTTGATGAACGATCGCTAATCTTCGTCTATATTTACCTACATCTAAAGTACGAATATCTTGACCATCAATTAAAATTTGACCTGATTGGGGTTCAAAATATCGCAATAGCAACTTCACTAAAGTAGACTTTCCAGAACCAGAACGCCCCACCAATGCTACTGTTTGATATGGCTCAATCAACAAGTTAATATCTTGCAAAACTTGACGGTTGGCATGATATCCAAAACTCACATGAGTTAATTCAATTTTGCCGCTAAATTTATAAGGTGATTCTGTCTGCTTGCTCTCTTCTAAAAGACTAGCCGAATCAGACGCAGTTGGCTCTTGCAGAAATTCGTGAAACCGCAGCATGGAAGAATAACGACGGGCAAAAACTTCTGCTAAAGCGCTAATAGGCTCTAATTCCGCATATGCCATGCTAGAAAGAGTTAAGGTCATGATAAAGTGACCGAGAGAAATTCTCCCGTCTAGTGTTGCCGCTAAAGTCAAACCCAAAATTGTAAATACACAAAACTGAATTACAGTTGCTTGCCAAGTATTTAATTTTACATAACCTTTATGGATGCGATAATCAAGCACTATTAGTTCGCGATCTAAACGTTGTTCTTGGTGCTTAAGTTCCCTAGCTTCTGTAGCAAATGCTTTCACAGTTTTGATATTAGTGATCAATTCGGAAGTGCGGCTTTCAGTGTTCTCTGAATATTTATCCAGACGACTTTCGTACCTAATCAATTGCTGTAAATTTTTCAACGTTAAGCTGAGAATAATTACAAAAGAAATTAGATATAAAATCGCAATTCGCCACTCAATCGCCAAAATAAATACAAAAATTCCTAGTAGACGAATTAGTTTAGGAATTAACTGTCCGGCGATTTCAGGATACGCCCAAGTGTGGTTAAGAACACCTCTAGATACTCTGCCTGCGATGCGTCCGGGGTTATTTTCATCATAAAATTCCAGTGGGAGAGTAAGAACTTTAGCAATGGCTGCTTGATTTTTTTCTCGACGCGACCTAAAAGCTATATCCCAGTGAAACCAAACAGTCAACCAGGGCTGTGTTGGCGCTTTCACTACAGTTACAAGGAAAATTAAACCCAGTAACACCCCCAAAGATAAAGTTTTATTAACTGGGTAATTGGTGATGTCAGAAAAAATTGCGATCGCACTTTCAAGTGGTTTATCCAAGGGTTGATTGGACAAAACATTTAAAATCTGCCCAATCGCATAAGGTACAACTAAATCAATAACTTCGTAAATGCTAGATGCTGTAATACTGAAAATACTCAACTTCCAGTTAGCATGAAAGTAATTGACAATATCTCGAAATGTCGCCATAATGCACACCTTCCAAGAGCGCGATCGTTAACTTGGAACTTATAAACTACAAGTATACTACAAAATTTTCAACGGTTAAAATTTGAAATCACTCCTTTGAATTAGTTGGCTTTTATGCAGGGACAAATTTTAGGTGATAGCGATAAACAGCAACTGGCCGAGAACCTGCGGTAAAGTAATTTGGATCTTGCGGTGAAAGATAAACAGCAGTCACTTGGTCTGCTTCAATTGTTGGATTATATAAAGGAAGTTTGTGGTAAGCCGTGGTAGATTCTACAGAGTTTAAATAGGGGCGAGAATTGCCTTTAAATAGTTGTTGAAATACCTCTGTAGTAATGAACTTGCCATCAGGAGTAGTTTCTGTAGCCCGTGCAGTCACAATAGAAACTAGTTGGTGACTACTACGCAAAAATGTAATTTGACGATTAGGTGAATCTGGATCTACTTTAACTGCTAACACCGCTTCCTTTCCTAAAGAAGCCTGTGCCAAATTCAAACTATTAAATGCTCTATCTGCTACTAAAATTGATGATTTTTTATCTATCCAAGGGAATATTTTTAACCGAGTGAGATGTGGTTGCTCTTTTACAAATCTTACTAGAAAACTCACAGGTTGATTTAATTGTCGGCGGTTACCTTCAAACCCTGGCGTAACGATATCTGGTGCCAAAGGCGCAACCAAATCTACCAACGTACTTGTCACTTGCCAAGTACCAGCCATCCATTCGGGGTAAACTAAATCACCCGAAGCTGGTTGCACCGAAGTTAATTTTTCCCACTGAGGAAAATTAGCTAAGTGTTGAGATAACTCTCCAGCAATAGCCTCACCACTCCCCAAAAGGAATAAAATCAGTAAGCAAAAACTAAAAAAACCCTTAACTATAAGCATGAGCAGTTTTATATTAAACGTTCATTATTGATTGAAGAAAAATTAATCTATGGGATAATAAAGCACTTAAGATATTGCATATTATCTAAATAGTGAATATGGTCTAATCATTAACCTTATACAGTTTCCAAAAATCTTTACAACAAAATAAATTTGCTGTAGAGTCCTACACCTATACGCCCCTACCAACATATAATCTTAAATTCTGGTACAAGCATGACATTGGCACTAGGCATGATTGAAGTTTACGGCGTTCCCACAGCAGTGGAAGCGGGAGATGCTATGTGTAAAGCTGCCCGTGTCACTCTTGTTGGTTATGAAAATACTGATTTGGGACGAATTACTGTATTAATTCGAGGGGTTGTAGGCGAGGTGAATGTAGCAATAACAGCAGGACTAAAGGCAGCGTTGCGAGTAAACGGTGGTGAGGTGCTTTCTCATCATATTATTCCCCGCCCTCACGAAAATCTAGAATATGTTTTACCAATTTATCACAGCATTAACGTTGAACAATTCAGTGCAGATATCCGATTTCCTCCGCCGCTATCTGTTTAAATAAATTAAATTTCTGCTGGTAAAGGTTGCCAAATTTCCCCATACTTTTCTTTTAAAGTCTGCCAATTTTCTACTTGACCTGGTTCATATTCTCCTGGCTTACCCCATTGTAAAAATAGGCTTAAAGCAGGCTCTTGTTTATCATCTAAAAACCGAATTGCATAGGTTGTAAAATTACCTCTTTTTGCTTCACCCGTTTCAAATTTAACTTGAGTAATTTTGTCCATATTCAAGTGAAATTCAAAGCCTTCAGTGTGCATATTTGCATATTTTCCTTTGGGTAATTCTGCATAAAATAGCTTTTCTAACTTACCCCTTGCTTCTAAAACAGCAGCACTACTAGTAACAATTAAACGCAAAGTTCCAAGATTTTCACAAGCTGCTAAAAATTCTTTTAATGTTGTGGTCATTTGTTATTTGTCCTTTGTCATTAGTCATTAGTCATTTGTCATTGGATACTGGTTATTTCTTCCCGATTCTCTAATCCTTATTTTTCATATTGTTCGTAAGCAGCCACAATTCGCTGAACTAAAGGATGGCGAACGACATCTTTTTGGGAAAATTCACAAAAGGCAATGCCTTCAACATGTTTTAAAATTTGCAACGCTATTGTTAAACCTGATGGTTGGTTGAGTGGTAAGTCAGTTTGGGTAATATCACCTGTAATTACCATTTTGGAACGGAAGCCTAAACGAGTCAAAACCATTTTCATCTGACCCGGTGTAGTATTTTGGGCTTCATCTACAATTACAAAGGCGTTATTGAGAGTACGTCCTCGCATATAAGCGAGTGGTGCAACTTCAATCACACCGCGTTCGATTAAATTGGGTATTTTTTCGGGGTCTATAAATTCATAAATAGCATCATAAAGTGGGCGGAGGTAGGGGTTGACTTTCTGCTGCAAGTCTCCAGGTAAAAAGCCGAGTCGTTCGCCAGCTTCTACGGCAGGGCGAGTTAAAATGAGTTTTTCAAACTGGTTAGCTAGGAGTGCTTGAACGGCAACAATTACAGCGAGATAAGTTTTGCCAGTACCAGCAGGCCCAACGCCGAAGATGAGGTCACGCCTGCGTATTGCGTCGATGTACTGACGTTGGCGAAAGGTTTTAGCCCGAACTTCTTCGCCTCGGCGACTTTTGGCGAGGACATCTCGCTGTAAATCTTGCAGTTCTCCTTGCCGATCGCTATCCAAAGCTTGACGAGCTGTTAAAATATCGGCACTGGAAATAGTATTGCCTTTAGTCCAGAGTTCTTCAAGCGATCGCACTAATTTACTAGCCAGATCGATTTGCTTATCTGTACCAGAAATTAGTAATTCTTGCCCGCGCAGTACCAAGTTAGCTCCTGTTTGCCGAGATAGGTATTTAAGATTTTCTTCTCCATCTCCTGCTAGAGCGATCGCACTCGGAATATTCGGCAACTGAATTGTTAAAGCACCTACCATAGTAATTTTAGATTTTGGTCGCACCTTTAGTGCGTTGAGAGCAAAATTTAGATTTTGAATTTTGGAATTGTTTTTTTAGTACCCTTACTTTTAAAGCTTGCAACATACCCTAACCCTTGTGTATGGAATAAATCTTTATTACAACACTCATACCTCTATAAAATGAGCAAGCTAAGCGTAGCTTGTCGCAGACAGTACTCGGCTTAGCTAGGCTTAGCAAATTAAAATTCTTAAGCTGCAATCCAAGAATGGGTACAGTCAATTTAAAAAACGCTCACTAACACGGCAAATCGCTACTCTATAACAAATCTCAAATCCAAAACTGATTGACATTCAGAACATATCACCCACTTTCAAAAATATGGGATTGGTGAAGAGGCTCAAAAAAGACATAAAAATCTTTGTGCCACTTTTCCATTTTCACAATAATCCGAGCGGAGTTAACCACAACCGCTCAGATTTCTTTAGTTTTAATTTAGCGAATGCGGGGTTTAACAATGGGTTTAGGCCCATTTATTCGCGGTTCTCTTGTTTTTGGCGGTGGCGGCGATCGGTCTTCTGTATCTTCATCAAAAGACATACCCTCCCGTCCTGGGGTAGTGCTGCCATAGATATCCAGATATACTGATTGCCCAACTGCGGCGGCAGCAGCAGCAATTACTGTACGAATCGCCTGAATATTGCGTCCTCCTCGACCAAACACTTTTCCTTTATCCGTGCTTTCAAAGGCGATGCGAATCCAAACCCGATTCAGGGTATGAGAAATTTCACTATCGACGCTTAAAGTCTCTGGAGATTCTAAAAACGGCTGCACCAAAAATTTAACCAGCCCAACATAATTGGGACTAGCTATTGGAGATTTTTTTGTGAAATTATGATGAGGCTGTGGCACTGACCTGTTCAAAAACATTGGCTTTTACTAAGATGCGACGTACTGTGTCAGTGGGTTGAGCGCCTTGTTGTAGTCGCTTGACGATGCCGGGAACATCTAGTCGCACTTCATCGGTTCTGGGGTTGTAGAATCCCAATTCTTCTAGGGGACGACCATCGCGACGAGCGAGGTTGTTAATCGCGACAATGCGGTAACTTGCTTCCCGTTTTTTACCGTATCGCTTCAAGCGCAGTTTGATCATGGCTGAAGAATCATTCTCCTGTTGGTTAAGTATGCCGAAATGCTAATTCTAGCACTCGTCTAGTGTTTGCTGCTATTTGTTATTAGTCATTAGTCATTGGTCATTTGTTTTTCTTTGCGTAAGAGCATCTCCCCATCTCCAATGCCTAAAGATTACCGAATCCTTTTTTCTTTTTATCTTTCTTTTTCTTCTTCGTAGCTGGGGCGCCACCATTGTAACCCCGCCATCCGGGGGCAGGGGGACGATTGCCTCCACCTGCGAAGGCGTTGCCCATCCCACCGCCGCCAAACATTCCTGGCATCCCAGGGAAGCCTCCTTGACCCATTTGCTGCATGAGCGATCGCATTTTTTGGAAGTCGGCTACCAGTTTACTCACGTCGGCTTCTTTGTAGCCTGAACCAGTAGCAATCCGTCGCCGCCGACTGGGAGAACTGGCTAATAAATCGGGGTCGTGGCGTTCTTGGCGGGTCATGGAGTTAATCATCGCTTCACAGCGTTTGAGTTGGGTTTCTCCATGTTTTAGCTGGTCGTCTGATAGCTTGTTCATCCCTGGAATCATCTTCATGATCCCTCCCAGCGAACCCATGTTTTTCAACAAACGTAGTTGTTTGAGAAAGTCGGTAAAATCGAACTTTGCCGTCAGGATTTTCTCCTGCATTTTCTCGGCATCTGCTAAATCAATTTCTTCCTGGGCTTTTTCGACTAAGGTTAATACATCACCCATTCCCAGAATCCGCGATGCCATGCGATCGGGATAAAACGGTTGCAATGCCTCGACTTTTTCACCGACGCCCACAAACTTGATTGGCGCTCCGGAAATTTGTCGTACTGAGAGCGCTGCACCACCCCGGCTATCGCCATCCAACTTGGTGAGAATCGCTCCAGTAATCCCAATTTGCTCGTGGAACGTGCGCGTCAAATTAGCTGCCTCTTGACCAGTCATGGCGTCCACCACCAACAGAGTTTCCTCAGGTTGGACAGTTTCTTTGATCCGAGCTAATTCCGCCATCATGTCTTCGTCAATTTGCAGACGCCCAGCGGTATCAATAATAACTGTATTTACACCTTCTGCTCTGCCGCGTTCTACGCCTTGCCGCGCGATTTCTACAGGGTCAGCATCGCTTCCGAGTTCAAAAACTGGTACGTCAATTTGCTTACCCAGCGTCACCAGCTGGTCGATCGCTGCTGGGCGATACACGTCTGTTGCCACCAACAAGCAACTACGGTCTAATTTTCTCAGATGTAAAGCTAACTTCGCAGTAGCGGTGGTTTTACCAGTACCTTGTAACCCAGCCATTAGCACAATGGTAGGTTGCTCTTGGGCTTCTACTAAAGGAACATTCTCATCCCCCATTACCTCCACTAGCTCATCATGAACAATTTTGATGAACTGTTGGTCAGGTCGCACGCCGGAGATTACCTCGGCTCCCTGTGCCTTGGTTTCGACTTCGCTAATAAAATCTTTGACTACCTGGAGATTAACATCTGCTTCCAACAAGGCGCGGCGTACTTCTCGCAAAGCGTCTTGAATGTTGGCTTGAGAAATCTTGTCCTGTCCCCGCAGTTTTTTCCAGGCGGCTTCTAAACGGTCAGATAGAGCATCAAACATAATGTAATTACGGGTAGTTCGCCAGTAAGGAATTCTGAACCACCCCTAAATGCGATTCAGAGTTTCCAGTAAAATTTCAACGTGCTATCTACCAGCTTAGTAGTTTTCACCTCGACTGTAGCAACTAGATACCTACGTTTATTGAATTGACATCTAAAAACCAGCAACTTACAAAATACTCAAAAAATAGCTATGACTAGCAACACTCTGATTCAACCCACAGAAATTATCCACTTATCAGGTATCAGTTGGCAAACCTATGAAAACTTGCTAACTGAACTTAGTGCTAATCGCCGCCTCCGGCTTACTTATAATCGAGGTACTCTAGAAATCATGGTTCCTTCACCTGAACACGAACGATACAAAAGAATTGTGGGTAGATTTGTCGAAACTCTCGCAGAAGAGCTAGATGTTAGAATTGACTGCCTTGGCTCTACCACTTTCAAGCGTCCAGAACTCAGTGGTGCAGAACCAGATGAATGCTTTTACATTGAAAATATTAATGTCATAATAGGCAAAAAAAGAATAGATTTAGCGCAAGACCCGCCACCAGATTTAGTAATAGAAATTGATATTACAAGCAGCTCTCAAAATCGCTTTCAAGTCTATGCTGACATGGGTGTGCCTGAAATCTGGCGATATGATGGTAAAGATTTTAGTATTAATGTTTTACAAAATCAGAAATATATATCTGTTGAACAGAGTTTAGCATTTCCAAATCTGCCACTAATAGAGATTTCTAATTTTTTAGAGCAGGTGGGAGAAAAAGATTATTTGGAATTAGTTAAAGAATTTCGCCAATGGGTTAAAAACAAAATTTAATATCAAAATAGCAAATTAATTTAGATAGCTATAGAAGAACATATGTCACGGCGAATCAAAGTATACTCATACTCTATATACCATTCAGCGAATTCATACATTGGGATCATTCTTGCCCAAAGAGCGTTGCAGGGGTTACCTGTTGATATTGAACGACGACCGATTTACATTCCTAAGGAGCGAGGTATTAAGGTAGCCGATCTCCAAGGAGGAAGTGAAAGTGCAGTCGTATCGTTGTATCACAAAGAAGATTGTCTGCGGTGGGCGAAAAAGTACGGTATTGAAATTCGACTCAAGGAGCTTGAGGAATTTCGTAGCTGGGTAAAGCGCTGGCAGGAAATGAAATTTGGTCGGGAAGAACTTCCCGCTAGAGCATATTATGCTGCTTGTGGAAGCGGGAAGGAGCATCTTCTAGATACTGCTTTTTTTGGAGCCAGCTATATTGACTTACTTGATGTGAATGATGAGTCTGTGATTAGAAAAGTTGCTAATGATGTTGGGTTAAATGGCGATCGCATTCTAGAATTAGCCCACGGCGAAGCAGCGGGACTTGCCGCAGTGGAAGCTTTGGCAGAATACGAACAATTTGCCTGTCCCGGTGTACCAACTTGGGTAGTGGAAGGCGAAAGATTTTGGGGTAAGGATCGTGTTGATTGGCTGGCTGAAAAGGTAAAGCAATTATCCTAATTGTTCTTAGAGCTAACTTGAAAATAACCACTGGGGACTGGAAACTCTTTTAAGGATAGGTTTTTTAGAATCTCAAAAATAGATTTGTAAGTTGGGTTAAGGCACATAGACGCTTGAAGGGCAGTTTCTAGTAGGTAACCCGACCTCTAAAAAAATGGCGAAGGTATTGTGTTTTAAGGACATAAATGTTTTATTTTTGCTTATTTATATAATACAAATTTACTATTTTAAGAATAAATAAGGACTTCTCAAGAATAAGTTACTCAATAAAAATTAATAGTATAGACTTAAACAATTTGGTAAATGTTCTTGTACCTAATAACGACTTATTGCTGGATAATTATCCACACAAGTCAGACCAATACTTAATTGTTTAATTTTTTTATCAATAATATATCTATCTTATCCTCACGCGTTTTTCTCACTTTCAGCAGAGAATAATCTAGAACCTTGGTTATTTGGTAATTTTGCAATAAAGGAGCTTAATTGACAAGAATTTGAGGAATTATTTTTTAGTGACATAAATAGTTTCTTTTTAGTTGATAAATAATTTTAAATCATGAGTTTACAATTTTATTTTTATTCTAAAATCAAAATCACTTGAGCAGAAATACTGTTCAAGCTTGCCAAAAAATACAAAAAACACAGTTAGCCAATTGTAGGAATCAAAATGGAAACAGATAACAGAAAGTCCAACAATCAAATCAAAATTCATGATTTGATTGACGAAGCTGTAAACAATGCATTAGCACGTAGAAACCACATTATGGATGTAAATGAGGGTTTCTCAGATTTATCTAATGAAGAAGCTGGAAATATTGTAGGAGGACTGAGTACACCTACGCTCGCAGGTAAACCTACAATTGCAGGTTTTAAACCTATTTGCCCTCCAATAATCGTAGGACTGATTGCAATAGATCCCAAGCCATTAAACAAGGCATTAGAAGCTTAGTCTTTGAGTCAAAATTATCTTTGCTAAAGCTTTAAATCATGGAAACTTCTGCCGGTCGGACTACACTTTGTCCCAGTGCTAGACCAGAACTAGCAAACAGCGTAGTCTTTGGTTTAGTTGGTGGCATGACCCAAGCGCGTGTAACTTATCTCAAACAGCCACTACCTGTTACAGATGAACTCTTAGCAAAAGCTAGTCCAGTTACACCTACTGAAATTTTTCGCACTGCTGCACCTTGTGCATTAAACAAATGTCAGCATTTTGATGGTCAAGATTGTCGTCTAGCGACGAGAGTTGCAGAAAAGTTGCCTGCTGTAGTAGCAGAACTTCCTCCTTGTTCTATACGTAGAGACTGCCGTTGGTGGCAGCAAGAAGGCAAAGCAGCTTGTCTGCGTTGTCCGCAAATCATAACTGACAATTACAATCCATCTGGGCTAATGCATGAAGTTGCTCTATCTGAAGTAATTACTTAAGGAGACAATTATGTCTTTTGAAAATGTCAGAGCTTTCTACGAAAAGCTAGTTAGTGATGAAGCTTTCCGTATCAAAATGCAACAAGTTGAAAGTAAAGATGAATGTAGCAGATTAGTAAAAGAAGCTGGCTACGATTTTACTCAAGAAGAGTTTGAAGAATATACAGCTCAATTATTAGAGTCAAATCCTGACAATGGTGAAATTAGAGATTTAAACGACCAAGAACTCGAAACTGTTTTTGGTGGAGCTTCTTCATTAATTGGTAGTCAGCCAATATTTCAACCAATGTATGGAGGTATTTTTCGGCCACCTATTAAATGGCCACCTATTCATCCTCAACCTATGTATGGAATTGTGGTTAGCGAATAATTCCAAGTCATTTAGAGCTATCACTTAAGATTTTTGGGACGGATAATAAAAAACCGTCCCTCTTTAAATAAGTTGAATAGAGGATATTTTTTATGAGCGATCGCCGAATTAGTTATGCAGTTTGGGAAATTACCTTAAAATGCAATCTTGCTTGTCAGCACTGTGGTTCTCGTGCAGGCCATACAAGGGCAAAAGAACTTTCCACAGCCGAAGCCCTCGATTTAGTCAAACAAATGGCAGACGTTGGTATTACTGAAGTTACTTTAATTGGTGGTGAAGCTTTTCTACGTCCAGATTGGTTGGAAATTGCTCAAGCCATTAATCAAGCGGGAATGCTTTGTGGTATGACTACTGGCGGTTATGGCATCACCTTAGACACAGCACGCCGGATGAAAGAAGCCGGGATTAAAGTAGTTTCTGTTTCCGTTGATGGACTAGAAGCTACTCACGACCGCCTCCGGGGTAGACAAGGCTCATGGCAATGGGCATTTAAAACCATGAGTCACCTCAAACAAGCAGGTATCGCTTTTGGTTGCAATACTCAAATCAATCGCCTCTCTGCACCAGAATTTCCCAGCATCTACGAACATATCCGCGATGCTGGAATCTTCGCTTGGCAGATTCAATTGACTGTACCAATGGGAAATGCGGCAGATAACAACCAAATTCTCCTGCAACCTTATGAATTACTAGATGTTTATCCGATGATTGCTCGTGTTGCCGAACGGGCACAACAAGAAGGAATTAAGCTTCAGCCAGGAAATAATATTGGCTACTTCGGCCCTTACGAGCGATTTTTGCGTGGCGGAAGTGCTTGGTCATTTTGGCAAGGATGCAATGCCGGAGTCTCGACATTAGGAATTGAGGCTGATGGTGCGATTAAAGGTTGTCCTTCGCTGCCAACTTCCGCCTATACCGGTGGTAACATTCGGGATTACTCTTTGCGAACCATCATTGAAGAGACAGAAGAACTGCGCTTTAATTTAGGGGCTGGGACACCCAAAGGCATAGAACATTTGTGGGGTTTTTGTAAAACTTGTGAATTTGCAGAACTATGTCGAGGTGGTTGCAGTTGGACTGCACATGTATTTTTTAACAAACGAGGTAATAATCCTTACTGTCATTATCGCGCTCTCACACAAGCTAAACGCGGTATTCGAGAACGAGTATTTCTCAAGAATCAAGCCGAAGGCAAACCTTTTGATAATGGTGAATTTGCTTTGATTGAAGAACCGATTGATACTCCTTGGCCAGAAAATGATTCGCCACACTTTACTGCTAATAGTATTCAATGGTCACAAAGTTGGCAGCCAAAGCAGGAATCATACCAATTAGTAGTTAGTAATTAAAAAAGTCAGATGGATAATAATTCTGTTTCCAATCCCCCAGATGGCAATTTAAAGTTATTGCCAAATGAATCTCAAAGCCAGGTAAATGCTGCAAACTTTCTCTTGCCCCGTTCAGCATGGAGTAGTCAAGTAGCCTATTTAAGAGTACTTTTTAGAGCAAAAAAAGCTTTAGATCGAATAGAAGAAGAAGCAAAAAATGAGTATGGCAATGCTAAATATAGCAGGGAACAGGGAACAGACAATAGGTGAGTCTACTTGCTGTCTTGGCGCTTTGCGTCGTTAGCGCAGCGTTAGCGAGTCTTCTCCCAAGGGGAGACGCTAAGAGCGAACGAGCGTCTGGCAAAGTGGCGAACCCGAAGGGTAACAGGGTTGAAAGTCTGTTCATATCAAGGTTTTACGAAAGCCATAACACATCCTACATCTCATATTTCTTTCCCCATTCTCTATATTTTTTAACAGCTACCCTTTGATGATTGAATTGTTACTGCTTTTGAGCGTTGCTGTTGGTAAAAGCGGACTACTTTTTGCACATAGTCAGCAGTGAAACCTTTATTACAGCCTGTATAGCTACCAGTCATCCACCAACAAGCAACGCCACGCACAGATGCAATTTCATTATTTTTGGTGGCGGCGAACTGATTGGTTAACTCACGCCGGGTGATACACGATACAACGGAGCGGGCGATCGCCGGACTGTTTTCAAACTGCGTCGGTGTTAGTTCTCGTTTAAGACAAGTTCTTGACCAGCCTTTGAGGGTTTCTGGTTTCACTTGCCATTCGCTATAAAGTCCATCGTTGGGATTTTTTGTTTGTGGTGCAGCTTGTCGCAACGCCTCTACCATTGCTGCAACTTGGGTATTAGAAATCGGCTGTTGTGCTTGAGCTAATGATGGTAATAGTCCGAAGCTGAGAGTAACTCCACTCAGTAGTAATCCTATAGGGTTTTTTGTCATGAATTTAGAATTATTTTAGATATCAGGAGGTATCATATTATTTTTTTACCAAGCTACCAGAGTAATTTTATTTTTAGTATGCCAATAGCCAAACGAGATGATTGGAAAACAGAACCCATGCCTTCTGTGTCCACAAATATAACAGTAGAAAAGCTTTATTCACAGCAAGAATTTGACCGAATTGCTGCTGGAATAATTCCCCAGCAGATGGAAGATAAGTGGTTCATTTTCTATGAAGCTCCTTGGTTATACTTGCATCGTAGTTGGACTGGTTTTTGTATTTTCAAGGTGCGTTTTGAGATAGTTGGAGAAAGCTTCAAAATTGCCCAAGCGGAGGTAAATCGAAATCCAGCAGAATACTCTAACACCGACGATGAACGTGATGTCTCTTTGTTAGAAACCTTGCTGGATTTATTAGCTAAGAATAGACTCAGCTATTAACTAGATTTTCTACAGTATTGGCATCATTGGGTAATGCAGCTGTTAAAACTTCGCTGCCTTCTGTGGTAACTAAAACATCATCTTCAATCCGAATTCCGCGCACATCAGCAAATTCTGATAACCGCTGCCAATTTACTACATTTTGATATTTTGATAGCACGTTGGCATCATTTAAAATTGCTGGTACTTGGTAAAAACCAGGCTCAATTGTAACTAGCATTCCTGGACGCAAAGGACGATTTAAACGCAAATAGCCTAAGCCAAAGCGATCGCTTCTTGTTCTTCCCTCTTCATATCCTGCCAAATCGCCTAAATCTTCCATGTCATGGACATCTAAACCCAATAGATGACCAATTCCGTGAGGAAAAAACAGCGCGTGGACATTCATTTCTACCAAATCTTGCGGATTTCCTCGGAGAATTCCTAAATCTACTAAACCTTCAGCTATCACTGTCGCAGCTAACAAATGAATATCCCCATACTCTACACCAGGATATATTTTGGCTATGCAAGCATCATGAGCTGCTAAGACAACATTATAAATGTCTCTTTGGGTAGATGAAAACTTTCCAGAAACTGGCCAAGTGCGAGTCACATCCGCAGCCCAACCAGTCTCGGTTTCAGCACCGACATCAGCAAGCAGTAAGTCACCTGGTCGCAAATGATGGTGATATTGTTCGTTGTGCAAAACTTCGCCGTGAACGGTGACAATGCTGTTGTAAGAAGTGGTCATATTGTTGGCAATAATTACCCCTTCCATTGCTGCACGAACTTCTGCCTCCAATTTGGCTTGAGGTGTTGCAGCCATACCAGCTTTATGTACTTGGACAGTTACAGCCGCAGCTTTTCGCAACTCGGTTAATGCAGCATCATCGTGGGTGAGACGCAGAAAAACGATCGCCTTGGCTAACTCTAAATCAATTTCTTGGGGAAGACTTTGGGGCAAAACCCATCTATTTAAAAGCTGTGATTGCTGCGTCCAAGTAGCGGCATCTTGTACGGCAACTGTTGCGGCATCTTCTAACCAAGAGCCTAATTCTGCCATTGGTCGAGCCGCATCTGCCCCAATTTGCTCAGCGACTTGCTGCCGCGTTGGCATTTCTCCATGCCAAAGGGCACTGCTGGGTGAAGGGTCTTCCATGAATAATTCTAGCTTGCCCGCTTCTAGGCGAATTGCCGCGTTTGCTAGAGGTAGTCCCGCAAAATAGAGGAAATGACTATTAGCACGAAAAGCAAAGGAATTTGCCGGAAAGTTGCGCGGACTATTGCTACCTGACCAGAGAATTGCGGGAAAATCAATCAGGCTAGCTAGTTTTTGCCGTCGCTGGCGTAAAGTATCAACCAGGGAACTAGAAGTTTGGGGAATAAGCATAAATAGAAACTCGAAAAAAGGATAAAGGTTATTTAGTCTTTATCATCATTCTTTTTATCATCATTGTCTTCATCGTCGTTGTCATCATCGTGTTTATCGTCGTTATTTTTGTTATTCGGGTTCGCCTGGTTAGGTTCTAGCGTTGGTTTTTGTTGCTCAATTGGAAAAAGTGGCTTCGGTGGTTGAGGAATACAGCTAACTAATCCTGCACAAATTAATACTAAGTTGAAACTAGCAAAGATGCCCCTGAAGATTTTTAGCTTCATGCTTTGGTTTACTGCTTTCATAAATACATCCTTTGCAGATAATCCTGCTATGAGTAGCGATGGATGAAAGTGTATTATAAGGGAAGCGATATCTACGACGGGCTACACCTTTTTCTCTGGCAACAAGCGATCGTAATAATTTATTAAGTTAGAGAAACGGTGATTAATTTGCAACTTTGATACATTAAAGCTGCAAAAATTTACCTTTAAGCAATAGTGAAATTAGCAGCACTCAACGTCGTGGTATTAATCCCAGTCAGTGTTGCCAAAAGTTGATCGCTAGCAGTAATAATGATTTTGTCACCAGAGAAACTGAGTTGACCAAAACTCAGACCACCAGACAATCCAATCAAGTCAGTGCCTTTGCAAAAATCAGTAATCGTATCACTACCTTGGGTTGCAGCTAAGACAAATTTATCTTTGCCATTGCCACCTGTAAGGGTATCGTTACCAAAACCACCAGCTAATCTGTCATTACCATTACCACCGCAAAGGATATCTTTGCCATTACCGCCACAAAGATTGTCATTACCATTACCACCAATCAGGGTATCATTACCCTTATTGCCATTGAGGTAGTCTTTGCCATTGCCACCTTTGAGGTAGTCATTGCCAGAAGTGCCGTCGAGATGGTCGTTGCCGTTGCCACCGAAAAGGCGATCGCCAACTTGCACAGTCACCTTAGCAGTACTAGTAAGTTGACCATCGCTGATGGTGTATTTAAAGCCAGCCGCACCAGTAAACCCACTAGTTGGCGTAAATAAGATAAAGTCATCAGCCGAGTTATTGGGAGTGCCGTTATTTTTCAGTACCGCAGTACCGTTGGTTACAGCACTGACGCCAGTGATGCTGAGGTTGGTGCTATCAACATCTATATCGTTAGCCAGCAAGGTATTTGCTTGGATACGCACAGGTGTATATTTGGCAGCTGTAACAATATCATTTACCGCAATAGGTGCGTCATTGATCGGCTTGACGTTCAAATTAAAAGTACCAGAAATGGTGCCACCATTGCCATCACTGATAGTGTAAGTAAAGCTATCAGTGCCGTTATAGTTAGCCTTGGGAGTGTAGATGAAGTAGTCATCGCTGGCGTTGCCAACAGTGCCATTGTTGTTGAGTGTGAGTGTGCCATTGGCAGGCTTAGTAAAATCACTAATGCTTAGAGTATCGCCATCAACGTCTGAATATCTGCTCAAGATAGTGTTGGCAAGGATGTTAAGTGCAGTATCTTCGTTGGTAGTTCCAGTCCCAAAGCCAAAGATTACATAACTCTCCCCAGCATAGGTTTGACCGTTGGCGCTGGCCCTACTTGCCCCGATAATCAGGTCAGCACTGCCGTCGCTGTTAATGTCTCCAGCACTGCTAACGGAGATATCTAGATTACCTGGATTAATAATGCCATTGATTACAAAGCCGTTGCTGCCGTTCAGAGACGATAAATCAAAGTTCGCTGTGAAGCCACTGCTCTTGCCAAACACCACGTAGCTCTTTGCAGCTTCTCCCTGACCGTTGAAGGCGGAGTTTGGTGTGCCGATAATCAAATCATCGAAGCCGTCACCATTGATGTCTCCAGCACTGCTGACTGAGGTGCCCGATCTGTCACCTTCATTAATTCCTTTGATTGCAAAGCCGTTACTGCCATTGAGAGACGACAGGTCAAAACTTGCTCCAAAGCTACTGCTACTGCCAAACACCACGTAGCTCTCCCCAGCACTATACTTGCCATTGGGTTGGGCACGATTCGCTCCAATAATCAGGTCGTCGAAGCCGTCACCATTGATGTCTCCGGCACTGCTGACAGAGATACCTGAGTTGCTATCTGGATCATTGCCGTTGATTACAAAGCCGTTGCTACCGTCCAAGGACGAGAGGTTAAAGCTTGCTGTAAAGCCACTACTCTTGCCGAACACCAAGTAGCTCTCCCCAGCATCTTCCTGACCGTTGGGGTCGGCAGCAAATGCCCCGATAATTAGGTCGTCGATACCGTCACCGTTAAAGTCTCCAGCACTGCTGACAGACCAGCCTGAGTAATCACGCTCATTAATGCCATTAATTACAAAGCCGTTACTGCCGTTCAATGACGAGAGGTCAAAGCTAGCTCCAAAGCCATTGCTCTTACCAAACACCACGTAGCTCTCCCCAGCATATATCTCGCCTTCGGGTTTGCCACCACGTGCCCCAATAATTAGGTCGTCGATACCGTCACCGTTAAAGTCTCCAGCATTGCTTACAGACCAGCCTGACCTGTCACCCTCATCAATGCCATTAATTACAAAGCCGTTACTGCCGTCCAAGGACGAGAGGTCAAAGCTAGCTCCAAAGCCATTGCTGGTACCAAACACGACATAGCTCTCTCCAGCACTATACTTGCCGTTGGGGTTGGCAGCAAATGCCCCGATAATTAAATCGTCGAAGCCGTCACCATTGATATCTCCAGCAGTGCTGACAGACCTGCCTGAGCGGTCAAACTCATCAATACCTTTGATTACAAAGCCGTTATTGCCGTCCAGAGACGAGAGGTTGAGGCTGGCTTCAAAGCCGCTGCTGCTACCAAACACCAAATAGCTCTCCCCAGCATATGTCTTGCCATTGGGGTCGGCACGATAGGCTCCGATAATCACATCGTCGAAGCCGTCACCATTGAAGTCTCCAGCATTGCTGACGGAATAGCCTGAGAAATTGTTAAAATCAATGCCTTTGAGTACAAAACCGTTACTGCCGTCTAGCGACGAGAGGTTGAAAGCAGAAATCAATGTCGGTGCGTCATTTACGCCGTTAATAGTCAGGTTAACACTGGCTATAGTGTTCAACCTGCCATCACTGATTGTGTAAGTAAAGCTATCAGTGCCAATTTCATTTACATCCAAACTTTCAAATTGAGCGTTAGGGTCGTAGGTGAAGGTGCCATCAGCGTTTAGTGTGACTAAAGCACCAGAACTCAAGGTAATAGGAGTACCTACAGTTACTGCGTTACCGTTAACATTTGTTACCGTTAAAGGGTCGTTATCTGGATCGCTGTCATTAGCTAAGACTGAAATATTAACCGTAGTGTCTTCGCTGGTGGTAGCTGTGTCTGCAACTGCGATTGGGAGTTGATTAGGAACTGTGGTAGCCGCAAACCCAAAAATGACGTATCTCTCCCCTGGTGGGATACCACCACGTCTGTAAAAAGTCGCTCTTATGCTCAGGTCATCAAATCCATCACCGTTGATGTCTCCAGCACTGCTAACGGAGGCACCTGATTGGTCAAATGGATCAATGCCGTTGATTACAATGCTGTTGCTGCCATTTAGGGACGAGAGATTGAGACTCGCTCCAAAGCCACTACTACTGCCAAACACCACGTAGCTCTGCCCAGCATCTTCCTGACCGTTGGCGTCGGTATATGGTACTCCAATAATCAAGTCATCGAAGCCGTCGCCGTTGAAGTCTCCGGCATTGCTAACATTGCTTGCGTTGATAACAGAGCCGTTGTTGCCATCCAACGACGAGAGATTGAGACTCGCTCCAAAACCACTACTACTGCCAAACACTACGTAGTTCTTCCCATTTCCGTCGATAATCAGATCGTCGAAGCCATCACCGTTGAAGTCTCCACCACTGCTGACAGAGCCGCCTGAGAAGTCACGCTCATTAATGCCGTTGATTACAAAGCCATTGCTGCCGTCGAGGGATGAGAGATTGAAGCTCGCTCCAAAGCCACTGCTGCTACCAAACACCACGTAGCTCGTTCCAGCATTATACTTGCCGTTTGGATCGGCAGCAGCAGCCCCGATAATCAGATCGTCAAAGCCGTCACCGTTGATATCTCCACCACTGCTGACAGAGCCGCCTGAGAAGTCACGCTCATTAATACCGTTGATTACAAAGCCGTTGCTACCGTTGAGAGACGATAATTCAAAACTTGCCCCAAAGCCACTGCTACTACCAAACACTACATAGGTCTCTCCAGCATCTTCCTGACTATTGGGGTCGCCATCAGGTGCCCCAATAATCAGGTCGTTGATGCCGTCTCCGTTGATGTCTCCGGCACTGCTGACAGAGCTGCCTGAGAAGTCACGCTCATCAATGCCGTTGATTACAAAGCCGTTGCTACCGTTGAGGGACGATAATTCAAAACTTGCCCCAAAACTACTGGTGCCGCCAAACACCACGTAGGTCTGCCCAGCAGATGACTTGCCGTTGGAGTAGGCATAAGGTATCCCGATAATCAGGTCATCGATACCATCGCCGTTGATATCCCCGCCACTGCTAACAATGTTGCGTGAGGCATTAATTGCAAAACCGTTGCTGCCATCCAAGGAGGAGAGGTTGAGGCTACTCGTAAAGCCACTGCTTTTGCCAAACACGACGTAGGTTTCCCCAGAAATACTGGCATCGGATGCCCCGATAATGAGATCGTCGAAGCCGTCGCCGTTGATGTCTCCAGCACTACTGGTGGAGTAGCCTAAAGCGCCAGTAAGGGCAAAACCATTACTCCCGTTCAAGTCAGACAGGTTGAAAACTGCTGGATTGGGTGCCATTATTGTTGATTCCTGTTTTTGTTTGGTAATTAGCTGAGCTAAGTTGCATAAAAGCAGGGCTGGAACTGCTTAACTAATCGCAAATTTTTTTTTAATAAAAATAAATAACTATTAGTTTATACAACTAAGTAATATGTACAATTTACCACTGTATATCGTATATCTGTCTAAAGATAGGTGACTTAATACATTAGTAAAATTCATGTAAAAGTTATCTTTGGCTACCTAGTTCTTGTTGTCAGGATTTACGAATAGTAACTAACATTACTTTGAGAGTAATTTTATGGGACAAATCATTACTCAAGTTGATGCTTTCACGAATACACCCTTTGCAGGTAATCCTGCTGCTGTCTGTGTTTTGCCTACTCCCCAAGATGATGTTTGGATGCAAAATGTGGCGCAGGAAATGAATTTATCTGAGACAGCTTTTTTAGTTAAACAAGATGATGGCTTCAATCTGCGTTGGTTTACGCCAACAGTGGAAGTACCACTTTGTGGTCACGCAACTTTAGCTAGTGCCCATGTACTTTGGTCGGAGGGACATTTATCATTAAATGAAGTTGCGCGTTTCTACACTAAAAGCGGAGTACTTGTTGCTAAATTACAAGGTGAGTGGATTGAGTTAGATTTTCCCGTGAATCACTCCAAAGCAACGATCGCTCCTCCACAACTAAACCAAGCTTTGGGTGTACCATACAAATCTGTATTCCAAAATTCACTCGGCTATTTAGTGGAATTAGAATCTGAAGAATTGGTGCGGCAAATACAGCCCAATTTCCAGCTACTAAAAACATTGCCGATTTCTGATGTGATTGTTACCAGTACTACTCATCCTGATTCGGAATACGATTTCGTTTCACGCTTTTTTGCACCAGGATTAGGTATTAATGAAGACCCAGTGACAGGGGCGGCTCATTGTTGTCTTGCTGCCTTTTGGCGCGATCGCTTGCACAAACAGCAGTTTTTAGCTTATCAAGCTTCCAGTCGCGGTGGTGTGGTGAAGGTGTATTACGATGGGGGCGATAGCGTTTTGCTTGCCGGACAAGCGATAACTGTTTTGCGAGGCGAATTAACTACTGCTTAAAGGGGCACTATAAATTAATTGCATCCGGCAAAAACTCAGCATCAAGAACTTGGGCAATGGAATAAGGACATTCTGCTGGAAAGGTATCTACTGGTAGTTTAGTTTTATTACTAGCAGCTTTTAACCCCCGATTATAGGACTGAGCTAATACTTCTTCTAAATAGGACTTGAGGCTGGGACTCTCTTGCAGCAAATCTGTAATTCGGTTGCGTTGCTCGTCAATCGTATTTTGCCAGGAGCCACTTTGCAAACTAGACTGATATTGCCATTTGAGCAAATGTTGTAATAATACCTCCAAGCGGCTTTTCAACTCCCGCCGCTCTGAGTGTCCCAAGCTTTCAATCTCCTCAATCACAGCATCCCAGTCTACTTGTTCAAATTCTCCAGCACGAATGAGTTGCACAGTCTGTTTTGTCCATGCCACAAAATCTGTTTCATACAATTGGGCTGTGGTTTTTGGAATTGGGGTCATGAATTTTCTGCAATCCCCAGTGAACCAGTTAAATTTGAGATATTTGACTTTATGTTAACGCTAAGCGCTTGTGATTGCTTCTCTACGAAATGCTCTTACTAGCTTGCTTCCACGTTGCGTAGCGTCCCGCAGGGAAGTGGTGCATTTCACTTCGTTACACTCGCTTCCGACATATCACAAGTAATTTCCCAGATATGATATTAAAAATGCAAGCTAATGCATTAACAATGCGAGTCGATACATTAATAATGCGAGTCGATGCATTAACAATGCAAGTCGATGCATTAATAATGCAAGTCGATGCATTAATAATGCGAGCCGATGCATTAATAATGCGAGCCAATGCATTAACAATGCGAGCCGATGCATTAACAATGCAAGCCAATGCATTAACAATGCAGGTTGATGTATTAAAATTGCACGTTAATACGAAATCTTAAAACCAGTTGTCACAATATTTAAATAAGCTTATATTTTAGTTTTACAAATGTTTCCTAAACAGACAAATCATCGAAGTCCTGTCACATCTAGTGACTGGCCAATTGAGCAATTACCTGGACTCAGCCAAGACGAACAATCTCGACTGCAAAATTGTGGGATTTCCACTACAGTAGCGCTACTTAAACAAGGAAAAACTCCGCAGGCAAGACTGGCGTTAGCAAATAAACTCCAGATTCATCTTCAGTATGTAAATAAATGGATGGCTTTAGCTGACTTGGCGCGTATTCCCAGCGTCGGAACGCAATATTGCGGTTTATTGCTTCATGCGGGTATTGGTTCTGTGGCACAGTTAGCTCAGACTCCAGCTCACAGATTGCACAGACAGATTTTGCGCTTGCAGGTAGCAACAATCCAGCGGCGAGATTTATGTCCAGCAATTGAGTTAGTACAGCAGTGGAGTCAAGAAGCGAAAATGGTGGGGAGTGGTGAGTGATGACTGGCGACTAGTCACTAGTGGGACTTTGTAAAAAACAAATAGGCACAGAGTTACTCGCAATGCAACTGGGTTGAAGCTTTTTAATCTCCTAATACATGTTGATTTAGTGTTTTAGTTCACTCCAGGTCGCTTGTTACTAACTGTGTATACCTATTTTCGGAATTGACGATTATGTTCCGGGACGAGAGCGAATATGATCGGGTATATGATGGCGATCGCCTAATATTTCTAACAAAGGACCATTAACGTCAAATTTAATCATACTTACCGACGCGACCAATATATTCACCCGATAGCGATAGCGTCCCAGATCGATTCCCAGTAAATTGCAAATCATAATCCGAATCGTGGCTTTATGGGAAACTACTAAAACATTACCTTGGAGATGTTTTTCTTGAATTTCAGCAATTACAGGTATGGAACGGTTAGCAATATCTACCGCAGTTTCTCCATTTAGTGGTGCATTCCAAGCGGGTTCTGTCAACCATTTAACATAGTTTTCTGCATAATTCTCTTGGACAAACGATTTACTCTTAGTTTCCCATTCACCGTAACTACCTTCTTTAAGTCCGTCACGCAACTGCATATCTATACTGATAGCATCACAAAATGGCTTGGCAGTTGCAATTGTGCGCTTCATCGGGCTAACATAAACAGCCTCCCACTTCAATTTTTGATAAACATCAGCAAAACTCTCTGCCATCTGCGTCCCTTCAGAAGTCAACTCTGCATCAGTTTCACCGCAGAAATTACCACTTTGACTAAAAGTAGTTTCTCCATGTCGCAGTAAATATAAATTGAGTGTCATAGCTTGTATCGCGATTGGGATAAAGGAGTTTGTGCAAAAATAAAATACCATCAATCTCACAATCGAGTCTGTGACACGAGGACAAAGTAATCAACCAAAAAAGTCAATAGACCTCTTGCATGAGGTGTACTGATAATTAATGACTAAGGCAGGAGGCAGGAGGCAGAAGGGAAGAGAATTTGACTTGTTTCTTCCATCCATACGGAAGTGAGCGTGTCCGTAAACAGCTTCTTTAAAGAAGAGGTCACTACACCCTACACCCTATTCATTGATGACTGTTTACTGAGAAGTTATTATTCACCCCTCTGCTCCTCTGCTGTTTCATCTCCTCATCTTTGTATTCCCCAATCAACCATCCCTAATCTTTCATCAACACTCCATTGAGAAAGATATCAGCTAGTCCTTCGGCCATTTGTTGCATTTCTTGGGGAGAGGCGTTTGGTTCCATCAAGGTGTTGTTGGAAAAACCTGCGATCGCGAACATTCCTAAAAAAACTTTGGCGACTAGATTGGCATCCATTTGGCGATAAATGCCTTTATCCATCGCTGTCTGAAAGAACACTTCCGCAACATCGGTCATTTTGGTAATCACTTCTAATTGAATGCGATCGCGCAAATCAGGATGAAATTGCACTTCCATAAAACAAACGCGCATCAAATCAGCATTTTTTTGGAAATTCCACATCCGACGGCGCATCACTTGAGCTACAGCTTTATAGCTGCCCATTTCACTTAATTCTGTGAGTAAATCCGTTAAAATTTCTACCCATCCACTAGTAGCTACTTCTATCAAAATTGCCTTTTTATTCGGAAAATGGCGAAATAGAGTGCCTTCAGCAACACCTGCTGCCTGTGCTAAATCACGGGTGGTAGTGCCATCAAATCCCTGAGAGGCAAACAAGCGTTGTGCTGCCTGTAAAATCCGGGTGCGTGTCTGAGCCTCTGAAGGTGGGGAAGAATTAAAAACTCGCATAACTGTTATGGTGAGATATCCGGAACAGGACTTGTAGCATTAATTGTCTAACGTCAAGTACAAAAAGCCGAAAAAGCTTAATACAACATTAATGCTCTGTTTGCTAATTAGCCTATTTCTTCGGTAGTGTAACTTTATCTTAACTTTGGCTTATGAACAAACTCACTCGGTCAATTTTAGATTTGAGGTGGCAGCAAAGATGCGCTCACAGGATAACTTGGATTTTGCAGTTCGTAAAAAAACTATCTGTGACATTCCATTGCCTGTTTATTAGCTTGTTGGCTTTGCTCGTCTTTGGGTGGGGATTGCAGCCAGAAATTGCTCTGGCTCAAACTCAAACAATATCTCCTCCAGCCAAAACTCAAATGCCAGCTGCAAGTTCGATTCAACCATATCTAGATCGAGTCATCGATCAGTTAACTGAGTTTCGCCTAGAGAATAATTTAAAATTTATTGTTTTAGAACGACATCAAGCACCTGTAGTTTCTTTTCTTACTTATGCTGATGTCGGTGGTGTGGATGAGCCTGATGGCAAAACTGGTGTAGCTCACTTTCTGGAACATTTGGCATTTAAAGGGACGACGCGCATCGGTACAGAAGATTACAAAGCAGAAAAACCCCTACTCGAACGCTTGGAACAGTTGGATGCCCAAATTAGAGCAGCAAAAGCTGATGGTAAAAAAGATGAAGTAGTGCGGTTAGAAGCTGAGTTTAAACAAGTAGAATCCCAAGCAGGTAAGTTAGTCAAGCAAAATGAACTAGGGCGAATTGTCGAACAAGCCGGAGGTGTGGGTTTAAATGCTACTACTTCAACTGAAGCTACCCGTTACTTTTACAGCTTTCCTGCTAATAAGTTGGAACTTTGGATGTCGCTGGAGTCGGAGCGATTTCTCGACCCTGTAATTCGTCGTGAGTTTTATAAAGAAAAAGATGTGATTTTAGAGGAGCGACGGATGCGGGTGGATAATTCACCCATTGGCTTGATGTTGGAAAAATTTACTGACGCGGCTTACAAAGTTCATCCTTACAGGCGTCCGGTAATTGGTTATGACAAAGATATCCGTAACTTAACCCCAGAAGACGTACAAAAGTTTTTCGATGCTTATTATGTACCAAGTAATTTAGCGATCGCCATTGTCGGAGATGTCAATCCCGCCCAGGTGAAACAACTGGCACAAATTTATTTTGGACGCTATCGAGCCAAAGCTAAAGCTACCGAACAAATCCCCGTGGAACCGCGACAACAACAAACACGGGAAGTTTCTTTAGAATTACCTGCTCAACCTTTATATTTAGAAGGCTATCACCGTCCCTCAGTTACTCATCCAGATAATGTAGTCTATGAAATCATTGGCAGTTTATTAAGCGATGGGCGCACGTCGCGGCTGTATAAGTCTTTGGTAGAAAAGCAGCGTTTGGCGCTCAATGCTCAAGGTTTCAGTGGTTTTCCTGGAGATAAATATTCAAACCTAATGTTGTTTTATGCTTTGACTGCTCCCGGCCACACGCTTGATGAGTTGGCGGTGGCTTTGCGTCAGGAAATTGACAAATTAAAAACTCAGCCTGTAGCGGCGGCTGAATTGGAACGGGTGAAAACCCAAGCACGGGCGGATTTATTACGCACCCTGACTTCTAATAGTGGAATGGCTCAACAATTGTTGGAATTTGAAGTCAAAACTGGCTCTTGGCGAAATTTGTTTAAGCAGTTGGATGAAATTGCGGCGGTAACTCCTAATGATATTCAGCGAGTAGCAAAGGCGACGTTTACGCCAGAAAATCGCACAATTGGTAAGCTGTTGTCAAAACAAGGATAAGGCAATATGGTAAGAAAGTCTTTTGCTGGCATAAATCCCAAATTTCGCTTCAGA
Organism: Nostoc sp.; assembly: GCA_036918135.1. Lineage (GTDB taxonomy): Bacteria > Cyanobacteriota > Cyanobacteriia > Cyanobacteriales > Nostocaceae > Nostoc. The sequence continues at coordinate 47,499 of JBALDB010000051.1, forward strand.
ACAATTCAAAATCTCAAATCACAAATCCCAAATGGCAAGAGGCTTATTTATGCGTTGGTTGGGGCTTTTGCTTTTTTACTTTTAACTTTTAACTTTTCTGTAGCGGCGACAGTAGAGGCGAAGCATTATACACAGTTACAGCTACCACCGCTACCTGAGATTAAGATACCCAAGTATGAGCGGTTTGTGCTGCAAAACGGCATGGTTGTCTATTTGATGGAAGATCGCGAGTTACCCTTGGTGAAGGGTACGGCGTTGGTAAGGACTGGGAATCGTTTGGAACCCTTAGAAAAAGTCGGTTTGGCTGGTTTTACAGGCGCGGTGATGCGGACTGGGGGAACTACAAAGCATTCGCCCGATGAACTCAATGAGATATTAGAACAACGGGCGGCGTCGGTGGAAACTGGTATTAGTGAAACTGCTGGTAGTGCTAGTTTTGATGCGCTCAGTGAAGATTTAGAAACGGTGTTTGGGCTATTTGCTGAGGTATTGCGATCGCCTGTATTTGCTCAAGAAAAGCTAGATTTGGCGAAAACCCAAGCTAAGGGTAGTATTGCGCGACGCAATGACGACCCAGGTGGAATTGCTAGTCGAGAATTTCGCAAGTTGCTGTATGGCAAAGATAGCCCTTATGGTCGCACCACAGAATATGCAACGGTAGATCGAGTTGAGCGTGAGGATTTGCTCAAGTTTTATCAGCAGTATTTTTCCCCGAATAATATGATTTTGGGGATTGTGGGAGATTTCGACGCCAAGAAAATGCGATCGCTCGTTCAAGCTAAATTTGGCGACTGGAAGCCAAACCCCAAAATTGCCAAACCCCAATTACCAGAGGTTTCGCCAGCTAATAGTGGCGGAGTGTTTTTTGTCAATCAGCCGCAACTAACGCAAAGTAGTGTGTTAATCGGACATTTAGGCGGACAGCTCGACAGTCCAGATTATCCAGCACTGAGTGTATTGAACGATGTGTTGAATGGGTTTGGCGGACGCTTATTTAATGAAGTGCGATCGCGCCAAGGTATAGCTTATTCTGTATACGGCGTTTGGAGTCCCCGTTACGATTATCCGGGAATGTTCATTGCTGGCGGACAAACGCGATCGGATGCTACTGTGCAGTTTGTCCTCGCTTTACAAGCGGAAATTAAGCGCATCCAAGCTCAAACAGTCACACCAAAAGAACTAGCTTTTGCTAAAGAATCTACCCTCAACTCCTTTGTATTCAACTTCCAAGACCCCGGTCAAACCTTATCACGATTGATGCAATACGAATATTACGGCTATCCCGCTGATTTCCTGTTTCGCTATCAAAAAGCTGTTGCTGCTACTACAGCCGCCGATGTGCAACGAGTAGCACGAAAATACCTCAAGCCAGAAAATATCGTGACTTTAGTGGTAGGAAATCAAACCGCCATTCAACCGCCTTTGACACAGCTAGCTGCACAGGTGACACCAATAGATGTGACGATTCCCAACTCACCACCACAAGCAAAAAAATCTCTCTAAATCTTTCTCCTGCGAGGAGAGAGACTTTGAATTTCTAGGAAAGGAAGTGAGATTGTCCGTGGACTTTTCCACATAAGGTGAAAAGTCAGATGGCGTATTACCCTTGAAAAAATATTACTATTTATAATAGAAAAATAAAAATTAATATTTTTTTGTAATATATCATCTCTTTCACCATTCCAATAATCGATGAGTTATGGTGTAACTCCCGTAATGTAGGAAAACCAGTACATTAGAGGCGTTAGACTCCAAATAAAATAATTTTCTTTCATATCAGGAAATGACCGAAGACAAATTGTAGTAAAAGTAGAAACTAAATCAGGAACCAAAACCTCTGGAGATTCCAGGGGTTTTTTTTTAGATTGCGCTTTTTTATCTGGGAGCGAGCCGAGCAAGACACTTCCAGGAAAATTTTAAGTAGGCGATCGCCAACGACAAGCTCCTGCCTCTGTTGAGCATTCGACAATTTTAGCAATCAAGCAGCAAAAATTGTCACAGCTCCTTAGTCAACTGGAGTAAGCTAAATTTAAGTTTGAGCGACTAGGAGTGGAGATGATGTTGTTGGAACTAAAGCGCATCCATGTTCCACCGGGACAAAGAGTGCTATTGCAAGATGTAACCTGGCAAGAATTAGAAACAATTCTAGAGGAATTAGGGGAACACCGTGCAGCACGAATTGCTTATGACAGGGGAACATTAGAGATTATGGCACCACTGCCAGAACATGAATATGACAAAGAAATTATCAGCGATTTAGTCAAAGCGCTTCTCGAAGAGTTAAATACTGAGTTCATCAGCCTTGGTTCTACAACTTTCAAAAACGAAGCAATGGCTCAAGGTATAGAACCCGACCAGTGTTTTTATGTAAAAAATGAATCAAAGGTTCGTGGAAAGAAGCGGCTGGATTTAACAGTAGACCCTCCTCCAGATTTAGCTCTAGAAATTGATATTACTTCTCGCACTCATCCTAATATTTATCAAGCACTAAAAGTACCTGAACTTTGGCGTTTTGAACGAGGAAAGCTCCAAATTAATATTTTGCAAAATGGGCGTTATATAGAGTCTGAGCTAAGTTTAAACTTTCCTTTATTTCCCCTAATTGAAGCAATTCCTGAATATCTGAACCAAAGTATAACAGTAGGCAGAAATGCAACACTTAAAGCTTTTCGTGCTTGGGTACAAAAGCAGATACAGCAGTAATGACCTATACTACCATTATTAAATAGGTCAACATTGAAAAACCTAATCTAGAATCTTTCTAATTAGTTTGCTTGACTCCATTTTGCTCGTAATCATATTTCATGTTTAATTAGGTTGAGCTACTTATTCAAAATATAAAAAGTAGGGTAGTACAGTTGTGCTACCCCACAAATTACCTGTATTTTATCCTACGAGAGTTTCAGGTTTATAAATCCAGATTAATTAGTAATGATTCAAATTAATACCAGCTTCTTTTGCCATTGCTTCTAACCCTTTGATTTCTAGGGATTTGATTGCTTTAGTAGACAGCTTTAATTTCACCCAGCGATTTCCGCTCTCCCACCAAACACGCTTTACTTGTAGATTAGCGTGCTGAAGGCGTTTATTACGGCGGTGGGAGTGGGAAACGGAATAAGCGTTATTTGCTTTCTTACCAGTTAGTTCACAGCGACGAGACATAGCAACTATCTCCAGATTGTTATTTTAATACAGCCTTTCCATTTTAGGACTTAGGCAACAGAAGTGGAGAGGGGAGTGGGGAGATGGGGAGATGGGGGAGTGTGGGAAGTGTGGGGAGAGAGGGGGGATGGGGGAGTGTGGGGAGAGAGGGGGGCAAGATTTCTTCTCCATCCTCCCACACCTCCCACACCTCCAAAACCTCCCACACTCTCTGTTTGCCCGATTCACCACTATTTACTAGCTTGTTCCGTCAGTTTGGTAAGTACTTCATTGGATCGCTCAACAAAAGATTTCATTCCATCAGCGTCAAAGCCTTTTTGAGACATTAAGGCTAAATCGTAGACGTGCTGGCAAATCAATTTTACCAATTGATCTGTAGGCGATTGACCATCTCCTTGAATAATACTACCTTGGCTAAGATGTGCCAGATTTTGAATCAGTGGGTGAGCTGTATTCACTAGCAAAATGTGGTCTTCAGGAAATTCTGCTGTCTGCTGCTGCATCATAGCGTTCATTTCTCGCAAGCGGCGGAGAATCTCTGGTAATAGCACCATCGCCGGCGGTGTTCCTTGGGGATCGTCTGATTTCAAGGCTTCAGTGCGGATGTTGAGTTTGGGTTTATTGAGGGATTTCTCAAATAATTCTTTGACGGTCTCACTGCGAGTTTTGTTAGTTTTGGGATCGACAATTTCCGTAGCTTTGTCTTGTTCTAAGAGAGTATTATCTAAGTCGGAGTCTACGCGCGTAAACTTGACATCATTATATTCTCGCTCTAGGAAGTTGATGAAATGGGTGTCAATGAAGGAGTCCATAAACAGGACTTCCAAGCCTTGATTTTTGTGTAGTTCTATGTATGTAGATTGGGTTGCTTCATCAGTGCTATAGAAAACCCGGTTTTCGTGGCGTTCTTTGTTGCGTTCTAAGTATTCTTTGAGCGTGGTGTAAGGACTAGTGGGTGCTGAGTTTTCACTATTAGCTGTTGGAGTAACATCTTGCCAAGCATCTCCTTCAGCAGATTGTACTTCAACTGCTGGAGTTTGGGCAGGGGGTTTTTCTGTCAGCTTGGCAGTGGTGCGAAAGATGATGATGTCTTCGATTTGTTTTTTGAATTTATCGTCGTTGAGAACGCCAAACTTGACGAAAGTACCGAGGTCTTTCCAAACACTAGTATATTGTTCGCGGTTGTCGCGGAAAAGCTCTTTGAGGCGATCGCCGACTTTTTTGGCAATGTAATCACCTATTCGCTTCACAGTGCGATCGCCTTGCAATGCACTCCGAGAGACGTTCAAGGGAATATCAGTGCTATCAATCACACCCCGCATCGGCATCAAAAATTGCGGAATAATTTCTTCGCAGTTGTCGCTAACAAAAACTTGGTTGCTAAATAGCTTAATCTGCCCTTTAGTAACATCTACATCCGGCCTCATTTTGGGAAAATACAAAATCCCGTTGATGATAAACGGATAGTCAGTATTCAGATGTACCCACAACAGCGGTTCTTCTTGAAAAGGATACAGATAGCGGTAAAACTCTAAATAATCTTCTTGAGTTAGGTTATTCGGAGATTCTCGCCACGGTGCTTTTTGCTTATTTAATACTTCCCCATCCAGCATAATTGGTACTGGCATGAAGTCGCAGTAGGTCTTGACAAGATTTTTAATTCTTGCTGATTCGAGAAATTCTTCCTCTTCTCCTTGCAAGGTGAGAGTAATAGTGGTGCCGCGAGTTGTTCGGGATGACTCTTCTAAAGTGAATGCAGGAGAACCATCGCAAGTCCAGTGAACCGCCTGCGCTCCTTCCTGGTATGAAAGAGTATCAATTTCTACCTTTTGCGCCACCATGAAGGAGGAGTAGAAGCCGAGACCGAAGTGACCGATAATCGGTTGATCTGATTTGCCTTGATACTTATGAATAAATTCTTCAGCACTAGAAAAGGCAACTTGATTAATATATTTCTTGACTTCTTCGGAGGTCATTCCGATACCGTTATCGGAGATAGAGAGTGTCTTGTTATCTTTGTCAATCGCAATTACGATTTCTGGTTCGCCTAAGTCTCCAGTGTAATCTCCAGCGCGGGATACCATTTTCAGCTTTTGAATGGCGTCTACAGCGTTGGATACCAGTTCCCGCAAGAAGATTTGGTGATCTGAGTAGAGCGACTTCTTAATGATCGGGAAAATATTCTCAGTATGAATACTGATAGTGCCTTGTTCTAACATAATTAGTAATCTTTGATGTTAGTATCTGAAATGATGATATTGCCCTCTGCTTCCAAGGATAAACCCGGAGAACACATGAGAGCATGATACCAATTAGGATTTTAAAAGCATAACTTAAGCGATCGCTGCTTTTTTGAGCATTGTTTGCCCCCATTTTCTGATTCGGATTTCCCTACTTCCCACTCTCAATACATTTATTACCTTAGTTAGGACTGCTATTTAAGTATTGTAAGAATTTTTTTCTAATACTAAAAAATAATGATATGGATAGGTAGGATCGATATATTCTTGCTTAATAGTTAACTCAGCTTTAGCAACGGAGTTTAAAATCCGTTTTTTGGGATATCCTTTCAAACCCATTTCCCAGTAATGCTCGTTACATACTGGCGTTGTACTCCAAAATTTTGGTACATTCAGTAATAAATGCCTTGGTCTACCTGAGAAGGAAGTTTTAATTTGAAACGCCAAATATTGAGTGCAATAGGGAATTGAAATCACCAAAAATTTGTTTGTTGCTTGTGCAAGTTTTTTCAAGGCTTGTTCTGACTGTTCATAAGGGAAATGTTCCAGCACTTGAAACAAAACAATCGCATCAAATTTATCTTTTGGCAAATAAAAATCTGTGGTCAGATCCAAAATCATGTCTGGCTTGAGGTTGGGGTCAACATCGGCAGTAGTGACGTTATATCCATTGTTTTTCAAGAGGTCTGTTAATAACGAATTAAAAATTCCAATTTCTAAAACATTTTTTACCTGATTACCCAGCGAAAAAATTAGACGTAACTGGTGGTGGTAACTGATAAGCCGATTTTTGGATAAATATTCTGAATTCCTAATATCTAACGAGGTGATGAGTTGCATAATAATGCCTACCTAATCTGATGGTGTGATAGCAGTGGGTATACAACTACAGGGTTCCCAGAAAAATACTGAAAATAACAGCACCATAATTTTGAGCGTATTTAAATAGTTCCGCAGACAGAGGAAGCTTCTTAAACAATTACTTAGAATTCCAACATATACTAGTAACGTATTTGTCACTAAAATTAAGGTATATAGAGATTATTTTTTGGATACCATAGGCAATAGGGTAACATAGCTAGCTATACTACCCTACGAGAATAAGCCAATTTGCTTGGATAACTTTCACACATCTGATAACAATTTTTAGATTGTTAAGAAAGATGTAACTAATGGATAGCTCTTATAGGTCAAAGGTTTCGAGAGCGAAAAGTTTGAGCGGAGATTTCCTCGTATCAAAGCTTTTGAAAACAGAGGTTTTTCAGATTCTCTAAAAAGTTCATTTTAGCTATCAATTAATATCTACGGTTGTACGAGTATAAGAAAAATGAGGTTTACAGACTGGGCGACTAGAGTAATGCTGATCTCGTTGATATTCGCTGCTTTAATTATAGTGCTGCTTATTGGACGAGGAAGACAAGTACAAAATAATACAACTAGACTTATTAATACATCAAAACCAGAGGTTACAGTTTGGAGTCAATATCCGCAGGCGCAATTTCAATCAGCCAAAGAACTAAAGCAGAAATCTCAAAATCTTAAGTCTCCAGTCAAAATGAATCAACCTGTAGGAAGGTATGTAACCACTCAAGCTTTTGCATACTACAGACCTCATTATCAAATTGTCTCAGTTGACCCTACTAATTATGGAGAACGTTACACCACAGATGTGAATGGCAAACTTGTCGATAACCAACCAATTATCGTCCTTCATGAAACTGGTTATTCAGCCTCCAGCGCGATTAATTTTTTTCAAGAAGCTCATGCTGATGAAAACGTGCAAGCAAGTTACCACGCTTTAATCAAGCTAGACGGGACGGTGATTTATCTAGTACCACCAGAAAAGCGAGCCTTTGGTGCAGCTAACTCAGTATTTGAGGGTTCCCAGGGTTTAGAAACTGTGCAGACTAATCCAAATTTGCCGGCGTCTGTGAATAATTTTGCTTATCACGTTTCTTTAGAAACACCGCCAGATAGTTATGACAGTAATAGCCAAGAAACCCATAGCGGCTACACGGAAGCTCAATATAATTCTCTTGCTTGGTTAATTGCTCAAAGTCAAGTTCCAGACGATCGCGTCACTACCCACAAACTAGTAGATCGTTCTGGTAAAAAAGTCGATCCAATTAATTTTGATGGTAACAAGTTTCTAGATTTACTTAATATTTACCGTCAGGTCAGACCAATTTATAGATGAAATAAATCAACAAATCATTTAAATTATTTTTGGTCTTTGAGTTGTTGTACTAAAATATGTACTTTAGTTGAGGGATTAGTACAGCTATCTTCATTGAGGTGATCTAGTTCTAATTTCATAGCATTAGTAAGTGCGTTCTCTAAATATGGTTTAAGTTTTTTATATAGTGTCACATCACTTTTGTCATAAGTTTCCCTTGTTTTGAAGATGCCTGCTTTTCTCATTTCTGTCTCTAGCCTTGGACATAATTCCTTGTAGTGGGATGAAGGAGCAGTTGTATAGACATAATGAAGTAAAAACCAAAATTCAAAACAGGGAATGGATGTTACTGTTACAATATTATTTTCCTTAGCTTTCAAAAGCGCTTGCTTAAATTTTTCAATCTTATTATCGTTATCAAAGTTATTCATTTTATGAAGAGTTATTATATCTAATTGTTGAAGATTATTAATAAAGTCTTTCTCTAGCTGTTCAGTTTCTTGTTTAATAAATTGATTAAAGAAAGAAGATAGTCTGTCAGGTATAGGTTTCTGTTCTATTTTGATTCCAGAAATACCGAGATCCGCTTCACTCAGCAATTTAGCAATTCTTGGTTGAAAAGTATCACCCTTATCAAATAAGCTAAGAGTAAATTCCATCGTATCAGAATTTGAAGTAAGAATATTTATTTCATCCTGAAACCATTCAAATATTTCTGTTAACTGAGGATGATTATTTTGTGCTGCATGAGATAAAAATAAAGAGTTAGAACGCACAAATTTTTTAATACGTAACTTTTCTCCCTTTAGTCCTTTGCCAAAAGACCATTTATATCCTTCATCTGTTTGATATTTTGGATTATCTGGCAGATATTGGCGAGAAAACCAATTTTGTGAATGTTCATTTGGGTAAGCAATTAACCACTCTTCATATATCCGTTCTCTATTTAGAGATACTCCATACTCATAACGAGTACTTTGATGAATAAAAATTACTTCAAAACTAGTAGGATTTTTTGCTGATTCGTTATTTAGTCTAAATGGTTCAATAGGTAACTTTTCACCAACTTGCATTTTAGTAGCCGAGTTCATCACTAGTCTTCTTAGGGTTTGTATAGCTCGCACCAAATTGCTTTTACCTGAAGCATTAGATCCATAAATTACAGCGCTACTAAGTAAGCGTAGCCTATCAGTATTCGGCATCATAAAACTATTAGTGTCTAGCATCTTTTCATCTTCAGATGCCATCATACTAAATGTTTGTCTTTCCTGTATCGAACGATAATTTTCTACACTGAATTCAATAAGCATAACTGTAATCTTAATTAGTTATGTTCCCATCAACGATAATTTGTTGAAAATAGTAAAATTTATAGGTAGTATTCTTAGGCTGAATTAATAAATTTAAGCATACAAGCATAATAAACAAATAGCTCTAGCTAAAAAGCTAGAGCTAGATGATAATTCAGATAAATGCTGCGAATATGAGGACATATGTCCCTATTTGCTAAAGCTATAAATTTGCTGTGTCTCCAAGCGATCGCTAATCGCTGAAGGCAGTGTACCATCCGAGAACATCTGCCGATCTAGTTGGACTTGTAAATTACTCAAAGGATCGCAACCAGAAGAAATCAGAAATTCTAGATTTTGGATGTATGGTAAAGTTGCTAGTTCATCCAAAATTTGGAAGATTGCTTGTAAGTAAGGATGACCGCTTTGGCGATACCAGTCAGAACTAGCAACTTTTGGTTGATCGAAACCCAAGTGTACTGTTAAAGATGGCTCGTTAAATAGAGCGATCGCTAACGGACGCGCCTCTTCCTGCAATAATATATCGTGATTTCTCGCTAAATGTCGCAGTTTCTCTAAGCGTTCATAACGTTTTGTCACTAACTGGGGATCGTCTTGCCAGTGAATTGCCACTGTGACCAGATAAGTCTGTAAGAGCATGTGACCCAGCTTTTTAGCCTTTGTTGCCAGGTAATAAGAATTGTAGTCATTGGCCTCAATTAATAATGGCACGCGATCGACTACTTCTAACCCATAACCCTTGACTCCAGCAATTTTACGGGGATTATTGGTAATCAAGCGAATTTTTTTGACACCCAAATCCATCAGCATTTGTGCCCCCATGCCGTAATCTCGCAAGTCAGCAGGAAATCCTAAACGCTCGTTGGCCTCTACTGTATCCAGTCCCATATCTTGTAACGAGTAGGCTTTAAGCTTATTAATCAAGCCGATTCCCCGTCCTTCTTGCCGCAGGTATACAACTACACCTTGACCAGCATTTTCAATCATTTTCAGTGCTGCTACTAGCTGCATTCGACAGTCGCAGCGCAAAGAACCCAAAGCATCACCAGTTAAGCATTCTGAGTGCATCCGCACCATCACTGGCTCGTCTTTGAAGTTAGCCGGATCGCCCTTGACAATTGCGACGTGTTCTGTATTATCTAAAGTGTGGCGGTAGGCATAAATTTCAAACTGACCGAACTGACTAGGCAGCTTAGTAATCACCTCACGATACACTAGGCGATCGTGCTTGAGGCGATAACTGATTAAATCTGCAATACTAATAATTTTTAAATTGTGATGCTCGGCATATTCAACTAACTGCTGCAATCGTGCCATTGAACCATTAGGGTTTTGAATTTCACAAATTACCCCAGCTGGGTATAACCCTGCTAACCGAGCTAAGTCCACAGCTGCTTCTGTATGTCCTGCACGTTTGAGTACGCCTCCAGCCTTAGCCCGAATTGGAAAAATATGTCCAGGACGACGTAAATCTGTAGGTTTCGTGGCTGGATTGAGAGTAACCTGGATAGTGCGAGCGCGGTCTTCGGCTGAAATGCCTGTAGTCACGCCCAAATCTGAACCAGCATCAATACTGACAGTGAAAGCAGTTTGATTAGTATCTGTAATATTGCTTACCATCAAGGGTAAGTCTAATTCGTCTAAGCGATCGCCCATCATTGCCAAACAAATTAATCCTCTGGCTTCCACTGCCATAAAATTAATCATGTCAGGTGTGGCAAATTGAGCAGCACAAATTAAATCGCCTTCATTTTCTCTATTTTCATCATCTACCACAACAATCACACGACCAGCTTTTAGGTCTGCCAAGGCGGCATCAATCGGATCGAATTGAAATACTTGGGTAGTCTTAGGCTGTGACACAGAAAGATTTCCAGCTACCAACGTAAATTTTTTTAACAATTTCTTCTTTTAGATTGTAGCTCCTTTATAAGGCAGAGAAGTAGACTAGCAATGATTTGATAACATGGCAAAAATTTCTGCCACTATAGGGGAGATGTAGTTCGATTTGGCGGTAGTTGAGTTTCGACTTCGCTCAACTACCCCGTAATTAAAACTCACCAAGCGGGGGATAAAGAAGTATTTTCTTGCTTATCTCTCCCTCTGTTTCATCTGCGGCTGGTGGCTGATATTGTTGATAGCTGAGAACGAATTAACTATTCATGGGATAAGGATTTGGGATCATGGGCAAATTTAGACGCGTACCCGTTGGGATTGTTGGCGCGTCGGGCTATGGCGGAGTACAGTTAGTACGGCTACTGATGGATCATCCAGAAGTCGAACTGGTTTATTTAGGTGGTGAGAACAGTATCGGAAAATCCTTAGGGGATCTTTACCCACACTTGGCTCACGCAGCTAATCTGCCAATAGAGGCGGTAGAACCAGAAATAATTGCCCACCGCTGTGAAGTAGTTTTCCTGTGTTTACCAGATGGTCTGGCTTGGCAAATTACGCCCATGCTATTGGAAAAAGGATGTAAAGTACTGGATTTAAGTGCAGATTATCGATTCAGTGATTTGGCAACTTATACAAATTGGTATGGCATAGAAAGAAGCGATCGCACAACAGCTGCAATTGCAGTTTATGGATTACCAGAACTTTATCGCGATCGCATTGCCGAAGCTCAACTTATTGGCTGTCCTGGTTGTTATCCCACTGCGAGTCTGCTTGCAGTTTCACCACTGTTAAAGCAAGGCTTAATTATTCCAGAAACAACTATCATCGATGCCAAGTCTGGCACATCTGGCTGCGGACTACAAGCCAAAAATAACTTATCACTAGCTGAAGCAGACAACTCCATCGCAGCTTACAACGTTGGCCGTCACCGTGATACACCAGAAATTGAACAAATTTGCAGTGATTTAGCTGGTCACGAACTGACGATCCAATTTACACCACACCTCATCCCAATGGTACGCGGTATTTTGGCAACTGTATATGCCACAATGCGCGATCCCGGTCTCGTGCGAGATGATTTAATTACAATTTTTTCCGCTTTCTACCGCAACTCTCCTTGGCTAAAAGTCTGCGGTAGCGGCGTTTACCCCCAAACCAAATGGGCTAATGGCAGCAATCTTTGTTACATCGGTGTAGAAGTTGACCCGCGCACAGGTCGCGTGATTGTCATGTCAGCCATTGACAATCTGATTAAAGGGCAAGCGGGTCAAGCAATTCAATGTTTAAACCTGATGATGGGCTGGGATGAAACCTTAGGGTTGCCTAAGTTGGGGTTTTATCCGTAAATGGGCATGGGGCAAACAGGGAGTGTGGGAGGTGTGGGAGGTGTGGGAGGATGGAGAAGAAATCTTGCCCCCCTGTCTCCCTACACTCCCCACACTCCCCCATCCCCCCTCTCTCCCCAATCCCTACTTCGGCCCCAAACCTACAGCACCAGCATACACGGCGCGATCGCCTAATTCATCTTCAATTCGCAGCAAGCGATTATATTTTGCTACCCGTTCGCTGCGACATAGGGAACCTGTTTTGATTTGACCAGCACGGGTGGCTACGGCTAAATCAGCGATGGTTGTGTCTTCAGTTTCACCGGAACGATGGCTAATTACTGAGCGAAAACCGTTGCGAGTTGCTAAGTCTATTGTTTCTAAGGTTTCCGTGAGCGAACCAATTTGATTGAGTTTAATCAAAATGGCGTTACCAGCTTTTTCTTGGATACCTCTTTGCAAGCGAGTAGTATTGGTTACAAACAAATCATCTCCTACTAACTGCACCCGCGAACCTAACTTCTGGGTGAGCAATTGCCAACTTTGCCAATCTTCCTCGTGTAAACCATCTTCAATTGAGACAATGGGATATTGGTCAACTAGTTGAGCTAAGTAATCAATAAACTCGCTGGGCGCGTGAGGCTGACCATCGTAAACATACTGCCCATTCTTGTAAAACTCGCTAGCCGCCACATCCAACGCTAAAGCTACTTGCTCCCCTGGCTTGTATCCAGCTTTCTCAATAGCAGCAACCAGCAATTCCAAAGCCACTTGATTGGACTCTAAGTTAGGAGCAAAGCCACCTTCATCGCCTACCCCAGTCAGCAAACCCTTCTCATTTAATACTTTACTCAGGGTAGCAAACACCTCGGCACCCCAGCGCAAAGCTTCCCGGAAAGAAGTCGCCCCAATTGGGACAATCATAAACTCTTGAAAATCCACGTTGTTTGCGGCGTGCGCCCCACCGTTAATTACATTCATCAACGGTACTGGTAATAAATTTGCCAATGGCCCACCCAAATAGCGATACAGGGGAATTGCTAAAGATTCGGCACCAGCTTTGGCTGCGGCGAGGGAAACTGCCAAAATTGCATTAGCCCCTAAATTAGATTTGTTGGCAGAACCATCGATCGCAATCATTGTGCGGTCTAATAGTTCTTGGTTGAGAGCATCCAAGTGAAGTAATTTTGGGGCAAATACCTCTTTGACGTTTTGCACTGCCTTGAGGACTCCTTTGCCGCTGTAACGGCTTTTATCGTCATCACGCAGTTCGTGGGCTTCAAAAGAGCCAGTAGAGGCACCGCTGGGAACCTGTGCTAATCCTACAGCGCCATTGGCTAAATGCACTTCGGCTTCAATTGTTGGTCTACCGCGTGAATCGAGAATTTCGCGAGCTGCGATCGCTTCTATGGCAGTATCTACAAGGTTACTCATTTGTATTTTGTCCTTTGTTCAAGTGTCTTAGCATATAGTGCATTGGCCTAGCCCGATCGTAAGCATAGGCGTTTAAAGACCTTTGTCCGCTGAGATTAAAGAATATTTCCAGAGATTTTGTCAATGAATTTTTAATTGTATATTTTCGAGTCAACTTACTTTCACATCCCGATTTTCACAGTCAATTTTCAAAAAATCAGTAAATTTTAACACTAGTAATTCAGTAGAAAAATCGCTTTCTGCGTATTAAATATATAAAAATAAGACTTTTATTTGATTGCCTCAAAGAACTCGCCCTCAAACCGACTCGGCTGATTTTCCATTCTCTACTCTGTGTTGAGAACAAATAAGTTCAAAAATCAAAGCGGATTGCTATAGTTACAATTACTTGTACTATGTACAAATAGTATTCCATGTCAAAATTCAAATGAATTGAATATACTTGTAAATCTGATGATAGGCAAAATCCTGGATGGACGCTACGAAGTTATCAGCAAACTGGGAGAAGGTGGTTTTGGTGCTACTTACCTAGCTATTGATAGGAAATTGCCTGATAAAGACCAGTGTGTTGTTAAGCACTTCTCGCCTAAAGCAACAGATACAAATACTTTGTCCCATGCGCGACGGTTATTTGAAAATGAAGCTAAAGTACTTAACCGCTTAGGGAATCACGACCGGATTCCACGTTTATTGGCGCATTTTGAAGAAGACCAAAACTTTTATTTAGTTCAGGAGTTTATTCCTGGGTATGATTTGAGTCGTGAAATCAATCGTCACAAACAGTGGAATCAAGAAAAGGTAATTGTCCTGTTGGAGGATATCTTAAAGGCATTAGAGTTTTTGCATCAGCATCATGTCATCCACAGAGATATTAAGCCATCGAATTTAATGCGCCGCCAACAGGATGAAAAGATTGTTCTGATTGATTTTGGAGCAGTCAAACAAATCAGTTCCCAAGCAGTGAATACTCAGGGACAAATGACAGCAACAGTTGTAGTTGGCACACCTGGTTATATACCCAGCGAACAAAGTCAAGGTCAGCCCAGGTTATGCAGTGATATTTATGCAGTTGGAATCATTGCGATCGAAGCCCTGACTAATTTAAATCCTATGCAATTACCAAGAGATAATCTTACAGGTGAAATTATCTGGCGTCAGCAAGCACAGGTTAGCCAACAGTTCGCAGAAATTATTGAGAAAATGGTCAAGTATGACTTTCGACAAAGATATCAATCAGCAACAGAAGTATTGCAAGCACTACAACAATTAAAAGTAGGTAATCATCCTCAAAAATCAACTTGGCGGAAGGCTATTATTGGTTTAGGAATGGCTACCGCAGCCACTATCATTGCTTTTTTTATCTTCATACCTCGTAATCAAAGTTTGTTAGATTATAATAATATTCCTTATGGCATCAATATCAAATATCCATCAAATTGGCAAAAAACTGGAACTCCAGACCACATTACAGGTAATGTAGTTAAATTTATATCACCAAAAGAAACTAATACAGATACATATTTAGAAAATGTCAATTTGATTGTTGAAGAATTACCAGAAAACCATAAAGAGTTAGAGCAATTTACTCAGTTTTTTCTAGATGAAATTCAACAGTCAGATCCAAATACCAAAATTATTGAAAAGCGTAAAACTCAACTAGCCAACCAACCCGCATATCAAGTTAGTTACACTTTTGAAGAAGAGGGAATTAATATTAAACGCTTGCAAGTTTGGACAATCAAAAATAATAAAGCTTATATCATGACTTATACAGATGATGTTGCTAAATATTCTGAGCATCTTGCCACAGCACAAACAATAATTAATTCTTTAGAAATTAAGTAAGAGGCTTTTTATAAAGTAAATATTAAGTAGGGTGCGTTAGGTTAAAACCATAACGCTCCACGTTCTTGACGGTGTGTTAAGCGCTTTAATCATGTTTTTCGTGAAAAATCAACTCGAAATATGCGCTTAACATACCTTACAGAAATTTTATTTTTATTTTATAAATAAGCTCTAACCATTGAGATTAATGGTGCGTCCCACTGCGCCTATAACGCACTCGACAAACTTAATTGACCAACAACAAATTGACATTTATACATAAATAAATATTTACATGAATTTATGATGTAGTAATGTAATATCTTTGTCATTTTGTGGTAAATACATAGTATCTATGTATTCGTGAGAATTGAGTGAGAACTACCAACGATGAAACCCCAGTTATTTTTGCAAGTACTAACGGCAGGTACAATTGTTCTGAGTAGTATTGCTAGCATCAATCCACCTAGTTTGGCTCAAGCTCAAACTTACTTTTGTGAAAAAAGTAATGATGGCGTATGGACTACATATGCTAAAAACTACAACAATAAGAAGATTCCGATTATTCGCTGGGTTAAGACTTTAGGGGAATATACTCCAAAAGTGCGCTGTCAAAACGTATCTTCTAGATTTCAAAAAGCTTATGAAAAAGGGGTTTTGAATTACCTCACATCTGGTATTTCTAATAATCAAGCTGTAATTTGTGCGGCTAGCCAATATGGTGGCCCTTGTAGTCAATTACTGTTTACGCTCAAATCTTATCAAGACGCGAGTTCAGTACTTCAAAAGCTTGTAGAAGTAGGTTACCGCGCTCGCGGGCCGATTCTTCAGTCTGAAGATGCTTCTTCTCAAGTATACATTGATATGAGTATGTTACTGAATGAAAAGGCAGCACAGGGACAAAATTAATACTAAATCAGGTAAGTAATCGGATGCTCGTTTAAGCATCTTTGTATAGAGGTTTACAAACACTGAAAGCAACATGAGACAAAAACTAATGTATCGTCGCTCACTGGCTACGATCGCCTGGATGGGCATACTGTTGACGTTGCCTATACAAGCTGTTTATCTGAGCATTTCCCCAAAAGTTGATGCTCAAGAGTCAACTCAGAAGCGATCGCCAGAACAAATTAAACAGTTGGCTCGCTCGATAACTGTCAAAATTTTATCTGGCGAGAACAGAGGTTCAGGTATTTTACTTAAAAAGAATAGTCAAATTTATACGGTTATTACCAATCAACACGTTATAGAATCAGGCAAACCTGTTAAAATTCAAACAGAAGACGGAAAAATCCACTCAGGCAATTTGGTTAAAGGAGTAAACTTTCAAGGCAAGGATCTGGCTTTGTTGGAATTCCGAGCTAACGCAAACTATACTTTAGCTTCCCTGGGAAATTTATCAACGATCGCAGTTAACGAACCAATATACGCAGCAGGGTTTCCCTTTGAGGCAAATCCATCTGTATCTGGGGGGTTTGTCTTCCAAACAGGGCAAGTTTTGTTAGTGCCAGAGCGAGCTTTTAAAGAAGGATATCAAATAGGCTACAGCAACGAAATCGAAAAGGGAATGAGCGGCGGCCCGATACTGAATCGTCGCGGGCAAGTAATTGGGATCAATGGTATCCATGCCTATCCGCTTTGGGGTAACCCTTATATTTATGAAGATGGTTCCCAACCGACTGAAGCTCTACGAGATTTAATGAGCCGTTATAGTTGGGGAATTCCCATCCAAACATTTGCTCGCTTAGCTCCTGGGTACACATCTAAAGAATCCTTACCCGCAGCCAACGCACCCTCAACCCCAAGTCTTCCGCCGATTGCCAATGAAGTCAATAACATTGCCCAAGAAATTACGGTGCGAATAGATGTGCCAACTTTACGGGAGTGTAGCGGATCGGGAGTGATTATAGCCAAACAGGGAAATACTTACAGCGTCCTCACAGCAGAACACGTTATTCGGAGTTCTGAAAAATGCGATCGCAACGTTTTAGAGGTAATCACCCCTGATGGCAAACAATATCAAGTCACAGTAAATAATCAGAATCTTAAAACCTTGCCAGAGACTGACTTAGCCATATTGCAGTTTACTAGCGATCGAAATTATCGCGTGGCAACTCTCGCTAATTACGACATAGTTAAAGACAATGGGTTCATTTTTGTTTCCGGGTGGCTGGGGCTAAAACCCGGAACTGGACAAACACAGCGTCAGTTTACAGCTGGGAATGTAGCATCAAAACAAATTGGTTCTTTTTTAGCTAAAAACTCTTTGTCTTTGAGCTACGGATATGGGCTAATATACACCAATCTCACAGACCAAGGTATGAGCGGCGGCCCAGTATTAGATACTCGGGGACGCGTCATTGGGATTCATGGAAAAGCAGAAGTTGAAGAAATTACAGATAAAGCTGGTCAAAGACGTTTGATAACATTGGGTTTGAGTTGGGGCGTCCCCATCAGTAGCTTTGTCCGTTGGGCACAGTCAGTAGGTATGGCTCCGATTTTGAGAGTAGAGAATAATCCACCACCGCAACTGACAACCCAAGAGACAAAATCAATTCTGGAAGCTTTATTTAAAGTAGAGAAACCCAAAGAGAATGCTGATGCCATTGATTTGCTAAATTATGGCTGGCAATTAGCGCGAAGTACGCCAGAAAAGCCAGTTGGTGAAAACAATGGCAACGAGGCAATCAACGCTATTGACCGAGCAATTCAACTTGAGCCTAACTTTTATCAAGCTTGGTATCTACGCGGTTTCGTGCTGTTGGCTCGTGAAGAATCTCAAGCAGCCCTGAAATACTTCGATAAAGCCACACAAATTGAGCCAAACTTTGCTCCTGCTTGGCGCTTGCGTGGTCTAGTACTGCTTAGCTTGAACCAATACCCACAAGCGTTAGAATCCTTTGACCGAGTAGCAAAACTAGACCCCGATGATGCTAGCACTCAGATATTGCGTAGTCTAATACTATTTAGTGCAAAACGTTTTCCAGAAGCACTAAAGGTATCAAACCAAGCTATAAAAAACAATCCTGGTTCATGGGCGTATTTTGCTCGGGGTGCAGCACGTTATGGTACGGGAGACTTACAAGGAGCGATGGCTGATTTAAATGAAGCAATTCGTTTAAATCCAGAATATATCGAAAGTGCAGCCTACTCTGTTCGGGGTGCGCTTCGCACTCAACAGGGAGACTTAAAAGGAGCGCTAGCTGACTACAGTGAAGCTGTACGTCTTGACCCTAAAGATGCTGAAGCCATAGCAAATCGTGGTGCTATTCGCTTGCTACAGCATGACTACAAAGGATCGATACTAGATTTGAACGAAGCAATTCGTCTCAAACCCGAATATGTTGACGCGATCAAACTTCGTGCAAAAGCTCGCCTTGAGCTGAAAGACTACAAAGGGGCGATAACCGATTTTAATCAAGCAATTCGTCTCCAGCCGCAAGATACCGACGTTCTCAAAGCTCGCGGACTTATTCTGGTAGTACAGCGAGACTACAAAGCGGCAATAGCCGATTTCAATGAAGTGATTCGTCTCAAACCTGAAGATGCAGAGGCAATAAAATATCGCGATGGTGCTACTCGCCTGCTACAGTCCAAACCAGCAGAACTCCCAACACCCAATGCCCAAGGAAATAATAAATGAGTTTTTAGAACAAATGTACTAATAAATATGCTATAATTTGGATGCATTGATGGTGAAATCATAGTTAAAAATATGTTCTCTAGGCTTGCTTCTCTTAGTGCCAAAATTTACAAAATAAATTTAGGGCAATTGGTATGGCAACATTGACAAACAAAGCAGGTGCAAGAGATTAAAATAATTGAATCCCAAACTCGACTCGGTGCTATTAATCAACTTTGAAAGGCATTGAAGTCTATATTTCCATGTCTTACGAACCCCTGCACCACAAGTATCGCCCCAAGAGTTTTGCTCAACTAGTAGGGCAAGAGGCGATCGCCACTACCCTCACAAACGCGATCGCTACATCCAAAATTGCCCCCGCCTATTTATTCACTGGGCCTAGAGGTACGGGCAAAACTTCAAGTGCCCGAATTCTAGCTAAATCTCTTAATTGTCTTAAAAGTGACAAGCCCACCCCTAACCCCTGCGGTGTCTGTGATGTTTGCCAGGGAATCACCAAAGGCTACTCCTTAGATGTAATTGAAATCGACGCTGCCAGCAACACTGGTGTAGATAATATCCGCGAGTTGATTGAAAAAGCTCAGTTTGCTCCTGTACAGTGTCGCTATAAGGTGTATGTGATTGATGAATGCCACATGCTCAGCAATCAGGCATTCAACGCCTTATTAAAAACACTAGAAGAACCACCGAAGCATGTAGTTTTTGTGTTGGCGACAACAGACCCACAACGAGTGTTACCAACAATTATTTCACGCTGTCAGCGGTTTGATTTTAGACGTATTCAGTTAGAGGCGATGGTTAAACATTTAAGTGAGATCGCTTCAAAAGAAAACATTCATATTTCACTCGATGCTGTAACTTTGGTAGCCCAGCTTGCTCAAGGGGGGTTGCGGGATGCCGAAAGTTTGCTCGACCAATTGGCTTTATTAGTGGGTGAAGTGACGCCAGATAAAGTTTGGGATTTGGTAGGGACAGTAAGCGAACAAGATTTACTGGGGCTTTTAAATGCGATCGCTCAAGATAAACCAGAAGCAGTTCTCGACTGTATCCACTACATTTTAGAGCGCGGTCGAGAACCGCTAACTATTCTGCAAAATCTCGCCGCTTTTTACCGCGATTTACTGATTGCCAAAACAGCACCCAACCGCCACGATTTGGTTGCTTGTACTCAGCAAACTTGGACAGCACTGGTGGAGTTTGCCCAACACTTGCAGATGAGCATGATTTTGGCGGGACAGCAACACTTACGAACAGCTGAAGTGCAAATTAAAAACAGCACTCAGCCGCGTTTATGGTTAGAGGTAACATTATTGGGATTGTTACCCAGTGCAACAAATATTCAGCCACAAGCCCCAAGCGTACCGCCGCGAGTTAATACACCTGCTGTATCTGCATATTCTTCAGCAGTTGCCGAAAATCATTCAGTCTCTACTGTACCTTCAGCTAATCCGCAAACAAATCACAATTGGGCAAACCATAGTTTAGCAACTGCCCAAAATCACTCCGCCAAATCATCTCCCCCAGATGAGAGGCAAACAAACCACAATTGGGCATCGCCAAACCATCATCTAGCAACAGCCCAAAATCAACTTGTCACATCATCTCCCCCAGATGAGAGGCAAACAAACCACAATTGGGCATCGTCGAAGCATCATCTAGCAGCTGCCGAAAATCACGCTATCACATCATCTCTTTCAGATAATAAGCAAACAAATCATAATTCTGCTGCTAGTTCGGTTTCATCACCAACCCCAGAACCGATACCATCTAGGAAAAGTGAACCAGTGACCTCAGAAGTTGCCAAAACACCAGAACATGACTTAACTCAAGTTTGGCAACAAGTACTTACTAACTTCCAACCAATCTCAAGGCGAGAATTGCTACGTCAAATGTGCCAACTCACCGAGTTCGATGGTGCAGTGGCTTATATTGCCATTAAACAAGCATGGTATGAAAAAGTTAAATCAGATCTACCTATAATTGTGGCGGCTTTCCAGCAGACTTTCCAACATGAAGTCAAGGTAAATCTAGAAAAAGGAACTTCATTAAACTCTACCCCAGGTAAAAAAGCTCCTGCTCCTGCACGGCAAGATTCTACTCGCCTTCAGCAAATAACTACTCCCACTGACAACAGGCAAATTTCGCCTCCAGCGCCAGAATCGCAGCCAGTCACTCGATCGCCAGCACCAACCCCAGCAATAAAAACCGAATCATCGGTAAGGAATGGCAATGGAGTAAATGGAAATGGGGTACAAATACCTGCACCCCCAATCCAAACACCCCCGACTAATTGGGAACCGGATGAAGTGGCGATCGCAGCTCAACGCTTCGCAGAATTTTTCAACGGACAAGTTATCCGCTTTACAGATGATTCAACAGACTTTTCTGATTCCATGACTACAGGTGAATGGGTAGAAGAATCAGAAGTGGATGATGAATAAATTGGGTATTGGGGACTGGGTATTGGACATTAAGAAAACTTTTCTCTAGTCCCCAGTACCTAGTCCCCAGTCGCCTGTCCCTAATCCTCATTCCCCGTATGCAAGGTTTTCACCCATTTCAGGCGCTTTGGTCTGACTGACATTCGGGCAGTTGTACTGCTCATGACTACTAACCAATGCAGCATGTACAAATTGCCACGGATAGTTTGTACCAGCAAAATAAAATACGTAGGTAATGAGAATTTCTGGTCTTGACGTATCCGCCTCAAGCCTGTAAACATCCCCACCATCGACATGGTAACAGACAAGCTTGTAATCGGACTTAATATCGGTGGACGATGACGAGCGATCGCCATTAATAAATCTGGTACTGTTGCTGTGGGCAAGATATACATAATCAGCACAAACATCAACAAATCCCAGCTTTTGCGCCCTCCCATCCTGTTTTTGAGAATTAAATCCCAATAATCCAAGTAGCGTTGATATCCGCCTTCTGCCCAACGATTGCGTTGATGCCAGAGCGCAACAGCATTTGTTACTCCTTCTTCTTGCACTGCTGGATGGAAAACACACTCGATATCCCATTTTTCCAAATGTAAGCGGATTGTCAAATCCAAGTCATCGGTAATGGTTTCCTCATTCCACCCACCACAGCTTAAGAGGGCTGAACGCCTGACAAATTGAC
This sequence comes from Nostoc sp., assembly GCA_036918135.1. Classification (GTDB taxonomy): domain Bacteria; phylum Cyanobacteriota; class Cyanobacteriia; order Cyanobacteriales; family Nostocaceae; genus Nostoc. The sequence continues at coordinate 69,635 of JBALDB010000051.1, forward strand.
CATTGCCTCGCAGTTCACCAATTCCACCAAGACCTGTCCGCTGTTGCTGAAACCAGGTATCGAGTCCCATTTCCCCCATTTGACCCTTAGTCCAAAAATTTTGTTTGGCGTTAGCTATCGCTTTTCGCACTTGCACCGCCCCCACCTTTTCTCTTTGGAATAAAGGTATTACTTGTGATAATAAATCTGGTGTCACTTGAGCATCAGCATCAAATACAGCAATGATTTCGCCCTTTATCAACGGTAGTACCTGATTCAAGGCTCCTGACTTGCCGCCACTAGCCTCTGCTGAGCGTGTTAGTACTTTAAGTTTATCATATTTATGTTGTAATTCTGTTAATAAATGGGGTGTATTATCGGTGCTGCGATCGTCAATTATCCATAGTTCGTATTTGCCATCTGGATATTCCAGATTACAAAGATTATTGACTAATTTAGCAATTACCGCTTCTTCATTTTTCGCAGCTACTAACACAGATACATAGGGATAATCTCCCTGCATTTCTTTTGGATGACAACGGGGTTTAGTAAACACTACCACCAAAGCATGAAGGCCAAGAACGGTGGTCAATCCTAGTATGAATATAGATGCCCAAGAAACTAAATGCAGAGCGATCGTTCCACTCCAGACAATAGTCAAGACTAGAGCTGCTTTACGTCTACGACCTTGAAACCGGGATGGTAGAGACATGTTTTCTGTCTCTAACACAGACTCCTCATCTACTGAGAGGTCAGACAATAAGGAGTTGAGTGGATCAAGCTCTTGATAAGAATCTTCTTCGGGCCAGGAATTCGCTGGCATAAGTTGGCTTGCTTGATTCAAAAACCACTATTTGTTCACAGTTAGTAATTTTACGGACAAATATCCTAAATCGCTACTTTTGCCGATGTTAATCGGAATGGGCAAACTGGAATACCCACTATCCCTAAGCCAAAAGCCGCTGGGACTACTTTGTTTTTACCGCTACTGTGCTAATTGCTTGGCATTAACCACATTTGCCACTCTGATACATATACTTGATTCCTTTGAGCGCCACTTGGGCAGGAAGCTTGTAGAGTAAGAGTTTAACCAATGTAAACTCCAGATTAGGCAAAGCGATCGCAACTGGGCAGCTTTTCCTTAGAAAAACAGCAAAAAGTGTATCCACTACTTTATAGCAGGGATTTTTAATCTATTGCCCCCAACTTTCGATAAAAGTTAACGCAGCCTTATTGTAACCGAAATTTTAATATTTCTTAGCAGTAACTTCATTTATTGGGTATAAGTCATTAGTCATTTGTCATTGGCGACTTCTCCCCATCTTGCGGTTGGTAACCAAAGTTGAACCACATCAGCTGATTTCCTACTCCCGACTCCCCGCTATACGCTATGTGCTTTAGACGCATTTTTTGGGAATACTACTAAGAGCCTATTGCCAGTTGCCAACTAACTTGAGGAATATTTAATAATGTCGTCTATTGAGCAACTCCAACTCCAGCCTGCTACTCAACAACAAGCTAGTGTCTATTTACCTTACGTTCAGGGCGCTAAAAGGAATTTTTTACCCTATGCTATTAGTCTTTATCAAAAAGGAGTTTTGGAGGGACACCGAAAGATAGAAGCTAGTGAACATGTCCCTTTTGTTGCCTCTTGGAATGTTGCTACTCTACCTTCTGACTTAACGCGTTGCCGAGTACAGTTTGATGGCAATGCGGAACTGAGTTACGAACTGATGCTAGCCAGTTTTGAGTTTATTAATTATTTAATTGAACTTATAGAAAACTATAAACGTTATCGTGCCACCGATTTTTCACAAGCCTTTTATCGCAAGCTGCTACGTATAGATGAATAATGTAAATCACTCAGAGTTTTACTAATTCGACATCAAAATTTAGAAGGCTTTGAAAACCAGCCTTTCTAACTAATAAGAGAATCAATAAATTAAAGCATGGATTCTGATTACTGATTCTTTAATTATTAAAGTTAAAAATTCAGAGAAATTTAAATTCCTGCTTTTTCTCTAACTTAGTGATTTCAGTTATATAAAACTCATATTTTATTTTTGAAAAAAACTCAGTACACTTTTTATTCTTCTTCACCGTTCCCCGTTGCCTGTTTCCTGTTGCCTTCCTATGCAAATAATTTCAGGAATCAAAGCGGATTACTATATAGCATTACTATCCGCTATATATAAATTTATGTTGTGAAGGACTTAGAATTAATTACTTGCAAACTACTTTGATAAATTTAAAGGTATATATTCAATTTCTGCTGTATTAGGATTCAATACGACTTTTACTAAATAAATATTTTCCTGTTGACGATCGCCATTTGGTTTAAAAGAAATTACTCCTGTAGCACCACTTACTTTAAAATTAGTCTCGGCGATCGCTTGTTGCAGATTTTCACGGCTAGGTGATGGTATTTTTTCTAAAGCTGCTAGTAATACACGAGTTGCATCATAAGATAATGCAGTGTGCCAATTATCTGCTTTTCCCCAAATTTTCTCTACTTGTTTAGAAAAATTTCGATTAAGAATACTTCTGGAATGCCAAGGTATAGCTACTACTGCACCTGCTTGATTGCCTACCAATTCTTTAAGAAGCTTATTATTATCTAAACTATCCCCACCTACTATTAAATATTTGCATTTTTTGGCATATTTAATTACTTGAAGTGCGGAATCAGAGGTTAGTCCGTCAGTAGTTGTAAATAAAATGATTACATTTGCTTGCTGTTCTTTCACTTTATTTATACTAGATTCTACATTTTCATATAAAGGTATTTGTGCTACTACTTTCCCACCTAATTCAGAAAGTCTACCTTTCATTTGTGCTTGCAGAGATTCACTATAATTACTATTAGGATTAAAAAATATTGCTGCTTTTAGCTTATTTTCCTTTTTCAGGTATTTAGCTAAAGTTTGGGTAATGACACGATTACTAGGAACAACACGAAAAAAACAATTAGGATAATTTGATTGACAGGATGTAGATAGAGATTCTGATGTGGCTGTCGCAGAAATTAATAAGAGGTGACGTTCTTGATAAACTTTAATTGCTTCTAAAGTTGTATCGCTTCGGAAATGACCAATAACAGCTAAAACATCATGTCTTTTTACTAAAGAATCTGCTATTTTTCGAGCATCTTCAGTTTGATTGTTATCAGTAGCAATCAATACTTTTAACCCGATTTTTTTAGTTTTGTAATTTTGATTAAATTCATTTTGTGCCTGTGCTACACCACGTAATATTTCTTTACTAGAGTTGATGTTGTCATTATTATCGCCGATAGGAGCGACAACAGCGATAGTGTAGGCTTTAATTTTATTAACTTCTAAGCGGCTGTTATTAAGATAAATTAAGGTTTCTGGGTCACGGTCTTTTTGCCAAGCTTTCTCAAACCAAGTAATTGCATCTTGGTAGTGACCCATTGCGATCGCCTTTACTCCTCGTTCTTTTTCTGCTACTTTCATATTGATATTTGGTAACAGAATTTGTTCGCCACAACTAATACTGTCGTCTTCGGAAAAATACCTCAACCAAATTTTTGAACATCCATTCATTCCGTTTAAATACCAATAACTACCACCTAACCCCAGTCCCAAGAAAATAACTGTACCAGCTAAGCGAAGTGAAATCCGTGGTAAAATAACTGGATAATTCAGGCGTCGTAAAATTACTTGAGTATTTTCCGGACGATTTTTCCAATATGGCTGCATCATTTCATCGAGCAAATCGAAAAACGGTCGCCACCTCAATTTATCTAACCAATTTCTCCAATGATTGGAGTGAAATGAAACTTGGTTGCGCCAAATTAACTTACCTGTTTGCTTGTCTTCTTGCAGATGTAAGGGAGATTTTCCAGTTAGTAAATGTACAAAAGTTCGTCCTAAAGCAAAAAAATCTGACTGCTTTACCACTGTGCCTTTCATTTGTTCGGGTGATGAGTAACCCAGTGTACCAACGATTGTATTTTCGTTTTGTTGCTGCACATAAGTTTGTGCTAAATCGCGTACTGCTCCAAAGTCAATTAACACCAGTTGTCCATCTGGTTTTACCATAATGTTTGCTGGTTTAATATCCCGATGAAAATACCCCTGAGCGTGGACTTGCTCTAAAATATTTAGTATTTGTTTTAAATAAGCGATCGCTAGTTCTGGTGTGATAGGTTTATAATTGCGATTTTTTAACCATTGTTGTAAATTTAGACCATCAATTTTTTCCATTACCAAGCAGTATAATGGCTCTGGAGAATCTGGAAAGTTCAATTCAAAATATCCATCTGGCTCAACTTTCGGAATTCCTGAATTATTCAAGCGAATTAGCACCTCAGCTTCTCGCCTAAACAAATTGACTATTTTAGATTTTTTGTCGGTGTCGCTAACTAAAGATAAATTCAAAACCTTGAGGACTTTTTTGATGTCGTTATCTTCTACTTCAAAAGTCCAAGAAAAGCCTCCACTACCTAATAACTTGATTACTCGATATTTGTTTTCTAGTAACAAGTTTGCCCCACAGTTACGACAAAAAATGTTACCATTGGCATTCATTAAATCAGCAGGATTCGGACACTTGGGATTGAGGCAATAACTCATAGAGCTAAAACTATTACTTGAAAATGGCAATATTATTAATGTTTATTTGTGCCCACCTGCTTAGTAATGTATAATAAATTTCAAGAATTCAGGGTGCTTGTCAAGCATTAAAGTACTTGCTAGCGCTGCCAAAGCATGTTGTATGTCTAAATCTGCAATCACCGTTACCATCAAATTGTTCGCCGCTTATCAAGAAGCTTTTCAGGTTTCAGAACTAGTACTGGAATTTCCCAATAGTACGCCGGTTAAGGCAGTATGCGATCGCCTCATAGCTGAACACCCCGAACTCTCTCAATGGCGTGACATCACCCGCTTCGGAATTAATCTGATATTTGTTGAACCAGATACCCTCCTACAAGATGGTGATGAAGTTGTGTTAATTCCTCCAGTTAGCGGTGGTTAAGCAAAACAGTTAGGAGTTAACTCCTAATTACTTATTATTCCTCAGTTTTTCTCATTTCACCTTGGTGCGGAAGCGCACAAAACCGTAAACATCTTTGACTAAAGTTGGTAAACCTGGACTGCGCGTGATATTCACCACCACAGCACCATTAGTATTAGTACCGCAGGATGATGGCGCTGACTCGTTAGCAGGATAAAAACGTCCGCGATCGCTATCTTCAACGTTGCTCAGGTAAACTGTAGGAGTGCTGGAACTGATTGCAAGGGCAATACCTCGGTCTGCTGTTGGTAAGCCGCCATCACTGGGAGTATTATTATTAAATGCACTGGAAATAAAAGTAGTATTACTCGGAACTAAGTCGCAGAATTTAACGTTAGTAGCATCATTTGGCCCTTTGGAAAGAAAGTAAATAGTGTATTCCAACTCATCTCCTGGCTTCACAGTCCCAGCATTAATCAATCCCCGCAAATAGCCAACAGGCCATTTTGCATCGTTATCATCAGAAGCATAGGGTTCTGGGATATAGTTGGCAGCAGTTGTCGCCACGTCGCTGCGACCATCTATAATATCGGTTAAATCCTGATTATTGATGCGGGTGATGCGTTTGACTAACAAAAGCTTTGCATTCACACCAGTAGCACCATTATTGTTTTCGCCAACACTGGTAACGCGACTACCTGTAGTATCAGTGTCTCTAGTTGGTAGGTAGTTTGTACATCGTGTGCTAGCGTTCCCACTGGTGGTTGCTTCCCAGCAAGCACTGACATTGGTATCCTGACCATTGGGAGTTAAGCTGATAGATTGACCATTACTAGCTCCAATTAAAGAAGACTGATATGTGTTGTCCCAGAGATTGAGAACACTTGCAGGAGGCGTATTAATTTCATTACCACTGCCATAGGCGATATAGTCAATAATTTTATTTTGATTATCGTACAACCAGATATCATCACCCAAGTTGTTGAGTTTGGGAGTCTGTCCTAACCAAGCTTGAAAAGCTGCTCCTGTTGCTTGATGGTTGGCATTGTTATCCCCAATCCAAATTACAGCATATTTTCCCGCTTGTAGGGTTGTGCCGTTCGGAAATGTATAAGTAAAGCCGTTAGTGCCATCATTATCATTAGCAGTCAGGTGTCCGTCTGCTAACTTCAAACCACTCAAATCTACAGTTGATGAAGAAGGATTATAAAGTTCAATAAATTCATCGTTAGTGCTAGTAGTAGTGCCCGTTTCGCTATATAAAACTTCGTTGATTATGACTTTGCCAACATTCGATGAAACTGCATCAATAATGTTAAATGGAGTTGGTTGAGTTTGACCGGGATAATAAGTCCATAAATCCAACCCTTTCGTATCTCCAAAAGAGCCGTTGCATGATGTCCCAGCGTTACCAAGGTTACCAGACTGACCAAATTTCCGGTCATTGCTGGCGGTGTCAAAACCATTAATTGGGTCGCTAAAGGCTGGGTTTGGCGGACTAATACCACAGAGTACTTGACCAGACGTACCGATTTGAGTACCACCAATGGTTTTGTAACCGCGATCGTCATAAAATCCTCTAGTGTTGCCTATAGGATTAGCGGCATTCAACATTGTAATGGTAGGACCACCAGTAAAATTGTTTTCTGCATCCAGCAAGGGAAAGTGATATTCACCTCCAAAGGTTCTGACACGAACTTTGTAATTACTACCAACCGGAAAAAAATTGCCACTGTTATCTTTACCATCCCAACTAACAGCTTGTTGTCCTGTTGTAGCCATAGTTCCTCGCAGAAGACGGTTTTGGGAGTTAGTGGGATCAAAATTGCTGCCATCTCGGCTGATAATCAGTTCGTAAGTCCCTGTGACGTTGCTGCCAAAATTAAAAGTACCGCCTGTGCCGAATGAACTGTTATTTCCTGTAACTGTGCCGTTGAATTGTAAATTACTAACAGCAGGAATAATTGGGCTAAGGGGAATACCAGTTCCGTCTAAAGTTCCGTCTGGTTTGTAACGTTCAACGTATGGAAGTACGTTACTGTCGATGGAGTTAAAAAAAGTAGCGTATTGGGGACGAGCTAAGCTAACACTACCTTGAGGGTTTGTTAGCTGACTGTCTGCCCCTAGTATGTCGTGATAGAGAGGGGTTTTACCATCACTGTCAAAAAAGCCTACCTGATTACCATAGAGAACGAATCCATTCGGATCTGTACCCCTGAGTTCTACTTTATATTGGAAGCCATCTGTGGTTACTGGATAGATTGGGAAGTTGAGATATCGACCATTATTACCAGTAAATAGAGCCAGATAATAGCTGAATAAGCGTCCGTTTAAATCGGTTGTTGAAGTTTGATTGCTACTGCGTACTGTTACATCCCAAGCTGCAACACTCGTTCCTTGTTGAGTATTAAAGTTGTTAGCATTGCTCAAATTAATCTCACCAGTAGGGGCACCATTAGCTGGTGAGTTACCCCCAGTAGGTCCATAGAAAACTATGTCATAAACTCCAGTGGATGGGGCTTTGTAGTAGCAGGGAATATAGCCATTGGGATTGCCTCCACCAGAAATAGCACGGGGACCATTTAACTCCTGTTGGCGAGTTGAGATAACACCACTTCCAGCTTGAGAAGTACACACAAAATCTGGTGTGATAGGAACAGTTTCACTGCCAATACTACCAGTGACACGACCAGGATTGTAAACACGGATATCACCGCTACCTACCCCAACTGCACTGGAACCCAAAAGAATATACTCATCTTTATTGGCATAAACCTTAAGCAACGTTCGTCGCAGCACAAGACCGCCATAAGTATCAGTACGCCACTCTAGGTTAGCTCGGCTACTACTGGCTGAGGCACTACTAGGATACAGTGTGCGACTACCTTCAGCCTGAGCAGATTGTATTCCAAAATTCAGGCAGCACAGCCAGAGAGCAAAGCCAGTTAGTAGTTTTTTATAGCAATTGATGTGGTTATTATTGACCGCTAAAAGACATTTTAACAGTAGACTCATTTATGCTTCACTAGCTCCTGATTGAATTGGATGAGTGCGATGTCTGCCACAAGTCAGTCCGTGTCTAGGCAAAATTTAAAAGGTGAGCGACTACGGTGGACGGCTTTCCCAGCATAAAGCAAGTAGCGTTAGCGAGGTACGAGCGTCACCCGAACGGCATTTATTAAAGAAGAATAAAAACCTCATGCACTTAGGCGATAGCTGCTTTTAGGTTACCCAAGTTGTACGAAAATCTACCATCTTGATTCAGATTCAACGTGCAATTCTCAAATTAAGACAGCGACTTTGTTGATTTGGTCGCTCGTCTTAGATAAAAACTATTTTTTCTGCTACCAATTCTACCCACGGCAAAGTAATCTGCACTGCATTTACCAATCGCCTATCTGATGTCTAAAACTCGCATTCAAAACCGAATATACCAAGCAGCATCAAATGTTTTTAATCAGGTTACTCAACTTGGTGGGCTAATCACAACTGGATTGGAAGTTGTTGGCGGTAATCTTGGCAAGATAGGGAACGCATTAAGAAAAGGTGGGGTGCTATTAGAAAATGCCTATGGGTACATGAACCCACAGCCGAATCTTCAAGGTAAATTCTTCTCTTTTATAAACACGGCTAATGAAAAATTGAGTTCTATTGCCGTAGTCGTCGCTATTTCTATTGCTTTTAAAGATGTACTAGGCGGTATCAGTAGCAGTACGGCTGATTTAAAAAGAGAGATATCGCAACCAAAGGATGAACACGGGAACCCAATTAAAGATACAGACGGTAGTATCATCCATTACAAACCAGGGATAGAAGTCCCAACACCAATAGTTGAAGAAGCTAAGAGAGAACAGGTAAAGGCTGATTCAACAAATTTTCTTGAGTTGGTATTAGAAGATATTTTTGATGGAGGTGATTAATGACAACAACTACTCCAGTACAACCACCCGATGATAAGTTACCTGATAATTTTGACCCTTTTGAACATTGACAAAAAATTAGATATACATTTAACTGAATATCAAGGTAGAAATCAGCATTATGAATATTTAATTAATCAACTTAATAATAAGTTAGTACACCAAGGAAATAGAATTAAGGACTGGATTGACCAAATCACCACATATTTACACGAAAAAGGTGGATTCATCATCCGTGACCGCAGGCTTTAGCTTACTGGGAATTCAATTTAACGACAGAAACTCTTCTCCTGTCGTCGGATGAATGCCTATTGTTTCATCCAGTTCTTGCTTAGTAATGCCTTTACGAATTGCAACACCAAGACTTTGAATGATATCAGCTGCGTTTTCGCCCACCATGTGAGCGCCTAAAACTTCCTCAGAATCGCCATTTACCACTAACTTGATTGTCGCTTGCTTATCGTGTTGAGTTAGCTGATAGAACAGTGGTTGGAATTGGGTGTAGTAGCATTTTACAGATTCACCAAATTTTTCCCGTGCCTTGGTCTCAGTCATTCCTACACTAGCTGCTTCTGGACGGCAAAAAACAGCAGAGGGGACATAATCATAATTGAGTTTTTGTGGCTTGCTGCCAAAAACTGTATTGGCAAAGGCAATACCTTCTGCCTTAGCCACTGGAGATAATTGGATGCGGCTAGTACAGTCACCTACAGCAAAGATATTTTCTTGGTTGGTACGGCTTTCTTCATCTACTTTGATTGCACCCTGTTCGCCAAGTTCAACACGGGCATTTTCTAAGCCTAGATTTTTAGTATTTGGGGTGTAACCTGTGGCAACTAGGATGGTATCTGCTGCAACTATTTCTCGGCTCTCACTAGTAATACTCAACAACAAAGACTCTTGTGAATATTTGATTTTTTGAATGGTAGTGTTGGTGAATAACTTAATTCCCCGTTTACTCAAAGCTTGTCGCACTGTAGAGCGAATGTCACCATCAAACCCTGATAAAATCATCTCTTCTTTTTCAATTACCGTTACTTGGCAGCCAAAAGCCTGCATCATACTAGAAAATTCTATGCCAATGTAGCCGCCGCCAATAATTGCCAAACGCTTCGGCAAATAGGGTAACTGAAACATTTCGCGAGATGTGATAGCGTATTCTATACCTGGGATATTTGGCTTCAGGGGTTGTCCACCCACAGCAATTAAAATTTTGTCTGCTGTAACTTTGCGTCCACCAATATTGATAGTATGGGCATCAATGAAAGTGGCACGTTCCGAAATTATTTCAATTCCGGCTTTGTGCAATTGTTGAGAATAGGATTGGTTGATGCTGTCAACATGCTGGTATACAGATTTAATAAATAATGTCCAGTCAAAGTATGTTTGACAATCACTCCACCCATAACTACGCGCCATTTTATTTTGCAGGGCAAAGTCAGCAGCATAGACAATCAGTTTTTTGGGAACGCAGCCACGATTGACGCAGGTTCCACCAAGGGCTTCTTGTTCGGCAATCGCAACACGGACACCGTAGCTAGCTGCTTTTTTAGCTGCTGCCAATCCCCCAGGCCCAGCACCAATGACAAACAAGTCGTAATCAAATGTCATAAAAATCTGTTCCTTTTCAACTTTTTGGAAAGCAGAGCTATTTCATCCCTTATAGTTATTTAGACAAAACTTCATCTACTGTCTTTGGGTGGACAAATCGAGATGAGAGCACACTGATATGTAGCAGATTGCCGCTTGAACCGCAATTACTACAAAAATAACAGCGATCGCCCAGGTATTGTTAAGTTACATGACATTTTGTTGGGGGAACAGACAACATACTTATTTTACAAGAGGTAAGTATTGGCGATCGCTTCCAATGGCCTATAACCCATCCCCTAATTTGGGCAAGTAGGCGATCGGACTTTTAGGCAGCAACCAAGCTGTAGAAAAACTGGAGATGCTTTGTTTGCAAATGATTACAATGAATCAAAGAAAATTTACATTTCCTGTGCATCCTGTGTCATTCCCAACTCTTTAAAACCATCCTCGACGCTTACGGCTGGTCAGATATCTCCATTGACTGCGATTTTCTTCTCGACTACGAAGAGGAAGAAGACACAGAAAACAGCAGTAGACGACAAAAGAAAAAACCCTGGCGTTATCGTTGGTGCGCTATGAAATGGGGTTTTAACCTCCACAATTAAATTAAGTTATGCAAAAACAAAATATTATCCCTCATGTGTCACTTTCCGAGCAGCCAATCTCTGAAAGCTTTATCGGTCAGTCAATACAGGCTTTCCTATTAGAAAAAAATAGGTCTTGCATTTGTTATTAGAAAAAAATTGCGCGACGCTTAGTAGATAAAAACTCTAGAAATCACAAATGGCAAATGTTTTCCCAGAGTGACAGAACAGGGATAAATGATAAATAAAACGATATCTCTAACCTCTGGCGAAGTGCGATCGCCTCACCATTGACAGCGAAAATAATTTCATGTACCTTAGCCAAATTATAAATGCGACACTTGGAGGTTTTTACCCGGAACCTTTCGAGTACAACCAGTTAACCTCGGATTTAGCAGCACATTATCAGCAGCATTTACAAAATATGATTTCATTTGAGCAAGAGGAAGGCTTTAACATAGCTGTACTAAATGTATTAGTCCAGCAAAAACAACCAATATCAGTAGAAGCGATCGCTCATATAGAATTAGTATTTGATTTTTGAAAAAAACTCAGTACTACTTCCAAAGCTTTTTACCTGTTCCCTGTTCCCTCCCTACACAAATAATTTCAGGAATCAAACCAGATTCCTATATAATGGTCAAGTTCAACAATGCTAGGAGTAATTAGCCGTTCAATTATCGGTAGTAATTCTTCCGGTATTGGGTCATCTTCCCATAAATTCTGGTCAGATTACACACATTGGCAGAGGCGCGAAACGGTCAATCCAGTTTGACTGAGCTTAGTCGTTGGTAAGGTCATGGGGTTGTTGATTGAAAGTTGTTAATTGAGAAAATGTTGAAATTTCTAAATAGAATGCGATCGCATAACTAAAAGACTATATTTTTTTAGGCGTGAACCAATTTAACCAACCTTCCCAGTTTTGTACGATCGCGGCAAATTCTGCATAACCATCTGCTTTTGGATGAGCGCCGTCATTGGCTTTTGCTTCTGTTAACCAGATCGGTGACTTCACCAAACTAGAAAACACATCAAGATACGGAACATTTAACTCATTACAAACTAACGCAAATTCCTGTGATAGATTTGCAATAATTTGATTTCTTTTTTCTTGCTCGACATCACCACATGGTGGCGGCCCAACCATCAAGACAGGATAGAGTTGCTTTGCTTGGGTCAGGATGCTGTGAGCATTTGCGATCGACTCTGAAAGTTCGATTCCTTGCTTTCTACCTGCCCATCCTGAATCGTTTACCCCAAAGGAAAACACTACTCGACCATCGCATTGTAGTGGGAGCCGATAGGAGACTTCTGAGTACCAACGTTGTTTGAGATATCGACTCGTCTCTGCCCGTACTCCCAAGTTGTAGTGAGTGATTGCGTATCCTTTAGATTCAGTATTGTGACACACTCTACCTGTCCAACCCAAAAACTCTGGATCGCCTGTACCATTAACAAACGATTCACCAATAAAACAAATTCTGATTTCTTTGCGAAAATCTGACATTAGTAACCTGAATTTTGGTGCTGGAGGTTTTCGTCGTTGTGGATTGAAAAAGCAGAATTTAGAAACTGGGTTTCTTTGGTAAAGATTACGACGTGTGTTCTGCCCTGCTTCTCTACGAGAGGCTTACACCAACGCGATCGCTCTTTAGTCAAGCTGTATTGCCTTACCCCACCAAACTCGTTTAAACAGCTTGCCCGTTTGCTCGTGCAATATTTTGTAATGTTTTAACTTTAGATCTTTCCAGTCAGGTAACATTAGTAACACCACAAATAAGGTAAAAAATTATCTATCTTCAGTAGTATTTATGCATTATGGCTATCCGACTCAAAGATGATACTAATATCAAGCAAATATTGTCAAGTATCTCAGTACGAAATTGTTCTTTACATACTTTTCCACAAATTATGGCTAATCAAGACGACAAATCAAAAACAGACTTATCTAAAAAAGAATTAACTGATAAACAGGAAGTAACAGCCGAGGGTTCATTATCTGCTTCTACTTCTACTGATGATCGTGGTTTAATTAATGTCTTGAATAATGTAGATATTCTTGGTTTAAATAATAAAGATTCATATTCAGAAGGAAGTTGAATCAGATTTCCGTAACCTAAAACCGAACTAAAAACAAAACCAGCCAGCAAATCAAACTTAGGAAGTCTCCTGCTGGCTAGTCATAAAAGTAGTTGTTGTAATGTTGCTGTACTATTACCCCACCACGTTACAACAGCTAACTTAAGTATTTTTCACTGTTGTTATGAATTTAGCCCAAAGCCCAGGGAATCGCAGCAATGCCCTATCCCTGGGCTTCTTATTTTATGTCCATCCACAACCCCTTACACAGCCTTCTACAGCCCTCTACAGCCCTCCAATAACTTGACTATTTACTTTGTCAACCTTTTGCACAGCCTACAAGGGGGCTTTGCTTTATCCTTGTTGCCAGCCAATCAGCCATGACCACCCACCGCACCGCCCCAAAACAATATAACTAATTGTCCGTAACCAAATTTAATTTTAGTATAAAATAAACTGCCTAAAAATAAAACAGGTGTTCGTGAGTGGTATAGGTAGTATATAAGCCGCCCGCGCCACCTATAGACAGAAAAAATACCTCTAGTTATGGCTTACAGCGATTTTAATTTTCGAGATTTTTTAGGAATTTTTTGGAAATTTTTGAGTCAAAAATACGTAGATAATCATCAGGCTAAATTGGGCTGAAGTTAGCCCAAATAATACTCCTTTAATTTTATCGAGATTATGTATATTTTGGGGGTAATTGCTGTTTTTAAAAACTGAGTTTAGTTTTTAGCGATCGCGCCAGAGTGCAATGTGATGGGCAAAGTCGGCTAGTTCCGGTCGCTTTGTTGGATCGACGAAGTAACCAGTACCAGCGATCGTAAAATCGAACTCGAAAACATCATCATTAACTTGAGCGACGATGCGATTGCCTTGGTCTTTAGCGTCTCTCCACGGTGCGGATAGGTGCAGGTGGAAGTTAGAGAACGCAGTTACTCGCTCGATTGCGTCGGTTGGTGGTGTAGAGCCAACCTGATTAAACCGCCAAGCTTGGAACCAGCGAGCTGCATCAAACAGTTGCGGATAGTTGTAGTAAGCACCAGGATACCCACGCACGCGAATCACTGGCAGTGAAGCGATCGCAGACCGTCGTGCGAACAGGTGTACTGCCTTCGCTCCTGATTCGAGTGCCACTCCTGCCGCATCAAAGGCCGAAGCCGCAGCACCCAGCACTGCCACGGTCTTGCCACGCAGCCCACCGAAGTCGATTTCATCAGCAGTATGTGCATATAAACTGTGTGGCAGAGATGCCAGTACAGGCGGTATATAGGGGCCACCACATCTAAGTGAACCGCTTAGAGATGGTTTACTGGTAATGGCAGTAGCATCGGGGCCCCCAGCTTTACCAAAACTTGCTCATATAGTCAAGGGGAATATAGCTTTTTCCGTGGGGTTAATGATGTTGCTGATGTTGGGCACAATCGTTTATATGCCGATTGTATTGCCTTTAGTGGTAGAAAGCGTACAAATCAATTCCTGGGAGATTGCGGAACCCTTATTATTAATGATGGTCAGCCCATTGGTAATTGGGCTATTCATCAAAGCTAAATTTCCAGCGATCGCTATAACTCTTGGGCCGATTTTGTTCAAATTATCTAATGGTGGATTATTTTTAGGTCTAGTAGTCAGACTGGTAGTTCATACTAACGATATGATTGCCTTATTAAAAACAGGTGCAATCTTTGTTTGTGCTGTATTTATTCTCTTTTCTTTTAGTGTAGGCTATCTTTTAGGTGGCCCTGGTATTGACACTCAAAGAGTGCTAGGAGTCGGAACAGCTCAACGCAATTTTGCCGCCGCATTATTAGTAGGTGCAAGCAACTTTGAAGATCCTAGCGTGGTGAGCATTATCATGGTGACAAGTATATTAATGATGGTTACAGTTCTCATCGCCGGGCCAAAGTTCACAGAAATAGATCGGCCAACTAATGCATCCCACATTTTGCACCCAAGACTGGCACACAGAGAAAGCAGTAAGTAAATAAAGAAAGGTTGTAAAAATTAAGACTATGACTTTATATAAGTAAAGCGAGCAGTAAGAATTAAAGCAAAAGTCAAAAAATAAATAAAATCAGCAATTCATATAAATCTTTCTGAGGAGGGACAGACTTACTCAAACCTCACGAGAATATAGAAAAAGTGAGTTTGCTTGTCATAACCGATAAAACTTGTAGTCTGGAGTTAATAATAATGGCCGATGTGACAAATATAGCGACTAAGCTTGCCGATCTAAAGCTTTTTCAGAATGTTCTGTTGGAAAGTGAGCAAAAGTTAATAGCACAGACGGACGACAATACGATTTGCGAGCGGCTCGAAGGAATGATAAACAGCGATCGCGAAAATCTCGGCGTCATCGAAGCAGTTATTTCTAAATACGGCAACGCAGCAGAACCTCGCGACATTACTACTCAACATGCTCAGAAGGTAAGCCAAATGATGAGCGGCTCCGAGCTAACTTTGTATGACAAATACTTACAGCTTGAGTTGCTAAAGCATCAACAGACAATGACCGGGCTGGTTCTACACAAGGTTGCCCAGTCTTTGAATGATGAACTTCAAGATTTGATGGAACCGCTCAACCGAGTTAATTTTGAAAATCGCGCTCACCAAGAGATTCTTAAAGGCGTTCTTTACTTCGTCGGAACGCGAGAGATAGCCGGTAAGGAACCTGACATGGGTCTGTGGGCTAGTATTGAACAGGGAATTGCAGCCCTTAAGGGTGTTATAAGCAGCGCGGTAAACTAGTAGGAATGAGTGGCAAGAGGGCGCGTCATTCATGGGAGCATAATATAATGTTAGCTGGTTTATGCCCAGGCTTGTACTTCAGCCTTTATTGTTAAAGGTAAATCATCAAGTTTACTATCTATGTAAATATGGCGTTTTCTTCTGTTATTGCTGAAGCTGTCAGTAGTCATTGTAAAAAACCTCTACCAATGTCATTTTTGATGTTAAACTCATAGCAATAACACCCCCACTTATAAAGTTTGTATTCCCTCTGTTTGCCTTTGACAACTGAGGGATTTGTTTTTAATTACCAACTGAAAGCGTTCATTAGACTTATTGCATAAGTCGGGAAAAGGGAGAAAGGTTTTTGTATTTTCCCTTTTCCCTTTGACCACAAGAGCGCAAAAAGTAATGAATGCAAGAGGTCTATTCTCTCGACTTGCAATTGTTCGGGAAACTCTGAGATATTTCCTCTCCAGCTTGGTCATATTTGGAACCAGGGCGAACGCATCTAAATATTGAAGGTTGATGATCGAGGTAGAATTCGCGCTTCGCTACAGCACGCAAGCATTTCAAAAAAGTAAGTGTGAACTAAATAATAATGATAATCGTTTTGAGGGGGGGTATTTGTGGCGGTCGTCGGCTGCCAGTGTGATGGGGGTTGGTTTTTGTAGTAAATTCAAAAGTGCGTTAAAGAAATAAAGAAAAACCACCCACTGGCGTTTTCATGAAACTCAAGCCAAAAGTTACGATTGCTGACCACTTTGCTGTAATGGAAGATCCACGAATAGATCGTACGAAGCGTCACAAGTTGATTGATATTATTACCATTGCCATGTGTGCGGTGATCTGTGGGGCAGACAGTTGGGTAGCAATCGAGACGTATGGTTGCGCCAAGTATGAATCGTTAAAAACGTTTTTGGAATTACCAAACGGTATACCCTCACATGAGACTTTTGGGCGAGTCTTTGCTCTTGTTAATCCTCAACAATTTCAAGAATGTTTCCTCTCCTGGATGAAATCAACGTACAAAATAACAGAGGGTGAAGTTGTTGCAATTGATGGGAAAACTTTATGTAGCTCTTATGACAAGGCTAGCGAACAAAGTGCAATTCAAATGGTAAGCGCCTGGGCAACTACTAATAAATTAGTGTTAGGACAGGTGAAGGTAAATGAAAAATCAAATGAAATTACAGCAATTCCAGAACTGTTAAAGATATTAGAACTTTCTGGATGTATTGTGACAATAGACGCAATAGGTTGTCAAAAAGAAATTCTCAAGCTAATTACACAGCAAGATGCAGATTATGTAATCACCTTAAAAAGAACCAAGGCAGTCTTCATGAGTCAGTATATGAACTATTTCAAACAGGGATAAGCACAGGTTTTGAAGGAATTGAACACAGTACATATAAAACAGAAGAAGCAGGGCATGGTCGTCATGAAATCCGCAACTATGTAATGTTGACTGGAATTGGGTCACAACTTGATCCAGATTCCGTGTGGTCAAAGTTTAGCAGTGTATGTATGGTAGAGTCCGTCCGCTGCGAATATGGTAAAACAGCAGTAGAGACTCGTTATTTTATTAGTAGTCTTGAGTCCAAGGCAGAACAATTTGCTAATTCTATTCGTAGTCATTGGGGAATTGAGAATTCATTACATTGGGGAGGCAGCGCGTTGCGGGGGTTTCCCCCGTTGTAGCGACTGCCGTTGTTGGATGTCGCTTTAAAAGAAGATGACTGTCGGATTATAAAAGATAATGCTCCACAGAACTTTGCACTATTGCGGCAGATTGCGGTCAATCTTTTAGGAAAAGAAAAGCGTGTGAAACGAGGAATCAAAAATAAACAGTTCCTCGCGGCGATCGATAACAACTATTTACTAAATGTTTTAGCGTTAGCTGAAAACAGTACATCAAAACTTGAGTTGAATATTTTACATGAAAGGTTTCTTTATTCTCTCGATTAATATGCTTTTATTTCCCCGATAATTGAAGATTTTTAGTATTAATGAATAGCCATTCAACTGAAGATAAGCTAATTCAAAGTAGGAGAGAAGATTTGATTTATTTTATTTATAATTTCTTCAATTTTTATAATTATCTATGTCAGTTTAAAATCTTTCTTAGTTTTTATTAGTAAATAAGATACGTTCGCCCTGAGCAAGCAATGGGGCGATCGCACCCTCAAGTTATCAAACTACATTCCCACATTCCCAAGCACTTGCTGAATCGAGTTCAGGAGTTGGAGGGGGAGAAAGCAGCAGTTAGGGTAATAACTAATGCCCACACACAACTCAATAATCCTTACCAGCTAAGGTACGGTGGGCAAAACTGAGGCAAGGCAGAGTTATTAGGGATACAGATATTAATTCTGTTCCCTGATATACAGATTTGAGAATTAGGCAGCAACTGATCTCATGTTGCTGCCTAATACTCGATTTGTGCAGCAAGCTGGTTAAGATTACGGATTTTGCCGAAGCCCTAACAAGTTTCCGTCAATATCTCTGAAGATAGACAATTGCACTCCGTGACCGACATCAGTAATTGGCTCAACTTCTACTCCTTTTTCAATAAGGCTTTGACGAGCAGCAACTATATCTTTTACAACAAAGGTACTAACAGTACTACCTGTGTCAACTGAGTTACTTAAGTTCAATCCAATTGCAAAACGTGGAATATCAGGAAAACTAAACTGTCTCCAGCTAGGCGTGTCATATTGTTCTTCAGGAACTAATCCAAGCTTGGACTTATACCACTCGACGCTAGCTTCGAGATTAGTAACGTCTACTTTAGTGACAAAACTATATTCACCAAAGGTATTGTTCAATGTCATATTCTGTTGTACTAATCCAGTACTTTTACAATACAGCTATTATAAACCTTTTTAGCAAACTACTATAAGTCGGTAGAATTATAGTAGTTTATTTTTAATCACGCAATATCACTCGAAAAGCCACGCTTAAGTTTTTACACTGATAATTAACAGCCATTTTTTAGAATTTAAGGTCTAATACTATTTGTCACAAGCAATAGTACTTAAAAATATATCAAAAAATGTAAGCCATCTCCTACTAACTCCACGGGATTACCACCTGTCACCACATTAATCGCAAGCGTCCGTCACCGTGGATTGGGATGAAGTATGGTAGTTGTACAAGTCTTGTCCTTCTAAGAATAAAAGTTAGGTTTCGGCAGTTCGTCATTTAATGCCCAGTTTCCTATGTCTCGGATTTTATAATCTACTGGATCGTGCAAAGTGAATGTGCGGAGATTACGCCAATAGCGGTCAAAGCCATATTTTGTATTAGTAGCACGTGCGCCCATAACTTCAAAAATGCGGTTGGTGATGTCTAAACCAATTTTAGTGACGAAGACTTTGGCAGTAGCAATAGAAATTGCACATTCTCCCCGTTGTTCTGTAGTAAGCGACCATTCTTGTTCCCAAGCTGCTTGTAGTAATTCTCCCGCCTGCTCAGTCAGATATACGGCTGCTTGAAGATCGACCCACATCTTGCCATAGTGCTGGAGAGTATAAGGATCTTTGGTTGCACTCTCTACACCTGATGTCAGCCAAGGTTTTGTGTTTGTGCAAGTATATGTTTTAGCGGCTTCAAATGTTCCTTGGGCAATACCCAGGTAGATATTAGCAAGATTCAATTGAGTCAAGCAGGCGCGAATAGTGTTGAAGGGTTGATCGGGTTTGTCTCTACTACCAAGAATTTCGTCCGGGTAGACCAACACATTCTCAAAAGTCACACTACCACTGTCTGTTTGACGCTGTCCGATATTATCCCAATCATCATGAACAGTAACGCCTTGTCGTTGAGTAGGAATTACCAAAATATTCAATTCACCAGTTTCTTGCTGAGTGGCAGTAATCGGCAATATATCCGAGTCAACAGAGCCAGAGCAAAAGCTTTTAACCCCGTTGAGACGGAAATAATTATTTTCTGGTCTCAGAGTAGTTCTTTTATCTAAAGGGTTAAGAGCATTGCACCAAAACCAATTATTATGAATAGTTTCTGAATAATATCGCTGTTTTTGCTCTGCCGAACCAAAGATATGAGGAATTACTACACCTAGATGGTGGTAAGAAAAGACATGAGCAATGGAACTATCAACTTTGGCAAACTCGCGGGTAATTTCTAGAACACTAATCCAGCTTTGTCCTAAACCACCGTACTCTGTGGGTACGATCAGTTTCAGCAAGTTGCTTTGACGCAGGCGATCGCGTTCATGCTTTGGTGTTCCCCCTTTTGCATCCCGTACCACAGCAGTTTCGGCAAATTCCTTTGCTAAAGACTTAGCTATATCGAGATAATTTTGAGATTCTTTCGTTTCGATTAATTGCATCCCTTGCAACTTCTCCATTAACACTATTGTGAGGAGCAACTATAAAATTGGCTAGAAAAACTTTAAATCTACAGTATTTGCAAAAACTACTGTACCATCAAAACATCATTACACGAGCTAACTAATAAAGCAAGTTAAAATTAAATGAATTTTGCTAAAGCTATAGATTGTTAGTGCAGTGTTAGAAAATAGTTGATTGAGAGTCAAGCAAAAAAATTAAAATATTTTTCTACTTGTTTTTCTACACTATATATGCAATATTATTAACTTAAATATAATTAACTACTTTAATTCGATAAGTTTATAGTAGTTTGAAAGCAGACGGTATAAATTCCGCTTATTCTGTAAAAATACAATGTTTTTTTACAGACAAATAAACACTCTATAAGCAAATATTCCAGCTTTTGCAGGAATTGTATTTGTGTAAAAAAAGTCTTTTTTCTACTGAAACAAGCAGATTAAAACGCCAGATATTCACTGATATATCTGGAGTTTGGCGATATTAGTGAAAATTTTCAGGCTTTAGAGTAATTCAACCTTCATCGGGGCTAATTAAAAGTTTTTAGCTTGACAAGTCGTTGAAATGTCTAATGGCTTTCGCTCAATGTTGGCAATCAAAAATATGAGGAGCAATAGAAATGTTCAATCGTTCATTTCATAATTTATTCATGGAATCGATGGTTTTGGGAGCTACTTTGTTAGCCAGCACATCAGCTTATGCTGAAGATAGCAATTTAGGGATTGTAACTCAAGCAAATTCTCCGAAAACAACCATTGCACAAACGCTTGAAATTCCTGCAATCAATAGTGATACAAACGTCCAACAGACAAACAGTATGTCTCAGGTAACATCTGTATCGCAGTTTTCAGATGTGCAGCCAAGTGATTGGGCATTTGGCGCACTCCAGTCTTTAGTTGAGCGTTATGGATGTATTGCAGGATATCCAAATAGCACTTATCGGGGAAACCGCGCCATCACTCGCTATGAATTTGCAGCAGGCTTAAATGCTTGTTTATCTCGGATTAACGAGTTAATTGCAACAGCTACATCTGACTTAGTTACTAAAGAAGACTTAACTAGCTTACAAAGACTGCAAGATGAATTTGCCCCAGAACTAGCAACTTTACGGGGTCGGGTTGATAATTTAGAAGCTCGAACGGCAGAACTAGAAGCTAATCAGTTTTCTACAACAACAAAGTTACTAGGAGAAGCCATCTTTGCTATTACAGATGCCTTTAGTGGCTCCGTTAATGGTAGCAACACAGTTTTTCAAGATAGAGTTCGCCTCGTTTTCAAAAGTAGTTTTACAGGTAGAGATAGTCTATACGTCCGTTTAACTGCTGGAAACGCCACTACTTTGGGATTGCCAGATGGTACAGCAGAAGGACTTCAAACCTTTAATCTCTCTGGTGGCAACAACAATGATTTTCTTGATTGGCTCTCCTATTACTTCCCGATTGGAGACAAAATAGAGGCTTACGTAGGAGCAGTAAACGGAGTATTTTTTGATTTTGTTCTTACTCAGAGTCCCTATTTGGATAGTGCTACAGGAGGTGGCCGTGCTTTGACAGAATTTGCTTCCGCTAATCCTATTTATCGTATTGGTGGTGGTGCAGGTGGGGGATTTAACTATCGATTAAGTGACAAAGTAGTATTGAGCTTGGGTTATTTAGCGGGAGATCATGCCAGTCCTCAGCCAGATAGCGGTTTTTTTAATGGTCAATATAGCGCATTTGGACAATTAGCATGGAACCCCAACAAGAACTCTGGCATTGGTTTGACCTATGTAAATGCCTACCAAAATCGAGGAGCAATATTTGACCTGGGTAGTAGTTTTACACTTGTCGGGACAGAGCAAGCAAATACTCCATTTGAGCGGACGATTACCAACTCTTACGGAGTAGAAGCTTTCTATAAATTTAGTCCTCGATTTGCAGTGAATGGGTTCTTTGGCTACACTAACGCCAAGAATCTGGCAGGTAGTGGTAGTGCAGATATTTGGTACTATGCTCTGGGATTGGCATTCCCAGATTTAGGTAAAGAAGGTAATCTTGGTGGCATTGTTGTGGGTGCAGAACCTTATCAGAGTGGTAATCCTGCACCTGCAAATGATTTATCTTTGCATATTGAAGGCTTTTACAAATATCAACTCACAGATAACATTGCCATCACTCCTGGCGTAATTTGGATTACAGCTCCTGCTCAAAACAACGACAATGAAGATGCTGTAATTGGCACTGTGAGAACAACCTTCACTTTTTAGATAATCTCAGCAACGTTACAAATTTTGGCGTTGCTGATATGAAAACAAAATTACTATTCGTAATTCGTAGCTAAGAATTTAATTACGAATTACGTAGCTTGTTTCTCGCCAGAAGCGAGTATTATCAAAAACCAACGGGTGTAACAGTGATTGCCTTTGCATAGATGAACTTCAATATGAGAATGCAGCAATTACAGCCAAGGATGGCGTGGAGGGTAAACACCATTAAGGAAGTAATTACCAACAGCGTAGTACTTCCAACGCACAGGGTCGTGAAGTGTGTGAGCGCGGGCATTTCGCCAGTGGCGATTGTAGTTGAATTGCTCCAATGTGGACTTAGTACCTGCTAGTTCAAACAACTTGTTGGTAGCTAGTAGTGATGCTTCGGTGGCTAAGGCTTTGGCTTCTGCAACTGCAATTGATGCTTCAACCACCTTGGGTTCTTCTAAACCTGACTCGTTGGCGATGTCGATAAATTCACCCGCACGTCGTAGCAAGGCTTCAGCAGCGTGAACTTGAATTTGTACATTGCCTAAGTTATAGAGCGTCAGCGGGTCTTCATATCCTTTTTCTAAATTGCTGTCAACCCAAGGGCGGGTATGGTTGCGGACAAAGTAGATGGTGTCACGGACTGCGGCTTTGGCAATCCCTACATCTACAGCGGCCTGTATGATTTGGGCGATCGCACCCATTGGTGTTGCCCTCTCAAAAGCTAAGTAGTGCGGAATTACATGTTCTGCCTTCACTTTCACATTTTCAATAATTGTAGTGCCACTGGCTGTGGTACGCTGTCCGAAGCTCGTCCAGTCATCAAGTAGTGTCAGTCCTGGGGCATCTCTTTCGACAAATGCCACCACTGTCTTACCATCTTGGTTGGCAATCACGGGAACCCAATGAGCTAGTAGTGCCCCAGCAGAGTAATATTTACGTCCGTTGAGTACGTAGTCAGAATTGTCTGGTTCTAACTTTGTTTGGACATCAGTCACAGATTTAGTGCCAATTTCCGAGAAGGCGTTACCGAACCGTTTGCCTTGTAAAACCAAATCAAAGAAGAACTTCTTCTGCTCATCTGTACCATCTAAGCGAACTGCTTCCACCATATATAGGTGGTTTTGGGGAATTTGACCGAGGCTAGAGTCAGCTTCAGAGATGATTTTAATCACTTCTGCCAAAGTGACATTCGAGACAAAAGCACCGCCATACTCTTTAGGGACTGTAATTCCCCACAATCCGCTTTGGGAAAACCTTTGGACTTCTTCAGCAGGCAAACGCCGATTTTGGTCGCGTTCTGAGTCACCTTTGAGAAACTCAGCTGCTAATTCGTGGGCGATCGCGATCGCTTCTTGATCGTCCCGAATTATATGTGCTTTCTGTTCAGTATCAATTACTGATGTCATGATTTAACTCCTTTTTAAACGCAAAGGTACGCTAAGGAAACGCGAAGAACGCAGAGTTATTCTAAATTTAATTTTGTGAGGAGAGAAGCCAATTACTGTTCGCTGTAGGAGTGAGTTTCGCTATTATTTACAGGCGTTACTAAATGAAATTCAGACATCAATTAGCAACGCGATCGCAAAACCCACCCCTACAAAGTGCCTGTCAATCTACACTCCAACTAACTCATCAGCCGTGCGACAATTAGCTTCTAGTTCGCGCACAATCGGAATTACTGTCTGACCAAATGCAGGCAAATCGTCCGAGTAGTGTAGGAAGCCGCCGAGAATTAAATCAACTCCCGCTTCATAAAACTGGCGAATCTTCTGGGCAACTTGATCGGCAGTACCTATTAAGCCCGACTTGAAGCCATCGTTATACTGTACCAAGTCTTCAAAATTGGAATTCGCCCACATTCCCTGACGCTCACGAGTCGAGGCTCCTGCCTGTTTCACGGCTTCACCAAATCCTTTAACCGCCTCCACATCCGCTTGGGCAATAATCTCGCGCAATACTTCATGGGCTTCTGCTTCCGTATCACGCACAATGATGAAGGAATTCAAACCAAATTTGATTTTACGTCCTTCTTGACGAGCTAATGCAGACACCTCTGCAATCTGCTCTCGCACGCCTTCGATAGTATTGCCATTCATAAAATACCAATCAGACACGCGCCCAGCCATCCGTCGGGCTGCTTTGGAGTTACCGCCTTGGAAGATTTCGGGATGCGGTTGGGTAATTGGTTTGGGCTTCACCCAACCACCGTTGATACGATAAAAGTCGCCTTTGAAGTGAAACTCATCTTCAGTCCACAAACCTTTGAGAACGCGGATAAATTCCTCAGAACGTCGATAGCGTTCGTCATGGTCTAACCAAGGTTCACCATAAATAGTAAATTCATCTTTGAACCAGCCACTGACTACATTCAGAGCAAACCGACCGTTAGACAGAAAATCAATACTGGAACCCATTTTCGCAACTACCCCCGGATGCCACAATCCAGGGTGAACTGCGGCAATTAGCTTTAACTTCTTTGTGACTGGAGCTAAAGCTGATACGGTTGTAAGTGCTTCTAGCTGGTACTCAGCGCCATAGCTGGCAATAAATCTGGCTTGTGCCAGAGCATATTCAAACCCGACTTCTTCAGCCGTTTGAGCCAGTTGAGCATTATATTCGTAAGTCCAATCTGTACGTTGGGGAATTTTACTTACCACTAACCCCCCGCTGACGTTGGGAATCCAGTATGCGAACTTAATATCTACCATAATTGTGCGTTTGTTATTGAAACTTCTTGGTTATTTGTCTAAGTTTGCTTGTGATGCTACTAAAGTTCTATTTGTCATTATTGACAGTGCAGTTAAAAATTGATACGGCAAAATCTTAGTCAAAATCAAAGCTTGAGAGCCGAATGGCACTACTAGGAGTTTAGAAGTGGACGATTTCAGGTTTCTATGATGACAATATACTATAACTAGACCAAAATGCCGTAGTTAGTAATCTATCGGACTTTATCATGACAATTTCTCTGATGTCGTGACTCTATATACTTAAATTTCATTTTTGTATTCCAAAATGGAATAGTGCCGACTTTTCTGGGTATTTAATTACTAATTTATATTTAGTGGTACTATCCTAATTCAGTCAGAGCAACCAGAAATACAGAACTCGACAAAGTACCGCTACTATTCCATACCGTGATAGAGGACTGCTTTTTATACCTCATTTGATATACACAGCAAAAATAAATGTGGTAGTGTGAACTAGTAAAATACGGTAAAAAGATAGAAATACCGTATTTGATTTAATGACTTGTAGAAAAAGGCACTGGAAAAAGATTTATGCCACTTCAGTTTGGAATTTGGTCGCCGGTCTGTGGTGGATGGTTGCGAGTTGTCAACCATGAGACTAATTTATCTACCCAAGACTTGGTAAAGCTGGCGGTTCAAGCAGACGAGTTAGGTTATCACTTTTATTACATTCCCGAACATTACTTGAATGCAGTTCACGGGCCTAGCTATAATGTCGCTGACGCTTGGATTACAGCAGCTTTAGCAAGTTTGAACACCAAGAATATAAAGATTGTTGCAGCTGTACAACCTGGTTTTAAACTGCCAGCTGTTGTTGCCAAGCTGAGTGCAAACATTCAAAATCAACTCAGTAATGGGAGATTTGCTCTTAGCGGTATTGCAGGTTGGTGGAAATTAGAAGTAGAAAGCTATGGAGACATCTGGCTACCTCATAGCGATCGCTACGCACGATTAGAAGAATACATTGATGTGATTAAGGGACTATGGACAGTTGAAGACTTTAATTACGTTGGCAAGTATTACACAATTAATGGTGGTATTCTCACAGATAAGCCGATACCAACACCACCGATTTTCATTGCTGGTGAATCAGACCGTGCGATTAACCTAGCGGCTCGTCAGGGAGATTATTTATTTATCAATGCTGACGATCCCCAAAAAACGGCAGCACTGGTGCAGAAAGTGAAAAAATTGGCTAGCGATCGCTACGGTCGTCAGATTAAAGTGGCGATGAGTGCGTTTGCGATCATTGATGAAAATACCACTCAAGCACAAGCTAGATTAGAAGCGATTTATCGTTCTGCTGACCGACAGCAGATTGAGTATTTTCAACAACAAATCGATCCTAACGTAGTTGCCCACAACAAACTAGATATTAGTCAAACTATTGAAGCCAATCTCGGTTTATCTGCTCAACTGGTTGGCGATCGTCATACTATAATTCAACGTTTAAAAGAATATGAAGCCGTTGGCGTTGACTTAATAGTACTTAAATTTGAATCTATGTTAGAAGACACTATTCGCTTCCATAAATTAGTCATTTCTGAATATAGACAGCAGAATAGCTTAATTCCGTTGTAATTCAAAATCTTGCTTGATTTAGTATGAATAAGATTAAACTCGAAGATATTACCCTAAATCACATCAAGATTTTAAAAGCAGTAGATGACTGTGGCAGCTTCTCTAAAGCAGCACAAAAACTAGGGTATAGTCAAGGACTAATTAGCAAAAAAGTAAAGCAAACAGAGGATTATTTCGGAGTAACTCTCCTCAATCGCTCTCCTGGCTCTATATGCTTGACTAATAAAGGTAAAAAATTAATTTCCCAAACACTTAATGTAGTAGAAACTGTAGAAAATCTGCGAGAAGAATTTCAGGTAACATTTAGCACTGAGGGCGAAGAATTAATATTAGGAGCTACTAATTTAATTTTAGAAGTCTGGCTTCAACAATATTTGCAGCGATTTCAGCTTTGTTTTCCAGGCAGAAATATCAAAGAAATTGCGGTTCAAAATAGCGGATTTTTTTCAAATTCTCAATTTAGAGGAATGGAGCTATTGCTCAACAGTTGCTCTGGATATAAGGAAGAACACCATTGTACTAGATTAACAACTCATAAAATGCTGTTAGTCTTATTTGGGACAAATAAATATTTTAATGAGCAAAGCTCGATTAAAATAAATGATATTTATCTGACTGATATTGTACTTTTAGATGAAGTTCATCAAGAACTATCTAAAAATGCTTTTCTGATGAATAAATTAAGTAGTGTACAAGTACTACATAGTTATCAGGATGTACTCAAATATGCTTCAGAAAATCAAAAACTAACAATTTTACCTGACTTTTGTCAAGCTGATATTATATCTCAATACCAAGTACTAACTCTTCCTATACAAGATGTTAATGAATATGGTATTTATATTCATGTTCCTCGCTTTAGTGAATTGTTAGTGTCCGCAGAAAGTTTGGTGAGAAGTTTTAGACTTAATCGAGATAATTTGGAAAGTTTACCTAATATAAATCTAATTTTAAGTAGCTGTTCTTCTTTAGAAGAAAATGTTCTTAGAGTAGGTATTCAAAGTGATTCTATCGGTCAGTTGGTTGCAGGGTACGGAGCCAAGTATGTTTATGATTTACAAAAAGCATCTTCATCACTTGAACAGCCTATTTTCAAAAATATTGAAATTAACCGAGATTTCGAGTTCCAAATTTTACCATTTACCTCTGGGGAACAAATGAATCGACAGATGAAACGCGGAGAACTAGATATTTGTATTTTAGATGACATTTCTCTCTTAAATAATGGTAGCCAGTTCTTTGATGATTTCAGTTTTGGTTCTAAATTAATTGGGATTGCTTCATATAATCTTTTGGGCCAGGATATTAACATTGTTCTTCATAAAGATTCTACGATAAACACTGTCCAAGATCTGAAAGGAAAACGGATATCTACTATATTTGGTTCCAATGCTCATAGGTTTATTATTACTCTTTTTGACCTCTATCAAATGGATGTTAGTAAAGATTGCAGATTAGTTGATGAAAAGCCTCAAGAAGCTAGCAGAAGTATGGCAAACAAAACTATAGATGCCTACGTGTGTTGTCACACTTTTTCATCAATTTTAGAAAAATATCCTTTTATCAAAAAGTTTTCTTTATTTCATACAGTTAGTTTAAAAATTCCATCAATAAGGGGAATTGTTTGCAGTTCGCATTTCCTTAAAGAAAACCCTAAAATGGTTATTGCTTATTTACATGATTTGCTAGTTGCTAACTATTGGTTTAATTCATCTCCAATTAAGGCGACCAATTTATTGGCTAAAGTAATTGAGGTGACAACAATTCAAATAAATCAGTTTTATAATCCTAGTTCTGGTAACCGCATAGATCCAACACTCAAGCCTCAATGGTCTTGGTTACTTAAAACTTTAAATCGCAGATTAGAAGGAAAATATGGCATTTCATTATTTGATGTAGATTTCTGGATTGATGATTATTTCTTGAGGCTTGTCTATAATCTGCTCAATCTAGATTATCATTTTCATCAAGTTTCTTTTTCAAGTGAATTCTCAAGTAGCTATTTTGTAGAGGAACAATTCAGCCGATATATGAAAGTTCTCTATGATAGTTATAATTTTCCGCAGCAAGATGAAGATATAGCCGTAGTCACACCCTTTAGGACATTTTGAAAAGATGAATGCTAGGAATAGTAGCTGAGGAAGCTGTGGTATGGATGCAGACTCACGTCTTCTCCCTACTAACTGATTCAAACGGGTGCGTGATATGGCGATTGTCACAGCAGCGATCGCCATTTAAGCCAAAACCCAAAACATCAGAACTACGCATAGCATCGGCTAGTTTATACTGTGATTACTGATTTTGCTGACGATTAATATCTTGCAGGTCAAGAGCATAATTTAATCGTAGGACATTGACACCAGGCTCACCAAAAATCCATAAAAATCTTTCGTCAGTATACTTATTAATTAGACGTAAAATTTCATCTTCTTTGACTCCACGGGCACGAGCGACTCGCTCCAATTGCTGACGTGCTGCTCTTATAGAAATATGCGGATCTAACCCAGAACCAGAGGTGTAAATAATATCAGCGATTGGTTGAAGATTTTCATCTCGCAATTCATTTGCCTGCTCTATAATCCGCTTGAGAAGCTCTGGATTGCTAGGAGCGAGATTGCTGGCTCCAGATATACCAGTTGGTCTTGCTTTTTTACCTTGGCTATATCTAACAGTACTGGGACGAGGATAGAAATATCGCTCAGATGTGAAGATTTGACCAATCAAAGCTGAACCAATTGGTTCATTATTTAAGTTTCGCATGATACTGCCGTTAGCTTGGTAGGGCAAAAAAACTTGACCCACTACAAGGATTATCAGAGGATAGACGATCGCAGTTAACAGCCAAAGCATTAGAGTAATGAAAATTGCTCTGATTGTTTCTCGAATAATAGCCATAATAAATTTTCCACCTACTCCTAAAACTAATTTTTAATTTTTAATTTTTAACTATTTTCCAAGATAGGTTGCTGTCAACAGTATAAATATTCGGGACAACTACCACATTCAACCACAACAGGCTAAAAATAGCGAGTGGTAAATGTTGTTTATAGGATTACTACCAAACAAAGGATATCCTGCAAGCATTTCTTTTGCATAAGTTATCTAACTACGATCTCAAAGTTCTGAGAGGGTATTATTCATCTTGTTTTCTACGAGATACCCCAACCTCAGCCTTCGTACAACTTCACGAAGTGGAGCAGGTTTAATCTAATGACTCGATGCCATTAGATTAAACAACTTCCAAGTTGATAACACGATTAAACCTATGTTTAGCTGTATCAAGAGTTATTGACATTTTTTTCCCCTCTCAACAGGTAAAAATGTCTATTATCTTACCTTGGTAACAGGCGTTTGTCTTGTAGCATGTGTATTTTTAGTGTTATTAAGCTAAGCCTACAACTGTAATCAGCATATCTATCAACTTAATGACGATAAACGGCGCAATCAACCCACCTAACCCATAAATTAAGATATTACGTTGCAATAGCTGATTAGCCGTCAAGGGTCTAAACTGCACGCCTTTCAATGCCAAAGGAATCAAAGCTGGAATAATCAAAGCGTTGTAAATCAGTGCTGATAATACAGCAGAATTAGCGCTAGTCAAATTCATAATATTCAGGCTCTGCAGGTTAGCAGCAGCAAACACTGCTGGAATAATCGCAAAGTATTTAGCAATATCATTAGCGATGGAAAACGTAGTCAATGCACCGCGAGTAATCAGCAATTGTTTGCCAATGCTAACAATATCAATTAATTTTGTGGGATCTGAGTCCAAATCCACCATGTTGGCGGCTTCTTTTGCGGCTTGGGTTCCTGTATTCATGGCGACGCCGACGTTAGCTTGGGCTAATGCTGGAGCATCGTTAGTTCCGTCCCCCGTCATCGCAACTAGTTTGCCTGCTGCTTGTTCTTTTTGAATCACACTGATTTTGTCTTCTGGTGTGGCTTCGGCGATGAAGTCATCCACTCCGGCTTCTCTAGCAATCACGGAAGCAGTAATCCGGTTATCTCCTGTTAGCATCACAGTACGCACTCCCATACGTCGCAGTGCAAGAAAGCGATCGCGGATACCAGGTTTGACAATATCTTTGAGATAAATGATCCCGTAGATTTCGTTATCGAGGCTAACTGCTAAGGGTGTACCTCCCAGCTGAGAAACTCGTTCATAAGCTGCATCCAGTTCTGGAGTATCTTCTCCGTTGCGAGAACGGACAAATCCTTTAATGGCTCCGACTGCTCCCTTCCTGGCCTCGTGTCCACCAGCTAAGTTCGTACCGCTCATGCGTGTTCTGGCAGAAAAATCCACCCCTTGTGCCTGACTGGAGTCAAAATCAAAGCGTGCGCCTAACTTTTCTGCCAGCCGGAGAATCGATTTACCTTCTGGTGTATCATCAAAAACACTAGCCGCCCAAGCAACACTAGCAATTTCCAGCATAGTATGACCGTTGATTGGGATAAATTCTTCCGCCAACCGATTACCAAGGGTAATTGTACCTGTTTTATCGAGAACTAGAGTGTTAACATCGCCAGAGGCTTCTACGGCTCGTCCTGAGGTAGCAATAACGTTAAATTGGGCAACTCGATCCATACCAGCAATACCAATAGTACTCAGTAACCCGCCAATGGTGGTAGGAATCAATGCTACTAGTAGGGCAATCAAAATTGGGATGCTAACTGGATTATCGACATAATAGGCAAGTGCGGGCAAAGTCGCCACGACAAACAAAAAGATTAAGCTGAGAACTGCCAGCAACACCGTCAAGGCAATTTCATTGGGTGTTTTGCTGCGTTGTGCCCCTTCCACCAAGGCAATCATCCTGTCGATAAAACCTTTACCTGGGTCAGATGTGATGCGGATAATTAATTCGTCTGAGATAATCCGCGTCCCACCAGTGACGGAACTGGCTACATCGGAGCCTGATTCTTTTAATACTGGTGCAGATTCTCCAGTAATTGCCGATTCATCCACCGAGGCGACACCCATGATTACCTCGCCATCAGCAGGTATAATATCCCCAGCAACTACGTAGATGTTATCACCTTGTTTGAGGGCGGTAGATGAAACTTCATTAATTGTGCCATCGCTAGCGAGTTTTTTGGCGATCGTCTCTGATTTTGTAGACCGCAAAGCATCGGCTTGAGCTTTTCCCCGTCCTTCAGCTACGGCTTCAGCAAAATTAGCAAACCAAACTGTGAAGAATAAAATCGCTGATAACAAACCGTTAAACAGTTGTGGTTTCTTTTGAGTGACTGGGCCAAATAAGTTGGGATCGATGGTTACCAATAGAGTAACAATTGTCCCCACCCAAACCAAAAACATCACCGGATTTTTGATTGCATACTTAGGGTTGAGCTTGACAAAAGCATCTCTCGCTGCCCTGAAGTACAACAACTTAGTATTTACCCTCACTTTTTTACGTGCTTGGCGGCGATCGCCAGGACGAGAACTCGCACGTCTAGCTTTGGAGGTAGGTGCCCCTTTATTCATAAAGTCAAGTTAGGAGTTAGAAATTAAAAATTAAAAGTTAGAAGATGATTGATAATTGATAACTGTTGACTGTTAACCATCAACCGTCAACAGATAACTTTTCTATCTGCCAGCGGCTAGTTGCAAACCCTCGGCTATAGGGCCTAAAGCGAGAACGGGAAAGAAAGTCAACACTCCTAAAATTAGTGTTACTCCAGCAGCGATCCCAGTGAATATCAAAGAATCAGTTCTCAAAGTACCAGGGGTTTCGGGAACTGCTTGTTTGCGAGACATGCCGTCAGCTAACAGTAGGATGGCAAACATCGGAATGTAGCGTCCTGCTATCAAGCTAACTAAAGTACTCAAGTTCCACCATAAGGTGTTATCTTTCAATCCTTCTAAGCCAGAACCATTATTTGCCCCGGCTGAGGCATATTCATAGACTACTTGGGAAATGCCGTGATAGCTAGGATTGCTAATTCCAGCTAGGGAAATTGGATAAGCTAAGGCGATCGCGCTGGGAATTAAAACTACAATTGGGTGAACTAACAATACTACGCTGGCAAGGACGATTTCTCGTTTTTCAATTTTGCGTCCTAAGAACTCTGGGGTACGTCCCACCATTAGCCCAGTCAGAAAAACGGTGAGAATCAAGTAAATGAATAAGTAAGCTGTGCCAGTTCCTTCACCGCCCCAGATAATTTGGATAAACATATTGAACAAAGTCGAAAATATTCCTTGTGACATTAAGGAATCGTGCATCCCGTTGACAGCACCACACATGGTAGCGGTGGTCGTAACTGCCCAAAATGCCGTTTCTGCCCAACCAAATCGGACTTCTTTACCCTCTAAATTCGCTTGTTCTAATCCAAAGGATCTGTTAACTACGGGATTACCTTGTAGTTCTCCCACGGCTGTGACTCCAACCAGAACTACAAAAATTACAAACACCATCCAGAAAAGCAACCACGCTTGTTTGATGTTGTTGGCAAACACACCATAAGTGTAAATTAAGGCTGCTGGGATGGAAATCATGGCGATCGTTTCGATTAAATTAGAAGCGCCATTGGGATTTTCAAAGGGATGGGCAGAATTAGCACCAAAAAAGCCGCCACCATTCTCACCCAACATTTTGATTGCCTCAAAGGATGCTACCGGGCCTCTGGCAATATACTGGGTTGCTCCCTCCAAGGTTGTCACATCCATAGTCCCAGCTAACGTTTGCGGTACACCTACTACAATTAAGGCGATCGCACTAATAATTGAAATTGGCAGCAATATGCGCGCGATCGCACGTGTAAGATCGACGTAAAAATTACCTAGTCGTCTACCCGTTAACCCGCGAATAAAAGCAATTCCCACTGCTAAGCCGGTGGCTGCGGAGGTAAACATCAAAAAGCCTAAAGCCGCTACCTGACTAAAATAACTTAAAGTTGTTTCACCAGCATAGTGTTGCTGATCGGTATTCGTTAAAAATGAAATTGTTGTGTGCAACAATACATCCCAACTAATCGCACCTAAGCCGTTAGGATTCCAGGGTAAGAATCTTTGAAAATATAACAGTAAATATACTGTAACTCCCATAATTAAATTAGTGAAGACTACAGCCCGGATATATTGCCAGCCCGTCATATCATCTTTTTTACGGACACCCGCTAGTACGTATATACTTCGCTCTATCGGGTTGATTAAGAAATCAAGCGGTGTTCTTTCTCCCATGAAGACACGCGCCATGTATCTTCCAAATACCGGAGTGATTGCTACAACGATACACAGCGTTAAGCCGATTTGTAAAAAACCTTGTCCCATTTTGCGCTCTATATAAACTTAAGTGCTAGCAAGCCAATTCTTAAAAATAACAGATTAACTGTTGGTATATTTCATTTCTCGTGACTTGGCAATATCTCATACCATTTTGAATCAAAAAATTTTAGATTTTCAATAGCTTTGCCATTTTTTGGCAGTTGGGTTAAGCCAACGAGACTAAACCCAGCAATCGAGGCATTTTTTGATTTAGCGAAGATATTGATTTTAGAATGTCAAACATTTACTGAATCAGATTTTCAGCTTTCTCTATCTCGCAATCATTTTTTAAATTGGTATCATATCATTTAAATGGTTCTCAGTAATGAACCCCCAAAATTTACATGCCTTGGGTAACCTAGCCTTTGCGCGTCTACGAGGTAGACCGCCGTAAGTCACTTCTTACTGAGTTAAGATATTGCACTTTCTTTACTGATTAGGCAATTACTATTTTCCAAATGCCCGTTCAAGTTTATGTTAAGAATATATTTACTACTGTAACAAAGTAAGTTTTTCAAATCACATCTGACCGCTATAACTCATTGTTATATTGAAATTAGCACGATGATTTTTTGAGGTTAATAAAAATGACACAAGAATTAATAGACCTCAGAAATTGTATTTTAGAAGGACGTTACGCAGATGCTTTAGCAATTGTTGATGAATTAGAAGGCATGAGTAAACAAGCTATTCTGCGTAATATTCAAGTATATTTAATAATT
Source organism: Nostoc sp. (assembly GCA_036918135.1). Taxonomy (GTDB): domain Bacteria; phylum Cyanobacteriota; class Cyanobacteriia; order Cyanobacteriales; family Nostocaceae; genus Nostoc. Next base: position 104,429 of record JBALDB010000051.1, read on the forward strand.
CTCCTGATTCATTTAATTAAAAATCAACTAGAGCAGAGATTAACCAATTCTTGGATAACTTCTATTCGGAATTCAATTCGAGAAATTAAAAAGCTAAATATTAAAGATAATAAAACATCTTATTACATCAATTCTGATGAATGGGAGAAAATGATAGAAGAGGAAGTTATGGAAGATGCGATCGCTGATGCCAGCGAAGAAGTCATGAATGGTCAATTCACTCGCTCTCAATTGTCAGCGATACTAGATAAAAACCAGATTTTAACTACAGCCAAAAATTTTATAGCTTTAACATATACTTATTCACCAAAGGAATTACCAGCAATTATGGATAATTATCTCAGTCAGTTAGCTGGGGGAGAAAATTGGATAAATCGGCAAAAATAAGGCGATCGCTATTTATTTGCAGAATCCATTGAATATTCCACTATGCTGATTGCTAAAGCGTAGTATTTATTTTATAGTACTGTACGGATAACAAACAACAAAGTTTTTGCCAATTTAAGGTAGAGATGATCGAAGAAATAACTCGCCGCAAATTTATCGCCACAGCCACCTTGGCGACGGGTTTTGCTTTAGCAGTGCAACCGATTTCTGCTGGAGTTATCACCACCGATAGCAAGGGATTAGTAGCTGGTGGCGTGAAAATTCCCGTTAAAGATGGCGAAATTCCTGCCTATCGAGCAGTACCCGCCACTGGTGAGAATTTCCCCATTGTTCTAGTAATCCAGGAAATTTTTGGCGTACACGAGCATATTCAGGATATCACTCGCCGCTTTGCCAAGTTGGGGTATTTGGCGATCGCTCCAGAATTATTTATCCGTCAAGGTGATGTCTCCAAGTTGAGCAGCATAGACGAAATTCGCCCAATTGTTGCCAAAGTACCAGATACCCAAGTGTTATCCGACCTTGACGCCACATTAGACTGGGCTGTGAAATCAGCCAAGGGTAATGCCAATAAATTGGCAATTACAGGCTTCTGTTGGGGCGGTCGCATCGTCTGGCTATACACAGCACACAATCCCCAAGTAAAGGCGGGTGTGGCTTGGTACGGGCGACTCGTGGGCGATGCTACTAAACTTCAGCCCAAGTATCCCGTGGATATTGCATCAAAACTGACAGTCCCAATTCTCGGACTCTATGGTGGTCAGGATACAAGTATTCCCCTAGATACAGTAGAGCAAATGCGCGATCGCTTGAAGTCAAGCAGCAGTAAATCTGAGATCGTCGTTTACCCCAATGCACCCCACGCCTTTTTTGCGGATTATCGTTCGTCTTACCGCGAAAAAGAAGCTAAGGACGGTTGGCAGCGCCTTTTAGCGTGGTTTAAGAGTCACGGAATGCAATAAACTGTTATATTATTGGGCATTGGCTATTAGTCAAATAACTTTGGATGAAAAAATTTGAGATTTTAAATAGTCAACCAACAATTATTTGATTTGAGCATGAGTCAAAGTGAGATCCGACAAAAGATAGCTGGTTTAGTAAAAATCACATCTATAATTTTAATCCTGGGTGCCATAGGGTTAGAATTAGCAAACATTTTTGGGTTATTAAACACTAACAATACTCCCAATATTTTTACTCCAATTTTAGGGATAGCAAGATTTGCACTTATAGCTCATTTATTAGAGGGAATAATAGCAGCTATTTATGCAGGTTCAAAAAGTCAACTGCCATTACGATATGGGATTTATACTTTTTTCGTAGGTACAATTGGCTTAGTGGAACTATTTAGGCAAGAAAGTAGATATAGGACTCCTATTTAATTTTTGAAGTGGGTAATTAATTGTTCGGAATAATGTAAATAAATCTAAAAATGCACTGCCTCCCTAACCTAGACAAATTTATTTTTTAGTTTAACTAAGTGGTATTAGAATAAAAAGTCAACTTCAGGTTAAAAGCTGCTAAGTAAGTCAGCATAATAAAACCAAACTATGCTAAGAAAAATTAATTAAGATAAAACCCTCTTCCCTCCTGCCTTCTGCCTCCTGCCTTATCTTAATGATAAATATTCACGCCGACCTACTTATCAATGGGTAGGGAAAAATCACGAGACCATTCATTCCAAGAACCAAAATAATTTTTGGCAGAAATTCCTGCCTCTTCTAGGGCTATTAATGTATTAGCAGCCCTTGAACCCTTAAAGCAGTAAATGTACACAATGGAATCTGAAGTAATACCTACTGATTGACAAATTTCTCGGATTTCATCTGGCGAGCGAAACGTGGGGATTTCTGATTCAGAATTCATCAGAAGATGCCATTCTAACCAGACTGCGTTAGGGATTCTACCTTTGCGAGGACAAAAATCAGGATTGTAGGGAGAAGAACTCAGCCCAAGCCATTCTGAGCTGTCGCGGACATCTAATTTAATAATTGCTGGATTGTCAATTGCTTGCAACATCTCGGCGGTAGTCACCATCATGTCAGCATTGGGATGCAATCTAAATATGCTGCTTTCACGTTTTGGTACTTCATCGGTAGTAGGTAATCCCGCCTTCAGCCATGCTTTATATCCACCGTGTAAGATAGATACTTGAGTGCAACCCAAATACTTTAGTAAGAAAGCTGCTCGACAAGATTGACCATAACCTTTATTTAAAGCATCTTCATAAATAATCAGCTGTTCTGTACCAGATATTCCTACCCTACTCATTATTTCTGCAAAATACTCTTGCAATTTCTTCAATCCTGCTGGGTGGGAATTCTCTAAAAGATATGTGAAAAAATCTCTTATATTTATAGATTGAGGAATATGAGAATTAGCATAATCTTCTGGACTTCGCGTATCTATAACGACAGTTTCTGATGATTTTTCTGCTAACAGTGAAGCGAGTTCTTGAGGAGAAATGAGGAGTTTTGTATTCACGCTTTCATGCTAATGTTATTTTCACATTAGGATTATCGCGCTCGGCAGATTTGCGATTTGGAATACAAATTACAAAAGCATGAATATTAAATGTTACGAGATAACTTTTATGGATATAGTAATCCGATTTGATTCCTGAAATTATCTGCGTAGGTAGAGAACAGGGAATAGAAAAGAAGGGTATAGATGTGTACTAAATCTTGTTCAAAAATCAAATAGGAGTCCTAAATGTTATTTTCAATTACATTGTGTTAGTTCTTAGATATACTCTAAGCGCACAGGGTGAGGTGCGATCGCATTAATAGCAATACCCTCAAATCGGGTAATAATATATTTTAATCCTAGCATTTCTGGTAACCAAAAAGTTAAGTCATTCGCATAATTTCGAGTTATAAAACCATATTCTTGAGTGCGAGCGATCGCAAAGTGTCTCTTGACGTAGCCTCTCGTAGAGAAGAACGCCAAGAATTCGTAGAGCTGCGTAAGCCCTGTTACTTTTTAAGCGATGTTATAAGTCAAATTAATCTTGACAATCACATCGTTGTAATCCTTATCACCGCCACCAGAGAGATCCTCAAAACCAAAGACATTATCACCTAACATCTTGATGTGCTGAGTTTTGTCAGCATTGGCACCCAAGAAGGTAAAGTAAACTGTTGGGTCATTGCTAGAATTACTGTCTAACAAAGCATCAACTTTACCATCGACAATCAGGAATGGTACATAAATACCGCCGCCTTGAAAGTTGCCATTGTAGTTTCCCGTAACTTGATTAGCAACCGATAAAGCAATATCACTCACCCGTGAGTTAATTGCCGCTTGTACATAACCCGCTTGTCCAGGGAGAATGTCTGCTGTACCATCACCATTGGTATCAATCGCCCCAAGTGACGACAGAACCATCTTCTTTCAACGCCGCAAAGGCATAAGATGTAGAAAAAATATTGGTGACACCAGAAGCTAGTTGACTACTGACTGCACTGCTATCTCCTCCATAGCTACTATCGCCCCAAGTGACGACAGAACCATCTTCTTTCAACGCCGCCAAGGCATTATATGTAGAAAAGATATTGATGACACCAGAGGTAAGTTGACTAGTGACTGCACTGCTATCTCCTCCTTGTGAACTATCGCCCCAAGTGACAACAGAACCATCTTGTTTCAACGCGGCAAAGGCACTAGCTCCAGAAAAGATATTGGTGACACCAGAGGTAAGTTGATTAGTGACTGCACTGCTATCTCCTCCAGAGGTGATACCGCCCCAAGTGACGACGGAACCATCTTGTTTCAACGCGGCAAAGGCAGTAATTGTAGAAAAGATATTGACGACACCAGAGGCAAGTTGGCTTGTGACTGCACTGCTATCTCCTCCATAAGCACTATTGCCCCAAATGACGGCAGAACCATTTTCTTTTAACGCCGCAAAGGCATAAAAATTTTTATAGGTATGACCATCTGTTATCCCACCTCTTTGTCCCCTTGGTTCTCGTAATAACTGCGTGTTGCTGGTGGAGTTGAGATTAAGGGCTATTGGGGAAGCTAACACACCTGGATATTTTGCTAACCCATGTACTGTCAAGGGCGGATTCATTTTTCCTACGCCTGATTGAATATCCAACTGCCAACTTCCGCCTTGAGTTGGTGCGCCAACCTTACCCGTAGCGGCAAATATTTCTGCTTTTGTCAACTGTGCCAATTCGCTAATAAACTGGGTATCTTTGCCGACTTGGCAACTGTAGAGGGCAATTTCGGCAACGTCCCACTGTTGCAATAATTGGGCTTGTATTTTGATTTGTTGGCGATTGATTGGCAATGCCCCAATTTGCAAGACTCCGGGGATTCCGTGGGCGACAATGGCTAACCGTTTTGCTTTTGTTTGTGCTAATAAGTTTGTAATCACTACTAGTGCATCGTCTTCGGGTGTGAGAGTATAACCCAAAGCTTTAGGTGACAAGGCAGCATAAAGAATCTCAAGATCCTCAACACGGCTGTCAAAAATTACCAATACTTCTGATTGTAGTTTTTGATACTTATAAATCCGCTCGAAATTAGAATTATACCCAGTGCTGAAGTGACGTTGAGGGGCTAATGATACTGTTGTCGTCATAGTTTGTTTCTATTTCTATAAATTGCTGAGCAGCTAAAAGCTTGCCCAATTCGAGATTTTTGAATGGGGCGCAACTAATACCAATTCAAAATTCCAAATTAAAAAAGCTAGACAGAACAAAGATATGTCCGTATGTATCTGTCCCATTCTTTTTTCAAATTGGTATAAGTAGTTCTATCTTCTAGTTGTGAACAATATTGCAGTTTATTTCTGCCTTCAGTTAACTGTATACTTGATAACTCTTAGTCTTGACAGATGTCAAACATTATGTACTTTAGTGACATTCCACCCTATTAGCCTGGCAAAACTAAAATGTTGTAGGTTCGGTTGAGGAATAAAACTGAACATGGATCTTACTGAGCCACTAATCCCAACTCTGTAGCGACTAATCTTAAGTCTGGAGCGACTAATCTCAACTCTGTAGCCACTAATCCCAAGTCTGTAGCCACTAATCCCAAGTCTGTAGCGACTAGGAAAATGATATTACAGCAGTTTGCAAGTAAATGAGGTACAAATGCAGGACTTAAAATTAGATATAAAAAGTTTCTACCTCCAGCATAGCTGCCTCCTGCCTCAAAACCCGTAGCTTTGTACTTCATGCAAAAGAAAACTGCTGTATATGATGTTGGGCTAATTAGTTATGATTCAATACGGTTCAGTTAAAGGCTAATTTTCTAAAATTGTGGGTTTTCGAGACGCGATAAATCGCCGTCTCTACAAGTGTTTTGGTCTTATCCGAACTGTATTGAGTTATGATTAGCAGATGTGTGCAAAAACCAGGAAACCCTCTTTTCCTCTGCCCCCCTGCCGTCTTCACCTCAGTCTTTAACCAGACACAATATTATCTGGTGATTTACTGTAGCATACGGTCAATTACACAGTGTATAACTTTAACTTCATTCACAATTCGCTCCAGTTCTGTGGATAAAGGAGTTTGTTCTCGAACGGCTTGTAATGTAGGAGTAGTTGAAGTATTAGGATTTGTGGCAATCTCTGATAATCGAGCAGTATGCAACTGTTGAATTTGGTCGTGAATTGCTTCGAGATAGTTATCTAGCGCTGGTAATTTTTGGGGTGGCTGTCCTTGTTGCAGGGCGGCTGCTAAGTTTTCCAAAACTTGGATAATGGTATCAGTCAGTCGGTTGAGTTCAGTAAATTGGTACTCGCCACTAAATTCGCGGATATGTTCTGCCAGAGTTGTAACTGAACTGAAAAAGCCACGAATGTATACCATCAGCGTGATTACGGGTTCGATTTCTCCTTGGACGTGACGAGGTTCGCTGAACAATCTTTGAGCAGCGGCGGTAGCGTTAGCATTTTCTAATGCCGCTTGATGACGTAGCGTATTAATAGAGTCAGTAGATGTACTCTGTTTTCGATGAAGATAAGTAGCTATTACCTGCTGAAAGTAAGCGAGATTGGCTCGAATTGTCTTTTGTAGTTGTGCTGGAAGTTGCTGTCGTTCCCAACGAGGAAAAAGCAAATAGCTGCCAAGCAGTGCTAAGACACCCCCAATGAAGCTATCAACGATACGCAATATGCCAATTTTCCAGTCACCCGCACTAATCAGGTTGAGTAGTAAGATGATGGCGGGAGTGAGCAGTATGATAAATATGCTGTAGCTTAAGGCTCGCACTGACATTGCAGTAAACACGAGCAGCAAGAAACAAACTGCGATCGCTAATTGATTTTTTACTAGTAAAAGCAGAGTTATGCTAATAATTCCGCCTAAAATAGTACCAATGACTCTTTGTACAGTTGTCTCCGACGTTCCCCCAAAGTTGGGCTTGAGTGCAACTAAAGCTGTTAGCGTTATCCAGTAACCTCTAGGTAGTTGTAATACTGAGGCTAGCAATTCTGCAAGCGTTGTTACCAATGCTAAGCGCAATGCATGGCGAAACAGGACTGAATCAAAAGTAAAGTTATTTCGTAATGTATCAATAATTGCAGAGCGCTCTGACTGGCTTGGAGGAGAAATATTTCGCTGGGCAATACGGCGCTGTTTTCCCTGTTTAAAATCTGCAACAATTTCTGCATCAGTATGAATTTGCTGTGCCAGATTTGTCAGGCTGGCTACAATCTTCTTCACGTTGAGTAGTTGGGCATATTCATCTGTGTGAAGATTTATGGTTTGATTAATAATTTGAGTGCGGAGAACTTGCGACTGGTGTTCTAGTGCTTCAATAGACCTGTCCAAATCTCCCAAGCCAACTAAGCTTCTTTCTTTGGCAATTGCTTGTGATAACATTTGCACAGCAATAGCCAACTGTTCTACCGCTTGCTGAATTTCTCTTTGTAATCGAAAATATAGTTCACCCGTGGATGCGATCGCCAACAATTCACTTAATACGACAACAGAATTGAGAATTTGATTTACATCCTCAATTAACACCAGTAAGTAATTTCCCCGCAGGTTACCTCCTCTTTGTTTAGTCCACATCGCTGTCCAGACACTACGGGCAAATGTCAAATCTTGAATGACGATATCTTGAGCTTGCAAAAATCTTTGTCCCCACTCTTGAGGATCTTGGGGATTTAATGCTCTCTCCCTTGCCAAGTCTATAAATTTACTCAATGAGTCATAACATTTAGCAACTACCTGTTTTGCAGGTGCATCAGGACGCACCACCCACAGCGCTGATGACAAGATAGTTGTCCACATTCCACCAGCTAAACAAAGCGCACAATGTTGGATCAGAGTAGATAAATTAGAGAATGAAGCGAATTTAGCAAGTGCGATCACAAACATAATTGAAGTGACTAAGCTCACAGATGCAGCCACACTGCCATAGAGACCTGCTAAGCCTGCGATAAATATTACCAAGAATGTTGCTGGCACAACTAACCACAGATGACTGCTAACCAAACTCGCAATCAGGAACACCACAGTTATCCCTATGGTTGCTGCTATCATGGCGATCGCTTTTTGGCGGTAGGTTCCCTCAACATTTACCATCCCAACGAACCAAGCTGCCATAGTGGCGATCGCACTTGTAGCAGCATGACCAGTAATAAATCCAATTCCAATGGGCACACCCAATATCAAAAGGCTACGTAATCCAGAGAAAATGTCGGGTTTACCTGGCTTGAGTTGAAATTGCTGCAACAACCAACCCGCAGCACGTTTATCTGTAAATGACATTATTTAGGCTAGGGACTATAAGAATGCAGATCGTTTCTTACAGCATTTTACCCAGATATGACTATGCGGGGAATAACTGTAATACAGCAGTTTTGATTTACATGAAGTACAAAGTTACGGGTTTTGAGGCAGTTCGCGTAGCGTGTCGAAGACAAGGCAGCTATGCTGGAGGGAAGAGTAGAAACTCTTTATATCTGATAAATTAGTCCGAGATTTTGTACCTCACTAACTTACAATCTGCTGTATCATCATCTGGACGAACTTAATCATTGCTATCCCAATCTAGATAATTAGTTTGTCAGGGAAAATTGACCTGGCGAACCAGCTTTTGCGACTCGTAAACCTATTTTTTCTCAAGAGGATGTTTAAAAAGTTTTGGATGAATATAATTCGCTAGCTTGACTATAACGCTTGCTGTATTTATTTAATAGTTTTTTACACAAATCATTCTCAAGATAGTGTTTTTTATTTCTACTTTCAAAAAGTATTTATTTAGACATAATTCAAAAAGATGATTATATCAATAAAAATACTTAAAAAATTTAAAATATAATTTTATTTTTACTATAAAAAGGTGATAATAACGCCTGGATACTCGAAGAAAAAATGATGTCTGTTCTGCCTCTCAATAGCGAAAATCTCCCATACCCCGATCCCATACACCCGATCGTCGTCCACTTTGTCATAGCGATGATATTTTTTTCATTTTTCTGTGATGTAGTAGGTTACTTTACTCAGAATGTGCGTTTGTTTGAAGTAAGTTTTTGGAATATGTTTGTCGCTTCGGTAGCTATTTTCTTAGCGGTTATCTTTGGTCAGTTTGAAGCAGGTTTGGCAAACAATTACGCAGCAGTTCAGTCAACACTGAATTTTCATACGCTCATGGGTTGGTCGTTAGCGGCGATCGTAGTTGGGATTACAGCTTGGCGTTTTGTAATTCGTAATCGCAATTCCTTGAAGATACCGCCAGCTTACCTTGGTGTCGCAACTTTTTTGATTTGTTTGGTGTTTTTGCAAGTATATTTAGGAACCAAGCTATTTTGGGTATATGGATTGCATGTTGAGCCTGTTGTCGAAGCAATGAAGCAGGGAGTCTGGCAATGAACTGGCAACTGATCGAACAGTTAAGATTGAGGTTAGGCGCTAACGGACTGCCTTACGAAATTCCGATACATCCACAGTTAGTACATTTAACACTAGGGTTGTTCATTATTGCCATCTTGTTTGACATCGCCGGAACCTTTTTTCGCTTAGGGCGACCAATTTTCAAATTTCTCGGTCTTCCTGCCATCCGTTCTAGCTTCTTCGATGTTGGTTGGTACAACCTCATAGCAGCTGCGGTTGTGACATTTTTTACCGTTGCCTTTGGTTTTTTCGAGCTACTGTTGGCAAATCCACCAGTGAATCAAAAGAGTGCTTGGGGGTTGAATCCTGGTTGGACAATGTTATTGCATGGTTTGGGTGGTATTTTGTTGTTGGGGATTATTGTAGGCATGACTGTATGGAGGGGTTTGCAACGCGATCGCTGGTGCAAGGATACTTCCCGACAAGTGCAATGGAGTTACTTATTAGTAGGTATTGCGATGTTTGGTATTTTATTTCTCCACGGAACTTTAGGGGCGCACCTCGGTGAGCAGTTCGGAATTCACGTGACTGCGGCTAAGTTAATCCAACAGGGTAAAAATTCAAATTTGCTACTCATGCCAATTTGGAATCTTAGATTATTAATCATTAGTCATTAGTCATTGGTCATTGATTGTTAATTCATCTCCCATTTCTATCTTTTATCTACCCAAATTAAGTTTAAAAAATCAAATACATTTCTCTATCTCAATTTGATATCAAACTCAACGAAAATTTATCAAATTTTATGGTGAGATTCTTAGAATATTTCCTAATAGCTGGCTGTATAGCAGTGTTGCTTGTCGTCAGTCATTGGATTGGGCAGCAGGCATATTCTTGGATGCCTCTGCAAGCTACAGCAGAAGCGCAAAAGGTAGATAGTTTATTTAGCTTTTTAGTCTCAATTGGAGCATTCATCTTCCTTGGTCTTGTTGGGATGATGGTTTATTCAATACTTTTTTTTCGGACATCCAAAAAAGACTACACTGAAGGGCATCCATCTAGAGGCGATGCTAGGCTAGAAATCCTCTGGACGGCAACGCCAACTTTATTAGTAATGTGGATTGCTTTTCAAGGCTTCAATATTTATCAGCAATTAAATATTTTAGGTTTAGGACAAATTGTACATTTGCATACACCTGTAGAATCAGAAGCAGCCTACGCCGCAGAAGTCAGCGATGTCCCCAAACCAGCTGACGAAACTATTGATGTTTTCGTCAAGCAGTGGGATTGGTCTTTCCGCTATCCAAATAATGTTAATAGTAATGAATTACACTTGCCAGTTAATCGCCGGACTCGTCTAAATATGCACGCCCAAGAGGTGATTCACGGGTTCTACGTCCCGGAATTTCGCTTAAAGCAGGATATCGTCCCCGGACGGAACATTGACCTTGTAGTTACACCGATTCGTGTTGGTAAATATAAGCTGAAAGATTCTCAATTTAGCGGTACTTACTTTGCCTTAATGGATGCGAATGTCTATGTTGAACCGATTGACAAATATAACCAATGGCTTACCCAAGTAGCTAGTCAACCAATGACTATCAAAAATCAGGCTGTTGCTGAATATAACCAACCGCCAAAGACATTATTTAAAACTAGTTGGTACACTGTCGCACCCGCTGAATCTGCTATTGCTAATCAAAGGAAAGTCAGCAATGACACATGATAATGTTCCTAAATTGGAAAATTCTTCAAACGAGGCTGTTGATAATTGGCGACAATACTTTAGCTTTAACACCGACCATAAAGTTATCGGTATTCAATACATGGTAACGACCTTCATTTTTTTCCTGATTGGCGGGTTGTTGGCAATGCTCATCCGTGCCGAATTACTCACCCCGGAATTAAATGTAGTCGATCGCCCCCTCTACAACGGCTTATTCTCCATGCATGGAACAATCATGATTTTCCTCTGGATTATCCCGTTCAATGCAGGTATCTCTAATTACCTAGTGCCGTTGATGATTGGAGCGCGGGACATGGCTTTTCCCCTGCTCAACGCCATTTCTTTTTGGATTATTCCACCAGCTGGTATTTTTTTACTATCTAGCTTTTTGCTACCCAACGGCCCTGCAAAAGCTGGTTGGTGGTCTTATCCACCCGTTAGTCTGCAATTTCCAGCCAATCAACCGATTAACGGTGAATTCTTCTGGATTGTCAGTTTAGTACTGCTTGGGATTTCTTCCATCATGGGAGCAGTCAATTTTATTACAACAATTTTTTGGATGCGCGCCCCAGGCATGACATTTTTTCGGATGCCTGTGTTTATTTGGTCAGTCCTTAGCGCCCAGTTGTTGCAGTTGATTAACTTGCCTTTCTTGACAGGTGCATTGGTATTGCTGTTATTTGACCTGGCTTTCGGAACACAATTTTTCAAACCCTTAGAAAATGGCGATCCGATAATTTACCAACATCTTTTCTGGTTCTACTCTCATCCAGCAGTTTACATCATGGCACTGCCAGCCTTTGGGATTCTCGCAGAGGTTCTGCCCGCTTTTTCCCGGAATCCTTTATTTGGCTATCGTTCATTAGCACTTGCTTCTGTGGGCATTGCTTTAGTAAGCATTTTTGTTTGGGTGCATCACATGTTCACCAGTGCTACCCCTGGTTGGATGCGGATGACTTTTATGTTGACTTCAATGTTAGTGGCTATACCCACTGGTGTCAAAGCATTTGGTTGGACTGCCACAGTTTGGAAGAGTAAACTACACCTAGAGACACCCATGCTGTTTGCAATGGGCGGTGCAGCAATGTTTATTTTTGGTGGTGTTACTGGTGTGATGCTCGCTGCTACACCTTTCGATATTCATGTCAACAACACTTACTTTGTAGTAGGTCACTTTCACTACATCGTCTTTAACACCATCACAATGGCAATTTATGCAGCCATTTACTTTTGGTTTCCGAAGATTACTGGACGGATGTATGCTGAAGGTTGGGGTAAGTTGCATTTCTTACTAACCTTTATTGGTGCTAACCTAACTTTTTTCCCCATGCACCCATTAGGTTTGCACGGAATGTTGCGCCGCATCTCTTCCTACGACCCACAATATCAAGGATGGAATGTTATCGCTAGTCTTGGAGGTTTCTTGCTGGGAGTATCCACATTACCCTTTATTGCTAACATAGTTGGTTCCTGGCTATACGGGCCTAAAGCAGTAAATAATCCTTGGCACGCCACTGGATTAGAATGGACAACCACCTCACCACCACCGCGAGATAACTTTGACACAATTCCGGTTGTGAAAAGACCCCCTTACGACTATGGCGATCCAAAATACTCTGTGATTGAAAATTCTGACAACGGTGAATCAGTACAACACAGATGAGGTAGATGGGGTCAGGGCCCCCACGTTAGCGAACGCGAGTGCGTCTCGTAGAGAAGCGGGGCAAACGCGAGTGCGTCTCGTAGAGAAGCCCAGTGGGGGTTAGGGGCAATGGGGAGGCTGTTGAAGCAGGGAAAAATAACTCGTAATTCAACACTTAACACTCAGCATTCCCAATGACTAATGACTAATAACTAATGACTAATGACTAATTTATGACGCGTCGTATCATTCATATAGATGAAAGTCCTATCCGTTTTGAACGGTGGCGGCAATATTTACCAAATTGGTTGCAACGTTTTTTGCCAAGTGGGGGCGGAAATTTTGAAGACCATCATGGCAAAGGGATGTTCGGGTTTAGCGTATTCCTGCTATCAGAAAGCTTAGTTTTTTTGAGTTTCATTTTGACCTACGTGGCTCTGCGATTGACGCACTCAAAAAACTGGTTACCACCTGGTGTTTCCGGTGTAGAATTATCTAATTTTGTAATTATTAATACAGTAGTTTTGCTTTCCAGCAGTTTTGTAATTCAACCTGCAGAAAATGCTCTTAAGCGTGGCAGGATGAAGAGATTTCGCTGGCTTTGGCTGATGACGATCGCAATGGGAACCTACTTCTTAATTGGTGTATTAATTGAGTGGCGGAAACTCGATTTTGGGTTAACTACAGGATTAGTTGGTTCAACATTTTATCTATTAACGGGTTTTCACGGTCTCCACGTTCTGACTGGTGTAATTCTTCAGATAATTATGTTAATTCGCTCTTTTATTCGAGATAATTATAATAAAGGTCACTTTGGTGTAAGTGCAACTACTTTGTTTTGGCATTTTGTTGATGTGATTTGGGTCTTTTTATTCTCACTACTCTATCTGTGGCGAGCATAAAAGTATTTAAAAAAATCAAGCATTTTCAGGAGTAAATTTATGAAGTTATTAGCAGATGAATTACCACCCCCAAGAGCAATTCAAGAAACTCCACCACCAGGTACAAATAGAGATCCACTAATTGCACACAATTTGCAAAAAGAACAGTATGTAGGCATTTTTGGGCTAGCGATCGCCTTGGTTGCTGCTGTAGGATTTTTTAGCCGCCGAGTAGAATACGCTATTGTATTCGCTATTATTCTGAGTGCGATTTTGATTGCTTTCTTTATCTTTGTATAGCAAATTAGTCATTGGTGATTAGTCATTGGCTATCAATTATTAATTATTTACCCTGCCCCTCTGGCTCATCTCTCCCAATCCTCAGTCCCTAATCTTCAATATTTATGAACAGCCCAGTTTATCAAACTGTGATTGTCGGCGGTGGTTTTACCGGACTATTCACAGCATTACATCTAGCCCGGGAACGTTATTCTCGCTCTGTAATTTTGATTGAAAAAAATGAGCGTTTTTGCTTTAAGCCGTTACTGTATGAATATTTCGATGGCGAGATGGAAACCTTTCAGGTTTTACCGCGTTTTTCGGAATTGCTTCGCGGTAGCGGTGTTATCTTTGTTCAAGATACAGTACAGTCGATAGATCTGCATCAACAGCAAGTCAGTTTAACTTCAGGAAACTCCTACAAATACAGTAATTTAGTATTAGGTTTAGGTAGTGTTACTGGCTATCATAATGTTGAAGGAGCCAGAGAAAATGCCTTTGCTTTCTGGACACAAGCAGATGCGATCGCTCTCGACCGTCATTTACGCGACTGTTTACAAAAAGCAATTAAAACTGAAGATGCACAACAACGTCAGAAACTATTAACAGTAGTCGTAGTTGGTGGTGGTGCTTCTGGTGTAGAAATGGCGACTACCCTAGCAGATTTTGTTCCCCAATGGTATGGGGCTTTAGGAGGCAATTCAGCTGAAGTTCGGGTGATTATCCTCAATCATGGGCAAAAAATACTTGATGGCGATATTAACGATCCACTAGGCTTAATTGCTGAAAAAGAATTACAAAAACGCACTGTACCAATTGAAATCATTACAGGAGCAGAAGCCAGTGCTGTTTATCTTAACGCAGTTGAATATAAGAAGAACAATCAAGTAAACACGCTGCCCACATATACCACAATCTGGACAGCTGGTACTTCCATTCATCCATTGATTGAAAACTTACCAATTCCTCAAGAACATCGAGATCCTCGCAATCGTCTCCTAGTGAATTCGACAATGCAATTGCTCGATTTTCCAGAAGTTTTTGCAGGCGGTGACTGTGCAGCCGTTCAAAATAATTCGCTCCCAGCAACAGCCCAAGTAGCTTATCAACAAGGAGCTAATATTGCCAATAACTTAAAAGCGATCGCCGCAGGAGAAGCCCTCAAACCTCTTCATGTTAATATCCGAGGAACCCTGTTAAAGTTGGGGTTAAATGATGCTGGTGCTAACTTATTTAATGTTTTTGAAGTTGCAGGCGAACCTGCACATTTAATTCGCCAAGCTACTTATTTAACGCTATTACCAACTCCAATTCATGACTTCAAAGCTACAACTGAATGGTTGGATGAAGAGATTTTTCATCACCATCTTGACCCTCAAGATGTGAGTAAAAAAGTTGTACAAGCTGTGGAGTTACTTGGTGCGGGAGTCGTTGGTGTTTTAGCTGCAAGAAAATTACTGCGAATATTAGGAGATGAGGATAAAAAGGAATGATGAATTGCTAAGTAGGTGGGTAGGAAAATTTATCGTTGATGTAAGGCAGAAGGAAACAGAGTTAAAGATTATATCTTACGTTTTTCAATGTTGACCTACTTGCTTATGGGGTGGACATCTTGTCCGCCTTTCTTTACAGGCGAGCGAGACGCCCACCCCACAAGAAAAGTTGGATGTTTTTTTAATTTGGAAGTCTCTGATTGAGCAACGTAGATAATTTATTTTTTGGAAGTCTTTAACACCGTGAAACGTTTTTGGCTTTCACGGTGTTAGTTGTGGGTTTTCTGCTTCGATTGCTGCTGACCCAAGCCATATGATTGAGTTACTCGACATTAGACATCAGAAGCTTGGATATCTCCGCATGTGCCAAGACAGCAGCAGGTTCGCTCTGGAGCGCGTTATAATACTTTCTCTCGAAGGTATTACCTGTCTCTAAGGGCACAATCAATGTGCGGACATCAGCAATCAACTTTTGCATATCATCCAAGGCTATCGGTTCATCTGCTGTGAGCATTTCATCAATTTGCACAACAATTTCAGAAATTCGATGTAACCAAGCAAATTGCTCGTGACCAATGACGAGTTGCAGGAGTTCTGTACTCGATACCCTTCCTTTAACTTGTTCGTAGGCGATGCGTTCTGTCTCTAGCAACATCTTGTGAAGGTATAGTAATTTATTTCGTAAATCACGCAGATATTGATGTTGACGGATTCTTTGTAGAAGTGTGTTAGAAGTCAATTTTAACCATCCTCTCGTTACGATAGTCTTCAAAAAGTTGAATAATTTTGCTTTGCTATTTATCAACCGAAGTTCATCTATCGGTTTCTTTACTAAGACGCACTATAATTAACATATATTTTTATAGTGGTCATTTCTCATATTCGATTAATCATATATTAACATAAAATTATAACAAGTATATAGACAGAAGCTTATCGAGCAAACATCAGTTATGGAAAAACCGTCTTCATGTCGCTAGCACATGTAATTCTGGGTCTTCTTCAGCAGCAAGCAATGACGGGCTATGACCTGAAAACGAGCTGCTTCGATCAATGCATTGCCCATTTGTGGCCAGCAGACCAGGCACAAATTTACAGAACCCTCGAAAAGCTAGTTGAGCAAAGCTATATTACCTGTACGATTGAAATTCAGCACGATCGCCCTAACCGCAAAGTCTACAGCATAACCGAGTCAGGGAAAGCAGAATTACTTCAATGGCTTGGTATTCATCAATCCTTACCGATTGTACGCGAACCAATGCTTATTCAGTTGCATTTTGCAGAACAATTGCCTAATGAAACTATTATTCATCTACTAGAGCAGCAATTGGCAGCTCGAAACGAAAAGCTTGCCGAGTGTGAAACTATTGATTTACCACAACTGAGCGATCGCTCTGCTAGCCGCGAACAAGTAATGCAAAGGCTGGTGCTGGAGTTGGTAATCCGTAGAGAACAGATTTATATTGATTGGTTGAAGACAGCAATCAATGTTATTGGTCAGCAAAAACCATATCCATCACAATACCAAATTCTTTAACTCTCATCAATCGAAACAATGACAACAGTAGCAGTCAATCCCTATCTCGATCGCAATTTTGCTCCAATTCGCAAAGAAATCACCACTGACAAATTACCAGTCATTGGCGAACTACCTTCTGACTTATCAGGGATGTTTGTCCGCAATGGCCCTAACCCACAATGGCCACCCATCGGTGAATATCACTGGTTTGATGGAGATGGAATGTTGCATGGCGTGCAAATTAGCAACGGCGTAGCTACTTACCGTAACCGCTATGTGCAAACAGCCGGATGGAAAAAGGAACGAGAAGCGGGTAAAGCCCTCTGGACGGGGTTGTTAGAACCAGTACAAATGGATATTGGTGGCTACAAAAACACTGGCAACACTGCCCTAGTGTGGCACGATGGTCAAATGTTGGCGCTCAACGAGGGAGGTAGTCCTCACGCTATCAAGCTTCCGGAACTAGATACCATTGGCGAGTACACTTACAATGGCAAGCTGATTTCTAAATTCACAGCCCATCCGAAGGTAGATGCGGTGACAGGAGAAATGATTTTCTTTGGCTACTCTTTTGTCGCCCCACCGTACTTGCAATATAGTGTGGTTTCAGCAGAAGGCGAACTGTTGTGGACAGTGCCAATTGATTTGCCAATAGGGGTAATGATGCACGATTTCGCCATCACTGAAAACTATACGATTTTCATGGATCTGCCGCTGACTTTCAACCCTCAAAGAGCGCAACGGGGAGAACCTGTAATGATGTTTGAGCGCGATCGCCCTAGTCGCTTCGGCATTCTACCACGTCATGGTAACAACAGTAATATCCGCTGGTTTGAAAGTCCTGCTTGCTACGTCTTCCATACCCTTAACGCCTACGAAGAGAAAGACGAAGTAGTGCTGATTGCTTGTCGCATGAGTTCTACTAGTGTTTTAAGTTCAAATAATTCCCAACCCGACCCAGACGCAGATATTCCTCGCCTGTATCGCTGGCGATTTAACCTCAAGACTGGAACAGTACGTGAAGAAATGTTAGATGATGTAGCTTCGGAATTTCCCCGCATCAACGAAAATCTAGTGGGGCGGCAAACCCGCTATGGCTACACTAACAAAATGGCCAACAACCCCCTGCCTTTATTTGAAGGTATCATCAAATACGACCTCAGCAGTGGAAAGTCGCAAATTCACGAATACGGAGAAGGACGCTACGGCGGTGAAGCTGTGTTTGCGCCGCGTCCCGGTGCAACGGCTGAGGATGATGGTTGGCTTGTGACTTTCGTCCACGATGAAAATTCCAACACTTCAGAATTAGTGGTGGTGAATGCTCAAGATGTCACGGCTGAACCTGTAGCACGGGTGATAATTCCTCAACGGGTGCCTTATGGATTTCATGGTGCCTGGGTTGCGGGGGAATAGTCAACCAATTTAAAGATAATTGTAGGGGCACAGCCATGTGCCTTTACCCGTGTACTTCATTTACCTGAAATATGCTGTATTGATTAAAGTTTTTCTAGAGAAACTAAACCATTGTCTTGAAAATCGATTTCTAGATGATATCCTGCCATCAGAGAAGTTCCTAATAAAGGTTTATAACCAGCAGCTAAAACTGGAACTAATTTTTCAATACCGTCCCATAAAATTGTTGCCAAATGTATAGCTAATAAAGCTTGACTACCATCAGCTAACCTTGCTTCGGTACTAGAATACAAGGGAAGATTCATTGTGCTGACTGCCTGTGATGGTAAAGTTAGATGGTCATTAAATCCAGTATCAATGACAAAATCTAGAGAAAAATCTGGTTGTGAAGGTAAACGAAAAACTACTGGAATTATTACCCTACCATCAATCACTTTGCGATAAATCATTCAGCAGTACGCTCCATCGCACCACCAAAACTTACGGCAACATCATAACCAATTCGTATGGTGAACAATCTAGCATTAGGGTTTTTCTGTTTTAACTTTAATGCTGTCTCTACACCAGTTGGATCTATGCCATATTCACCTGTTTCTGCATCAATCACAATCATCTTGCCGATATTGTCACTAGACTCGACATTTTGACGAATACCGTTTTCGTAAAACTGTTTCGCTCTTAGGGCTACTTCTTCTACACTCCAGAAAATTGATTGCATTACGATTACATTTAGTTTTACTTCTTAAAGCATTGTAATGGCTAAACGTTGAACCTTTTTGCTCGAACGTTGAGCCTCTGAACCTCGAAGTTGAGCTTTTGAAGGTCAATGTTGAGCTTCTGAACCTCGAAGTTGAGCTTTTGAAGGTCAACGTTGAGCCTCTGAAGCTCGAAGTTGAGCTTTTGAAGGTTAATGTTGAGCCTCTGAACCTCAAAGTTGAGCTTTTGAAGGTCAATGTTGAGCCTCTGAACCTCGAAGTTGCACCTTTGAGCCTGGAAGTTGCACCTTTTATCCTCGAAGTTGCATGTTTGAATCTGGACAGTGAAAAATAAGTAGTCAAAAGTCGTTGCGAGCGAAGCGAAGCAATCCCAGCCTTTGCGATTGCTTCGCTTCGCTCGCAATGACAAAATATGTTTTTAGATGTTTGGGATGCTCCCATTGCCACAATCCAAAATCCGAAATTCAAAATCAAAAATGATATGCCTATTCCTGAATTTACAGCAGTGAGCGTGTAGTAAAATTTGCTCACCTCTGTAAAGTGGAACATGGCTTTAGACTTCTCCGGTCAAAATCTCCGAGGACGCAACTTCAAAGGTAGACAAGACCTTGTGGGTGCAAACTTTAGCTATGCCGACATCCGAGGGGCAAACTTCACTAATGCTAATTTAACAGGTGCAAACTTCAGTCATGCCAAAGCTGGACTGCAACGACGGTGGGCAATTGGTTTAGTCCTTGTCTCGTGGTTGTTGTCGGAACTGTCAGGATTATTATGGGCTGTCAATGGTTACTTGGTGTCACTAATATTTAATTCCCGCTTAGAAAATCAGATTATCGGCTGGACTGTCCTAATCGTATTAATTGGCTTTTTCTTCCTCACAATTCGCCAAGGATTAGCAGCTGGTTCAGGAGCCGTAGCCTTCGCTGTAGCCGGAGCCGTAGCTGTAGCCTTAGTCGGAGCCGTAGCCTTCCTCGGAGCCGTAGCCTTCCTCGGAGCCGGAGCCAAACCCATAACCGAAGCTGCAACCAAAGCTGCAGCATATACACTCTTCACCGTACTCGGAACCGTAGCCGCAGATGTAGCCGGAGTCATAGCCATAGCCTTAGCCGGAGCCTTAGCCATAGCCTTAGCCGGAGCCTTCGCTGTAGCCGGAGCCAGAGCCTTAGCCGGAGCCTTCGCTGTAGCCATAGCCGGAGCCGGAGCCTTCGCTGTAGCCGGAGCCAGAGCCTTAGCCGGAGCCTTAATCGTAGTTATCGCCTTCGCCTTCGCCGGAGCCTTCGCTGGAACGTTATTTAGTATCTACATCAGCTGGCGAGCCATGAAAGGAGACGAAAAGCACTCCTTGATTCGTAATATCGCTGTTACCTTTGCTGCAACAGGAGGTACAAGTTTTCGTGGCGCTGACTTAACAGGTGCTAATTTCACTCAAGCTACGCTCAAAAGTACAGATTTGCGAAACAGTATCCTTATGTGTAGCTGTTGGCATCAAGCCAAAATGCTTGACCGTATTCGTCCTGGCTCAACTTATCTGCAAAACTCACAAGTACGTCAACTGCTGGTTACAGGACAGGGACAGGATAAAAACTTTGACCGTCAAAACCTGCGAGGTATCAACTTACAAAAAGCTAACCTAGCAGATGCCAGCTTTATTGGCGCTGACCTCAGTGAAGCAAACTTGCAAGATGCCGATTTGTCAAGAGCGAAACTGAAGCAAGCACAACTAGACGGCACAGATTTAACAGGTGCAACTCTCACCGGAGCTTACATCGAAGATTGGGGGATTACAAATACAACTAAATTGCATGGCGTGAGGTGTGAATATGTCTTCATGCGCTTACCCACCAAAGAAGACCCCGACCCTTGTCGCAAACCAGATAATAAACAAGAAGTATTTGCAGACGGCGACTTTGCCGAATTTATCAAACCAATTTTTGACACCCTCGACCTTTACCACAATCAAGGCGTTGACCCCCGCGCCATTGCCATTGCCTTCAAAAACCTCGCACAAAACCATCCCGAAGCCGAATTAGAAATCGTGGCAATGGAGAAACGCGGCGATGATAAAATCTTACTTCGTGCCAAAACCGCAGCAGGTAGCGATAAATCTCAACTGAGTGCAGAATATTTTGATGACTATAATCAACTTAAAGCTTTATCTCAAAGTCAGCAATTATTGCTGATAGAAAAAGACAATTATATTAGCGATTTAAAAAATATGATAACGACTGCACTCCAGCAGCCAAAATCTTATACACAAGGAAATACCATTATGTCTGATATCAGCGGCATCAATATTCAAGGTAGTAGTAATGTTGGCGGTATTGCTGGTGGTGGTTCTGTTGCTAATTTAGGAACCATCAGCGGTAATGTAAGTATTGCCCTCAACCAATTACCTGATTCCCCAGATGCAGAAAAACCAGGTATTAAAGAATTATTGACACAGTTGCAAGAGGCAATTTCAGATTCCTCAGATTTACCAGAAACAGACAAAGCTGATGCACTAGAACAGGTAAAAGCTTTAGCAGAAGCAGGTAAAAGCCCCCAAGAATCGAGTAAGCAAAAAACGGCAAAAAATGCAATCACTATGTTGAAAGGCATATTTTCTGGCTTACCTGCTATTGCCTCAATAGTTGAAGCTGCTAATAAATTATTACCTGCGATCGCCAAGCTATTCAATTTGGGATAATCTGAGCGTTAGGAGTGGCAAGTTAAGAGCTAAGAGTTAAGAATCATTCTCCCCACACCCCCCACACTCCCCACACTCCCCACCTAAAACGATTTCTCCTGATACCCTCCAGCGTAGTCAATCACGCAGACTGTTCTATAAGATTTGTGAATTCCAAAAGCAACACCAGAGACTTGAAAAGCGCCGTTAAAAATGTTTTTTCGATGACCGCGATCGGGTACACCATCATCAATAATTAATTGCATGACGATATCTTGGGCGGTGTTTGGCCCGTAACTAATATTTTCGCCTGCGGTTGTTTGCCATCTCCCATAGCGGTTGATGCGAGTAAAGGGGTCGCTACCATCGCTACCATCATGCCCTGTAGCACCTTTTGCGCCTTGGTCTTTAACGTGGTCTTTTGCGGCTAAAGACATACCTTTAGAGGGACTCAAAGCACCTATAGGACGTGCTGTTTTGAGAAATGCGATCGCCTCATCGACTGCTTTGACTCCTTCTTGAGTTCTCAAATAAGTATTATCAGAAATTTTGACTCGGTTACCTTGAAAGCGCTGGCGATAGTTTTCCAAAATCGGCACGTATGCTTGAGGATTTGTTCTCACTTTATTTGTTTCAATAATTACTTGTTGTTCGAGTGGTGAAAGGTAACTTGCTTTTGCTAACAAAGTCGGGCTATTTTTTTCAACTATTGCTGGCTGAGATTTGCCTACAGTTGGGTTAGATTGAAGCAATCGATCTGAACAACCAAATGTCAAGGTAAGTGGGAAAAATACCCAAAATTTAATCGGATGCATTCATAACCTCGCAATTTTTCTATGAATTAATTTAGTGAATTAGAAAGAATAGGAATTTCAAGGCACAGTAAACTCTGTTAACGCTTCTACAGCTTCTTGAGAATAAGTGTAGATTCACGTACTAGTTTTATAGATAACAATGTAACTATTTTTGTTCCTGAAATACTACAAAATGATTGCTACGATTTTTCCAACTTTAACGCTTCACCTAAGGATTCCCCAATCTCTAGTTCAAGTTGCACTCGTCACTCTATCTACTGATTATTAACACATCAATAAGCAATCAAGTTAAATTAGACAAAATAGAATTGAAAAATATAGGACTTTTATTTTGTTTTTGAACTTATTTGTCAAGACAGGCAATGGTTAATAGGTAATAGACAAAGATAATTGCTCTATTGCCTCTTGCCGCTTGTCTTAAGGTATACAGTTTTTTCACGCAATCAAATCGGACTGCTATAGTATGTTAGCTATATTCATTTATCTAATATTCTGCTGATTCTTGAATTATTCTGAGTCGGGAATAATTACGATAAAATGAATTTTTGAGAACTGCGATCGCAATCTCAAAAGTTTCTCATAATTAAATTAAGCAGAGTAAACAGATGCGGATACTTAGACATATTAACTACAAAAGGTACTGCCTATGAGTTCCCGCGCACTGCTGTTAGTGAATCGTCATGCCCGCCAAGGGCAAAAGGCTCTGTCCGAAGCTATTGATTATTTGAAGAGACTCGGCTTTGTTTTAATTGAAGAGTCTACAGAACATCCAAAGCAACTTTCTGAAGTTATATTTCGCTACCAGCATCAAGTTGATTTGGTAATTATTGGTGGTGGCGATGGTACTCTTAATGCCGCAGTAGATGCTTTAGTTGAGACTCAGTTGCCTTTAGGAATCTTGCCTTTAGGAACTGCCAACGATTTAGCAAGAACTTTGGAGATTCCCAACTCCCTCAATGAGGCTTGTAATATTATTGCCCAAGGAAATTTACACCGCATTGACTTGGGTTGGGTGAACGGCAAGCACTTTTTTAACGTTGCTAGTCTGGGATTGAGTGTAAAAATTACCAAACGACTTACTAAAGAAGTCAAACGCCGTTGGGGAGTATTTGCTTACGCCGCCACTGCATTGCAAGTAATTTTAGAAGCTAGACCTTTTAGTGCGGAAATTGCGATCGACACTCAATCAGTTCGCGTCAAAACCGTGCAAATTGCTGTGGGTAATGGTCGCTACTATGGCGGTGGGATGGCGGTCGCAGATGATGCGGCAATAGACGATCAAAGACTAGATCTTTATAGTTTAGAAATTCAACATTGGTGGCAGATTATATTATTACTACCCTGGATGCGACAAGGGCGGCATATACATTGGCAGACTGTACGCTCGCACCAAGGTCAGGAAATACGTTTGTATACTCACAAACCACGCCCTATTAATACAGATGGTGAAATCACTACTTACACCCCTGCCCATTTTCGAGTTATACCTAAAGCTGTAGCTGTTTTAGTACCTTCACAAGTCAAGAGTTAAAAGTTCGGAGTTTAGAGTTTAGAGTTTGGAGTTAAGAATTAGAAATTATTCTCGCTCATCTTCCCTACTCTTGTACAGACGCGTAGACGCTCGAAGAGCGGCTTCTCGTAAGAGTATAATCGCGTCTCTCCCTTAAAAAAAATTACACCAAATGCATCTGAGATTTTCTCAAGATATAAAGTCCCTGTTACAACGCCTAGCCCAGCAACCTCTGACTTTAGGTGATGTTTTAGCAGAAACCTCAGAACGAGGATTTAGCCTAGTAATTACATTATTAGTTTTGCCGTTTTTATTTCCCATGCCACCAGGACTAACCGGGCCTTTTGGTGCTGCTTGTTTGTTATTATCTGTGCAAATGCTTTTAGGAAGGCGATCGCCCTGGTTACCAAAAAGAATCGCTAACTACAAATTTCCTCGTGCCTTTGCCCAGTTACTGTTGCAAAACTTGGGTCGTCTCACCAAAGTTTTACAGAAAATCAGCCGTCCCCGATTGGAAAAAATAGCTCGTCATCCTTTGATTTGGCGAATTAATGGGTTTTGTATCTCTTGGTTGACAATATTACTAATATTACCAATTCCCTTGACAAATCCCATTCCCACTATAGGCATTTTACTTTTGAGTGTTGCCACCATCGAATCTGATGGCTTATTAATCTGTATCGGCTATGTTATTACAGGTATGATTACTTTGCTATTTGGATTTATTGGTTATGCTCTGTGGTTAGCTCCCAGTTTGCTACCATCCATATTTAAATAAAAAAGCCCCAACCTGAAGGCTGAGGGCTGTGACTTATGTGATTTATTAGAGTGCATCTACCATTTAATAATCCGCTTTGCTTCTTACTCTATCCGGGCAATTTTAAATTGCTAAAAAAATATATAAAAAACTCTCCTTGTAATTTATAAAATAATTGTCAAAGATATACTTACTACATTTAAAGTTAAAATTTCTTTTACCTCAAAAATATTATTAGCAATAAATAAAGCTCCCAAAAGCTGAGAGCTATTGAATTTATTAAGGTGCATCTACTATTTATTAGTCCACTTTAGTTTTTACTCCATCCGGGAAAAATTCAACTGTTAATAAATTTTTTATTTTTTCCAACTAAAAATTATTAGCAATAAATAAAGCCCCCAGCTAAAGGCTGAGGGCTGTGATTTAATTAAGGTGCATCTACTATTTATATATCCGCTTTAGTTCTCGCTTAATCGGGAAGAATTAAAAAAAATAGATAGCTGGGGAATTAATTTAGTTATCTATAACTTTAGTACTAACTCAAACAAGATAAACCTACGGTATTTGACTAGGTAAACATTGCTTATCTTCACAGTAATTTTACAAATACTTTAAATTTACCCAGAATAGACAAAGTTTCCGTTAATATCTCTAAGACGATATCCGCAATAGTACGAATATAGTTTAGTAGTTGGATATATAACTATAAAGATTAGACTAATCCAACTCGATGAAGCGATGTTTACGACGGGCTATGCCTACGCATTTTGTCCAAGTTGCCATGATAGTTCTATTTTCTCTTGGTAGCCTTAGTATTGTTGGAGGAAGCTTTTTCCTCAGAAAAGCTTTTAGCAATACTAAAGAATCTGAAATCATAACTGATACAAGACGCTATGGAGAAATTCGTAATCAATTGTGGTCTAATAAGGATGAATTAAAACATTTTCCGAATCAGATTCCCACTGATGCTAAAGATGTTCGCATTGCTTACTCTCCTGGATTTTTACAAGCAGGCAGTTTTTTTCAAATTAGATTGAAACAGCCGCCAGAAAAAATAGCAAAATTACTTTCACAATACAGAAATAATGCAAAACATAAATATAGAGGTGGTAGCACAAACGACCATATAAATCAGCCTAATGGTGTGCCGACAACTTTCTTTTACACTAGTGATTCTCCTACGGAAACTTTTCCAGATACTTATGAAATATTAGTATTAGATACAACAAATAAAGGTAAACAAGGCTTTAAATGGAATCATGGAGACAGCTATGGTGTTGCAATTAATAGTTCCGCCTCAGAAATTATCTATTGGGCTGAACAATGGTAGTTATTACTAAGTGCTAATTTTCCTCTTTTAGGTATATCACTTTAGATAGTTAAAATTTATATGCACTCTAGGTAATATTTATAATATACTGAAAAAACTATCTCATTATGTAGAATGTCAACTGCTTTAATTACTGGTGCCTCTAGTGGTATTGGTAAGGCTTTTGCCCAAGAATTAGCTGCACGCAAGGTAAATCTCGTACTCGTTGCTCGTTCGGAAGATAAACTCAATCAATTAGCTAAAGAACTAAAAGAACAATATAAAATTCAAGTAGACATTATAGTTAAAGACCTTACAGAACCTAACGCTGCTACTGCTATATTTGATATTACAAAAGCTAAGGGATTAACGATTGACTTATTAATTAATAATGCCGGCTTTGGTTCCTATGGTGACTTTGCCGAATCAGAAGGAGAAAGACAAGTTAAAATCGTACAATTAAACATTTTGGCATTGGTAGATTTAACCCATAAATTTCTACCCTTGATGCGGCAACGTAGTTCTGGAAGTATTATTAACGTATCCTCAATTACTGGATTTCAACCGATACCGTACGTTTCTGTTTATGCTGCTAGTAAAGCTTTTATTATCAGCTTTAGTGAAGCACTCTGGGCAGAAAATCACCAACATGGTGTTCGCATCTTAGTTACTTGTCCAGGGCCAATAGAAACAAATTTTTTTACAGAAGCTAATTTTCCTCCAGCTTTAGCAGGAAGCACAGAAAAGGTATACTCTTCTGAAGAAGTAGTCCGTGCATCCCTCAAAGCTTTAGATGAAGGTCAGCCTACAGTTATTATTGGTGATACTACTACTCAAATTAGAAGTATATTAGCTCGATTAGTACCGCGAAAAATTCTGTTGAATATTTTGGCAAAACGGTTTCAACTCTAAGATAGTTATAGCTGTAGTTATATAGGTTAGGACATTATAACAAGCGTGAATGTCAGGAAGAGTAATGTTTTTACCTCCTGCCCCCTGCCTCCTGCTATATTAGCCATTCTCCTCAAAGTTTACACTTATTGACTCAAAAATCACATATAGCGGGTTAATTGCACGCGGTAACGGTCTTTTTTAGTAACAGCAATTTCTCCAACTTCTAAACGTCCTTTAGAGCGAATGGCGATTAAGTCGCCTGATTTTAGTTGAGAACTAGCTTGACTTACTTCTTTCCAATTAACACGCACATCACCAGCATCGATTAAGTCAACCATTTTACTGCGGGACATGCCAAAACCAGCAGAGGCGATCGCATCTAATCGCAAAGACGCTTCCACAGTAGTTAATTCTTTTTTCTTCGGTTCTCGAATTTTTAATTCAGTAATCTCAATTCGTTGAGTTTTCACAGGAACCGATCGCACCTGTTTGAGATTCATTGACAAAAATTCCACCAACTCTGGTGCAACAACCGCTTGCGCTCCTCGTTCTCCCAAAACAATAATATCTCCCGTTTTTTCACGAACAATTCCCGTTCCCAGCATTGCGCCTAAGAAGTCGCGGTGAGTGGCGGTATCAAACAAGAAATTACCAGCAATTTCTACTGCAACTAGGCTGACTTGAGATTGATCTAAAGGTAATTCCGAACGAGCGATCGCAATTCTTTGGCGTTCAGCTTGCGGATATCCACCCCACACAACTAATTGCACCTCTGTTAAACGACTAAACACTCGTTGAATTTCCGCTAATTCCGGAGGAGATAAAAAATCTGTTACAACCACTTCCCAAGTTTTAATAGCTTGCTCTGCTTGGTCAATTACACGAGCTACACTATCTCGATTTTCAACACTCTTTAAAAGTTCTTCTCGTGGCAACATTCTGATAAATTATGAATTAGTCATTAATTCTCTCTTACAAAGTTCTGATGTCTGACGACAAGCCGCCCTTCGGGCGTCTACGGAGGAAACCTCCGCTCAGACTTTGCGCTTAGTCATTAGTTATTTATCTTTTACTAATGCCCAATGCCCTTTTAGTTAAAACTATCTCGATCCTAACTTTAATTCCCATTTTATAAGGTTTTCATCTCTACTAATTTCTTGCATTCCTAATTTTTCGAGAATACGAATTGAGGCAACATGATTATCTGGAGAATGAGAGATAATTCTTGTAAGTTCCGGCTGAGTAAAAGCAAAATTTACTAATGCTTCTACTGCTTCAAAAGCAAATCCCTGTTGACGATAGGCTGATATCACTTCATAACCCATTTCTGTTGTTCCTTGCTCATTGGGTTTGCCACCGAATCCCAAATCACCAATTAGGGTAGAATCAGCGATGTGAATCATCAGCCACACACCCCAACCCAACTGTGAAGGATCGTTTATTAGCGTCTGAGCATAGGTTGGAAAAAAATCTAGCACCTCAGATGCATACCATTCATCAGGAACGTGTACCCCTAAAAGTCTTTCCACTTCGGATTTGTTTTTTGCGATAACGGCTTGCGCCACTTTCAATGAACAGGGAAGCAACTCAAGCCGTTGTGTCGTAATATGTAAACTGTGATTCATTTGCTAGGCGCTATTTGTATCTGCATAACCCTGAATATTTTCTGGCTCAAATTGTCGTAATATCCTGGTTGCTTGCCGAGTCAGAGTTTCAGAACCTTGAACTGCAATTAAGTATTTACCTTCATCCAAGCGGTTGCGGTAGGGTAAAGCATCACCACCACCTACGAGTAAACCAACTCCGCCACCGACAAATACACCACCCATAGCACCACTAGCAGCACCTAGTAGTCCTCCAACTATGTGATTGCCAACTTCACCCGCCCAGGCAAAAGTATGCAAACCAGTAATCAGGCTAAAGGTAAAACCCGCAAAAAAACCGAATGGTATCAGCCAAGTTGCCATCAGCCGTGCTTGCTTTTTGGCTTGGTCTTTGGGGTCAATTAAGCCAAACTCGTCAGCAGTTTTATACCCCTTCCCCAGGATAGTACTGTTTATGCCTTCTTTTTCTAAAGCTAAGTAAGCAGCTTCAGCTTGAATGCGGTCTGGTAATACGGCAACAAGATAATTCATTGATTCTACAATACATGTCTAATAAAAGTTTTGCCTTAATTAACAGCGTATCAGTCTTGTAGGCAGGAGTCAGAATTACAGCCTTTTATCAGGTAAATGAACTACACAGTAGGGGCTTTAGCATTGTTTATACGTGTCAACTTAACGTGAAACTGATGCCCTGTAAAAAACTAAAGTTCAAGGCAGGTGATGAAATCAACAGTTAGGCTATTTCTAGCCTAAGTTGGCTTCACAGTCCCCAGCGATGCACTGACTTGTACTGAGCGCAGTCGAAGTAGCTTGTCGTTGGTGCAGTCTCTCGTAGAGAAGTGTCCTCAACCCAACTAATCACTTTAACAAATCTAGTGGCTCACAAAAATTGTTCACACCTTGCTTGAGGACATAAATTAAAACTGGTGTTGCCAAAATTTTCGGAAACGTAGGCGTCGTTTTGAGACGTTCCATCATCTTCTGAAGTGACGTGTTAAGCAAATCTTCTCGATATTCTTGTTCGCAAATGACCGCACGCCATTTTCTAGCCAAAGCATCTAACCATTCGGAATTTGCTCTTTCTGGTTCTTGTCCTGCACGGATAGCTAGCGTCATCGCTGCATCCTCTAAATCTCCATCACAGTCTTCAATCAAGTCCAGCGCTTCCATATCGCTGGGATCGTCTGCCAATTGGGAGCGAAACTGTGCAATTTCTTTTGATGTTACTTTAGTCATGAGTCATTGACAAGGCGAGCGATGCCTACGGCGGTAAACTACGAACACTCAGTTATGTTAGTTCAATTTTGACACTTCACATGAAAATCGGGCATTGAGAGTGTAACAGAGGTGGGGTAGTAGGGTGAATTCTCTTCCCATCTGTCATTTCCCTACTACCTCTTTTGGCAAAAAGCCTCATTTCCCAGTTAAGTTACTGAAAAATGAGGTTGATTACAGCTTTTTATTAAAAACCCTACTATATTCTCTGATTTAGTCGAGTTTTGGGTAATTATCACAGGGCAGCTAAATCACACCATCCATTTGAAATGTCTAAAACCTTTACACAACGATAATTACGAATTACGTAGCTTGCTTCTGGTCAAAGGCAAGTATTACGAATTACGCAAAGCATCACTAGGGTAGTCCTCTGAGGGTAACAGACCTTTGCAGTTGAGCTAAAGCACGGTTGTAATCCAAAATTGCTGTGACTCGATTACCTTCAGCTCTTGTTAAGTCGTTTTCAGAGTTAATTACATCAGTTTGAGTACCTACACCAGCTTGAAATCGCAAACGCGCTAAACGTAAAGCTTCCCTGGCTTGTTCTAAAGCAGTATTAGAGGTTTGAACATTCTCCAAATTAGATTGCTGCGTAGAAAAGGCTTGTTCTACTTGAAAGCGAATTTGGTTACGCTGTTCAGCAAATTGAGTTTCTGCGATCGCAATATTAGCTCTCTGTTGAGATGCCCTCGCTCTTGCGGCTCCTCCATCAAACAAATTTAGGGTTGCTCGAACTCCAAATGAATAACCATCTGTAACACTAACACTATCATCAAACTGATCTAGCAGGTCATAGGTGGCTACCAAACTAACTTGAGGCCCGAGTTCTGCAAGGGCTTGCCGACGCTGTTGCTCGTTAATATTACGTTGTGCCAACTGTTGTTGCAGTTCTGGGCGGTTTTGATAAGCTCGCACGATACTATCTTCTAGCGTTAGATCCCAAAGACCAGCTAATTGTACGGGGTCGGCGGCGCTGATATTTATCCCCTGTGGCAAACTGATTCGAGTAGCCAACTGACGACGAGCAATTGCCTGTTGGGATCTAGCATTAGTTAAGTCTTGTTGGGCATTTGCTAAATTCACCTGAGAGCGTAGCACGTCAAATCGGGTACCAACTCCAGCTCGCTCTAAAGCTTCTGCATCCCGCAAACTAGCCTCAGAGTTCTGTACAGCCGATAGAGCAATGCGTACTTGTTCGTCTGTTTGTTGTAAATTGTAGTAGTCAGTCGTCACATTCAAGCGAATTTCCTCGGACTGAGTTTCTACAGCCAACTCATTAAAACGTAGCTGTTCTCTAGCGGCCTCTCTACGCGCTTTATTTAACCCAGAGGTATATACATCATAAGACAGTTGCGCTTGGCCAGAAAAATTTGTATTGGCTTGATCTGAGTTAGAAGGGAAGCCATTTCGCGCGTTTAATTTGTCCTGAAGCTGGGTACTAGCAGACTGACTGCGAGTGATATCCGCACTAATTCCAAGACTGGGCAATAAACTAGCTTCCGCCTCTTTGAGGGCATATCGACTACGTTCTAACTCCAATAACGCCACCTGTAAATCCCGATTATTACGCCGTGCTAACTCCAAAGCCTCTACCAAAGTAATCGGCTGATTTTCCTGGAGTCTCACTTCCTCCGGTTTGGTAGGAAATTGCAAGGGATTTGGATTTTGAATCAAGTTCTCAGGAATTTGCACCGCGCTTGAGGGCACAGGAGTTATGGTTGTTGGTATGGGAGTTGGTGTCGAACCTGCTGGTACAGGAGTTACACTTCCTGGTAAAGTAGGAGTCGGCGTTGAACCTGCTGGTGCAGGAGTTACGCTTCCTGGTAAAGTAGTCGGCGTCGTCGAACCTGCTGGTGCAGGAGTTACGCTTCCTGGTACAGTAGGAGTCGGCGTCAAACCTGCTGGTGCTGGAGTTACGCTTCCTGGTACAGTAAGAGTCGGTGTTGAATCAGTGGGAATTGTGGTATTACTCTGAGCTAGGCGTTTGTCAACAGCATTTTGTTGTCGGCAGGTGTTTGAGGTCACGAAGGAAGCACCCCATGAGTCAGTTCTACTTCCCAACTCTTGTTGCGGACACCTCTCGGCTGACAATAGTTTTGCTGCTCCTCCATTTGTGCCTGAAGTTTGTAAAAATGTCTGCAACTGAGTAACATTATTTATCTTTTGAACTACTGGCTGCGGTGAAGCAGACAGGGACAAAATTTCTTTTTGGGCAGAAGCGGGTTTGGAAGTGTAGTCAGGTACTATCTTCTTTAATTTCTGCCAATAGGCGCTTGAATTGCTCTGTTTTTGATTGCTTTGAACAGAACGTTTAATATCTGGCTGTTGGGAAGAACCAGAGGTAGGTGTTAAACTGAAAAATCTATCTTCATCTTTTTGAGCTACTTGTTTTATTGGCACATTAGTATTTCCAGCCAGAAAAACTGGAATACTGTTATTACTTAAAGGCTTCACATTAAACTTAGTAAAACCAGGAGCAGCTAATAGGGTTGGAATAGTAACATCTGCTGTCTTAGGCAATTGCGTATTCATGAAGTCTACAACTAAGGTCTGACCATAGGTAGAAATCAAAACACTTGGAGAAGACGCCGAGTTTACCCCATTTAGTTTCACAGTATCAGCCCACACAGGCTGAGTTGTTAAGACCGCTGCTGTCACACCAGGCAAGAAGCTATGGAATAATTGCTGTCCTTTCACCGCATCCCCTCACACGAAAATCAATCTAGCGGCAGAAAACCTTTCTTCACCACAGAATATAGCACGATACTAAATTTAGAAATGAATATACTACGATACTAAATTTAGGATTCGGAACTCTGTTTATCTTCAAAACGTCTGACAATGCGAGAAAGTTCCGCTTTTTCATCGATACTAACGCGAGTAGGAGCACCACTAACAATCCGCTCGTAGTTGCGGAATGAATCTTTAATTTCTGGGCCATCAGCAGTGATATTATACTCACGAATGCCTTTATCGTGCCAAGAGCCTCTCATTTTAAATACGTTAATCGCCCGCGACATTTCTCCACGAATTTCTACGTACTGTAACATCAAAATTGTATCGGTAATCGTGGAAATGTGAGAGTCCGTAATCGAATGCGATCCCATAAATTGGTCGGTTGTGTTAGTAAAGAAACCGGTGATTTCTTCTTGTTTGGCATAACCAGTAACACCAATCACAAACTGTCGAAATGTATTATTACTCACTCCTCTGGCTAGTGCTGAGAGTGAGTCAATGGCAATACGAGCTGGTTTAAAAATCGCAATTTCTGATTTAATAATTTGTAAGTGGTCTTCTAAACCAGTCGATTCTGGATAAGTACAAATTATTTTTAGTAAACCTTGATGTTCTAATTCTTCAAAATCAATTCCCCAAGAGGAAGCATTGCGAGATAGTTGGGCGCGTGATTCTTCATAAGCAAATAAGATTGCTCGTTCTCCATTGAGACAGCCATCTTGAATAAACTTACTGACTAATAGGGTTTTGCCAGTACCTGTAGCTCCTGTTGCTAAGATGATTGAATCTTTGAAGAAACCACCACCGCACATTTCATCTAAGGTTTTAACACCAGAAGATACTCTAACATTAGAAGAACGTTGAGTTAAGCGCATTGCTCCTAGTGGAAAGATGTTGACTCCTTCATTGCTAATTGTGAAGGGATATTCACCTTTCATATGAGTTGTACCGCGCAATTTGAGAATTTCAGCTGTGCGACGGCGGCGTTCTCCTTCTAAAACGTTGCGAACAATTACGACATTATCGGAAACAAATTCTTCAACTCCGAAAGAGGCAACAGGGCCATATTCTTCGCTACGTTCAGTTGTAATAATAGTGGTAACACTCAGTAGTTTGAGACGTGCTACCAAGCGAAAAATCTCGCGCCGCACTACTCCCATTGCTTCATACTGCTGAAATACTGCTGTGATTGAGTCGATCGCCACTCGTTTTGCTTTATATTTGCGAATGGCATATTGCAAGCGCTCAATCAGTGCAGAAAGGTCAAAATTACCAACAATATCTTGACCTTCTGGATCGGGAGATGCATCTAAAATAAATAACTTGCCTTCTTCTATTAGGCGTGGCAAATTCCACCCAAAAATATGAGCATTTTTAATAATATCACTAGGTGATTCTTCAAAGGTAACAAATACTCCTGATTCGTCAAAGTAGGTAATACCGTTATAAAGAAACTGAAGAGATAATAAAGTTTTTCCCGTACCTGAGGTGCCGCTAATCAAGGTAGTTCTACCAACAGGTAATCCGCCATGACTAATATCATCAAACCCCTCAATCATCGTGCGAATTTTTTCTATACCCACAATTAATGGCGGTTTATTCGGTGCGGCTATTTGCTCTTTTTCACTCATGCTTGATAAAAAATAGGTATGGAATATTTTTTATTACTAATAGGTTGGGTGCAATCTAATGATTAAATGTCTTCTTCTGTAAAATCTTCTTCACTTAATTCTTCATACAGTAAATCTAATCCAATTAATACTCTTTCTCTATCTGAGAGGTCGCCAATAATTTTGCGAACTGGTGGAGGCAAAATTTTAGATAATGTAGGTGTCGCCAATATTTTATCTTCTTCGGCTAGTTGCGGGCTTTTAAGGACATCGATCACTTTTAAAGCATAAACACCTTCAAATTCTTGTTCTAAAATATTTTTGAGTATTTTTAATGCCCGTACTGAATTAGGAGTGTTCCCTGCTACATAAAGCTTGAGAACATAGGTCTTTCTGGCTTTATTCATAAAGTTACAGGCTAATTATTACAAAAGATATATAAGATGCGATCGCGCATTGAAAGTAAATAATAGCCGTAGCTTGTGCAGATTGTAACATCGATAAATTTAATTTATTTATAAATCGAACATCTATAGACTTCGCACAAGTGAGCCAGGATCTCTATCAATGTCAGACGATAATCCAATAACGTTTCATTGCTCCTTCCTTCTAATTTTAGCTGTTTAGAGAATTCATCAATTATTTCCATGTGAATCTCAATAATTTGAGGCACAGGAATATTAGCATAAAATATAGTATTGATAAATTTATCAATTTTTTCTTTGAGGGTTTTGTCTGTGGTAAAATAATCTATAAGAATCTGAGTGTAATCTAATTTCAAACGTTTTAAGAATTCTTGACGTTCTCCTACACTCATTTGTTGAAAATGCTGTTGCTTTTGTGATGAGTGATTAGCAAATACACCAATATACTTGCCATTATCTGATTCAATTGGGTGGCGTTGCGACCAAAGTAGTGAAGCATTGATTGTTCCACAAGAAGTTACAGCAATAGGTAGATGGCAAAAGTGGTTAAAAATATTAGAAATAAAATTACATATCCAGACGCTTATACCATTTTGGTTGGTTAACTGGGCTGAATTCTTTAAATATTTGTTAACATCACGTTGCTGAATCAATATAGGTAATAACATTTATTGTCTGTCTATCTACTCAAGCGACTTGATTGAAAAGCGCGGGCTGAATAAGTGTGGCAAACGCTTCTAGAGTAATACTGGGTGTGTAGTCAAATTGTGGTTTTCAGGCAAAATAACGCTCTCGTGTTAACACTTAGGTCAACCACTCATCAACCTTGTGCAACAGCACAGTTGTAGGAGTTAGTAGGTCTTAGCTCGGGTATGTATCGACAACTGATTATTTGGATATGCATATGTAGATATACAGATAGATAGACTTTTTTATTTTGCTCGTTGATAAGATACTTAAACGAACTTAAAGGATTGTCGGATTCTAAATCATTATAATTCCTCAAGGTTCTAAAGCGAATCTTTGGAGCCATAATTGTTTTAGCTGTCGCTATCGATGAGGAGTTTAAATACCAGTAAGACACCGATGAGGCTATTTGCTAAAAATGAGGAGTGGCAAAAACTTCCATCTGCCTCTGTTTTTAAGGTTGGATGCCAGCAAGTGTCTGTAAAATTAAATCCTGTTATTTTAATGGCGTTGAAATCCTAACCAAAATTGCTTATATGAGTCTTCTCAAAGGATATGGCTTCAGGTGCAAAGAACATCGGCAGATGGCAGATGGGAATGCCAGAGGTTTCCGGAGGAAGAATGACCCCCAAAGCCCTATGTCAATGCTAGATTACCCGCTTTATGACTTTCAGGCAACCGTACCAAGCTGCCCCCAAACAACAACTCTGGCGGTGGTGCTGGAGATTTTTGAGCAACAGCAGTGCGATCGCTTAGTAGTATTAAATCAACAGCAATACCCCATCGGATTGCTGTACTCCATCCGTTTAATCGAAAAATTATTAGGTCATAGCGACGAAAAAAATTTAAATTTACAACAATCAGTCTCTATTTGGGGACAAGCTCTGATTGACCCAATACAGACAATACCAGTTTCTGAGCGTGTAGAGCAATTAATTTCGCGTTTATCCCAACAAACTAAAAAACCGCAAAACTTAGATTGGGCGTTGATTGACTGTGATGGGAAATATTTGGGGCTGGTGGATACTTCACGCCTATTGCGATCGCTGGCTAAGGAAAAAACGGCTGGGTCACTCAGTTCTGGCGAGCATCGCCATAGATATGATGCTGGGCAAACTCACTCTCAGGCGCAGACGCCAAATCAACTCAAGTCATTGGTACAAAAGCCATTGGTGAAGTTGTTAGAAAGACTGCCTTGGCCTTTGATGTTGGAAACGAGTACTGGCGAGGTAGTAGCCCAAAATCCTGCTTGGTGGCAGCAGTTAGGAGTTTTAAAAGACCCAGAAGGAGTCAGAGAACAAGTAAAGGCAATACTTAGCCCCTTGCGAGCCAAAAAATCAGAATACGTTAAGCAACGAGGAATCAAAGTTCATGCCAATGGTGGTGAAGAACAACTAACGCCACAGTTGTTGGTTAAGAGTGAAGCAATACCCGAACCAGGCTTATCTACTCTGAATAATCCTAGAGAACAGCCCAAAACCCAAGAAACTACATCCAGTCACTGCTTTTTGGATAGTCAACTAGGTACTTGTACCTGCGTTGTCGAAGTGCAAAATGGTCAAGAACGAATTTGGCAGTTTGCCAAAATTCCATTAGATAGTCCAGAGTTGAAACTTATGAGTGCCGAATCAGAGATGGCACTTAGCAGTGATTTGTGGTTAGTTTTAGCAACTGATGTCACCGAACAGCAGCAGCTTTGCAAAGAACTATCAGCCAAGAATGCGGATTTAATTCAACTAAATCGCTTGAAAGATGAATTTTTAGCTTGTATTAGTCACGAGCTGAAAACTCCCCTAACTGCCGTTTTGGGATTATCGCGATTGCTAGCAGATCGGCAGTTAGGAGAACTCAACGAGCGTCAAGCCCGTTATGCGGGACTGATTCATCAAAGCGGACGCCATTTGATGAGTGTGGTCAATGACATTTTAGATTTGACCAGGATGGAGACGGGACAAATGGAGCTGACACCAGCCCCAGTCAAAATTCGGGCTGTGTGCGATCGCGCTTTATCTGAAGTCAAAGCCATTCAGACTCAAACTGCCAAAGCTACCGTAGCCTCCTCAACTCAAAAGACCCGTTCATCTGCTCCCCAATTCTCTCTCTCTATTGAACCAGGTTTAGACCAAATTGTCGCAGATGAATTACGCCTGCGCCAGATGCTCATCCACTTACTTTCCAACGCCTTTAAATTCACCGAAGTATCAGGCGAAATTGGGCTGCGAGTGAGTTGTTGGGAAGGATGGATTGCCTTTACAGTTTGGGATACAGGCATTGGTATTCCCGAACACCAGCAACATTTAATATTTCAAAAATTCCAACAACTGGAAAATCCCCTGACGCGCCAGTTTGAAGGCACGGGTTTGGGGCTGGTATTAACTCGCGCCCTGGCTCGTCTCCACGGTGGAGATGTGAGCTTTTTATCTCGTGAAGGTAAAGGTAGCCAGTTCACACTCCTGTTACCACCCAGTCCCCCAAAAACAGGTTTTGCAGAGTCAGATATCGCAACTAGAGAAGACGGGCAAATACGACACCAACAGACACCAGAAATTCTCCCACTAGGTCGTCAGCATGTCACAAAGTCCCCACAATTTCATACTACTAGTTCGCAACGGTTGGTCTTAGTAGTCGAGGCAGTAGCCCGATATATTGAAGATTTGACCGAACAACTCAAAAGTTTAGGATATCGCGTAGTGATTGCGCGATCGGGGACAGAAGCAGTAGAAAAAGCTCGGCGCTTGCAACCAATAGCAATATTTCTCAATCCTTTGCTGCCCTTGCTCTCAGGGTGGGATGTGTTGACCTTACTTAAGTCTGACAGCGCAACCCGTCATATATCTGTAATTCTCACAGCAACGGCAGCAGAAAAGGAGCAAGCATTTGCCAACCGAGCCGATGGTTTCTTAAGCTTGCCAGTAGAATATCAGGTCTTGGCACCACTGTTAGAAAAATTATGTACTGCACAAGGAGTTTTACAGCTAGGGTCAGACAATAGCGTCAATCTCCCAACTAAGACGCCACTGCGAATTCTTAGGTTAGTGAATCCCGATCTAGAATCCGTCAATCCCCACTCCTCACTGCGAGAACATCGGGTGATTGAAGTCGATGACCTAAATCAGGCAGAATTGTTGGCGCGGGTGTGGCAATTTGATGTAATTTTGCTTGATGTCGAGAGTACCACTGCCCAAACTTATTTGCAACAACTAATTGAGCATCCACGTTTAGCGGCCATACCGTTGGTTACTTGCGATGCTGCAACCACTCTAAAAGCCTCTCAGATACCGGGATTATCTGTATTTCCTTGTTTAACACCACTTGGAAAAGACAACAGCACTCCCACCGAGAAAACAGATGCCTTACTATCAGTACTGCAAATTGCTTCTGGTGTTTGCTGCCCTCCCAACATTTTAGTAGTGGATTTGACAAAGCTGCGCGATTTACCACAGGCAAGACGCAAGCAAGCCAAAGGTTATCGCCTAGAAAAAAATTGCTCGATCGCTAGTGAAACACCCGAACGGGGGTCTGAGTGGTTCCAAGCTTTAATTCAGTACTTGCAAACAGCAGGCTTGAAAGCAGCGATGAGTCCTTGTTGGGCAGAAGTGTTACAACAAATTCGGCATCAAAGCGTTGACTTATTGCTAATTTGCTTAGGAGAATCTGCTATCCACAAAGAGGTACTGAAAGCATTGAAAAGATTGGGAGAGTCACCCTCGAAATTACCACCAATTTTAATACTTAACCAACCATTGAATTGCCCAGACACTATTTCTCAACCTGGGGTGGCTGACAAGGAAATTGACAAGCCCGATCGCAATGCTTTGGAATCGGTAGAAACTATTGTTGGTGCTATCGCTACCCAGATATTACCGCGATCGATTTCTATGGAAGATTTGTTAAGCCAGATTAATCAAGCTTTAGCTCTCAACAGCCAAAATGACAAATCTTAATCGCGTCATTGGTCATTTGTTCAAAGTCCAATTGCAGATGACTAATAACTTTTTAATAGTTTTATGATATTTCCATTTTTTTCTTTTTAACCAAAGGAATGCGAATCAAATTATAAGCACCTTTGGTAGATAAATTCTTGTAATCATCTGGCTGCAAGTCCATTTGGAGAAACTTTTTCTGCTCAGCTAACAGCAGCAATGAAGGAGGTTGTAGTGTCTTGGTAGCCTGGTTTTGAATATGCTCTACCGCCTGTTGGGGAAATGTTAAATAATTTACATTAATGTGGCTATAAAATACTACACTAGGCTTTTTAAAGCCAAGCATAACCAGTTCTTCATTTGGTTGTTTAACTTGTTGTATGATTGCAGACAACTCTCTTAACGGTAATTGACGTTCGCGATCGATAAAAAATGAAGTAGGCGCGAGGACAAAAATTAAAAACGCGACAAATCCCACTACATTCATACTGATAATATAGTCCCAGCGGCGATTTAATAGTAAACCCGCAACCAAAACTGCACAAACGAGCCAAATTACGCCGCCAATGACTGGTAAACCAGATTGTTTAATTAGTTGGTGGAAGTTAGTTATAGCTGGATCGCTACCTAATATTTGGGTGATGTTAAACAGTGCGGTTGCCAGAACTGATAAAAACGCTACATTCAACCAGCCACTCCACACAAGGGAAGACGCAGGGATGGGGAGACAGGGTGATGCGGGGAGTAATTTACCAGTGCCCCCGTATGTTTGTGTATCTGTGTTATCTTTATCTTGGTCTCCGTGTTTCTGTGTCGGCGTGCCCGAAAAAAGGTCACTCCACAACAGCGCTACTAGGATGGCTGCTGCTGGCATTAAAGGCAACACGTAACTAGGAAGTTTGGTGACAGCAATAGTAAAAAAGCCAAATACACCAGCAAACCAGAACCATGCAAATAAACTCAATTGCTGAAAACGTTCTTGAGAGAGCCATCGCGATCGCTGCCAAAATTTCAGCCTGAATATTGCTACTGGTAAATACACTGAGTATGGTGCAAAGCCTAACAATACTATGAGAAAGTAAAAATACCAGGGTGCGGAGTGACCATTAACTACTTCTGTAAACCGTTCTAAGTTATGATAACCAAAAAAGGCATTAATATAATTCCAACCATTACGCCAAATCACTAATGCATACCAGGGCACTGATAAACCAAAAATTATCAGTAAACCTACTAAGAGGCGCATTTCCCGGAATACCTCTTTTAGCTTGCCCACGTAAACTAAAAAGGCGACAATAATTAACCCTGGTAAGACAATTCCCACTGGCCCCTTAGTTAAAATTGCAGCAGCAATTAGTATGTAGCAAGCTAAGTACCACTTATTAGGAAATGGGGAACTCGGAGCCCCCTCTGGGGATAAGGGGTAACGGGGATTAGAGATTAGCGGTTGGGAAAAGTTC
Organism: Nostoc sp.; assembly: GCA_036918135.1. Taxonomy (GTDB): domain Bacteria; phylum Cyanobacteriota; class Cyanobacteriia; order Cyanobacteriales; family Nostocaceae; genus Nostoc. The sequence goes on from JBALDB010000051.1 coordinate 144,953, forward strand.
TCCCCAGTCCCTTGTTTTGCATATCCTAGAAAGAAACATAATAATGCTGATGCCATGCAGCCCGTAAGCAGCATATCAGAGACACCAGTTCTCGCCCAAATAATTGTTTCCCCATTGAGTGCCATCAACGCTGCTGCTAAAAAAGATATTAAGTAGCGGCGAGTAGGACGTGAAACTTGCTCTAATTGGTCTTGTTTAACCAGATACCACTGTACAGTGTAAAAAGCTAAACAAATTAAGCCGAATGCAGCGATCGCAGAAGGAAGGCGTACTGCCCACTCATTGACTCCAATAATTGCATAAGCGATTGCCTGACACCAGTAAATTAAAGCAGGTTTATCGAAACGAGTGTCACCATCGAAAAATGGCGTGATCCAATCACCTGTAATCAACATCTGACGGGAAGCCTCTGCAAACAGCGGCTCTGTCTCATCAATCAAGCCAATGTTGCCTAAATTCCACCCAAAAGCTATCCAGCCAATCGCTATCAACCCGAAAATCGACAGGGTTAAACCAAGGGTTGGATTATTTCCTATTTTGTTGAACCACCGATCGACAGTGCCCTTCACACTCAATTTCATTCTCATTAGTCAATAGTCAACAATTACTAGTCAATAGTCGTTGCTTGTCTATATTTTGTTCTTATTTAGAAAAAACAATTGCTCAGTAAATAATTGAGCAAAATTCATTATACGGCTTAAGGGGAAGTTTGAAGGACAACACAGGTAGACACAGAATATATAACTTTTAACTCCTCACCTCACTCAACTATGGACTCAGTACTAGTTGCCATTCTTTGCTTTGGGAATTCCACTTAGGTGATTCAGTTTCTCCGACAACATAAGGGCCCCAGTAACGACGGGAACCATCTTGGGCAAAGGCAACTAAAATATCTCCCTTCTCCAGTTTCAAATTATTCTGAGGTAGAGATAAAACTAGTCCCTTGTCACTACCTTCTTGAGGAGCAAAATCCCAATGTGCTGGAACATCATGTTTAATCTGTTTAACACCAGAGCTATTTGCTACAGATTCTCGTGCCAGTAATGCTAGGCGCACAGGCTGATTAGTTTGATTGCTCATCCGCAAAGTTCCTCGATCCTTGACTTTAGTAGCCGATTGATCGCGATTTGCTAAGACAGGATAAGTATTCTCTTTAGTGCTATGTTCTACTTTATTGCTTGGGTTCGTTGCTGGAGTCGCTAGGCTAGTGGAGATACCTTTTTCTGGCGAAACCGATGTAGACGAATTGATCTCCTGCTCAGAAGTCTTACTTGGTTGTTGTGAAGATGTATCTGGGTTTGTGGACTCAAAAGATACGCTCACTCCCAAGCATCCCACTAGAGCAACAAGCACTCCCAAGCAACAAGCTGTAACGCCAAGGTTACGATACACTGAAGTTTTCATATTGATAGTTATTAGAAATAAATATTTGTTTAGGCTTGACCAAATAGTAGCCTATTATCATAAAAGGCAATTGCAAAAAGTAGCCTAATATAGATTTTCCTAAAATTAGGCAGAGGAATGCACGAGCGATATCATTTGAAGTTACAAATATTTTTGGGAAATAATTCCTTTGATGTTTGACTCACAAGAAGTGTAGAGACCGATTGCTTAGTATTTTATCCGTAAGTTTGCATAAAAATAAGACAATTAGATACTTAATCAGGAAATTGATTTGTATAAGACAATAAAAGTTTTGTGAAACCGCTAGCGGCCTCAACAAAGCGTCGATTGCCAAACCTGAGATAAATCTAGGCAGTATATTTCATCTGGGAGATGGGAAAGTCACCTTTGAAAGACTTGCATTTCCCTGAAGATGATAAAATTTACAAAAAATTTGAATAAACACTGGAAGCCCAGTAGATATCTATAATATTAACAAACAAACTAATCTAATACCAATTTCCGCAATCTGAATATCGATATATTTTAAGATATGTTGACTTTCTGCCAAAAGTCCCTTTAATGCAAAATACTCGTCTGAATAACTTGTTCGATGCCATTGCTAGACAGTTGGGGCAATGGTTCCTAAACCCTTGGCGGCGACAATCGTTGCTGATAATTAGTTTTTTGTTCGGTTTTTTTCTGGGAAATGCAGTTTCTACTACAGCTGGTCAAGAAGGTGTATTAGACATTGTAGTAGCTGCTTTTTTAGTACTGTTGACGGAAATTACTAGTAGGATATTTTATAGTCGCGGCTTTTTGTCAAGGCGATCGCTCTTGGTTGACTCACTCAATCTCCTAAAAGTTGGTTTCATCTACAGCCTGTTTCTGGAAGCGTTTAAGCTGGGATCTTAAAATGGGGAAATGGAAAGATGGGGAAGCAACAGAAGCGGCGTTGGCAAATGAGTTGAGGGCAAAAGCTTTTGGAATCACGCCGGAAAATGTAGATGAGGTGATAGAAAAGCGATCGCATTTACTAAAATCTGTTTTGCCAGCTTTTAACGAGTTCTGCCAAACTACTCTGCAAAGAGAACCCAAGGAAATGTTACAAGTTTTGTGGGACTTGTGGTTGCCTTTGGGGATTAAACTCGCATCGCACCATCAACAGTTGGGACGGCCTTTGATTCAGGGAATTTTGGGAGGACAAGGGACTGGAAAAACTACAATGTGCAAAGTTCTCGGCTTGATTCTCCATCAGTTGGGATACCGGACTTTGAGTTTGTCTTTGGATGACTTATATAAAACTTACAGCGATCGCTTACTTTTAACAAAACAAGATCCCCGCTTGATTTGGCGCGGCCCTCCAGGAACCCATGATATCGACTTAGGTTTAAATGTACTAGACCGAATCCGCGATTTCCAAAGTCCAGTTATGGTTCCCCGATTTGATAAATCTGCTTATGGGGGTGCTGGCGATCGCACTAATCCAGAAATCGTTACAAACACAGATATAGTACTATTTGAAGGTTGGTTTGTGGGCGTGCGACCAATCGACCCAGATTTATTTGATACTGCACCGTCGCCAATTCTCACAGATGAAGATAAAGCATTTGCCCGCGATATGAATCTTCGCCTCCACGATTATCTACCACTGTGGGAGCGATTAGACAGCTTAATTGTGCTGTATCCCACCGATTACCGCTGTTCTTTGGAGTGGCGCAAACAGGCAGAACACCAGATGATTGCTGCGGGTAAATCGGGGATGACCGACACAGAAATAGAGCAATTTGTCAATTACTTTTGGCGATCGCTTCACCCAGAATTATTCATCAAACTGTTAGTAAAAGATGCGACAGCAGTTGATTTAGTAATTGAGATTAATGGCGATCGGAGTATTGGTAAAGTTTATGGCGATCGGGCTTAGCGCGTTACTTCTCAAGCAAATCAGCTAAAAACACTATAATTTGCTTAAGCGTGATTTATTCTACTCCTTAGACCGAAAATGCCAGAGGTATCGTTACGGCTTTTCTTTTCTTACTCTCACAAAGACGAAGCTCTACGGGATGAACTAGCTAAACACCTGAGCATATTAGAACGGCAGGGCGTGATTTCAAGCTGGCACGATCGCAAGATACTACCTGGAGAGGAGTGGGATTACCAAATTAATGACAATTTAAACACCGCTGACATCATTTTGTTGCTCATCAGTTCAGATTTCCTTTTTTCTAAATATTGCTGGGATGTCGAAGTTAAGAAGGCAATAGAACGGCACAATGCTAGAGAGGCTTGTGTTATCCCGGTTATTCTGCGAAGTGTTGATTGGAATGGCGCACCATTTGGAAAACTTCAAGCTTTGCCCAAGAATGCTGAACCAGTAGTCTCAAAGAATTGGCACAATCAAGATGAAGCCTTCACAGATGTAGCTAGAGGAATTCGGGCGGCTGCTGAGAAGCTAAAGAAGGAAAGAGAGGAACAGCAAAAACAGCAAGCAGAAAGGCTACAACTACAGGAACAAGAAGAGGAAACCAGGAAGCTACAACAACAGCAACAAGAACAAGCAGATAGGCTACGAAGACAGGAAGCAGAAAGATTACGAAAACAACAAGAACAAGAACAAGCAGATAGGTTACAAAGACAACGAGAACAAGAAAAAGCCAACAAGTTGCAACTACAACAGCAATCTACTGATAACGATCTCCCGTCTGAGAAAGGCGTAGACTATAGACGGTTGCGCGATTTACTTAAAGCAGGGAATTGGAAAGAAGCGGATCGAGAAACTCTGGCTGTTATGCTCAAAGCCACTGGTAGAGAACAAGAAGGGTGGCTTGATTCTGAATCTGTTGATAATTTTCCTTGCACTGACTTACGCACCATTGACCAACTGTGGGTAAAATACAGCAATGGGCACTTTGGGTTTAGTGTGCAAAAGCGAATTTGGGAAAGCGTTGGAAAAGAATACGAAAAGTTTGGCGATCGCGTCGGATGGCGAAAAGGAATGTTTTATAATAAACAGTGGCTATTATACTCAGACCTGACCTTCACAACAAATTCTCCACAGGGACATTTGCCTGCGGCACAGTGGGGAATCGAGGTGATCATCCTGAGACCGGAAAAGACTTATGAGGTCACCTGGGGATTCACCTTCAGCGGATCACCTTGGGGGATGGGGGATGGTGGAGCGTCTTCTCTCGCGTCGAGACTTGTAAACTGTAACATATAAGGCTTACAGTAAATTGTGAAGATTTACAAACAAGTCATTTCACACGAAGTATTGCGGTTTCTATGTTTTCGTTACCTGACACTGTGGCAAAAAAACGTTTTCTCGTTGTGCTTGTAGTACAATGCTAGCTTCTTGGGTGTCATAGCAATTAGCAAAGATAAATTTGCTTGCTACCTTTTCTATTTCATCGTTACTTGCTTTCCATTCATCCCAAGGTAGTCTCATATTAATTCGTAATTCGTAATACTTCGACTGTGTCATATATTTTTGGTTGATTCAGGCGCAACTCAATTCAAATTCTCTATATAAAACCTATCTTAACCTCTGGCTGATTACCTAAAATATAAAAAATTACAGGGTAGCAAAGCTGTGCTACCCTATCGTAATGAAAATTAAATTTAACTTCAGTGCTACAGAGTAAATGGCTTGCGGTTACGTTCTATCAAACGATCCCATTGCATAGTTAAGGTGCTTCCCATTTTTTCCTGTTGTTTTGCCCACATTGATAATAGGTCGAGGCAAGAGTGATCTATATAAGCCAAGTCTTGTAAATAAACATGCAATTCACTTCCTGGAGGCACAAGATCTAAAATATTTGCCAATTTTGGTAGCCTGACAAATGTTGCTGCGCCTTGTAAATGAATGTCTATTCGCTGATTATTTTCGTGCTTAATAACGTGGATGTTCAGCACGGACATTTTGTGAATTAGTAAAATTCCTGTCAACAGAATACCAATCAAAACACCCGTAATCAGGTCAGCAACAACAATCATTACTAAAGTGGCAAAAAATATCACTAGAGGAAAACGTCCATACTTTTTTAACTGGCGAATATGTTCTACTTCGATTAGTTTGTAACCAGTAAAAACTAGAATTGCCGCCAAGCTAGAAATAGGAATTATTCTCAGCAAGCCTGGGGCTGCAATCACTAAAATTAACAGCCATAGTCCGTGAAGCATCGTCGATAATCTCGTTTTAGCACCGGCTTCTACGTTTACAGAACTGCGGGCTATGACTCCTGTCATCGGCAAAGCACCCAAGAACCCACAGATAATATTGCCAATTCCCTGGGCTGTTAATTCGCGATCGAAATTGGTTCTTCGACCTGTATGCAGTCGATCTACCGCTACGGCTGAAAGCAAACTTTCTGTACTAGCAATGAATGCAATCACCATCGCATCCAGCAAAACCGATCCCTGAATTAAGCGTGGGAAACTGGCTGGTGTCGGTAATTGAATTGCTTGTGCTAAATTTGCAGGTACATCAACATACTGAATCGGTAATCGATATATTGTGGCGATCGCAGTGGCAATTACAACCCCAACAAGCCCACCAGGTATCAACTTCAAACTCCTGGGTTTAAATTTTTCCCACAGCAGAAGACTGATAATGGTTGTTATCCCGATGAATGCTGCAATGTGATGAACGCTACCATCAATCGGAAACAAAGCTTTGTAAATGGTGTTGGGAATAGAAATTAAATTATCAATGCCATGTATACGCGGTTTGTCGTCTAGCATGACATGAAATTGGGAAGCGAAGATTAATACCCCAATACCTGCAAGCATTCCATAAATTACAGCTGGTGACATGGCGCGAAACAATTGCCCAAGTTTAAATTTACCCGCGAGTAATTGGATTAAACCCGCTAGCAGCAGAATTGGCCCAATCATTTCAATGCCATATTGTTGAACTATTTCGGCAACAATCACAGCTAGCCCAGCAGCCGGGCCGCTAACAAGCAAAGGAGAACCAGAAACAGTACCAACAATAATTCCGCCTACTATTCCTGTAACTAAGCCGCGAGATGGCGGAAGTCCCGAAGCGATCGCAATACCCATACAAAGAGGGAGGGCGACAAGAAATACCACAAATGATGCTGGTACTTCACTAGTAAATGAGTATTTGTCTATAATTGCTTTCAAATTTCTCATTTGCTTCTCCTCCAATAAAAAGTTTTTAATTTTTGACTAGACAAACTGAACCATTACAATGCAGCGGAAACTATGCTTGCATTGAATAGTTCAAACATATTTACTAAGTTTTAATTACGGTATAGTTTTACTGATAATATATTCAGCCCTCACATCCCAAACACGAAATCATTAAGCTCAATCAAATTGTATTTATAGCTACTATTTACATTTCTTAATGATTACAAACCCATGATAACAGTAGAGTTATCTAATTGATAATAGATAACTTTTTCTATTCGATTTGCAGCAAAATGTAAAGTAAATCTAGACAATAACTTAGATTCGCGAGAAAAAAGGTATAATGTATCATCCTCAGGTTTGATTTTTCTGAGGAATTTTAACTCCATCTAAACTAGCTTTCTAAGCATATTGATTGTTATTCCCTAGTTTTTGAGAAAGGATTTTTGTAAGTACTTTAGCGTTTGACGGGATTCATCCAAGCTTCTAATCGGCTAAATGCTTGGGAAGAAAGTAGGGTCAAACATAAATAAACCACTGCCACACCCGTGTAAATTTCAAAAGCGCGATAGTTGTCAGCAACAATTAGCTGTCCTTTGCGGAACAATTCTTCAAAACCAATAACTGCAACTAAACTTGTATCTTTTAACAAACTGATAAATTCATTACCCAAAGGTGGAATCATCCGCCGGAAAGCTTGGGGAAAAATCACATAACTCATGGTTTGCACAGAAGTTAAACCTAGTGATTGTGCTGCTTCAGCTTGTCCTGTTTCAATCGATTGAATCCCAGCCCGCACAACTTCAGCAATATAAGCCCCGCTATTCAAACTTAAAGCAATGACTCCAGCAACTAAGCGATCGAAAGTAAATGTCAAACCAAATTCTTGGAAAATTGCCGGTAACCCAAAGTAAATCATAAAAATTTGCACCAGCAAAGGTGTTCCCCGGAAAAAATCTACATACGCCCTCGCTATCCAACGCACAGGTGCAACATGAGAAAGGCGGACAATACCAATTAAGGAACCACCAATCAAACCAAACACTACAGAAAGTATCGTCAATTGCAAGGTTACCAAAGCACCCTGCAATAGAGTTGGAACAGCCTGTAAAATCACGCTAATTGAAGTTAATATTTTGGGTGCGCCAGCGTTAGTTTGATTTTCAAACGGTGATTTAGCTGGTAATGATGGCGGTTCGGCTTTAAACCATTTTTGGTAAATTTGGGTATAAGTGCCTTTGAGGACTTTATCCAAACCATCATTGATTAATGTCAAATAAGGCGAATTTTTCGCTGTACCAATTCCATAAAACTCCTCTGTCAGCAATTGCTGTACAACTTTAATTTCCTTCAAATTGCCCGTATTAATGGCATATAAAGTCACAGGTGCATCATTAATTACCGCATCTACATTTCCATTGACCAATTCTTGTAAAGCTAAAGGTGCTGAATCAAAACTGCGAATTTGCACCCCAGGAATACTTTTAGCTTTGGCGGCACCAGTTGTGCCGATTTGGACGGCAATTTTTTTGTTTTTAAGACTATCAAAGCCAGTGATATTTTGATTATCGGTGCGGATGGCGATCGCTAACCCCGCTTTAAAATAAGGACGGGAAAAAGAAACTGTTTTCGCCCTTTCCTGGGTAATCGTAATCGAACTAATGGCAGCATCTACCGTTTTGGCTTGGAGTGCTGGGATAATGCCATCAAAAGGCAAACTTTGAAAATTTACTTTAAAGTTAGCAGCAGTGGCGATCGCATTCATCAAATCAATGGAAAATCCTTGTAACTCACCACCTTTTCCTTGAAACTCGAAAGGTGGAAACGCTGGTTCGGTAGCAACTCGCAGAGTTTTCCCCGCACCAGTATTTGCACTACAGCCAGTCAGTAACAAACAGCTAAAACCTAGAATTACACATAAAGACAGCCAACGGATAAAACCAAATTTAGACATGTTTGTTAAACCTTTTATTTCTCACGCAAAGTCCCAAAGGCGCAAAGAAGAAGAATATTAAACAAAGACTGTCTTAGCGCTTTGTTAAAAACCTTACAATTAACTTTAGAGCAGCTTGACACAGCCAATGAACAATTCTATCTCCCCAATTATTTTTGACAATATTGAAAAAAGCTTTGGTTCCTTAAAAGTCCTCAAAGGAATCACAGGCGAAATCAAGCGGGGAGAAGTTGTTGCAGTTATTGGTTCTTCAGGCTGTGGTAAAAGTACTCTCCTGCGCTGCTTCAACCGCTTAGAAAAGATTGACAATGGACGCTTGATAGTCAACGGGATCGATATATCGCAATCCACTGTCAACTATAGCCAACTGCGGCAACTGCGGACACAAGTAGGTATGGTTTTTCAGCAATTCAATTTGTTTCCCCATCTAAGTGTCCTGGAAAATATGACACTTGCACCGCGTAAAGTCTTGGGGAAAACACCGAAAGAAAGCGCTCAACTAGCAGGATTATATCTGGAAAAAGTCGGTTTATTTGACAAAGCCTCTGCTTATCCCGAACAACTTTCTGGCGGACAAAAACAACGAGTAGCGATCGCCCGTAGTTTATGTATGAATCCCCAGATCATGTTATTCGATGAACCCACCAGCGCCTTAGATCCGGAACTCGTAGGTGAAGTTCTCCAAGTGATGCAACAATTAGCAGCAGAAGGGATGACAATGGTGGTTGTTACGCATGAAATGCAGTTTGCTAAAGAAGTAGCGCATCAAGTGATATTTTTAGATCGAGGTATTGTGGCAGAACAAGGTTCAGCCTACGAAGTTCTCACCAATCCCCAAAGCGATCGCCTGCGTACTTTCCTCAGTCGCCTTCAAATAATTCGCAATTAAAGGTAGAGAGACGCGATTATCGCGTTTACCTACGCGTTTCTACCTACTCTCCATTTTTTAAAGATATTCACGCAAGAAATCAAAGGGGTCGTCTTCCCAACAAGGTTCAGGTATCAGCCAAAACAAATTACTGTGGATGTCGTCTTCAATTTCATCACCATCATCTCTCTCAAATAGTTCTATTAAAGCTGTCCAATCACGGTCTCTAAGTGATGTTAAGGATGGGGTATATACCTGGAGATTAGTTGAGTAATTCACGCGCGAATTTGTAATTTAGTGCTGCAAAATGCTAGTTTAATCGAATAAATTCCGAATTTAGAATCCAGAAGTTAGAATTAAGAAGATTTTGATACTCAAGCTTAGCAATTTTAAAAAACTAAGGTTTTACAAGCTATTAATTTTCTAACCATTCGCAATTCTGATTTCTGACTCCTCAATTCTTACGTTTAATGCTTTGTAAAAAATTAGATTCTAACTTTGATAACCGTAGTTAAGTAGATACCTTGATATTCTCAACGATAGATGACTTTTACGAGTGTCTCACAATTTAAATCAGACTGGTATAGTATTTATTACATAATTTCCAGCTTAATTTATCTACACTCAAAAAATCCTTGCGGCTGCGATACTATTTCTACTCCAAACACTTCTGCAAAGCACTGTGCTACATAAAAACGCACTTCTTCGCAAGTAATACTCGGAATCCATTCGGCTAAACTGCCTAGAGGTTTATCAGAAATTCCACAGGGTACAATGCGCTCAAAGCCTGTCATATCCGGACAAACATTTAATGCAAAGCCGTGCATGGTAATCCAACGGCTAACTTTAATCCCAATAGCTGCAACTTTTCGCCCTTGTAACCAAACACCAGTAAAAGCCGGAATTCTTTCTCCCTGCAATTTATAAACTGCCAATACGCGAATTAACACTTCTTCAAGTTGCCGTAAGTACCAATGGAGGTCTTTACTGTAACGTTGCAGATTTAAAATTGGATACCCCACCAGTTGACCGGGACAATGGTAAGTAACTTCGCCACCTCGTTCCACTCTATGCACATCATACTGATTTTTGTCAATATTAAATTTTAAAAAATCTGAATTGGCTCCTTGTCCTAAAGTGTAGACAGGCGGATGTTCTAGGAGAATCAACACGTCATCTAAACTGGGGTCATGGATGCGATCGCCTTGGAGCGATCGCTGCCATTCATGAGCTTCTAAGTAAGGCATTAATCCTTGGTTATACAGCAAACAACGGTTTTTGTGTGGTTTATTACTATCGCTCATACTAAAAATCAACTGTGTAAGGAATGAAATATATTTCAAGTTGCAGGAATGCAATCAAAAAATGTCAAGCTTTGCAAAGGATTTTAAAGGAAAGTCAAGGGAAGATGCATTAGAAAATACAAAATGCTAGCTTGAATATATAACCTCAATAGGTGTTGGGAGGAATTCTCTACAATCAGCATCAGACCAAAAGAATAGAAATGAATGCACTGGCTGATGACTCTAATAAAATTGCTTACATTTCAAACAAAATCTACTTCCACAAGACTTGTGTTCTTCTATTAACAGCGAGCAAACCTCAATCGAACACAAAAGGAGCAATTATCAACAGTTCTGTAAGTTTTGCTTTCAACGTAAAAGTAGTTACAGCTGCTACTGCTAAGATTTATTTAACAAAAAGTTCTAAGTGGATATCCAATTGGATATCAGCGCAGAGATGAGGAGGTAAATTAAGGATATACTTGGCAAAAACTCACATGCAGTCAGCTTAGAGACAGTTTAGCAGTAATACATCATAATAGTTCACAATTTGTTTTGGCGGAAGTGATAGACCTTACCGTAACTTTTCATACAAAGCAAATTCACACATCAAATATTCAGCGGGAGAGTTTACATGAAGCTTGTCATCCACGGCAAAAATATTGAAATCACCGATGCAATTCGTGAGTATGTACATCAAAAAATTGAAAAAGCAGTTAATCACTTTCAGAATATTACAAATGAAGTGGATGTGCATCTGAGCGTAGCCCGGAATCCCCGAATTAATCCTAGACAAGCAGCTGAAGTAACTATTTTTGCTAATGGTAGCGTCATCCGTGCGGAGGAAAGCAGCGAAAACTTATACGCCAGCATTGACTTAGTTGCAGATAAAATTGCGCGTCAACTGCGGAAATATAAAGAACGGCGTCAAGATCATAAAACTCATGCCCAACCAACAGAAGAAGTTGTTACAGAGTCGGTAGTCACAGATTTAATTGGCGATCGCACTCCCGAACTACCCGACGAAGTCGTCCGCACCAAATATTTCTCCATGCCTCCCATGAACCTTGCAGAAGCTTTAGAACAACTGCAACTCGTAGGACATGACTTTTATATGTTCCGTAATGTTGAAACAGGCGAGATAAATGTCATTTACGAACGCAACCACGGTGGTTATGGTGTGATTCAACCTCATGGTAATAGTCATACCAATGGCAAGAATGGTAAGTCAGCCAATATCGGCACATCAGAAAAGTCGCATTTGAGTAAATAAGCGCTAGGGGATTGGGTATCGGGAGTGTGAGAGGAAAAGGAGGATAGGGAGGAGAAGGAAGTGTGGGAGGATGGGGAAGAAATCTTGCTCCCCTCTCCCCACACTCCCCCATCTCCCCACACTCCCTACACTCCCCACACTTTCATTTCCTATTTCACAAGTTGTTGCAGCGTTTTTAGCGCTTCCTCAACGTGACCTTTAAAGTTAAACATTGAATTAAATACATATTGCACAACTCCTTGTTCATCAATAACGTAAGTAACGCGACCAGGGAACAAGCCGAAGGCCGCTGTTGCACCATATAGTTTTCGTACTTGGTCGCCTTTGTCGGTCAACAGGGTAAAAGGTAGATTGTACTTAGCTGCAAATTTTTGGTGAGATTCTGTGGAGTCACCACTGACGCCGAGAACTTCAGCACCAGTGCTTTTAAAAACTTCATACTGGTCGCGAAAGGCGCAGGATTCAGATGTACAACCGGGTGTGTCGTCCTTGGGATAAAAATATAGGACAACGGCTTTTTTGCCACGAAAATCCTGGAGGCTCACGGTTGAGCCGTTTTGAGCAGGTAGACTGAAATTAGGAGCGGTATCTCCAACTTTGATTGACATAGCAAGTAATAGTAGTTAGTTAACAAAATTTTACCTTGTATCTAATTCTATAAATTTTGCTTGATTAGCTGCATCAAGCGGAGTAGCTTGGATACTCATCTAACACAAAATTCCGCTTATGCGCCTGAATTCACTGGATGTTTTTCGCGGTATTACTATTGCTGGGATGATTCTCGTCAACATGATGGGAGTTGCAGATGACGTATATCCTCCCTTCGCCCATGCTGATTGGCACGGGTGTACACCAACTGACTTGGTATTCCCGTTTTTCCTCTTCATAATCGGTGTAGCAATGACTTTTTCTCTATCGAAATACACCGAAGCTAATAAACCACACTCAACTGTTTACTTGCGGATATTTCGCCGCGCCGCCATTCTTTTTGTTTTGGGATTGCTACTAAATGGCTTTTGGAATCAGGGTGTTTGGACTTTTGATTTAAGTAGCATCCGGTTGATGGGGGTGTTGCAGCGTATCAGTATTACCTATCTGCTGGCTTGTTTGATAGTTCTCAACCTCCCGCGTAAAAGTCAATGGATACTAGCAGCAGTGCTACTCATCGGCTACTGGCTAACGATGATGTATCTACCAGTGCCAGATTATAGGGCGGGAGTGCTGACGCGGGAAGGAAATTTCGGCGCTTATGTTGACCGCTTAATTATTCCGAAAGCACATCTATATAAAGGTGATGGTTTCAAATTTATGGGAGATCCAGAGGGACTTTTTAGTACTATTCCTGCGATAGTAAGTGTCCTGGCTGGTTATTTCACTGGGCAATGGATACGCACTCAGCCTGTACAGTCGCGCACGAGTATCGGGTTAGGATTATTTGGAGTTGGTTGTTTAATTATTGGTTGGGCGTGGGGGTGGACATTCCCGATTAATAAAAAACTGTGGACAAGTTCTTACGTGGTATTTACAACAGGTTGGGCATTATTGTTGCTAGCAGCTTGTTATCAACTCATCGAAGTACGGTTGATACGTCGCTGGGGTAAACCTTTTGAAATTATGGGTTTAAATGCGATCGCTCTTTTCGTTGCCTCTGTTTTATTAATTAAAATCTTAGTCAAAACTACTATCGGCACAGGAGAAAACGCTCCTAGTACCTACAATTGGATTTACCAGAATTTTTTTGCATCTTGGGCGGGGGCGCTTAATGGTTCCCTGTTGTTTGGAATAGTCACAGTGTTGTTGTGGTGGGCTGTTGGTGCTGTAATGTATCGCCAACGGTGGTTTATTAGGGTGTAAATGGGGGGTGTGGAGTGTGGGGGGTGTGGGGAGAGGGGAGCAAGATTTCTTTCCCATCCTCCCTATCCTCCTTCTCCTCCCACACCTCCTCTTCCTCCCTATCCTCCTTCTCCTCCCACACTCCCGATACCTAGTTGCTAGTCCCTTTTACCCTACGTCATCATGGGCGAAACGGTTAAAGAGGAAGTCTAAGGCATAGTTACGCAGTTGATAATATTGTGGATCTTCCATGATGCGGGCGCGATCGCGGGGACGTGAAAAAGGAATTTCCATGACTTCGCCGATTTTGGCGTGAGGGCCGTTGGTCATCATCACTAATTTGTCTGCTAAAAATAGTGCTTCGTCGATGTCATGGGTAATCATCAACACTGTACAGCGGTTTTCATTCCAAATTTTTAGCAGTTCTTCCTGTAACTCTTCTTTAGTAATTGCATCCAGCGCCCCAAAAGGTTCATCTAAAATTAAGACTTTGGGACGAATTGCCAAAGCGCGGGCGATAGAAACTCTTTGTCTCATACCACCGGACATTTGCATTGGTTTCTTTTCCATTGCATCAGCTAGTCCCACCATTGCTAAATGATCGCGCACAATTGCTCTTTTTTCGGCTTGTGGTTTATTGGGATAAACGGCGTTAACAGCTAAGTAGATGTTTTCAAAAGCAGTCCGCCACGGTAGCAAGGCATAGTTTTGGAAGACAACCATTCTGTCTGGCCCTGGTTTTGTAATCGGCTGTCCTTCGAGTAATACTTCCCCAGAGGTGGGAAAGTTAAAACCGGATACCATATTTAGCAGCGTGGATTTGCCACAGCCAGAGTGACCGATGACACAAATAAACTCGCCTTGTTCGACGTTGAGGTTAACGCCGTCGAGTACGGTGAAGGGGCCTTTCTTTGTAGGATAAACTTTGGTAACGTCTTTAATTTCTAGGAAAGGTCTGCGGCTGGTGGTTGCAGAAGCTAATGGTTTTCCTAATGTGTTTGTGGCTGGAAAGTTGGGGTTTGGCATGGTATTTGGGGATTAACAAAGTGCAATTTGATATTCTGACTTCTGTCCCTTGCTTGTCTACGGTATATACATAAGTCTGAAATAGCTTACTCACCTGGTTTTCGCGTCAGTTTTACCCCACCCTAACTCTCCCCTTGGAAAGGGGAGGGAACAAGATTTCTTATTTCTCCCCTTTATAAGGGGGGTAATTTGACTTGTGTGTACACCGTAGCTTCGCTTGTAGAGAAGAGGTTAGGTCTTTTGTTGGTTTTTACAGATGACGTAAAAAGTCAGATAGTTAACGGAGTTCAGAGGTTCATT
This sequence comes from Nostoc sp., assembly GCA_036918135.1. Classification (GTDB taxonomy): domain Bacteria; phylum Cyanobacteriota; class Cyanobacteriia; order Cyanobacteriales; family Nostocaceae; genus Nostoc. The sequence continues at coordinate 160,027 of JBALDB010000051.1, forward strand.
AATGGAGTTCAAAGGCTCATTAATGGAGTTCAGAGGCTCATTAATGGAGTTCAGAGGTTCATTAACGGAGTTCAAAGGCTCATTAATGGAGTTCAGAGGTTCATTAACGGAGTTCAAAGGCTCATTAACGGAGTTCAGAGGTTCATTAACGGAGTTCAAAGGCTCATTAATGGAGTTCAAAGGCTCATTAATGGAGTTCAAAGCCTCGCGGTTAATGTGCTACTTCTTCCACTTCCTCTTTCTCTCATGATTTTTTTATGAAGCAAGTCTTCTTCTTGGTGCATCAAGAACAACTTCCGCAACTGAAAAATCACGTTTAATCTGTAAACTGTTGAGATAAGCGATCGGATCGTCGGCGTTAAAGGGAGTACCATCGAACAGTTTAATCGGTTGGCGAATATAGCTAATATCCAAACCTAATTCTCGTGCGGCGGTACTGAAAACACGCACTTGACAAACGCGTTCGACAACTTCCACCCAATTTCTCGGAAAGGGAGTGTCACCCCAACGCGCTAATTGACTCATAATCCAAATTTGTTCGGTGCGACTGGGGCGATTAATGGCAGACTCGGAATAAAACTGGTGATGGGCGTAGTCTCGCAGCGGATGGTCTAAGTCACAGGTAAGATTATCTGGATCTTCGAGTTGAATGTATTCTAAATCAGTGCTGACATACTCTCGACTTGCTAAAATTTGGCGAATCTCTTCAGCATTGTTGGGATTTGCACAATACTGGCAAGCTTCTAGCAATGCTTTGGTTAAGGCGATATGCGTATTTGGATAAGTTTCTGCCCAATTTTCCCGTACTCCCAGAACTTTACCGGGGTGTCCTAACCAAACTTCCAAGTCTGTAGCGATGGTAAAGCCAACACCTTCAACGGCGGCGCGGTAGTTCCAAGGTTCGCCAACGCAGTAACCATCAATGCTGCTAGCTTGCAAGTCAGCTACCATCTGGGCTGGGGGAATGGTCTTCATGTCCACATCAATATCGGGGTCAATTCCTCCAGCCGCTAGCCAGTAACGCAGCAGTAAGTTGTGCATCGATGCGGGATGCACTACTCCCATTGTGTGTCTTTGGTCGCGGGTACTAAGCAGGTATCTTTTAAAGTCTGATAAGCTTTGCACGCCTTGGTCGTAAAAGCGTTTTGCTAAGGTGATGGCGTTACCGTTGCGGGTCATGGTGAGGGCGGTGACAACAGGGAGAGGTTGGTTATTGTGTCCTCCCAAAGTTAGCCACATTGGCATTCCAGAAGGCATTTGCGCCGCATCTAAATAACCGCCAGTCATGCCATCAACTATACCCCGCCAGCTACTTTCCCGCACCAGGTGAACTTCATCTAAACCATGTTTGACAAAGAAGCCTTTTTCTTTGGCAACTGCTAAGGGGGCACAAGCGGTTAAAGGTAAAAAGCCAATTTCTAAGTTAACTTTTTCTAACCCATGACGGGAAATGTCGGCAGTTTTCCGCGCCCGAATTTTCTTAATCCGTTTTTGCTGGTTGAGGAAGTAAATCATCTCACTCCGCAAACTGTAGTAGCTGGGATGTTCTACTACTTCCATGCGCTTGCGGGGTCTGGGAATATCCACTTCTAAAATGTCGCCAATTTTAGATTCAGGGCCGTTGGTTAGCATCACAATTCTGTCAGATAACAGCACCGCTTCATCGACATCATGGGTAACCATCACCGCAGTAACTTGATTTTCTTCGCAAATTTGCATCAGTTGTTCTTGCAAATTACCGCGAGTCAGTGCATCCAAAGCGCCGAAGGGTTCATCTAATAATAGTAACTTGGGACGAATTGCTAAAGCGCGGGCGATCGCTACACGCTGCTTTTGTCCGCCAGATAACATTCCTGGCTGTTTGTCAGCATGGGGACGCAAACCCACCATATCTATATGTTTTTCAGTAATCGCTTGGCGTTCTGCGGCTGGCAGTCCTTTCATTACTGAATCTACCGCCAGGGCAATATTTTCTCTGACTGTCCGCCAAGGTAATAAGGAATAATTTTGAAAAACCACCATTCTGTCTGGGCCTGGTTTGCTGATTCTTTGCCCTTCTAAGGTGACAATACCTTCACTGGGCAAATCCAAACCCGCAATCATATTTAATAAGGTAGACTTGCCACAACCGGAGTGACCAATCAAAGAAACAAATTCTCCTTTTTTAATTTGCAGGTCAATTCCTTTAAGGGCAATATATTGACCACCACCTGTTAATTCAAAAACTTTATCGATTTGGTCAACAGCAACAAATGTAGACATAACTTGGTATTGGTAATTTGGTTACAAAATGAGGGAGAAGGAAAAAGAGGCGGGGACGCACAGAAAAACAAATGACAAATGACAAATGACCAATTAATAATAACTGCCAGATTTACGGTATTCGAGGGCAGTTAAGCCATCATTTTCTAAGACTTCACCTTTATCGACTACGGCATAGATTAACCATCTTTCACCACATTTCATCTGATTTTGTACAGTACATTCTAAATAGGACAATGCCTCATTCAGAATCAGGCAACCATTCTCAGCAGTTTGTGTAGAAAGATTGACAAAGGGATTATTTCCTAAAACGCTATTCTGGGAAAAATAGCGGCGGACATTTCTACCTTCTTTGAGAATATTCAATACAAATTTATCACCGGGATGACACATTAAATCTGCATTTTGTTCGTCAGCAATGGCAATCATAATTCCTGGCGGATTAAAAGTTGCTTGAGATAGCCAAGAGGTTAAAACGCCTTTGTGGCTTTCTTCATCACGAGTTGTTAAAACACACAAAGAACCAATAATCCGCCCTACAGCTTGTTCGGTACGGTCTACATGAGTTTCTGTGACAACTTGACGCGCAGTCCGCAATTTTTTAGTTTTCTTCAAGTTTTGGGCAAAGGCAGCGCCCGCTTTCTGACACTGTTGGAGAATTTCATCCGTAGGAGTGAAGCGGACTCGAATTGTTTCAAATCCTAAACGATAATTGGCATCTTTAAACTTACTTTCGAGTAAATCAATTGCCTCTCCACTCCAGCCATAAGAACCAAATACTCCTGCTAATTTTGTTTTTGCTGCTGTAGCTAAAACTATTCCTAAAGCTGCTTGAATTTGAGTTGGTGCATGGCCGCCTAAAGTTGGTGAGCCAATAATAAATCCGTCGCAAGCTTCCACAATGCGGGTAATTTCGGCTGGTTCTGCAAGTTCGCAATTGATGGACTCTACATTAACGCCATTTTCAATTAAACCTTGAGCGATCGCATTAGCTACAATTGCCGTATTTCCATAAGCAGAGGCATAAAGTAAAGCAACACTTAATTCTTGTAATTTTTGTCCTTGACACCATTGACGATAATCAAAAGTAAATCGGCTGAGGCTGTAACGAACAACAGGGCCATGAGCCGGAGCGTAACATTTTGCTGGGAAAACCGAAAGCTTTTCTAAAGCAACTTCGACTTGTTTGGCTTGGGGGGCGTGGAGACAGTCAAAATAGTAATGACGTTCTGCATCTAAACTTTTCCAATCTTCATCGAAGAGGGTATCTTCGCAAATATGAGCGCCAAAAAATTTGTCTGTGTAGAGAATTTTGGTAGCAGAATCATAAGTACACAATCCATCTGCCCAGCGAGGAGTCGGTACAGTAATAAATGTAAGATGATGTCCTTGTCCTAAATCCAGAGTATCCTCCGATCGCACAGCTTGAATGCGTGACTGCCATTCCGGAAAAGCAGTTTTGATGGCATTAGCAGCAGGGCGAGAACAAATTAAAGTAGCTTGAGTAGCTTGAGAAAGCAATACTTGTAAGGTGGCTCTGCGGTTCGGGTTGACATGACCGAGAACAATGTAATCTAAGGTAGCGAAATCTAGATATTGTGCCAGCTGTTCGAGGTAAATTTCCGTAAAAGATTCGCCAGGAGGATCGACTAAAGCTTTTTTATCAGCTTGAATGAGATAAGAATTTGCCGTAGTTCCTCGTTGGCGGGAATACTCAATCTCAAATTTTAGTCTCTCCCAAGTACGCGATCGCAAAACCAACGTATCTTTACCAATTTCAGCAACCTGCACATCTCTGGGGCGACTGGTTATTAAAGTATTAGTAGACATAATCTCTCTTTGGGCATTGGGCATGGGGCATTGGGCATGGGGAGATAAAACTCTTGTACAGACGCGATTAATCGCGTCTCTCTTGTACAGACGCGATTAATCGCGTCTCTCTAATTGCCATTGCTTTCAACTAATTCCGATTTAGCTCGATTTTTAAAGCGTTTAGATATTGTTTGTTCGGGATCGATGCCTTCAAAGGTTGGGGGTAGCCAAACTCGAACAACGAGTATTATTCCTAAAACTAATAAGAAGGCACAAGTTGCTAAAATTTGACTCCAATTAGTTTCTAAAACTCCTTTAACAATTACTTCTCGCAAGGCGGAAACAATGGAGACTTCTACAGCTACGCCAATAGATATTCGTTGCTCTTGCAAATAAATAATCAGCAATCGAAATAACTCAACTAAAATGAGCAAAAAGAGAATATCAGCAGTAACAGTATGAAAATCTAATGGGGGAAGCAGGGAGAAAAACATATCTCTCACCTGAATTACCATGAAGGTAAACAAACCCATACACAGAGAAATCACAATCAAATCTTGAATCAATTCCAAGGTTTGTACTACGCGTTTCCGATGCATTTCATACTGGGAAATTGGGCTATCTTCAACAGTCTTATACATGGCTTTTTATCAATGGAGAGTGGGGAGGGAAACGAAAGAGACAAGGCAAATGGAAAGACAATAACAAATAACAAATAACCAATGACAAATTTAGTAATGATTGCCAATTTTGCGGTGATGAACGGCGGTGAATCCGTTGACTTTAGCAACTCGCCCAGTTTGGACGGTGCTATAAATAACCCAATGGTCGCCACAATCCATGCGGCTAGTGATTTCACATTCGAGATAAGCCAAAGCTTCAGCTAAAATTGGAGATTCGTTGGTAGCAGCAGGATATGTTTTGATGCCAGCAAAGCGGTCTGCACCAGGAGCAAAACGCTTGAGGAAATGTTTCATTAATCCTTGATATCTGCCTTCTTCTAAAATATTTAAAACAAAGCGATCGCCAACGTGCATCAATGATTCTATCGCTCGGTCTTTGGCGACAGCGATGGCTACGCCTAAAGGATTCAAACTTGCTTGTGTTACCCAAGAAGCAAGCATTGCACTTTGAACTTCTGCTTTTTTGGCGGTGATAATATACAATCCGGTGCTAATTCGCCCCAAGGATTTCTCTAATTCGCTATTAATGGATTTGATTTGTTTGATGGTGCGATCGCGGGTCAACCATTGACCCATATCTGTCCCTGCTTCATCGCACAGTTGTTCTAATACATTAGAGGGAGCTTCTTTAACTAAAATTGGGGTAAAGGCTTGAATTAATCCCAGTTCTTGAAACTTATTGCGTAAGGGAAAAACAGGTTCATCTTCTCCTCCTCCAGACTCTAATAAACCAATTGCTTGTTTATTGTGAGCAGCAGCTAAGATAATCTTTAAACCTGCTTGAGCAATATCTAATGATTGGGGAGGCATTCCAATAACTAAACCAGCAGCTTGGTCAACTATTTCTCGGACTTCTTGAGGCTCAGTATTATTCAGAGCTACTAATTCTACCGCTACACCTGTTCTTGCAATTCCATGTGCGATCGCCCTGACTAAATTCTCACTATATCCGTAATCTTCCACGTAAAATAAAGCCACTAATGTCTCTGTTTTCGCTTGCTCTGAACTCCAATTTTGATAGCGTCCCAACCATTCTGGAATATACTCTTTTAATAAAGGGCCATGTCCTGTGGCAACTGTTTTTATTTCTAACTTTTCAATTTTCTTTAAAGCTGCCAATACAGACCGAGCATTAGGAGCCATCAAACACTCATAGTAATATTTAAAATCTTCTTCGATGATGGCGATATTCTCATCATAAGTATGGTCATCACAGTAGTGCATTCCAAACACATCACAGGTGTAAAGAGTGCCTGTTTTGTGGTCATAAGTCAAGATGGTATCAGGCCAATGTAAGTTAGGAGCTGAGATAAATTCTAATTGATGACCGTTGCCCAAATCTAATAACTCTCCACTTTTTACTACCTTTGTTTTAAAAGGCTGGTGAATCATATTCTGCAAAAATTGAATACCTATCTTTGCACCAACAACAGTAATCTCAGGAGCTAATTGCAAAATATTTTTTACTAAACCGCTATGGTCTGGTTCAGTGTGACTAACAATCAAGTAATCTATCTTAGTTGGGTCAATTAATCCTGTCACTATCTCCAGATATAACTCCTCAAACTTGCCATGAGAAGTATCAACTAAAGCTACTTTTTCTCCCTGAATTAAGAAAGAATTATAGGTCGTGCCATTCCGCAAACCAAACTCGACATCAAAACGTTCTCTATCCCAATCAAGGCAACGGATAGCAGTCGTTTGAGGAGCGATTTTAACAGTTTCAATTGTTAAACGTCCAGAATTAGGAATAACTTGAGAATGCTGTGTGAGTGCGACCATTAGTTTTCTCCAGTCAAGAGATTATTTAGAGCAAGTGTGCTTACTTCTTATATTTACTTGAAATGTTTAATTAGTAAAATGCCAATTTCTAAAGCTAACTATTAAAAACTTTTATTGTTCATCTGCCTAGATTTATCATTGAAATAAACCAATGATTATCATTAATAGTAAAAATAAAATTTGTGAAAGAAAAATACGCTTAGGTTAGTAATATTTAGCCTGAGAAGATTTCTCTAACTTCCTTTAAAAGTGGGACTTAATTGCCTGCTTTTTCAAGAAACTTAGCGAGAATCAAGCTTTAACCCAAGCGTATTAATTTGAGGAGGAGCAACAAGCTTGCAGCAGATTACAGTTTTTTGGAACACCGACTTCAGTCTGTTACTCTGGTGTCAAAACTGTTTTACTTGCCAATTCAGAATTCTAAATTCTGAATTCTGCTGCATTATTACTTTTGTTCTGCTGGTAAAATCTTGTTTTGCAGCCAAGCCATCGCTTTATCTAGCAGCAAACCAACGATACCGATGTAAACTAGAGCTAAAATCACTTCGCTGACGTTGTTATTTTGATAGGCATCCCAGATAAAGAAGCCAATTCCCACTATACCGGACATGACGATTTCAGCAGCAATAATCGCTAACCATGCTAAACCGATCGCAATTCTCAAACCTGTGAAAATGTATGGTAATGCCGCAGGAATTAAAATATTAATGAAATATTCTTTGCGGCTAAGTTGTAGAACTTTAGCAACGTTGTTGTAATCTTGGGGAATTTGCGTAACGCCAACAGCAGTATTAATTAAGATGGGCCAAATGGCGGTGATGAAAATTACGAATAATGCTGCCGGTTCATTTTGTCGTAATGCTGCTAAAGAAATGGGAACCCAAGCTAGAGGTGGTACTGTCCGCAGTAGTTGAAAAATTGGGTCTAAAGCTTTGGACATGGTTTTATTAACCCCAATCAAAATGCCTAAACCAATACCGACAATTGCCGCTAGGGTATAACTGATAGCAACTCTTTGTAAACTTGCGAGAATCTGCCAAAATAGACCTTTGTCAATGCCACCTCGGTCATAAAATGGCCAGAAAATCAAAACCCAAGTGTCTTGAATAACCTGTATTGGCCCTGGTAATGTGGCTCCCGGAGTCCAAGCGAATAATTGCCACAAAACTAGAAATATAACAATGGCGATGATTGGTGGTATAAAGTTAGAAAATTGCTTTTGTAGACGCGATATAAAGCCATTATTAAATCTAGGGCTTGCAGGGCGTCTTTGGGCTAATGTCATAATCTATGTTATCCTCAAACTTTGTTTGTCATTTGTCATTTGTCAGCTACTAATGACCAATGACCAATGACTAAATATTGACTTTCTTGATTTTCAAACTCTTGAGATATTCTTCTGGTTTTTCAGGATCGAATTTGATACCATCAAAAAACTCTTCTACACCACGAGATGAATTTGTAGGAATATCAGCAGTAGCAATGCCAGCTTCTTTTGCGGCTTGTTTCCAAATATCTTCGCGGTTGACTTTATTGATTAGTTCTTTAGCTTTAGCAGCATTATTGGCAACATAATCTTTTGGTAAAAATCCCCAACGAACGTTTTCCACAATGAACCATAAATCATGACTTTTGTAGGGATAAGAAACATTACCTTTTTCATCTTTCCAGTAGTAAGCTGCCATTGATTTATCATCAATTTTGCGACCATCACCCATGTCATACTTGCCTTGGTATGGGTCTGCAAGAATTTCGGGTGAAGAAAGATTAAAATAATTCCGTCCAGCGAGAATTTGAGCTGCTTCTTTGCGGTTGTCAAAATTATCTAACCATTGTTGGGCCTCCATAATTCCTTTTAAAATTGCTTTAGTTGCCTTGGGATTTTTATCAACCCAGTCGGCTCTCATAGCAAGATATTCTTCAGGATGATTCTTCCAAATTTCTGCTGTCAATGCTGCTAAGTAGCCGATTTTGTCTTGAACAAGGCGATAAGGCCAGGGGTCACCTGTACTAAAGGCATCCATTGTTCCTGTTTTCATATTGGCAACAGTTTGAGCTGCTGGTACTGTGAGCAATTTGACATCTGTATCTGGATCTAAACCACCTGCTGCTAACCAGTAGCGAATCCACAAATCTTGGTTGACGTGAGGAAAGGTGAATGCGGCTGTGAAGGGGGTTGAAGATTTGAGTTCGGTGAAGAGGGATTTAGCGCTAGCCAGTTGTAAAGTGATACCTTTACCTTGGTGCTTGCTGGCGATCGCAATTCCATTTCCATGTGTAATTAGTTGGCATAATACATACATGGGAATTTTTTGATTGCCTTTGGTAATTAAACCTTCTGTAATTAAATGTGGCATTGGCATCTGCCATTGACCGCCATCAATACCACCACCCACAGAACCAATTTCTACGTTATCTCTAGCTGCACCCCAAGAAGCTTGTTTAGAAAGGTCAACTTTAGTCATACCATATTTAGCAAAAAAGCCTTTTTCTTTAGCAATAATTAGGGGAGCCGCTTCTACAATCGGAATATATCCTAATTTTACTGTAGTAGTTTCTGGCGTTTGTTCGGGACTAATATTAACAACTGACTGAGCAGTTGGCTGTGCTTGATTACCTTCACCAGTCAGGTTTTCAGGTGGATTGCCCAAACAACCTTTGAGGAACACAGCACTTGCAGATACCCCAGCTGTAAAAATAAATTTGCGTCGAGAAATGTTATTAAAAAATTCTGTCATCATATCTCCTCAAATGTAAATTTTATTTTTTATAGCTATGACAATTTCAGCAAGAAACACATTAAATTTCTTACAAATAAATGACTAATTAAGCTATATTTTGCAAGGCAAACTTAGCCATTTTATCAATGACTATTGCTACTGCCTCAAACAAAATTTCAATGAATTGATTAAATCTGCTCTAGTGGGATGCAGAAGTGTTATTCACCTGATTGAAATTAGTTTACAGCCTTTAAAGCCCAATTAGTTAACCATGAGTCTGTATTTATTAAATAAATATTAGATTGGATGTATAAGTAAAAATTTATCTATCTGCCCAAACTCTAGTAGTAATTCTTAATATATAAATTCTGATTTATCAAAACTATTAACTTGAGATTATGATTAATAAAAAAGTAAATTATAAGCTAAATCAATGGTAATCATAGTTAAAAAACTGAATAATTTAGAATACAAAATAAGAAGATATAGGAGTCCGATTTGATTTATAGCCGTAGTCACATAGGTTAGGACATAAGGATGGGGTGAAAGAAGAGAGTTAGCAATAGTTTTACCTCCTGCCTCCTGCCCTCTGCCTGCTGCCTCCTGCTATATAAAAAAATTTAAGTATCTGTAGGGTGTGTTATGACGTAGCCTAACGCATATAAATTGTCAATTGGTGCGTTATGCCAAAGGCTAACGCACCCTATTGCCGTGGCAAGGCTAAAATGTTGCATTAGATTTTTAGGAAAAGTCAGATAAATCAATACTTTCTGCTTTATTTTTAATGCACTATTTTAAGCTTGCCACGCTACTACGTGTATTTCAGAAATCAAATATGAGTCCTATATTATTTAAGTAGTGTATTCTGCGTTAATCCTCACGTAGTCATAACTCAAATCACAACCCCAGGCTTTAGCTGTACCATAACCATTGCCAACACTAACAGAAATTAGGACTGTATCTTCTTGAAGATAAGCACCCACCGCTGCTTGTTTCAAATAGGCGCTGGCTGCTGCACGGTCAAATTGTAAGGGTTGCCCATTTTCTAACATTAAAAAATTCCCTAGCTTGATTTGCAGGTTTTCTTGCTCAAAAGGCACACCTGCACGTCCGGCAGCAGCGGCGATACGTCCCCAGTTGGGGTCATGTCCAAAGATTGCAGATTTAACTAAGGATGAACCAGCGATGGTTTTGGCTATTTGTCTGGCTGAGAATTCATCAAGGGCGCCAGTTACTTCTACTTCTATCAGGCAGGTTGCACCTTCACCATCACGAGCGATCGCTTTGGCTAAATGCTGGCAAACTGCTGTTAACATCGCTTCTAATCTCTCTGATTCTACGCCCACTTCTGTAATTGCTGGGGTGCGAGATTGACCGTTTGCCAAGGCGATTAAGCTATCGTTAGTACTGGTATCACCATCCACGGTAATCGAATTAAAACTTCTATCAGCTGCCCTAGTTAACATCTGCTGCCAAAGATTTGGTGAAACGGCTGCGTCACAAGTCACAAATCCCAGCATAGTTGCCATGTTGGGGTGAATCATGCCGGAACCCTTGGCAATACCGCCAATCCGCACGGGGCGATCGCCTATAGTTGTCTCTAAGGCAATGGATTTTGTTACTAGATCTGTGGTGATAATTGCACTGGCAGCTGCATCTGAGCCTGTTTGGGATAGTGCTTCTACTAGCTTCGGAATCCCACTTCGCAAAGCATCCATTTTGATACGTTGACCAATCACCCCAGTAGACGCCAATAACACAGATTCAGACGGAATTTTTAGTGCTTGGGCTATTGCCATCCCCGATTCTAAGGCATCAAACCAGCCTTGATTTCCTGTAGCGGCGTTTGCTTGCCCAGCGTTGCAAAGAATAGCACGAGCGCTATGTTTAGCTTGCAAGCGTTGGCGACAATATTCTACGCAAGCAGCTTTTACCTGACTAGTAGTGAATACACCAGCTGCGATCGCTTCTACATCTGAAAATATCAAAGCTAAATCTGGTAACCCCGAAGGCTTCAGTCCTGCGGTAATTCCTGCCGCCTGATACCCCCTTGGTGCTGTAATTCCACCTGTTATTTTTTGCCAATCTGCCATGATTCTTCCTTACAACTACTGAGTTATGAGTTAGGAGTTATGAATTAGGAGTTATGAATTATTCTCCTGACCTATGCGTCCTTACGTCTCCCCACTCCCTAGTTGCTTTTATTGTGAGTTTATTTGCTGATGGCAATAAATAATAATGCACCACTTGACGATTAGCATAATTATTTTTACCTTTCTTATGACGAAAGACAAATGCAAAAAAGGAGAGCGACTTAAGTAGCTCTCCAGATCATCAGGGTGCATCTACTTACCAGAGCATACCATTTTATGTATGCGTGTTGTCACCAGTTTAATTATGAAGATTCTGTAAAGAAGCACCGGGAAAATACTTAGGTAATAGGGCATGGAGAAGAGGCTCCAGGGGCATTGAAAGTGTGGGAGGTGTGGGAGGTGTGGGAGGTGTGGAAGGATGGAGAAGAAATCTTGCCCCCCTCTCTCCCCACACTCCCCACACTTCCGCATCTTCTCATCTCCCCACACTCCCCCATCTCTCCACTCTCAACTAATACTTAAGTACTAGGCGTTGAGTTTTTTCTCAACCAATTCATTAGTCAGCTTCGGATCGGCACGTTTGCTTGTCTTTTTCAAAACTTGTCCGACGAAGAAGCCTTTGAGGTTGGTGTTACCGTTGCGATACTTTTCTAGTTCTTTGGGATTAGCGGCTATAACCTCATCAACGATGGGTTCGAGGACACTAGGATCGGCGATCAGTTCTTGTCCAGCAAAAGCTTTTTCCGGAGAAATACCATTGAGCAAATCTGGCAGTTTTTCTTTGGCTTGGGCGTTGCTAATTTTGCCCGTTTCAATTCTATTGATGATATCTGCTAAATTGTTGGGAGTCAGGGCGATTTCACTGATAGTGAGTTTTTGCTTATTAAGGTATGCGGCGATATCTTGAGTAATCCAGTTGGCGGCAGCTTTGGGATTTGCTCCAGCTTTAATAGCCGCTTCAAAATATTCCGATACAGGACGATCTTCTGTCAATACTCGCGCATCATAGGCCGAAAGTCCCAATTCATTTTCGTAATGATGGCGTTTTTGGGCTGGTAGTTCTGGTAGTTCGCTGCGCCATGTTTCTAATTCTTCGTCTGACACCTCAATTGGCGCTAAATCTGGTTCGGGAAAGTAGCGGTAATCACTCGAACCTTCCTTCACCCGCATACTACTTGTACGTTGTGCGCCTTCTTCCCACAGACGAGTTTCTTGGATAATGCGATCGCCTGCTTCGATAGCTACGATTTGGCGCTCAATTTCGTAGTCAATCGCCCGTTGGATAGCGCTAAATGAGTTCATGTTTTTAATTTCTACTTTCGTGCCAAACTTCTCTTGTCCCACTGGACGCACAGAAATGTTGACATCGCAACGTAAAGATCCTTCTTGCATGTTGCCATCGCTAACACCGAGATAGCGCACAATCCGGCGTAGTTCTTGGGCATATTCAGCAGCTTCGAGTCCAGAACGCATGTCTGGTTCTGAGACAATTTCTACTAATGGTACACCTGCACGATTGTAGTCCACTAGAGAATAAGCAGAACCAGAAAGGCGATCGCTGCCTGCATGTACTAATTTTCCGGCATCTTCCTCCATGTGCAAACGCGTAATACCAATGCGTTTGCGATTAGGGTTACCCTCAGCATCTACCAACTCAATTTCTAACCAACCATGTTCGGCGATCGGCAGGTCATATTGAGAAATTTGGTAATTTTTTGGTAAATCTGGATAAAAATACTGTTTACGGTCAAATTTACTATATTTAGCTATCTGACAATTCAGTGCCAAACCTGCTTTGACAGCATATTCTAATACCTTTTGATTTAGTACAGGTAAAACCCCAGGTAAACCCATACAAACTGGGTCGATGTTAGTATTGGGGTCAGCACCAAACGCTGTAGAGCTAGTAGAGAAAATCTTGCTATTAGTACTGAGTTGACAATGGGTTTCTAGACCAATAATCGCTTCGTACTCAGTTTTTACAGTTGTAGCAGAGGTCATAATATCACTAATTTGGGCATAATCCTTCCTAGTGGTACTATTGTAGCGGCGTCTGGAGTTGCCCTGAAGACGGTTATTTGGGTGAATTATCCTGACTTAAAAAAACTTAGTCAAGTGTTTGTCATTAGTTATTGGCGATCAATTATTAACAAACGAGGAAACCTAACAGCTTAATATCATATATTTCTACTATATAAATGTTTCTCAAGGATTAGTTTGGCATTTCTTTGCAATACTTAACTACTTTCTAATTAAAAAAGGTTAACATAGATTAAAAATAATAAATAACATCATAATTTATTAAGTTTATCAAGCTAAATTGAGAGTATGCTTAATCATTAGAAGTCTAGTTGAAAAATTAAGTAATTAGGTGCAAACAAAATTAAATATTTCTCTTAATGTTTTATAGTAATAAAACAAAATTTATTTGTGCCAACTTACTAACTAGATTATCAAATAAGACGGTGAAAATCCAATTGAGAGCAAGTACTCATAGCGAGAACAAAAGTAAACTTAACAACAATCACGTAAGATGATACAAAAAATTTTGCTGGCTGTATCGGGATTGGGACATGCAGAAGAAATGCTCAAAACCCTCAAAGAAATCCCTTCAATTCAATCTGCAAAAGTTACAATTTTGCATGTTGTTCCTGCAAAAAGTACTGCTGCTACCATGACAGCTAAATGGGAAGATGGCGGGAAAATTTTGGCTAATGCCATTCAAACTTTAAATTTAGACCCTAGCCAGGTTTCTTCAATTTTGCGCCAAGGTGACCCTAAAGATGTGGTTTGTCAAGTAGCTGATGAAATTGATGCTGATTTAATTATTATGGGTTCACGCGGACTCAAGCGGCTACAATCTATTTTATCGAACTCGGTCAGTCAGTATGTTTTTCAGCTATCTTCTCGCCCCATGTTGCTGGTGAAAGATGACATTTATGTCAAAAGAATTAAGCGCATTATGGTGGCAATAGACAATTCGGATGCAGCAAAAAACTGCTTGAAGTTGGCACTGTTTTTACTGCGAGATATTCAGGGCGGTGAGTTGATTTTAGCAAATATTAGCACAGATTTTGGCGGTAAAAAATCAGAAATAACTCAGGTTACTTCCGATAAAAATCCAGTTTTGGCAGCCGCAGTTACAGAAGCTCAAAAATTAGGCATCCAACCTCGTTGTTATATCAGCAGTGGCAAACCAGGTGAAGAAATTTGTCGGTTAGCAGAGCAGTTGAATGTAGACTTATTATTACTCGGTTCTCCAGATCGCCGTCCATCGATCGCTAAGACTTTTGTTGATATAGACCGACTCATTGGCGCTTCTTTGTCTGATTACGTTCGCGTCAATGCCACTTGTCCAGTACTATTAGCGCGAACCATCGCTTAAGATAAACGCTGCTGAGTATCAGTTTTGTACTTAGATAGGAAGCAAGCCAGATTGGTCTCTACAACTAGGCAGGTTGATACAGCAGTTTTCGTTTACATCAAGTCCAAAGTCACAGGTTTTGAGGCAGGAGGCAGAAGCCAGAAAGAATAAACAATAATTAGAGTTTTGAATTCTCAGTTTTGTAGCTCATCAACCTGCAATACGCTGTAAACAAAAACCCCTACAGTGTTAATGCAGGGGCATTTATTTTATACACGAACTCTTAACTATCTTTTCCACCTTCGCGGCTAGCAGTTTGGATGTACAGAATTAATAAAAACACAGTGGGTACAAGTACGAACAAAATGCTCGCTACGAACCCCAGGTCATTAACTTGCATGGCAAGAAAGCCTCTCTTAAATTTCCAATCAACAACATTAGGATATCATCGATGACAGAGTTAGCTCAAATTTTTTACTTGCTTAAATGCTAGCCACGCATAATTCTAAAAAACTTAAGGCTTTGTAACCACACTCACAGCGCCATTTACTAAAGTTTGACAAGCAAGCCGATAATTTTCCGGCTTTTTCTTTAATTTTCGGTTCTCTACATCTGTGCGGGGGGAAAGATTCTGTTGTCCTTCCACTATCTCAACAATGCAAGTGCCACACTGACCATAGCCACCGCAATTTGTCATCTTGCCAATCAATGTATATATATCAATGTTATTTTCCATCGCTTTGAGCCGGAGATTTGCACCATCTGCCGCCACTACTTCTTTATTTTCTTTAACAAATTTGATATTACCCATAGCTGATTCCTCCTTGAGTGTAAGCTTGGCTTTCAAGGCATCATATTGACATGGCTTGATTCATACCTTACTAATTATAATAATTCATTACAAAATATTAATAAATGTTAATTTTACAAACATGATGCCACAAAAATAGGACAGGCATAGTACCTGTCCTCAGTAAAAATTGCAAAGCAAATTAACTTACCTAAATCCCACGGCTGCTTGCCAAACGAAAGCAAGCAACAAGAAGAATACGGGGATAACTGGGAGAACATCCACTAAAGGATCGAAGATTTGGTAAGCTTCAGGCAGTTTTGCTAATAAAAGTGCTGCTTCCATGTTTGTTTAAATCCACCTATCCAACACAGCGTTAATAATTGAGAAATATCTTAACATGGTTTGGTCATTGACCATTTGTCATTAGTCATTGGTCATTGGGAGTGTTGACTGATGACTGATGAGTTAAGAATTATTTTGTTTGTCCCCTTGTCTTCCCACCTCCTCATCTCCCCATTCACTCAAGCCAGTGACCAAATTGTGTGGTGAAGCGATCGCTTAATATTGCTTCTCTAATATGCTGCGTAAAGCGAATTAATTCAGTAATGTTGTGAATGCTCAACAAGGTGTAAGCTAAAATTTCTTGCGATCGCACCAAATGAGATATGTAAGCACGGCTGAAATTTTGACAAGCGTAGCAAGGACAAGTTTCATCTAAAGGCGCAAAATCTTCACGAAATTTAGCATTTTTCAAATTCCAGCGATCGCCTTGGACTATCGCTGTCCCATGTCTAGCCCAGCGTGTAGGAATTACGCAATCAAATAAATCAACACCAGAGGCGATGGCGATCGCCATTTCTCGATAGGTTCCTACACCCATTAAGTAACGGGGCTTTTCGGGGGGTAGAAGTGGTGCTGTCACTCGCACAATTTCAGCCATCAATTCTGGCGGTTCTCCGACACTTACACCACCAATGGCATATCCCGGCAAATCCAACTTAGCCAAAGCTTCAGCCGCACGACAACGCAAATCCAAAAACACGCCTCCCTGCACAATGCCAAACAACGCTTGCTCGCTGCGCTGATGAGCTGTTATGCAACGTTCTAACCAACGGTAAGTCCGCTCAGTAGCAGTTTCTACCTCTTGGCGAGTCGCTGGGTAGGGCGGACATTCATCAAAAGCCATGATTACATCTGCCCCTAAAGTATTTTGAATTTTAATAGATAGCTCTGGTGTTAAGTTAATAATTTGTCCATCATGAGGTGAGCGGAAAGTTACACCTTCTTCAGTAATTTTTCGCATCTCACTTAAACTAAAGACCTGAAACCCACCTGAATCTGTGAGCATTGGCCCATTCCAACCCATAAACTTGTGCAACCCACCACCCCCAGCAACGATCGCTTCTCCTGGTTGTAGGTGAAGATGATAAGTATTCGATAAAATCATCTGTGCCCCAGTATCACGCAACTGAGATGGAGTGATAGTTTTAACATTTGCCAGCGTCCCTACTGGCATAAATCTGGGAGTTTCTACAATACCGTGAGGGGTAAAAAACACTCCTGCTCTGGCTTTTGTATGGCTACAGCAAGCAAGACATTGAAAAGAGAAATTGGCACTCATACCATTTTGGATTTTTGAAAATGCGCTTATATAACTTACGCCAAACTACACAATATAGGGGCAAATTAGAAATTGCCCCTACATTAATAAAGCCCAGCCTCACATAGAATTGCGATAACACTTGCTAAGCTAATGTGCGTCCAAGCTACATATTCTCTACTTAAGACCCTCCTTTGTCCAAAGTCCAATTGGTAATAACAAAGAACAGCCTTCATCAGTTGTTATACAATATTAAATATCTTTTAATTTATTTAAGGGACTGAAAAATAAAAAATATCCCATTGTTCATAGTTAACAGCTATCACTTCAAACGGGATAATTTATTTCTTGAAGTTCTCTATCTTTAAAAAGAATCAGAACAGTCATCATCCATTTCTGCATCCCATCTAGCTGAGAGTACTTGCTCCATCATCGCTTCTATGGCACTGACATTGAAGCTTCTTTCTCTTCGCTCTTGCAAAGGAGTTGACCGAGGAATTAACCGTAAACACACTCCTTCTTGTATCAAATTAAAGTATGTTTCTTGCTGGGATGACTGTTTAAGTTCTAAATAATCAAAACTACAAACATTCAAATATAAGGCGTGGTTAGCGACTAAGGTAGACCTTTGCGGATTAGCAAAAACTTCCATCACATCCCCCTCACCCTCACTCAGTACCTTGTCTTCTTGGGTGTAGATGTAGTGGACTCGACCTAAATCTGTCAGTAATCGCCGCATGTCGAGCTTATTCACAATGATGCCCGCATTCACAATGCACGGAGCTAATATTCTGGTGTCAGGTAGATGGTGACTCATAGGGAAATAGCGATTGAGCAAGGGAAAGTAACAACATAGTTGAACAGTCAAATTAAGTAGCCTTGTTTACTCCCTATTTTTAAAAAAATATCAATTTTCTGGGGTTATTGTCTATTGACACTCTCCCAAATTTGATTCGGGAGGTTCTTGAATCAAAGAGTTCACTAGATTAGGTTCCTTGCGTCACCTAAGCTAGAGGTAGTTCTTTCTCCAAGTTTTGACTTGCCGCCGCAGGGGCGGTAGTTTGTTGTTAAATACTATTCATCTAGTTCCCGTGAAGATTTAACCTATTCCTGGGAAGGCAGCAGAGTGAATGAGTTCCTCAGCATAAAGGAGCCAGCGCTGTGGACGGGTTTCCCGACTTGTTCGCGCAGCGTCTTTGATAGGAGAGGCGACTGGCGTCAACTGCCGTCAAAAACTAGAACTATGGAATAGAACCCCATATCTTCAATTGTCAAGGTACAAAACGGCAGTTGCTCTAGAGGGTATCCCAAGATCACACTGCCCTACTTGTAAGGTAGTATTAGGGTTTTTTAAGTGGTTGATTAGTTTTACCACTATTTGTATTTTACCATGTTGACGCTTTCTTAAAATCTGCGTTAGTGCTGCATTTCTAATTTCAAGATATGGAGTTTCGCATCTATAGCTCAGGGCGATAATCTAAAGTAAGTTCTTTGTTCAGCAATACAAAATACGAATTTACTCCTTGATAGAATTGTAATGTTTTCAAATAATATATTTGTATTATATAGTACTTATAACTTATGAGTTACCACTGAAATTTAGCATAACAAAATTTTCAGGGAGAATCTCTAATAGAAGTAAATCTTATCTAAAGCTTTAAAGTCTACTGATGTGAGTTGTACTGAAACCGAGACTAGTATCCAGCAACTAACTATTAATTTAACTCAAATGAGCGAACAGCACCAATGGTGGAAAAACCTGCTGTTAAAAATAGCAGCAAGTATTATATTTTACACAATAATCCCCCTGCCGTATTTGAATGAATTAGACTTTCGAGGGGTAGCACGTCTTGCTTCAACTGTAGGATTGCTAATTGGGATAATTTTAGGGTTATTGGATACAGGGATGAATTACATTGGTATACCAGTGCTAACTCGTAGTGCTTTGGTAGTAAGTATTTGGATTGCTATAACTGGAGGACTGCACCTAGATGGGGCAATGGATACTGCTGACGGCTTAGCAGTAGGCGATCGAGATCGACGATTGGAGGTGATGGCAGATAGTGCTACAGGTGCTTTCGGGGCAATGGCAGCGATCGCCTTAGTACTATTAAAGATAACAGCCTTAACGGATATCCCAAACAACCGTTGGCTGGTATTGATGGCTGCTTGTGGTTGGGGACGCTGGGGACAGCAGGTAGCGATCGCTCGATATCCTTACCTCAAACCAACTGGCAAAGGTGCCTTTCACAAACAAGCCATTCGTTCTCACAAAGATTTGTTACCAGGATTATTGTTGCTATTGGGTTTGAGTGGTTTAGTGTGGCTGATGGATAAACAGCAGTTATTTTTGGCAATAGGAATGATAGTAGCTGGAAGTGCGATCGCCACTTTCACAGCTGCCTGGTTCAACTACAAATTAGGCGGACACACAGGAGATACCTACGGCGCAGTTGTTGAGTGGACTGAAGCCTTATTTCTGTGTGTACTGACCGCTTTTTAGAGACTGGGGACTGGAAGTGTGGGAGGTTTTGGAGGTGTGGGAGGATGGGGAACAAATGCAGGTGTGGGAGGATGGGGAACAAATCTTGCCCCCCTCTCTCCCCACACTCCCCCATCTGGTCATCTTTTCCTCCCTCTCTCCCCACACTCCCCACACTCCCCCATCCCCTCATCTCCCCATTGCCCCCAATCCCACTTCATTTAATCGGTTGCAACTTTGTTACCTTAAGCTTAAATGGCCCAACCCCAGTTTCTCCAAAAGAGCGGACGCGAATAACATAAGTCCCTGTCTCTACAATCCGAGTAAATAGTAGAGAATTGCTACTACCATCAGGGCCATCATCATTTTCTGCCAAAGTTGAACCATCAGGTGACAGCAGTGTGATAATGCTGTCAAAGCTTTCAGATGAGAGGTCAACTGCTAAATTATCGCCCTTTTGTAGCTTGACTGCGTAATCACGAGCAAACCCACCTTGACCTGTAGGAATATCTTTGTCCGAAAGGCTATCGTCAATTTCAGTACTGTTAGATACAACAATTGGACTATACAACTTATTTTGAGCAAAAGCTGCACTTGTACTTATACTTATTGCCATTAACGTAGCAGAAACCATCCACAACTGTTTTAAACCCACCCTAAAAGCTTTATTCATACATTTCAAGCAATTTTTCCATAAAAATACGGTAATTTGGTCACTTATAGGCTTTTGTGTCCAAGTTGCCCATTAATTCTTAATTGAGCCGTCTTTGACGGTAGTGGCTACTGCTACTAGTCCTAAGACTACAATTCCATACTCCCGAAGTGTTTGCACAGCAGATCTGGCAGTAGCACCAGTAGTATAAATGTCGTCCACTAACAGTACTGGGACATTTGGGTAACTATAGCGAAATTCTTGACTAACAGCAAAAGCTGTCTTCAAGTTTTGTTCTCGTTGAGATACTGATAAACCAAATTGTGCTTCAGTTTGTCGCACTCTTGTTAAACCATTTCGTTTCAATTTTAATCCAGTTATTTGGCAGAAGCTTTGTCCTATGAGTGCAGCTTGATTATATTTACGTTGCTTTTGCTTGCTAGCATGGAGTGGAATAGGAATTACTATAGGTTGGCTATCCCGTCTCGGTGAATTCAACAACCATGCTTCCCCTAACCATTGACCCAAAGGACGAGCTATTTGGGGTTGATTTTCGTATTTCATCGCGGCTATTGCCCTTTTGACTATACCCCCATACTCACCCCAGCTAAACACTGGTAGTGGTTCTTGCCACTGAGAAACCGGATTTTGACGTTGACATTTTCGTAGTTGTTTAGTGCAATTGTCACAGAATTCTTGGGAAGTTGAGCGTTTGCATAGGGGGCAATGGGATTGGAGAAAAAGATTAAGTAAGCTTGTGAGATTTTGAGCCAAAGTGTGCATTTAGAATTATCCTTTGTCATTTGTCCAAAGTCTAATGACCAATGACCAATGACTAATGACCATTGACTAATGACTTAAAATAGACACGATCGCAGCGTTTTGTTTCTACTCCCGTTGCTGGTTTGTAGCCGTTGCTTTCATACAGCTTGACTGCTTCCACCAAAACACTGGCGGTTTCAATCCAAATTTGCTCAAAACCACGTTCTGCGATCGCTGCTTCTAGCTGTTGTAACAAAAATTTCCCCAATCCTAAACCCCTAATGCTGGGCAAAAGATACATTTTGCGGATTTCTACAGCTTTTTGTCCGCGTTCTATGGGATAGTATGCCCCAGTACCTACTAATTGGCTTTGGTGTTCGATTACCCAAAACTCGCCGCCAGTAGCTAAATAAGATTCCTCTACTTGCAGCACGTCTCGGTCAGCACCATTTGGTTCCCAACCCAAACCGTATTCTGATAATACATAACTGATTACTTGGACAGCTCTTGTGCGATCGCTTTCCACCCAATTACGAATTAAAAACTCTTGATAATATTTTTCCATACCATTTACTGGTCAAGTTTACCCAGAAAATTTTTCTGGTTCTATATCCCAATTTACTCAGCAAATAGCTTTTCTGGCAGAGTCTAGTTGTGGCGCTGCGAAATTAAAGTATGAATTGACATTTTTCGATATGACTAAACAACGATTCTTTGAGCCTTTGCACAGTAGTCCCTCATAGGAAGCCAGTTCCCTACAAAGAGAAACCTAAGGACTGAACTCACTGTGCTGCCTTGAAAAGCCCTGAGACTAAGGGACTTCTAGAGAATAAAATATACAGTTACTTAAAATGATTATCATTTTAAGAGGATAAAAGCGGTTGCCAACAATAACCGCTTTTTCCCTCACCCTCAATAAATATTGCAAGATAAATGTCTACACTCAACAACTATTGAGTGTAGTGAGCAGAATTGCTATCGACTATTTTGCAACGCATTGTCTCCCCTGATATTGATTATCATTCTAAATAATTGGTGATTTTATTATTTGGAAGTCCCTAAACACTAAAATTGCGAACCTCCATAAAGATGAAAGCTTTTAGGAAAGAGTGCAAGGGCACAGTCCATTCTGGCGACTGAATTCTTAGTTTTTTTAATTGTCTCCAGTTCCAATCAAAAACAATCTTCTAACTAAAATTCTGCCAGAGATGATTTCAAGCGTTCTGCTAAGACTTGTAAATGAGGTTCCAA
This sequence comes from Nostoc sp., assembly GCA_036918135.1. Lineage (GTDB taxonomy): Bacteria > Cyanobacteriota > Cyanobacteriia > Cyanobacteriales > Nostocaceae > Nostoc. The sequence goes on from JBALDB010000051.1 coordinate 182,283, forward strand.
AATACATGTATAGTGATTACCAGAAACATCAATAATTTTTATATCTTCTGCATCCAGAATAGAGAATAATTCCACCCATACAAGAGTTGGGTCGGAAGCCATAATATGCTTTTCTTTGGCTCTCAAGACAGTGACTTTTCCTGGATATGGCTGTGGCAGATAAGAATAAGTTGCTTTTAGCGTTCCAACTAACACATCAAGAATGCGTCGGTTTTGTTGGCTTTGATTTGATGGTGGTAATATCTTGACTTCTATTGCTTTGTCAAGGATGTAGTTAATTTGTTCGTTAATACTCAAGTGCTTAATTTCATCAGGTGTTACTAGATTATCTTGACCTGCTATTCCACCAAAATATCTGGAAAGAACACCAACCAAATAAGGAGCGTCAATTTTCTTGTTTTTATCCAAGAGAATTGGAACATAAGAATCAACTATTACTAAAGATACTTCCTGTCCCTGTTTGTGTAATTGTTGTGCCATTTCATAGGCTACAACTCCCCCAAATGACCAACCACCAACAGAGTAAGGGCCATTGGGCTGAAACTTCCTAATTGCTTGGATATACAAGCTTGCCATATCCTCGACTCGTGTGAGTGGTTCTTCTTCCCCATGAAACCCTTGCGCTTGCAAGCCATAAAATGGTTGGTCGTCACTGAGAGAATGCGCCAATTTGAAGTAACACATAACATGACCTCCAGCAGGATGTATGCAGAAAAAGGCTGGCTTGTTACCTTTTGGCTGGATGGGAACTAGGAGGGAGTTTTCAAAAGTATTAGAACTGGTATTAAGAAGATTTGCAAACTTTTCAATGGTGGGATTGGTGAGGACTGCTGATAAGGGTAATTCCTTACCAAAGTGCTGCCCAATTGAAGCTATTAAGTAGATTGCTGAAAGAGAATTTCCACCGATTTCAAAGAAGTTATCTTTAACACCTATTGGCTGAATGTTTAAAATTTCTGACCAGATTTTTGCCAGTTTCCCTTCAGTATCATTGCGCGGTGCGACAAATTCATTGTGTTGGCTGAAGCTAGAAAGTGTTGGCTTTGGCAAAGCGCGACGGTTGACTTTTCCACTAGGAGTTAAGGGTAATGCTTCTAAGATTACAAAAGCTATTGGCACCATGTAATCTGGTAGTTTCTGTTTGAGGAAATCGCGCAGGGTGTCAGGAGTTGGTTCTTCCTGTTTAGTAGTGATATAAGCTACTATTTGTTTTTCTGCTGATCGATCGCTACGGGTAATCACAACCGCTTCTCGCACTTGTGGATGAGCAGATAAAGCGTTTTCTATATCCCCAAGTTCGATCCGAAAACCTCGAATTTTTACTTGATTGTCTATTCGACTAACGTATTCAATATTGCCATCATCCAGGTAACGAGCTAAATCTCCTGTTCTGTAAAAACAGGAACCTTGCGAGAAAGGATTAGCAATAAACCGTTCAGCAGTGAGTTCAGGACGATTGAAGTAACCGCGTGCAACCCCAGCACCACCTATATACAATTCGCCCAAAACTCCGATGGGAACTGGTTGAAGATGGGAATCCAATATGTAAGTTTGTGTATTGGCGATCGGACGACCGATGGGGACTAAAGCATGAGATAGTTTCGCAGCTTCTACTTGACAGACAGTTGACCAAATAGTCGTTTCAGTCGGTCCATACAAATTCCATACAGTATCACCTTTTTCCAATAAATGCTTTGCCAAGTCACTAGTTAAGCCTTCGCCACCGCAGAGAATTTTTAATTGAGGAGAACTAGTCCATCCAGCCGCAAGCAACATCCGCCAACTAGCTGGGGTGGCTTGCATAATCGTAGCACCAGAAGAATGAATTAGTTCTTTGAGTTGCCTGCCATCGCTAGCAACTTCTCGACTTCCTAATACCAACCTAGCACCCGTAATTAAAGGCAGATACAGCTCCAGGGCAGCAATATCAAATGATATTGTAGTCACTGCCAAAAGGACATCTGACTCTGCAATCCCAGGTTCTTGCTGCATAGATTTTAAGAAATTGACCACAGCAACATGAGGAATTTCTACTCCTTTAGGCTTACCAGTTGAACCAGAGGTATAGATAACATAAGCCAGATTTTTAGCAGTTGCAGATGGTGCAGGATTATCTTTACTATGACTCGCAATCTTTTCCTTATCTGTACGTAAATAGATGACTTTCCTATGTTCATCATCAGCAAATAATTTTTGATTATCAGTTAATAACACTGGCACCTGAGAATCAGATAAGATTAATTCCAAGCGTTCTTGTGGATAACCTGGGTCTAAAGGTAAGTAAGCTGCGCCAGCTTTCAAGATACCCAAAAGTCCGACCAGCATCTCTAAAGAACGCTCAACGCAGATACCTACTAAAACCTCTGGTTTAACTCCCAGTGTTTGTAAGTAGTGCGCGAGTTGATTTGCTTTTCTGTTGAGTTCACCATAGGTAAGCTGTTCTTCTAAAAAAGAGACTGCGATCGCATCACTGTTTCGCTCTACCTGTGCTTCTATTAATTGGTGGAGACATATACTCAAGTCATAATCAGTCCTAGTCGCATTCCATTCAACCAGTATTTTCTCTTGTTCCTTCTGACTCAGCAATGGTAACTGAGCTACTGGCTGTTCTGGATTTGATACAATACTTTCTAATAAATTCTGGAAATGTTCGCTTAGATGAGCAACTGTCGTTTCATCTAACAAATTACTGTTGTACTTAAAGGAACTCTGTAATGATTCAGAAAACTCAATGACTTCTAAGCTTAAATCAAATTCTACTTGTTGCTGGGGTAGTTGTCGGTACTCTAGTTCGAGTTGACCACCATTTGCATTCTGTTGATTGCCTGCCACCTCGAATAATTGTGATATGTCTTCCAGTCTATTGACATTTTGGAAAGTAAATGAAGCTTGACAAATAGGTGAATGGCTTGAATCAGACTTTGACTGTAATTCTCTTACCAATAGAGCAAACGGATAGTCTAGATACTCCCTTACTTCTAAAACAGTCTGACTAACTTGTTTCAAAAAGTTTTGAAATGATGTATTGTCTGAAATCAAATCTCGTGAAACAACTACATTAGCAAAGTTGCTCACAACTTTTGTCGATTCCGGTCTATCATGCTGAGTTAGTAGCAAACCAACAAGAATATCTTTTTCATTTGTATAACGGTAAAGCAGAACTTTAAATGCTGCTAAAAGAAGGGTATCAATGTTAACTCTTTCACTATTTGCTAGTTGTTTGAGTAACGCGGTTAGTCTATTGTTGATGACAAAAGTATAAGAGGAGCAATTGTAAGTTTTTATAGAAAAGCGAGGTGAACTAGTGGGGAACTTGAGTAAAGGTAATTTACCAGATAAGTATTTTTCCCAATATTCTTTAAGTTCTAAGTTAGAAAATGACGCTTTCATGCTTAACAATTTATTCCTGTGTAATTGCACTGACTATTAATTTTGGTTTTTAAGTACCGATGATGCTAAAGTTTTTCCACACTCATGCTATCAGCAACGATCGCCGAAAAAACGAGGATACATCACCACCCACGATCGCGATGGGCAAAGCCCCGCCTTTGGCGATCGCATCCTGGAACTGATGAGCCGCATTAAGCTTGCCACCGATCATCCCCTCCTCGATAGCGACCTCGTTTGGTACGCCACCCAGTCCCTCATTATGACACGGGACGGCTTGCTGCGTGGGGCGGCGATGCCAAAACCAATTGGTGAATGCTTTTTCGTCAATGATTTGACCTGTGAAGAACTCGATGCTGCTCTCAATGACCACAAGTACATTTGTGCCGCCTATACCCAGGCCGATGCTAGAATAAACGCTTACGCGGGAAGTCGCAAATAAACCTTAGTTGAGAGTGGAACAAATGTCTAGTGTTGTGAACGAGGAGAAAGCTCAAAGCGTCACGCTGCTAGGTATTAGCTCTACCATGAAGTTTGGTGGCTCAATTCAATCAGGTAACTAATGTCCAACACTACTAAGCAAGATTCGATGACAATACAGCAACTTATTGGCATCATGATCCTGTTTTACTTAATTCAAACTTACGGATGTTATCCAGGACTTTTCGGTCTTCCACTGACCATTTATCTTAAAGAGAGCCTTGGACTTTCACCAGCACAGTTAGCATCCTTCAGCACTTTAATTTTCATTCCCTGGTTAATTAGACCACTTTACGGAATCATTGCAGATGCCGTTTCATTATTTGGCTATCAGTTCAAAAGCTACTTTTTTATCTGCTATGCGCTAGCTCTTGCCGTCTTGTTAGGTTTAGGAGTCTTTCAATTTAACACAATTTTCCTACTAGCGATCGGTCTAATTTTAGTCAACTTATTCATAGCCTTTAGCGACGTACTAACAGATAAAATAATGGTCGTTCAAGGCAGGATTTTAAACAACACGGCTCGCTTACAGGCAGCTCAATGGACATCTTTAAGTTTTGGTCAAGCTCTAATGTATTATATCGGCGGATGGCTTGCTCAAAATTCTAATCTATCAATGGCGTTTCTGCTCACTGCAATTGTACCGTTGATTGGTTTAGTTGCAACCTTCCTATTATTTGCAGATGAGAAAAAAGAGCGAACAAATGTTTCAGTTAAAAGTAATCTGAAATCTATTTGGTTAGCAGTAAAGTCGCGACGGTTTCTCGCTGTTCTGGGCTTTATTGCTTGCCTTGAGTTCACTCTCGTCCCACCTTTGGTAAATTACCTTGTCTATTACTACAAGGATGCTTTGAAGTTTGACGCTCAATTTATAGGGATTTTGGGTACATTTGAAGCTTTGGCTAATGGTGTAGGCGCTCTCGTTTTTGGTATCTTTGCCTTTAGGATTTCCCGACAGCTACTACTAAATTTAGCAATTGGCTTAACTACCGTTTCTACCATTGGTTTATTATTTATACACAATACACAGAGCGCTATCTTGGTTAGTATATTTTTTGGATTTTTTGCCATGATAGCCATGCTGGGTGTCTTAGAAATTGCAGCAAGATCTTGTCCTGTTGGTGCAGAAGGTGCAACCTACGCAATGCTAATGTCAGTTTATAATCTGGTTAAACAACCGGGTCCCATTTTAGGAGGTTACTTATATAGTTGGGGAGTTCCAGTTTACATTCTTGTCATTATCAGTGCCGTATTTACAATGCTTTGCTGGTTTCTAATTCCTCTACTGAAATTAGAGCAAGAGTAATTAAGCACGAAGAGTAACAATTTTTTTTAAAAGGCACGCGGCTCGCATCTATTGAATCAGTAACAATAGGGGTAATGCTTAAGCTCTGTCCAACCTAGTACCGCAAGGCGGAAGTCAAAAGTCAAAAGTATTATTGAATAAGCTCTTTAGGGATTTTAAATGGTGAACCAGCGCTACAGGAGGGTTAGCCCGACCTAGGCGACTGGTGTTAGCGCAGCGGTAGCGAGGAACGAGCGTCAGGGTTGCCCTATTTACGCTGCTCTGTACTAGTGATTTCAACGACTTGTTAATAAAGCGGGTTTGAAATCGTGAATGTTGCACATATTCCCAAAAGCAGTCAGGATTTTTCGCTTCAGTTTAGTATTGAGTCTACTATGAGCAACTTGTAGGTTATCGATTACGAGAATATCGCCTTGCTTCCACTGAAATATGACTGCATTTTTCCATTCAGCTTGCCCCAACTCTTTCGCTTCTGCTTCCGTCATATTGATGCTTTGACCATCTTTGTTCAAAAAATATGCGTTCAAAGTACTGGTTCGTTTTTGCAAACCATCAACAACAGTTGCTGCTGTTGTTGTTCTTTGTTGAATATTTTTGTACAATCTGGCTGGCAGCAAGTTGTAGTAGAGCCTTTGTTTAAATGAATACCGTTGCCCAATATTTCGATACCATTCTCTACTAACTAAACAATCAACAATACTAAGGCAAAAGCAGAGTCTACTCGTTCTTGGATGACTGAATAAGGGAATATAAGAACATTCAAAAGAAATAGAGCCATCCTCTTGCCAGTTAAAATCAAATTCTTGTTCTTGGAGAAGTTTGGCGATCTCCTCTGGCGAGAGATCCTCGAAGACCATTTCTAATAGATGGTTTGGAACATATCGCACAAACTGCTGAGGAAAGTTTGCAATTTTGTGCTGTAAGCTGGGAGATAAGTCATAAAATAGCTTTTCTGTATTGATGATGGGAGTCTCCCCATACAAGTCGGGCTGAACTTGACAAAAGAAAGCAAGTACACTCGGTCGCACCGGCACCATATTGAGTTCATTGTGAGGAGCTATAATCACATCTGGTGGAGCTTCAGAAGAGGTGAAGACTTTATCAGTTATTCGTACACGATGAGCGCTGCCAAAATGATAAACTGACTCCAGTTGGATATTCAATAGCTCTAGGGCTTTTTGAAATTGCTCTGCACCTTCAACCTCAAATCCCCGAAACAAAATCGCTCCGTATGTATCTAGTTGTTTATTGAACCAGTCACCACTTTCCTTCAGCAATGCTTTGAGAACTGCAAAGGATTTTTCTTTGACTGGCTCAATAACTAGAGGTAGTTCTTTTTCAGTACTGCTAACAGTTTTCTCATGATCCTGCAAAAACCGTAATCTCATATCTGAAGAAATTGAAGTTGGGAGATTATGGATAGTATTCATAGAGTGAAAAAATGATATATTTAACAATCGACCAATAACCTTTCTCTTCCCCCATTCTCCAATCTCTCTACATAGCTGATTCTACCTCTTTCTTAATAGCAAATTCGCTAGATGAAGTTAAATATACCCCTGAAATAATCACAACAAAACTTATCAATGTAGACCAGTTGAGGCTTTCCGAAAAGATAATCCAAGCTTGCAGGGAGCTAAAGACGGGAACAAACAGATCGCATAAGGAGACAAATCCTGAAGATAACTTGTTGAGACTATAGGCATAAAGTCCCAAGCCTATTATTTGGCATATCAGGGCTAGGCAAATCACGTAAAACCACCCACCCAACGAATAGGGGAAAAGCCTATCTTCTGTGAGTAAAGCGATAGGCAAAAGTAACACCGAGCCGATCGCAGAACACCATGTCATGATTATTGTCGGACTCAATTGACTTCGTAGTTGTTCCACGATGAGTGGATAGAAACCAAGAAACACAGCTGATAGTAATGCCATTAGATCTCCTTGGAGTTTGTCACTCGTCAAGGAAATATCATTGTATACTATAATACCAGCGCCAGCAATAGCTACAAACATACCGATAAGGAATTTACCATTAAAGCGCTTCCCAAAAATCAGCCATCCTCCTAAGACAGTGAACAGTGGAGCCAAATAGTGCATGAGCGTAGCGTTAGCGACGTTGGTCTGAGTTAGTGACAAAGCCCACAGACTAAGAGTAGCAAATATGACAATACCTCCTCCGATTAAGAGCAAAATTAGCCGGATTGGGTAAAGTTGTAGTTTTTCCGGTTGGCTATTAGATAGTCGCAGACACGCAGCTGCGAATCCATTCCACAGCACTAAGGCGACAGTAGAGATCCAAAAGCGATTAAAGATTGTAACATTTGGACCGAGTTCGCCTTCACTCAAGCGGATCAGAATTGGTGAGAAAGATAAGGCTACTAAGCTGACTACCAATGAAGCAACTGCTGCGGTAGTTGGTGTTGCTAATAACTGTTCGTATGGGAATTTCAGTTTAGCTTTGAGCATCAATATTTTCCAATAACGTGACTAGGTGTAAGTAGGTCGGTGTAAATATTTATCGTTGGGATGAGGCAGGAGGCAGCTATGCTGGAGGCAGGAGGGAAGAGGGTTTGAGTCTATTTAATTTTTCTTAACATAGTTCGGTTTTTCCACATCGTTCTACTTACTTAATCTTTCTGGCTACTTTGTTGCCTTGTTTAGTCAATTAAAGTAATACATGTATACTAATTATCCTCACATCTAGCTGTTATGTCAAAAAACTACGTTCACACAAAATTTAAGTATAAATACTTAATAAACGAGACAGTGATTTGAGAAAATTGTTATCATAAAATATTGCACCAAATTCAAATCATGCCGGGATATGTCTTGTAGCAAGCCAAAAGACATATCCGTAATTTTGGCAGTGGATGTAAAACTTTGTTTGTATTTGTGCGAGGCTCAAAACACTGTGCTAAATTCCATCACCGTCAGGCTAGTTCCCGTGTAAATAACTTTTTCGAGTTGAAAGCCACTAGTTTCAAACAACTCCTTATACTCTTGTTCCGTGCGCCAGTAACCCCCAGGATTTGTTACCATCATCTGAACTGCGGCAAGGGCTGGGATAGTGCCATCTTGATATTCTACTGGCGCACCACGAGGTGGAACAAGTGTCTGTAGAAGTACAACCTTACCTTGTTTTGGGAGAGCTTTTTTACACCCAGTTAGTACTTTAATTGTGTCTTGCGAACTGAATACGGAAAGAAAATACTTCATCACGATCGCATCTGCACCCTTTGGTATCTCCTCCAAGGCATTACCACCAATGACTTTCACTTCATTTTCGTCGAGTCCCTGCTTTGATAGGTAATCTGGTGCTGTCTCAACCTCATGCGGTAAATCAAACAATATACCTTTACAGCCAAATTTTTTGACAATATAGGCAATCAGTGCCCCTTGATTGCCTCCAACGTCCATAACTGTATCAAATTGACCGAAATCATAGACCTCAAACAGCGAATCAATTGCTTGATTCGTTAAAAAGCTCATGGCATTGTTGAACAGATTTCTGCTATCAGGGTTTTCCGTCATGAAGAATTCGTAGAATTTCTTGCCATGCGCCCTCTCAAAAGCTACTTCCCCTGTTTTCAAGGAATCCCCTAGTTCCCTCCAAGCATTCCACATACAGGGTTCTGTAATATGCATTAGAAAATGTCCAACAGAAGGTTCTGCATTTGTAATCAGCAGTTGGGAGAGTTCTGTTGCTGCAAATACACGTCCGGGCTTTTCTACGAACACCCCTAAATGAGCTAAAGCACGGAGAAGAACATAAAGAGTTTCTACTTTCGTAGAGGTTGCTTTTGCTATTGCTTCTACAGTCATTGGTTGGGACTGTAAGAGGTTAGGTATACCTAAATTTGTTGCTATATAAAGGCACTGGCTTTGCCAGTAACCATAGATCATTTGAGCAAGCTTCTTGGATGCTGAAGTAGTTCCTAACAAATTCTATTTCTCCGTGTAAAATAGTAGACGCAAATTATTTTTTATCTAGTCCAGTCCAAAATTACTAGGCTAAAATTCTTTGACTCACCTGCTTTTATAGACATGTATAAACGTGTTGATTTCTTGGATAACTCCAAGCACACTGCAAACTGAAACTAGTTTTTGTGGTACGAGCCGGGCCATGAACCGCAGTAAGAGATTACAACTAAATATCATTAACATCCCAGTCGATAACAATACCAACGCAACAGAAACAAGTACATTTGTCAAGTGACGTATCTTGCCTCTGACTACAATAGTGACAAGTTTTTAATGTATTGCGTTGAGCAATTATATGAACAAAGTTTTTGCTTAAAACACGCTTGTATTTAAGTTACCTTCAGAAAAACCTCTAAAGAATATACATACCATAATTAGTGACAAGTGAAAGAATCTAAAGCTATTTCATTTTCAGGAGTAGCACTTGATGACCTAATTTCGGATTATACCGTTTGTAAGGATTCTTCTAAAAGCTCTTAGCGCTCTTCCATCACTCTAAGCAGAGGAAAATAGAAAATCCTCATATTCATAGCAGTCTGGAACAGCGCCGCGCATTCGATTCATCAATGCAATTAGTGTTAAAAAACCATCTGACAAATGTGAAATAAGAAAAACCTTGAGCCAGGGTTTGATTAGATTACAAAATTGGTATGGTTGGATAATCAGGCGTAGATTGTTGAGTATATTCTTCCAACCTAAACCGAAGTCCCACCAATCATGCTCTCGGAATTTCTTCACAACTGGGTCTATGGGATGGTTTATCCCTTGAACAGCAGTATTATTCAAAACTTGAGAATGAAGACTGACCATGAGATAAGCACTCATTACAATTTCCCACCATTTCTGAATTTGAGAATAGTCAGTCACTCGAAAATCAGCCCAACCTAATTCATTTTTACTTTGCTTCAGTCCATATTCAACCCAGTTCCTTAAGCCATATAAATTTCCAACTTCCTTATACTTAATTCCTCGGACAAGGGTCATAATAAACTAAGTTGAATTTTGAGGTAAAGTCTCTGGATCGGTTGTAACTTGCCAATATTGAATGTCGTGACGCTTACTAAATACTATCTCTCTAATATACCTTTTTTCTTGTTTATCATCAGAAAATATACGTTTATAAGGTCGCCAACGGTTATATCTGATTTTCTGACCAGGCGGTAGCCACACTCCATGATTGCTCCGAATCGCTACTACAAAATCTAGTTCTAATTCGCACAACACACTCAGCAAGTTGCATTCGGCGAAGCCGTGTCGAAGACTCTCGCTTTCACTATACAGAGTATCTGCTAGTACCAGCTTGAAGCTAAACCTCATGACTCGGAGTTTTCTAATCATAGAAGCGGCGATTTCTGGTTTAGTCTGGTAGACATCTAGTTCTAGTAATCTTATATTTAGATTTATAAACTTCAAACATTAAGGGAAATGTCATACCCTCGAATAGACCATAAGCTGTAACGGCTACTATTCCGTTCTCTATTTTTCCCAAATTGCCAATATATTGTCGTTTGACATAATCTGTTGTACTCTCCTTCTTTGGATCTCCTGTTTCATCAATAATTAGTATGATTTCTCACCTTAACAGTACTTGTAGTATCAGCTTTAATCTCCCTTCCCTCAATTGCTCAACTTCCCGCAGTGATTCTGTCAAGAAATGCAATAGCCCTTGCTCATTACTTAAGCCCACCATGCGTGATATTACTGGTATTTTGCGTTTAATATCGGAAATCATCCCTACGTGAAGATATTTAAACGCCTCAAAACTTCTGACCTCTGGAAATAGTTTTCTATACCATTGACAGTAATCGTCAACAAATTTGATTGTTTCGACAGGCTTTCTTGCCTCAAACATAGACTAAACAAAGCTTTGCGTCACTTCCCTAATTTATTCTCTCACGAGAGTGATGGAAGAGCGCTAAACTTGATAGCAATAAATTTTGAAAAGCTCTCCTGTTCTAGATTACTATTAACACTTAAGCAGCAATTTAATTGTTGCTACATCAAGTAAAAAGATAAATTTCTTCTACAACGTCCAGTGTCAATTCCACCTTAGTTTTTATTTTGTAACAGCAAGCGCTCGGCTTGCGATCGCACCAGAAGCGCTTGTGCGTAGTTTTTATTACTTTTATGAGCAATCCTAAAGATTTCTCAAAAACCTCGCCACCCCTTGCCAAATTGAAGTTGACTTCCTATTACTCTCACTACCGCGACTCAAATCTGACAAAGTGGGAAACGATGCAGATTTAGCATAAACTCCATTTTGCAAAACTTTTGCTAGGGCATTATTATCTTCTCGCAACCCTTCATAAAAAAAGAATACCTCACCTTGAATACCAATTTGGCGATTGTATTCAATTGCTTGTACCAAATATTCTGGACTAATACAATAATTGCCAAGCTTGATCAGAATTCCTGGCGCTAACTTGGACAAAGTTGCATCAGTGAACTGTTGAGTTACCAGTTGATTGGCCATCGCCTGATAACTTCTAAAGTCACGGCGATAAATCTGCGGGTTTATAATATCAACTATTCCCCGCTTCAGCCACGCAGGGGAATCTTGCAGATATTCCTGGAAAGCCCAATCATAAATATTAGGTGCGATCGCTACTAATAAATTAGGATTTACTGCTTTGACTTGCTGATACAGATGTGCCCAGAAATCAGTGAGAATATCAGCACGCCACTGTAGCCATTGCCTATCCTTAGGATTTGGCGGCGGATCGCGATCGAATTCCTGGCGGTAACGTGTTAAAGTTAATCGATCGTAGCCTCCTTCACTTGGAAATGCTGGTAAGCGATCGTCTCCTTGTATACCATCAACATCATAATTTTTTACAACTTCTAGTACTAAGTTTAATAAGAATTCCTGCACTTGGGGATCGAGGGCATTCAACCACTCAAAGCCGTTTTTCTTTAGTAAATTACTATTGCGATCGCGTCCAGCCCATTCTGGTTTTTGAGCTAAAAGAGTACCGCCATTCAAATTATAGGAACTGGCAAAACCATATTCAAACCAAGGGATGACTTTCAACCCAACTCGCCGCGCCTCTACTACCACTTCTTCTAAAGGGTCGCGTCCTGCACACATAGGGTTAATTTCAACCCCAAAAGTCTGCTGCATCATTTGACTCGGATACAAAGTTACTGCTTGGTTCCAAACTACAGGAAACACTACATTAAATCCTGTCTGGGCAATAAAATCCATTGCCTTAGCAATACCTTGCTTTGACCTAAGAACTTTACTATCAGTAGTGGTCAGCCAGATACCACGTGTTTCTATTGTTGCCATTTGCCGAAATGTAAATTATCAGAATTTGCGAGTCAATAGTCGAATCTAGATTAGTAATTTAGTCTAATAATTTATATCTATCTGAGGATATTTTTTAATAACCTGTTCTCCTGATTCTGTCTTTCAATAGATGTCATAATACTCAAAATAATTTCAAATATAATATGTAAACTAACTGGTTGATTATACTTAAATTATATTAATTATGTCTGGAATAAAACCTTCTTGGAAACACGAATATATAAATACTAATGGGGTGAAGCTACACTATGTTACCCAAGGTGAAGGGCCATTAATGTTGATGTTGCACGGTTTTCCAGAATTTTGGTACTCTTGGCGGCATCAAATACCAGAATTTGCTCAAGATTTTAAAGTTGTTGCCATTGACTTGCGTGGCTATAACGATAGTGATAAGCCAGCAGAGCAATCAGCTTATGTTATGGATGAATTTATTAAAGATGTTGAGGGAGTAATTAAAGGATTAGGATACGAAAAATGTGTTTTAGTTGGACATGATTGGGGAGGAGCGATCGCTTGGGTTTTTGCTTATGCTCACCCCGAAATGATAGAGCGATTAATTATTCTTAACCTGCCTCATCCTGCTAAATTTGCCCAAGGCTTACGCACTCCCCAACAATTGTTACGAAGTTATTACATATTTATTTTTCAACTTCCGTGGATACCAGAATTACTTTTACAATTTTCAGATTATCAAATAATTACAATAGCTTTTGAAGGTACAGCAGTTAATAAAACTGCTTTCACACAAGCAGATATTAATGCGTATAAAGATGCTGCGGCAAAACGCGGTGCGCTTACAGCAATGTTAAACTATTACCGCAATATTTTTCAGCAGAAAATGCTAAATCCAAATTGGGGAATTTTGCAAGTACCAACACTGATGATTTGGGGAGAAAATGACACTGCACTTGGCAAGGAACTAACTTATGATACAGCAACTTATGTTAGAGACTTTCAAATCAAGTACATTCCTAATTGTGGCCATTGGGTGCAACAAGAACAGCCAGAGTTAGTTAATCAGTATATGAAAGAGTTTCTTAGGACTTAGTTTAACAAATACTATTAAGCTAAACGGTTAACTTGAAAGTATAAATACTTATTTTGATAGATGAACTCTGCCGAGTGGTGTAGGCTTTTCGAGATATTTAATGCTAATTTAATATCAGCAGATTTTCAGGGCTTATTTGAGTAAAATAGCCAAAAATTTGGATAAATCGCATTTTTTGTGTCCCTGTTATCCTTGCTTAATTACCACAACAATCCTCTCACGTCAATCTGGAACCTAAAGAAGTTTGGTGAGATAATAGAACTGTGAGGTAAAGAACGGACGCAACTTGATAATCAAGGGGGAAAATTATGAAACTCCAGCTATTAGTGGCCACAGCCTTAGCAAGTCCCCTATTTTTCATTAGCTCGGTTAGAGCTGAAAATCCGCAGGACTTACAAAAACTACTTTCGACTGGGGAATGTATCCAGTGCGATTTATCGGGAGCTAACCTTAGTGGCGCTCATTTAATTGGTGCTGACTTAAGAGGATCGAAGCTTCAAAAAGCCAACCTTGTAGGGGCAAATCTAGAAGGTGCAGACTTAACTGGTGCTAACTTGGCAGGTGCTAACTTAACATCAGCTTATGTAACTAATGTAAATATGAAACAAGCCAATCTCGATCGGGTTAATTTTACTCGCGCGACGATTCACGATTCTAATGTGTACAAAGCATCAATGAACGATCTCAATCTCACTGATGCCGAAATATTTAACACTGGAATCGGTATTGGTGGAGAAGATGCCGAGATTCCCGATTGGAAATAAGCTCAGCCAAATGGGCGGGTTAAAATAAATACAACATAAGTTTTGACGGATTTTTAATCAAAGAAACTAGTTGTTCGCAAGCATTTTCTTGAAACCTGCCTTTCCAATAATATTAAGATAAGTAAAACCCTCTACCTTGCTGTTACTTCACCATGATTAAGGTAGAGGAATTTTTTTATAAAAAGTAGAATTACAATTAGTAATTATTGTTTAATAACTGTTTTAAAAATTTTAACTAATCTGCTTAACTGTCTTCAATTAATTACTCAACTGTTGATTTAATTGTGCGTTGAGTGCGACAGTTTAAAGATAAATGAGGGCATAGCAATTTGTAAAGTTGCCAATACCCTCAAAATAAATAAGCTAGATTTTTGTAGCAGCGTATAATTTTAAGTTAGTGCCTGAGCAACTGCTGAAAGTGACTCGTTTGCTGCTTGCTTCAACAATTCCGCTCTATCGGTTTGTTCCCAAGGCAAGTCTAAATCACCCCGCCCAAAGTGACCGTAAGCCGCGACGTCCTGATAAAAACGTCCGCCTCGTTCATTTGGTAAGTTGCGTAAATTGAAGGTGTGGATAATCCCGGCTGGACGCAGTTCAAAGTGCTGCTTGATTAATTCCAGCAAGGTTTCTTCATCGACTTTGCCAGTGCCAAATGTATCCACCAGAATACTAGTTGGTCTTGCTACGCCGATAGCATAGGACAGCTGGATTTCAACTTTTTCTGCCAACCCTGCGGCAACAATATTTTTTGCCACATAGCGAGCTGCATAAGCAGCAGAACGGTCTACTTTGGTGGGGTCTTTGCCAGAAAAAGCACCGCCACCATGTCGTGAATAGCCACCATAGGTGTCAACGATTATTTTCCGTCCTGTCAGACCAGAGTCTCCTTGGGGGCCACCAACCACAAATTTGCCAGTGGGATTGACTAAAAAGCGTGTTTCCTCATTTGGCTTAACGTCGATGTCGCCAAAAACAGGTTCAACTACAGCCGACCATAGGTCTTGTTTAATTTTGGCTTGTACCGCCGCCTCATCTGTGATTTCTCCAATATTGGCTGTATGTTGGGTGGAAATCAAGATAGTATCAATCCCTACAGCACGTCCATCTTCGTAAACTACAGTAACTTGGGTTTTGCCGTCAGGACGCAAGTATGGCAATTCACCTGTTTTGCGAACTGCTGCTAATCGGCGAGCGATGCGGTGAGCCAGACTGATGGGCAAGGGCATCAGTTCTGGTGTTTCGTTACTGGCAAAACCAAACATTATACCTTGATCGCCAGCGCCAATTTTGTCGAATTGTTGATCGCTATCTTCCTGGCGGGTTTCTTGAGCAGTGTTAACCCCTTGGGCAATATCAGGTGATTGTTCGTCTAAAGCTAGCAGAACGCTGGTGCTGTTCGCAGAAAAACCGTTATCAGCATTAATATAGCCGATTTCGGCAATTTTCTTGCGGGCGAGATTCACGAAATTCACATTTGCTTTGGTAGTGATTTCACCAGTAATTAGCACTAATCCAGTATTAACTACTACTTCAGCCGCTACACGACTGCTGGGGTCTTGTGTCAGTAAGGCATCAAGGATAGTATCAGAAATCTGATCGCAGATTTTATCTGGATGACCTTCAGTGACTGACTCGGAGGTAAATAAATATCGACGAGACAAAGGTAATTCCTCCTTTAAGAGTATTTTCGCTGATTAAATATAGGTATTGAGTTCAACTACCTAATTTATGAAATCATAACAACATTTATACTGGAGTCGTTAGTGTCTTTTGAAGATCGAGTAAAACTACTAGATGAGTCAGATTTAAATTAGAAAAAAGATTACCAGAAAATACGGACAGTTAGATGAGAGCAAGCAATAAGAAATCAGCATTTAGAAGCTACAACGCTCCTAGAGAAAAGCACTTAGCAAGCGATCGCATAATTACAATAATTCATTGCTCTTGATTCTTTGTTGGTGTCAGGTGAGGAAAGTGTTGACACTCATGCTGGTTTATTATCGCTACTTTGATGAAGAAATTTAAACAATTTTAGATGTATCTAACCACTGAAATGAGTATGTTTCAATCCGGCATATTAGGCGCAAATATAAAAATATATATTTATATAAACAAAAGCAAGAATATTTAATCCGATTCTCAATGTCACAGCATAATTCCGTTACTATAACTGACGTGCTAGCAGCACAAGAGCGCATTTTAGGAATTGCCCACCGCACACCTGTGCTAACTTCTAGAATCGTTAACGATCGCACTAATAGCCAAGTGTTTTTTAAGTGCGAAAATTTTCAACGAACTGGTTCGTTTAAATTTCGAGGTGCATACAATGCCTTAGCGCAACTATCGCTAGTACAAAAACAAACAGGCGTTCTCACTTATTCATCGGGAAATCATGCCCAAGCGATCGCCTTAGCTGGACAACTACTAAATATTCCCACTACCATTGTCATGCCTGATGATGCACCCACTGTCAAACAAACTGCAACTCGCAGTTACGGTGCAGAGGTGATTTTGTACAATCGCCAAACAACAAACCGGGAAGAATTAGCCCAAAATTTAGCAAAGGATAGGAATCTCACACTGATTCCGCCATACGATCATCCCCATGTAGTTGCAGGACAAGGTACAGCAGCTTTAGAACTGATTCAAGAAGTTGGTCAATTGGACTTACTATTAGTTTGTTGTGGCGGTGGTGGATTACTTTCCGGTTGTGCGATCGCCACCAAAGCACTTTTACCCGATTGTAAAGTCATCGGCATAGAACCAGCACTTGCCGACGATGCCACCCGCTCGTTTTACAGCAAAACCCTGCAAACTGTCAAAAATCCCAATACCATAGCTGATGGTGCCCGGACTCCTAGCCTTGGTGAAATTACTTTTCCTTTGGTGCTGCGTTACGTCGATGAGATGGTGACGGTATCTGAAGAAGCGATTCTTCGCAGCATGTTTTTTTTATGGGAACGTCTGAAAATTGTAGTAGAACCCACAGGAGTATTAGCTGCGGCCGCCTTACTCGAAGGTGTGGTAACAGCACCGCAAACAAAGATTGGTGCGATCGTCAGCGGTGGGAATGTAGATTTAACCCAAATTGGTAAATTGTTTTCTCAATATTGATGAATACAATAATATAAAGTAAATCAAGAGTTTTTACCAAAATTATTTACATATGTTAACATTATGTCCTAAATTTAGGTGCAATTACTCATTATGACCCTGACCAAGGCCGATCTCAAGGATTCAGAGCAAGTGACTCGGTTATTTTCTCACCTTGAATTTAATGAAAATAAGCTCAATCATCAACCAGGTAGTGTATTAGGGAGTACGGCGCTGATTGCAGGAACCACAGTCGGAGCCGGGATTCTTGCCCTACCTGCGGTCACTCTACCGTCAGGGATTTTACCATCCACATTTGGGTTGATTGCTGTTTGGCTCTACGCTTTAGTTTCAGGTTTATTGATTGCAGAGGTGACTCTAAGTGCCATGCGTCTACAAGGGCGTGCGAGTATAGGTCTGTTGGGAGTTATTGAGAACACCCTGGGAAAGTCGGGAGCGCAAGTTGCTAGCGGTGCATATTTATTTATGCACTATGCTCTATTGGTAGCATATATTACTCAAGGTGGGGAAATTTTAGGCTCGGCGATCGCTAAACTTTGGGGTGTGCAGAACTCATTACCTGTATGGGTAGGCACAACAACCTTTACGCTCATCTTTGGCGGTATTATGTATGTCGGGCGAGAAAAGTTTATTGAAAAATTAAACAGCGCCTTTGTAGGAATTGTGCTTGTTTCCTTCTTGGGACTATTATTGCTGGCTGGAGGACAAGTTAAGAGTAGCCAATTCTTAATTCAGGACTGGAGTGCGCTTGGTAGTGCGGTTTCAGTTATGTGTGTAGCACTGTTTTATCAAAACGTTGTGCCGGTGGTTGTCACCCAACTCGAAGGAGATGTCCGCAAAATTCGTCAGTCCATCTTCATCGGTTCATTGATTCCCTTAATCATGTTCTTGGCGTGGAATGCTGTAATTTTAGCAAGCTTCAGTCCTGATATGGTACACAGCACATCTGGCGGTAAAACTGTTTTTGACCCACTGCAAATTTTGCGAGCTGGCGGTGCAGGACAATGGTTAGGAGTGCTAGTATCGGTTTTTTCAGAGTTTGCGATCGCCACATCATTCATTGGATTTGTCTACGGTCTACTGGATATATTCAAAGATATTTTTCTAATTGCACAGAGCAAAGTTTCTACTCGCTTACCTCTGTATTCACTGGTTCTTTTTCCTCCTATGACTCTTGGTACGCTCAATCCCAACATTTTCTTTAGTGCCCTAGATTATACTGGAACATTCAGCATCTCAGTTTTAGGTGGAATTCTTCCAGCATTAATGACTTGGAAGCAACGTCAAGAGCAAAAAAACTCGAATAGCACAAATCCACCACTCGTTCCTGGTGGGAAGGTGACACTGATTGTGATGATTATAGTGGCGTTAGTTCTAATGGTCAGACAAATTCTTTCAATTCACACAAATTAAAACTATTAATCAAAATTATAGTGTAATATGTTAAGCAGAAATATGTAACATAATATATTACAGATAAATCAGATGAGTGATTCTCGGTCGATCAAAATCAGCAAATATCTCAGTAAATATCTGCGACACACACCAGATGCAATTGGAATTGAACTTGCTCCTGGTGGTTGGGTAGCTGTTGATAAACTACTTACCGCTTGCGCTAAAAATAAATTTCCCATTAGCCGTCAGGAATTACAGTTAGTAGTTGAATCTAGCGATAAACAACGCTTTTCTTTTGATTCTACAGGTACTTTAATTCGTGCTAACCAAGGACACAGTACAGAAGTTGATTTACAATTACAACCTATTGCTCCTCCAGACCAGCTTTATCATGGTACGGGACACAAATCTGTAGAGTCAATTCTAGAAACAGGACTTCGGAAAATGTCACGTCACCATGTGCATTTATCTCAGGATATTACTACAGCACAAATTGTCGGTGCCAGACATGGAAAACCAGTAGTTTTTCTTGTAGATGCTGCGGCAATGCATCAGGCGGGTTATATCTTTTATTGTTCTGAGAATGCTGTTTGGTTGGTGGACGGTGTACCACCGGAATATCTCCATAAAATTTGAATTTTTAAAGCTGATTCAATTATAAAACTGCTATTTTTTTACTCACCTTCGACTCAAAATATTTCGATATTTTATTTAGCATGAATCAAAAAAAAATATAATTGTATTTTTTTAAAATTCACTTTGATAGTTAGCGATCGCATATGATTAGCCACCAATAAATATTTTTTATATTGTATAATGTCCGGTAAATCACTTATAATATCATGTCACGCTAAATACTAGTGATTACGTTTGTCTTTGATGTTACTGTAAGGCACATAGCAATAGCAAAGTGAAGTAATCCCAGAGTCATAATGATTGCTTTGTTCCATTTGCAATGGCATATTGTAAGTGATTAAGCGGATTGATATAATATGTCTTAAGCAAGTGAAACATCATACTATAATATATAGATTTAAGTGGTTATAACTGTTGACTGTGCTTCGCTACACTAATTGATTCTAAATTCTCCATTGTTCAACACCTATATCTTACGGTAGAAGGAAAACAGTATTGTAATTCCTAAGCTAGTTATTAACTTTTCTCAGGAATTAAATTTATGCTGAACATAATTGCTTGGATAATTCTAGGCTTAATTGCTGGAGCTATAGCAAAAGCTATTTATCCCGGTCGTCAAGGTGGTGGTATTGTTGCAACTATGGTATTAGGTATTGTAGGTGCTGTAATTGGCGGAATATTAGTTACTCTTTTGGAAACAGGTAGATTTCAATTAGCTGCTGCATCCCTCAGCATTCCGGGTATAATTGTTGCTGTGATTGGTGCAATCATTGCTATTTTTATATGGAATTTAGTAGCTGGACGTGCTAGTTATTAGTTAAATCAAATTGTTAGAAAAATTATGCTTGGAGCTAAGTTGTTAATAAATTTTGTTTACAGAAAAAACTCCACTTGAGAAAATTAGTGGAGTAATTGGTGTGAGATTGAATGTAATGAATCATTACTAAAATTACGAGTTAGATTGCATAAGCTAAACTAGCTTAAGGTTTTCTTTATTTCATCTTTAATGTTTTCTACAACATGAATAGATTGGGCTTCGGCTTGCTTTGCTTTTCCTTCAACTTTATCTTCGGGATTACCAGTAACTTCACCCACAACCTCTTGAATTTTTCCTTCAATGTTTTTTGCAGTAGCTTCGATTCTTTTTTCGGCACTCATGGTTTTGTCTCCGGCTTGTAGTTAGTAGAACTATTACTAAATGTAGTAATAATGTATTGTTAGTTAGTTCCATCAAGGGAGATAAAATTTATAAAAATTATAGTATCTTAAGATAGATATTGTATGGTGTAATAGAATATAATATTAAAAATCAAAGCTTTATAAAAAAATTTATCTATTTTGTAGAAGAAGTCATAATTTAATCAGCAGGTATATACGTAGGGGGTACATTTGTACCTTCCTACAGTGTATTTTATATATGGTAAAGATTTTGAAAGGATTCAAATGGCACTTTAGTTAACTCTGTTAACATAGAGCAAGTGATATCATGTCAGGTTGAATACTTATGATATCTTTGAGGGTAGGTAATGGGTAACGCTTCGGCTGCGCTCAGGGCAAGTGAGTAATGGGTAATCGTCAGTTATTTATTCCCTTTTTCCCAATTAGCTTTTTCCCAATCCCCAATTACCAACACGAACTATATTGTAAGTAATTAGCCGAACTTGATATGAGTGGCTTGCCAAACTTAGAATATATGTATGCAGGAATTATTGTTTTAAATTGAAAATATTATCTAAATAAAAGGAAAGTTAAGGAGTGGTAAAAAAACGTCAGAAAAATGTCTGGTGGAGTGAGATTAATGACATTATTCGGGGTGCTTGCGGAGGTTTTTTATTTGGCATACCTTTACTGTATACAATGGAGGTTTGGTGGATTGGATCGCTGGCAAAACCACAACTGATGATGATGGCGATCGCACTGATGTTTATTGTAGTTTTCTTGCTCAATTTAACAGAAGGTTTTCGCAAACGCAGATATACTTCCCAAGCTCGTCAAGCTGCAATGGATACCGTAGAAGCAATGGCAATCGGAATAGCTTGCTCTGCCTTTGTGCTGTTACTATTGCGAGAATTAACATTAGAAACTTCCCTTAGAGAATCTTTAGGTAAAATTATCTTTGAAAGTGTACCCTTCACTCTTGGTGTAGCATTAGCCAAACAGTTTTTGGGAGATACTAGAAACGGTAATGGAGAGGAGCAAACAGCACTCCAGGATACTAGTGCAAGCAAGAACAACCAGAATCAGTTAAACGCCACCCTTAGCGATATTGGGGGAACTCTAATTGGTGCAACCATAATTGCATTTAATATCGCCCCAACAGATGAAGTTACGATGTTAGCAGCCGCAGCCTCACCACCTTGGGAATTGGCAATCATCGCTGCATCTTTATTGATTTCTTATGGTATTGTATTTCAGGCTGGCTTTTCTGACCAGCGAAAGCGCAGAGAACAAAAAGGAATTTTCCAAAGACCATCCAGCGAAACCATCATGTCCTATTTAGTGTCACTATTAGCAGGCACTTTTATGCTGTGGTTCTTTCAAAAATTGACTTTGAGCGATCCCTGGACAATGTGGTTAGATCGTAGTTTAGTGTTAGGTTTACCAGCAACTATTGGTGGTGCAGCTGGCAGGTTAGCAATATGACTAACCCAGAAGCAAAACGTTCTCTTGCTGAGTGGGTGACATTCAGCATCGCCTCTTTTATCCTAGCGATCGTTGTGAGTTTGGTAGGTTACACTTGGCTGAACGAAAAAAATCAACCTCCGATTATTTCTGTTACCAAAAAAGAAACAATTCGGGAAATTAATGGACAATTTTATGTACCTTTTAAAGTTGTCAATACTGGAGGAGACACAGCCGAGTCAGTTCAAATTATGGCTGAGTTACTAATTGACGGCAAAGTTGCAGAATCAGGAGAGCAACAAATCGATTTTTTATCTAGTGGTGAAAGTGAAGAAGGTGCATTTGTATTCAACCAAAATCCCCGCCAAGGTAAGTTAAATCTGCGTATTGCTAGCTATAAATTGCCATAATCTCATTAGTCATTAGTCATAGGTGATTAGCAAACGACAAATGACTAATGACGATTGCTGGCTTAAACTTTTACTTTAGCTTTTGACCAGACGCCATTTTCATCTTCATCATATTGCTCGTGAACAGCTTGCCAAGCAGCCTGCTCTGCGCTAGACTCGTCACTATTTTCATTGAGTACAGCGTTATAGCGCTCAATGAATGTACGCTGAGCTTCACTAGAAAGATGAGTGCGAACTTCAGGAGATAAGTCTTCTGGGCTGTTGCATACCCCTGCACAAGGACGAGCCAGCGTTTTTTCAATTACCTGAATTTCTTCGCCACCAGCACTTTCAAGGAGTAATTGAAATTCTCCGGTGCGATCGCCTGGAACTTCTGCCATCAATAAAAACTCACCAGCTTGTAAGCGGGTTTGGTAGATAGCCGCTTTATCTTCTGGCATTCCTAAAGTAGTTAGAACCGATACTAAACCCGCACCTGCACTACCTGCGATCGCTCCACTAGCAGCTCCTAGCAACACTGCACCAATCGGGCCTGCTGCCACAATTGAACCAACAAAAGGAATAAATAGTACGCCTACACCTGTGAGCAAGCTGAGAAAGGAACCAAACAAGGAACCAAAAACTGCTCCTGTTCTCAAACCTCCCAGAATCACATCTTTTTTACTAATAAATCCAGAAATTCGAGTTTCCGATTGGAAGTTTCTACCCATAACAGAAATATGATCTCTAGGCACACTTCTGTCTAATAAACGTCTAATAACATCATCTATTTGCTTCTGTTCTTTGAATACAGCAGAAATAGTACGTTCTGCTTTATACACCTCTGGCATTTGAATACTCCTCTTTTATGCTGTTTTTACTGGGAACATAGTCAAGACATACGCAGGCAAATAGATGTTATTACACTAGTTGAGGGAGGAATAAATCCTCCCTCAACTAGCTACCTAAATTGCCTTGCTTGACTCAGAAATCGTGGAGTGGCTATACACCTACAGGAGTCTTAGCTTGTGCTACCGACTGTCTACCATCTGAGTCTATTGGTTGTCCTTCAATAAATGAACGCAGCATCCAAGCGATTTCCTCGTGCTGTTCCATCAATCCAGTCAAAAAGTCAGAAGTTCCTTGATCGTGAAACTCTTCAGCAGTACGATCCACATGGTCTCTAAAATTGCGAATTACCTGCTCGTGATCTTCGACTAAATTTGATACCATTCCCGTTGCAGTGGGAACATCACCAGCATGTTCTTTAAGGCTAGCAATCTTAAGAAATCCTTCCATTGTGCCAACTGGATAACCACCCAAAGCACGAACCCGCTCTGCTAAAGCATCAATATTTAAAGTCAGTTTTTGGTAGTGTTCTTCCCAAAGCTGGTGCAAAGAACGAAACTGAGGGCCGACTACATCCCAATGGTACTTTTTGGTCTTTACTAACAGTAGATACGCATCTGCCAAATCTTGATTCAACAGATTAATCACACCTTGACGTTGTTCTTGTGTCAAACCAATGTTTATCGGACGCATTGTTTTCCATTCCTAAGCAAACTTATTTAATAACATCTCAAATTTTGCACATAATCCACATCAACCAAAGGAAGCATTGTGAGTAGAAATTATTTAGCAGATTAATAATTCTACCTATGCCTTAATAGGTAGGTATTTTGATGAAGTACAATATAATAATCATATTTAATTTTTTGAGAAAATTAAATATATTTTAATCTTTCATCACTCTATTGTCAGACTGGCTTTTGCCTTTTACCTGCTTATATAGGTAAGTTCATCAATCAAAATGAACTGCTATAGTACTTAGTTAGTTTGATGGAATTTTTGCTCAGTTATAATAACAAAATAATTTATATTATTTTTAATTAAATTTATTTGTTTGTGATTGCCAATTATTAATGGGTGATTACGTAAATGTAATCACCCATTACTACTGAAAAATTATTAAAGATAAGTATTAACTCTGTTACTTACCTGTAACTTTATCCAACGCACTCTTCAACTTTTCTTCTATTGTGACTGCACTCTGTGAATTTTCAGGACTCTTTTGCTTCTCAATGTCAGCAGCTCCTTGAACTTCATTGAGTCCTTCGTTTGACTTCCTTTCAACCTCTTCGAGTCCAGCAGGTGGTTTTTTAGCGGCTTCGTCTGTTCTGCGCTGAATATCAAGTAGTTGTGTTTCTCCTTCAGTATTCTTACTTTGGTAGCTATCGATCGCAAAAGCAGGAAAAGCACTAGATAACAATAGTAACGCACAAGTAAAAGCGACAACTAGAAAACGTACTGGACGCAAAATAGATAAAACAGGAGCAATAACTTTCATCGTGAAATCCTCGATAACAGCGTTAACAACGCAAAACATTATATTTGATCGGCAGAGCTGATGATTCTATTTGGTAAATTTTATTTGGCAAACTTTACCAATAAAACTAGCAAGCTACACTTGAATCTTAAACTTGTAGAAAAATTAACCTGAAGAAATTGCCTTTAGTATTTGTGTATTAACTCACGAATGGTTACTGGGCAAATACTGTTGGTGAGTTCTTCATTCAATGTTTACTGACTTATTTTTACTTTTAAGACTCAAAGGTATACATCAATCTGTAGAATGAAGTTGTTGTTATCTCCAGTTATAAAAAAAATCAATCTCTAGGTATATCGACTTAATTGAGTGTGTTGCAAACAAGCTAGAATAAGGACAATGCCTTAGAATTTTAACTTATTTGTTTAGATACGGAGTAAGGAAGAAGCCTTTTGAGTTGTACCTAGCAAAAGCAAAAATCAAATACGAGTATTATACCTCTTTTACCTAAGGTATTGATGCACGAACAGCCTTCAAGGCATCGTAAAGTAGCTTGTAGCGCGCAAACCCTGCTTTATACAAAATATTTGCCTGCGGTTGTACGACATTACTATCCTGCGGTAAAATCTTGAATGCAGTTTCTAAATTTGGGTAAACACCAATCCCCACCATTGCCAAAATAGCTGCTCCGTAAGCGGCTCCTTCTTCGGCTTTGGGAGCTATGAGTTTTGTTTGCAAAACATCTGCTAAAATTTGTAACCAGATGTGAGAACGTGCGCCTCCACCCGTTGCTAAGAGTTGATCGATGGGAGCGATCGCACTAATTACCTCCAATGCTGACCGCAAACTAAATGCAACCCCCTCCAAAACAGCACGAGTGATATCTGCTGGCGTATGAGCTAATGACAGATTTACTAATGCACCGCGAGTATCTGGATCGAGGTGGGGACTGCGTTCTCCTGAAAGGTGGGGCAGAAATAGAACACCACGCGCACCAGGCTGCGATCGCTCTGCCATATCCATCAACTCGGTGTAAGATATATGCGGTGCAAATGTATCTCGATACCAACGCAGAGAACCACCTGCCGCCAGCGTTACTCCCAGTAGATGATAGCCCCCATCCACATGACAGAACAAATGCACCTGACCTTCTGGATCGGGAATTGGGCGATTGCACGGTGCAAAGATAACTCCTGATGTGCCAATACTCAAACTACCCCGGTTGAGGTTACTTGATGAAATGCCCAAACCGATGGCTGCTGCTGCATTGTCACCTCCGCCTGCGACCACAGGTAATCCCACAGGTAATCCCACATGGGTGGCTATTTCTGGTTTGAGTCGTCCAGCGATCGCGGTAGATTTGATTACTGGGGGAAACAACGCCGGGTTAATATCAAGAGCATGGAGAATATCTGTATCCCATTGCTGATTTGCTAAATTCAGACAGCCGACACCAGACGCATCAGATGGTTCTGTAAATATTTCGCCAGTTAGCACATATCCCAGATAATCTTTAGGCAAAAGAATCTGCCATAACCGAGTGTATGCTTGTGGTTCTTCAGTCCGCAACCATAGAAGCTTCGGCAGTTGAAAGCCAGTAATTGCTGGATTTCCAGTGCGCTGGATTAATTCCTGACGGGGAATAGTCGCCTCAATTTCAGCAACAGCCTTACCCGTGCGTTGGTCATTCCACAAAATTGCTGGTCTAATAGCTTTGCCTTGGGCATCAAGAGGAACCATACCATGCATTTGTCCAGACAAACCGAGGGCAATTGCTCGGTGTCCGTCTAGTTGTTGAGTAATATCGAAGAGAGCATCCAAACTGGCTTCGACCCAATCCGATGAGTTCTGTTCCGTCCAACCAGGTTGTGGAGTTAACAGGGGATAGCTTCTGGTTGCTTGAGCGATAATTTGCCCTTGCAGATCGACTGCGATCGCTCTTACTCCTCCTGTACCCAAGTCTAAACCAACTACGATATCAGTCAATTTTGTCCCTCCTATTCCTGTTGCGTTGGTCGGATCAAAATTTCATTCACATTGACATGAGGCGGTTGGGTAACGGCATAAGCGATCGCCCGTGCAATATCTTCCGGTTGCAGTGGAGTGACGGCTTTGAACCGGGCTTCGAGCGCTTGTTTTGCAGCCGGATCGGTGATGTTGTCGATAAATTCGGTGGCAACCATACCGGGTTCAATAATGGTGACGCGAATATTGTCTTTATGAACTTCCTGCCGCAGAGCTTCTGAAATCGCATTTACGCCCCATTTGGTGGCGCTGTACACACCCATGCCTGGCCGTGTAACCCGTCCGGCAACGGATGAAAGATTGACTACATGGCCAACGCCCTGTGCTTTGAAGATAGGCAAAACCGCATGAGTCGCATACAACAATCCCAAAACGTTCAGGTCAAACTGTCGCCGCCACTCTGCAGGATCGCTATCCTCAATCGTTCCCAATCCTCCAATGCCTGCATTATTCACAAGAATATCGATTCGTCCCAAAGTTGTATTGACCTTTTGCACCAGATCGTTAACTTGGGTTTCATCGCTGACATCTGTGACAATCGGTAAAGCCTTTCCCCCAACCGCTGCAATTTTTTGTGCAACTTCGTTCAATTGCTCAATTCGACGAGCTGCGATCGCCACCTGTGCGCCTTCTTCTGCAAGAGCGATCGCTGTTGCCGCCCCAATTCCTGAAGATGCACCTGTAACAATTGCCACCTTTGCGTCTAATTTACCTGCCATCATTTCCTCCTGATAATTTCCTGATACTTGATGATTGAACTCAATAGTAACTGTAGCCCATCACTACCAGCTTCAACCGAGTACCACTGACCGCGCTTTATTTCAGTAACTTTCCCTCTTTTCTATAAGTTTTTGCTTTTGTCAATGCGAAAGTACTAGGCAAAAATAAAACTTCTGCCTGGAAAATTCGCAGCTTTCATCTAGTTAAGCTTTCTCTAAGAATCGGGTTAATGTTTCTTTAGCTCCAAACTCATATAATTTGCGTAAATGGTTCGCAACTGCATCGGCAAAAGGCGACTGCGATAAATCGCCAAAAATCTCAGTCAGGTTGAGCAATGGTTTGGCATCGGAACCACTAGAATGAGCTAGTTGAGTCAAAGTACCTGCTATTGGGTCATCAATGGGAATGGCGTTACCTTGGTCATCCTTTCCATTTAGGTAACGGAACCAGGCAGCAACCGTTAAGCTCATATAATCAATCGCTACATTTTTGCGTAGCGCGTCACGAACTGAGCCTAATACAAATTTTGGTATTTTGGCGGAACTATTGAGGCAAAGACGCGGCAGTTGGTCGCGAATTTTAGGATTGGCAAAGCGTTCAATTAAGGTTTTTTTATAATCGTCCAAATCAATCCCTGGTACAGGTTGGAGTGTGGGTGTAACTTCTGCCATCAAATTATCGACGGCTTGCCTAATTAACGGATCGGCCATCACCTCATGGACGTAAGTATAACCAGCCAAAGTGCCGAGATAGCCAATCAACACGTGACTGGCGTTGAGTAGCCGGATTTTCATCATTTCGTAGGGATGAACATCGCTGGTCATCTGCACGCCAACTGATTCCCAATCGGGTCTACCTGCACTGAAATTGTCTTCGACTACCCACTGAAGAAACGGTTCGGCAACAACTGGAAAAGCATCATCGATATTAAACTGTTCCGCCACCATTTTGATATCTGCTGGGGTTGTAGCGGGGGTAATGCGATCGACCATGCAGTTAGGAAAGGCTACCTGTTCGGCAACCCAACTTCCCAATTCTGGGTTTTGCATTTCGGCAAATGCAGTCAACATTTTACGGGCAATATTCCCGTTACCTTGGAGATTGTCGCACGATAAAACGGTAAACGGTGCTAGTCCCTGTTGACGGCGGCGATTGAGGGCTGCTGTCAAAAAGCCATATACTCCTATTGGCTCGTCGGGATGCTGCAAATCGTATTGAATTGTTTGGTGATTTGCATCGAATTCACCGCTACCTTCAACATAGTAATAGCCACCTTCGGTAATCGTCAGGGTGACGATGCGGCATTTGGGATCTGCTAAGGTGTCAATTACTGCTTGGCAGTTATTTGGGGCAAACAGATATTTTGTAATTGCCCCAATCACACGAGCGCGATCGCCTTCTGGGGATCTTTCAACCAATGTATATAAACAATCTTGTAATTTCAGTGCATCCCGCATCCGTTTGTCGAATTCCAGTAGCCCAACTCCGCAGATTCCCCATTCACTACCGGGATTTTGATGAAAGTAATTATCCAGGTATAGAGCCTGATGTGCGCGATGGAACCCACCCACACCGATATGGACAATACCGTTAGTAATTTGATGGCGATCGTAATTGGGTACGCGAACGTTATTTCCTAAATGGGACAGAGATGCTTCATTCAGCTTGATTGCTGAGTCTGTGCTGATATTGCTGTTCATGGGATTCATTTTGGGTTAGGTGGTGACGATGAACTTTGGAAATGGCTTCACCGTCTCGATCGAACAGATGGCAAAGCTCACCGTTAATGTAAATCGGAACGTAATCATGCATTTTGGCTGGATTATCTCCGTCTGTTTGCACAACTATGGTTTCGCCACCTGCAATTTTGATGTAGAGAAAGGTTTCTCCGCCTAATCGTTCTACAACTAATACTTCGCCATTCACGCTTGGGTTATTGCGATCGAGGCGCAGATGTTCGGGACGAATCCCTAATGTTGCTCTATCCCCAACTGATAGGGTTTTGGGTTTCACCGGAATCATTACGGTTGCGTCACCAGGGAGTCTAACTGTTGCCCCAGAGTCATTGACGGCTGAAACTGTCACTGAGATAAAGTTCATTTTTGGTGAACCAATAAATCCGGCGACGAATAGATTGCGGGGATGATGGTACAGTTCTAGGGGAGAACCCACTTGTTCGATAATACCGCCTTGTAACACTACAATTTTGTCAGCAAGGGTCATTGCTTCAACTTGATCGTGGGTGACATAAATCATCGTGGCTTGCAAACTGTCGTGTAAGCTGGCAAGCTCAATCCGCATCTGCACCCGCAAAGAAGCATCCAGGTTGGACAGTGGCTCATCAAACAAAAATACTTTAGGATTACGCACCAAGGCACGACCGATCGCTACCCGTTGGCGTTGTCCTCCCGATAATTCTTTGGGCTTGCGGTTCAAAAGCGGCTCTAGTTGCAGAATACGAGCGACTTCACGCGCCCTTTCGTAACGCTGGGCTTTGGGCATACCCGCAAGCCGGAGGCTAAAAGCCATATTTTCCGCCACTGTCATGTGGGGATATAAGGCGTAGGTTTGAAATACCATTGCTAATCCGCGCTTATCGGGTGGCACATCATTGACTTTTTGTCCATCAATAAGTAGATCGCCGGAGGAAATTTCTTCTAATCCAGCAATCATGCGGAGTAAGGTTGATTTTCCACAACCGGAGGGGCCGACGAAAACAACAAATTCGCGATCGCCTACGTCGAGGTCTATGCCTTTGATGATTTCTGTGTCGGCGTAGGTTTTATGGATATTTCTTAAAGCAACTGTTGACATATAAATGTTTCCACAAATATATTGAATTTTTTTTACACAAAGCTGCAAAGAAGAATGCAAGAGTTTGTTATAATCCCTTCTGCCTCCTGCCTCCTGCCTCCTGCCTTCTGCCTCTTACTTCACTGCACCAAAGGTCAGACCTCGGACTAATTGCCGTTGACTCAGCCAACCGAAGATGAGGATAGGTGCGATCGCCAATGTTGATGCTGCTGAAAGTTTTGCCCAGAATAATCCTTGAGGGCTGGAAAAGGAAGCAATAAAGGCTGTAAGGGGGGCGGCATCTGCGGTTGTCAAGTTCAAGCTCCAAAATGCTTCGTTCCATGACAAAATAATCGAAAGCAAAGCTGTGGATGCAATTCCGGGCAGTGCCAATGGCAGCAATACATGAATAAGTTCTTGCTGCGTGGTTGCTCCATCCATGCGATCGGCTTCAAGAATTTCTTTAGGAACTTCTTTAAAAAAGCTATAAATCATCCAAACAACGATTGGTAAATTAATCAAGGTATAAATGATAATCAAACCGATGTGAGTATCCAATAACCCGGCGTTGCGACACAAAATGTAAATAGGTACTAGCACACCCACAGGTGGCAGCATTTTAGTGGACAGCATCCAGAGTAAAGTGCCTTTGGTGCGTTTCGTTGGGAAGAATGCCATTGCATAAGCGGCAGGTACGGCAAGCAGTAGCGCGACTATAGTCGATCCCAAGGAAATCGCTACGCTGTTAAACGCATAATTGAAATAATTTGCCCGGTCTTGGATGGCAATATAGTTCTCGAATGTCGGACGGAAAAACAACTGAGGGGGAGTTGAAACTGCCGCTACTTCAGTTTTGAAACTGGTGAGAAACATCCAGAAAATTGGAAAAAACAAGATGCAAGCGGCAAGCCAACCGAGCAATGTCCATAGCCAAATCTTTGGGGTTTTACGTGCCATAATGCTAATTCGTAATTCGTAATTCGTAATTCGTAAATGTTAGGTTCGGTAGCTTTATTTTGGAGACTGGGTGTTAGGTATCCAAATTACGAGCAACACTACGCATCAAAAAGATTGCCACTATGTTGGCAAGGATTACGGCAATTAATCCACCGGCTGAAGCACCGCCGACATCGAATTCCAGTAAGGCTTTTAAGAAGATGTAATAGGCTAAGTTGGTGGTTGCAAGTCCCGGCCCGCCGCCTGTAGTAACAAAGATTTCCGCAAAGATGGTGAGGAAGAAAATTGTCTCAATCATGGCAACCACAGAAATGGCTCGGCTCAGATGAGGTAACATGACGAAACGAAATAGAGCGATCGCATTTGCGCCATCCATCCGCGCTGCTTCTAACCGATCGCGATCGAGTGACTGAATTGCAGTCAACAAAATTAGTAGGGCAAAGGGCAGCCATTCCCAGGAAACAATAATAACGATCGCAAGCAAAGGAACGCTGGCAAACCAATCAATCGCCCCCAAACCCAAACCTCTGGTAATTTGAGCAAACAGCCCATTCACTGGATGCATCAGCATATTTTTCCAGATTAGGGCGCTAACTGTGGGCATCACGAAAAATGGGGAGATAGCCAGTACCCGCGCCACTCCACGACCATAAAAGTCTTGGTCAAATAGTACTGCTAGGACTGTGCCCAGACCAATTGTGATTGCTAAAACAGAAACAACCAAAACTATTGTGATGGCGATCGATGTCCATAAAGCTGAGTCACTGAGGATGAACGTGAAATTTTCAATCCCGATGAATTTGCGTGCATCTGGATTCAACAAGTTATATCGCTGAAAGGAAAACCATACGGTCATCACCAGAGGCACAATCATCCACAGCAGCAAGACAACGACCGAAGGCGCAACCAGAGGTAAGGTTGACACCTGCCGCGTAGTCCGTTGCTTAGTGGGTGGTGGCGTTTCGGATTGAGGTTTTACCGCTAATGAAGAAGACATAAGCAATTCAAAATTCAAAATTCAAAATTCAAAATGAAAAACTTAGAATTAATAGGTATCCTCGCTGCTAACTGTATGCAAGTTAGATGTGGAACGGCTGAAAATTACTCGATATAACCTGTGTGTTTCATGAAGCGTTCGGTGAATTTCTGCGATCGCTGCAACGCTTGGTCTATAGAAGTCCGGTTAGTTAATGCGGCTGCTAAAGTTTGCCCGACTGAAGTACCGATCGCCTGAAATTCTGGAATATCAACGTATTGAACTCCCTTATACGGAGTTGGTTGTGCAGATGGACGGGTAACATCAGCAGATTGGATCGCTCCCAGCACGATTTGGGCAAAGGGTGCGGCTTTTTGATAGTTGGGATTTTGATATGTGGAAGTCCGAGTCCCTGGTGGTACAGCAACCCAGCCATTTTCTTTTGCAACTAGTTGGATGTATTCCTTTGATGTTGCCCAAGCAACGAATTTTTGCGCGGCTTCTGGTGATTTGGAGGTTTTTGGAACTGCTAACGCCCAAGCCCAAAGCCAATTTGAGCCGTTGGGATATTTTTCGATTGGCGCACGGGCAAAGCCAACTTTGTCATAAACTTGAGATTCTTTGGGATTGGATAACAACCCCGCAGCAACAGTTGCATCTACCCACATCCCACATTTACCTGTGGAGAATAATGCTAGATTTTCATTGAATCCATTGGAACTGGCTCCTGGCGGCCCATATTTTTTGAGCAGATCGACATAAAAGGCGATCGCCTCTTTCCAAGGTGGAGTATTGATCGTTGGTTGCCATTTCATATCAAACCACCGTCCACCATAGGTATTGACCAATGTGGAAATAAATGCCATGTTTTCACCCCAACCTGGTTTTCCACGCAGGCAAACCCCATAAACTCCATGCGCTGGGTCGTGGATTTTACTTGCCCATTCTCTCATTTGAGGGTAGGTTGGCTGTTGAGGAACTGTAATCCCAGCTTTTTCAAACAAGTCTTTGCGGTAGTACAGCATGGAACTTTCCCCATAGAATGGCACGGCATAAAGTTTGCCGTTATTGGAAAGCCCTTCTCGTATGGGTTTGAGTAGATCGTTTACGTCATAGTTTGCACCTAAATCTAAAGGCTTCAACCAATCCCGTCTAGTCCAGATTGGTGTTTCATAGGAACCAATGGTCATGACATCAAACTGCCCACCTTGGCTTGCAACATCTGTAGTTGTGCGTTGGCGTAACACATTTTCTTCCAGCACAACCCACCTCAGTTGAATATCAGGATTATCTGACTCAAATTTACGAGAAAGCCCTTGCATCACCACCATGTCGCCATTATTTACTGTGGCGATCGTTAGTTTAGTCTTCTGGGCGGCTTGCGTTCGCGGTGAACAAGCATATAGCAGTTGTGCCAGTATCACTCCAGCCAGAAATGCAGCTAGCACTTTAGCGAAGCGGCGAATACGCATCGCATAACTCCTTTAAAGTAAAAAACCGAACAAAATAAATTTTTGATTTTATGCTCTAATTTTGGGCAAAAGCTCAATAATAGAAATCATACCAATCTGATTTTCATCACGACCATTTGCAACAATTCTTCAATAAGAGGTTGAATCTATGACGGCAAAAGCAACTTATCAGTTTGCAGGTAAGACAATCCTAATTACTGGCGGTGCGGGAGATATTGGCAAGGCAACTGCACACCGTTTTGCTGCTAATGGTGCAGGAATAGCCTTGCTAGATTTGAATGAACCGAAAATGGCAGATGTGGCTGAAGAACTAAAAGGTTACAACGTTCCGGTTAGCACGTTTCGCTGTGATGTGACCGCTAGTGATGATGTTGCCAAAGCTTTTACTGGCGCTGTAAAGCAGCTTGGGCGAATTGACTATGTATTTAATAATGCAGGTTATCAAGGATTATTTACCAAAACTGACGAATATCCTGAAGACGACTTTCAAAAGGTGATCGACATTAACGTTGTCGGTGTTTTCCACGTTCTCAAGGCGGCTGCACAACAATTACGCGATACAGGTGGAGGCGCGATCGTCAACATGGCAAGTTATGCGGGTGTAGTTGGGCCGCCAAATATGCTAGCATACAGCGCTTCTAAGTTTGCGGTGATTGGAATGACTCAGACAGCAGCCAAAGATTTAGCTCCTTACAATATTCGGGTGAATGCGCTCTCCCCTGCGTTGATTGGGCCTGGTTTTATGTGGACGCGGCAAACAGAATTACAAGCAGTAGTAGGCTCACAGTACTTTGATGCCGATCCCAAAGTAGTGGAGCAACAGATGATTAATTCAGTACCGATGCGCCGTTTGGGAAGCCTAGAAGAAGTAGCGAATGGGGTAGCGTTTTTGATGAGCGAAGAAGCAAGCTACCTTACTGGGTTTAACTTAGAGGTCACTGGAGGGTTATAGAAATTTAAAGATAATTGAGCAAAAATTCTATACTTGGGCAAATATGTAAAAATTATTCCTTTGGTAAGTAGATAGTTTTTGAAGGTGGGATATGGGAGAACCTTTATTGGAGCGGCGCGATGCCAGCAAAGCTGGCTTGTCCCTTAGGACTCGCAAGTTGGATCTAGCTGCTCATGCCGCTTGGCTTTATTACATTGCAGGCAACACACAAGAAGAAATTGCAACAAAGCTCAATGTATCCCGGCAAGCTGCACAACGCCTGGTTGCATTAGCAGTCAGTGAAAAATTGATCAAATTTCGCCTCGATCATCCCCTGAGCGAATGTATTGCTTTAGCTGAGTCATTACGCCATAAGTTCGACCTATCGCTATGTGAAGTAGTACCAACTGACGCAAGCAGCGGTGATATACTCAATGGCATAGGCGTTTGTGCTGCCACCCACCTAGAAGCTTACCTGATCGCAAAAACCCCGACTATACTGGCGTTTTCCTCAGGTCGGACATTGCGAGCAATGGTGGAGCAAATCCCTTCAATGAATCAACCTCAGCATAAAATTGTTTCAATTATGGGCAATATGTCCCATTGTGGGCGTGCAGGTCGCCACGAAGTAGTGATGCATTTGTCCGATCGCGTCGGTTCCCAAGCTTACCCAGTGCCGACTCCGGTTGTAGCGACTAGCATTGAAGAACGGGAACTGTTACAGACACAGCGATCGTTTATCACTGTCAAAGCTTTTGCAGAGCAAGCCAAAGCAACATTTGTTGGAATTAGTCACATTGCCTGGAATGCTCCGTTACATCAAGACGGCTTCATCAATGACGATGAAGTAGCTGAATTAATTGACTTAGGAGCGGTAGGGGAAATTGCGGGTTGGGCTTACAATCGCTACGGAGTATTGCTGCACAAAGGAACCAACAGCCGGGTTGCTAGTGTAACACTCGAACAACCGGCTCATCGACTGATTATCGGTGTGGCAGGTGGTGTAAAAAAAGCCGAGGCTATTTTGGCTGCTCTGCATGGTAAGTTAATTACAGGACTAATTACCGATGAAGCAGCTGCCCAAGTTATTCTGAGTAAAATTTAGTACTTGTTTGCGTTCAATCTTCAGGTGATATCTGTTCGAGTCAATCTGGCAGTACACTATCAAATTCCATGACTTTTGCCAATGACCCAATTACGTCGGAAAAATCTAGCTAAAGCTGACTCTTCCAGCGATAAATAAATTGGGCGTCCATGAGGACAGGTGCGGGGATTGCGAGTGCGTTGCCAATTATCTAAAAGTGTCTGCATTTCTTGCAAATTCATGGGTGTACCATTACGAATAGCACTGCGACAGGCAACAGCTACTTGGGCTGTTTGTAAGTCACCTCCCAAACTTAATTCTAAAATTGCTTCGGCACAATCTTGACGTTGCTGCAACATTGCGGGTAAGTTACGAACTGCCCAAAGTTGTTCGCCAAAGGGTTCTATATCTAAACCGATGCGTTGCAATTGCGATACTTGCACTGGCGACAATTGATAAAGAATAATCGGCGGTTCAACACAAACGAGTTGCCAACTATCGCATAATTGCTCGTACAAAACTCGCTCATGGGCAATGTGCTGTTCCACTAGCCATATCCCAGCAGGATGTTCGGCAACAATATAAGTGTTACTCACTTGCGCTACAGCTTTTAAAGAGTGAGGAGGACAGACGCGATTAATCGCGTCTGTACCAGAGTTAGGAATTTTATTATCTTCGTTGGAATTTTGAGGATTGAAATTGTAACCACCTTTGGCCTCTGCGGCTTTGAGTAATTTACTAACTCGTGTTGTGTGGACAGTTTCTTTGAAATTCACAGAAGAAATCCGCAGTGCTTGATTAATTCCTTGAATAATTTGTTCTTGCCAATAAGTGATTTGATTGAGATAAATTTCTGTTTTTGCTGGATTACGATTCCAGTTAATTTGATCCGGGGAAATGGCAAGATGCAAGAAACAAATTGGATAGCGATCGCGTGGTAATGTTTTATGAAATGCTGATAATATTGTCTGCTCTAGTTCCGCTGACTTAATCATCCGTCCGTTAATTGCTACACGTACCCAATCTGGACGATGACGGTGACAGCGATCGGGTAATCCTACCACTAAGTTTAGTGCTGAGAGAGGACTGGGCACTGAGGATTGGAGACTGGGGAGTGAAGAGTTAGGAGTACTGAGTTCTGAGTTTATTGGGTTGGGGACTTCGAGTTTCAATTCTTGCAAATCACCCTGTCGGACTTGGCGTAAAATCTGCGGTAATAGCTGCCCAGTTGTGGCGGCTGGAGAAATAGTGAACCATTGACGGTCATTTTGCCAAATCTGCCAGGTGACACGGGGATGACATAGGGCAATTTGGTGAATTGTTGCTTGCACGGCTTTCATTTGCTGTGCTATTGTCGGCAATCCTTGACGGCGAGATGAACAGTTACCAAAAAGACTAGAGACTGTGACTACTGTACCAGGTGCGATCGCAGTTGCTTCAACTTGCACAACTTCCCCGCCATACCCATAGACAAATCGCCATCCTAATTTTCCAACCACACAATGACTCAAAATTTCTAAATCTGCCAAAGTGGTTAAACTGTGCAACGCCTCACCACGAAAACCCAAACTGTTAATTTTCCACAAATCGCCACTAGAGCGAATTTTACTGGTGCTGTGAGCTGTGGCTGCTTTATGTAAATCATCTAGATTCATTCCACAACCATTGTCGGCAACACGAATTCGCCATTGCTGCGGCCAAAGCGAAACCACAATTCGTGTTGCACCTGCGTCTAGGGAATTTTCTACCAATTCCCGCACTACAGAGGCTAAAGAGTCGATGACCTCTCCCGCTGTAATCAGATATACAACTTCTGTTGGTAGAGCTTGAATAGTAGATGCCATAAATTATAGTTTATAGCTTCTGGGGACAAGGCCGGATCGTTGGGGCAATATCTATTCCATAAACAGATTTAGCATTGAGAGCTAAATCTGCTTATACAGAAGCTACATCTATATTTATGCCGTCAGTCGCCAGAATTCATAAATCTTATCAGCGACTGGTGGATGTAGCTTGCTTCTCCGTAGGAGTATAAACAGGTTTAACTCCTCCACTGAATTGATTATGAATTTTGAATTTTGACTTGTGTATTCTCTTTCTGAATCAAGCTTTAATTTAAAATGTAAAACTTGATAACTGATAATTTGTTAATTAGTATCGCTCATTGCCAAAACTTTACGTGGTTCAAGTTTGAGCAACCCATTCAATAACGATGCCGGACGTTGCTTGTAAGGCCAAGCAAAAGCATGACGAAAAGCTGCATCCTGACAAGCTTGGAGTTGTTCAAAACTAATAATGTTGTAAGTCAAGAGATTTTCATATTCCCAAGGCAAACGCACATTGTGTAAACCAGCATTATCAGTACAAATAGCGATATCGACACCAGCATCAAAACAACGGTCAAAAACTAATTTTAGTTGACGTATATCCTGTAAAGTACCAGTTTTCAAGTAAGTTGTCGGGCAAACCTCCAAACACTGCCCGCGTCTAGCTACATCGTTAAGTAACTCTGGATACAATAAAGGAATTTGGATGCCATGACCGATTCGCATCAAATAGGGTAAGAGTTGGGGATAACAACCAGCAGTAGTTTCAAACAGATGTCCTGTAGTGTTAACGTCGAGCGATCGCGCATAATCATATAGACTAATCCACTCTTCGAGGCGATCGGCATAATAGGTATCACCACCGGCTACATCTACTCCACAGATATACTGCTTATTTTGCGCCGCCAAATCAACAATCGCTTTGTTCACCTCATAGGGCAAACGTGTGTGCATACAAAGAATTTGGCTAGTAACAATCGGATATTCTGGCAGTTGGCTAGCTTGTCCTACTACTTGCACAATTTCTGTCATCTTGTCAATTCTTTCTGATTGACTCAGATGCTCAGGTGTTCGTAAATAAGGAGTGTAACGCAGTTCCAGATAAGCCAAATTTTCAAAAATGTAAGCACCTCGCACCAAACGATAGATAAAGTAAGGCAAAGTTTCCACAGTTTGCACACTTTCTACCAAGGTGTGCAATTCTAGATACTCATCTAAGGTATTGCGTGGGCGAGTGTAAAAATCTTCAAATTCTGAATAGTCGGCAAAGCGGGAAATCAACTCCGAAGAATGTCGCTCAAAATATCGCCACAAAACTCGTGGTACGACCGAACCGCCCAGGTGTCTATGTAATTCAGCATATAAAGACATAGTGGTATTTTTAGGGAAAAATTTCACTAATTGTAACAAAAATATAGAAGAAAAAATCTAGACTCGAAAATTCCTGACTACTGAGGGTTAACTCTCAACAGTCAGCAGCCAATACGAAAAGATATGCTTTCTTAAATCAACGGCAGTTCACTAGCTTTCCCGAACCAGCAAAACTGATTTCACAGGACGCTCAACCGGATTTCCTTCCAAATCAACCTTCCCGTAAAAGCTTTTGCCATTGTAGTAGAGCGAAGACGAACTCCCTCCATCCAGATTCATCGCTTTATCAGCACCAAGGGTTTTCATCAAATCAGCTAATGCTGGTAAGGATATCCCATTTGCCGGAACTGAGGGTTTTTGAGCTACCATAACTAAAATAACGCTACCATCACGGGTGATTCCGACGGCAGTTCTGGCATTGGGTTGGTTGCTGCCAAGTGCATCTCGTTTATTGGCATTATCTACAAAGCCCTCTTGTACTGAGGTGAGTTTTGGTAACAGGCTTGGACCTGCGCCTATAGCATCAACTAACTGACAACCTGCTGGTGGTGACTGACTGTGTAGGGCAATCGAATAGCTGATAGTTTGCCCACATGAGTAGCGGCGAAATTCTGTGCGATTAAAAATTTGACTCAGATAAGGTTTTAAATTCGGATTGTTCACCAACCGCTCGTTTTGTTTGGGATCGGCTACCAACTTTCCTTGTAAGACAATATAGGATGTAGATTTTTGGTTGGCTGGGTCAAAAAAGCCTGCGTTCAAAACAGCTACCACCCGATACTTCTGGGCAAATTCTTCTACAGTAGCTACCTTCTGTGATAGTGCAGGAGTTACCAAAAATCTGCTATTAGCTGGAATCAACAGAATATGAGCTATGCTTTGGGGTAAAGTGCGCTCGAAGTAGCGGATAGTTTTTGGTGGTGAAGATACAATACTCGGTATTGACGGTGTTAAGGAACGCAGATTAAACCACAACACCATTGCAAAACTAATTAATATCAAACTACTAAGTTTGATTTTTCTGACTTTTAAACTCACTTGCGCTTAGCTCAAATAAAGTTGATTTAATAGTATTTTGACAATGTCTGTAAAATCTTAGCAGAAAAATACCTTCACAGTTTTGCCTGTTGGTTACTACCTAATGAACTAGAAAAAATCAAGTTTTCTAAACTGAATTAAGGTAGAACTAATTAAAAGCTCTTTTCTATACAGCTTCATATAGGATTAGTATTTGATTTGTGAAAAAGCTCCGAATATTTGAAGAGTGGCAAAATCACTCATTTGTGTTGAAGAAACTACTCAAATATCCATTTGAGATTAGAGAACGAAGGAATCAAAGCACAGAAATGCCGCACCCAGGTTTTAGCTTGTAACCAAATATCCTCAATTAGATTTTCTGATGGGCAATTAGTGCCAAAGCGAACGCAATGAATTTTCCATTGCTCTTAAGACAAACCAAGGTTAATCTCGTTTAAAAAGTTTTAGTTAAAAGTAAAAATGCTGTTAGTTCTGATATTAACGCTTGGTTTAGCTGGGCGAGAAAGCAGAGGATTGTGCTGGCGATGTCAAGTGGGGTTGTATATACGGCGGAGGGTGAGACTGTGGCGGTTGCTCTAGATGATGCACAGATGCCCTTTGAAAGAGTGAAACTATCAAAAATTCATCAACAAACTACAAGAGCAAAATTTCTGCACTCTTTGGTTGCAATTCTTTGTGGAAAGTTAGTTAAGTGGCATAGGTAGTAATCAAACTTAGTATTTTTATTAACACAATGTTACTTGTATATTTAGCTACAAAATTATTGATTTAGTTAAGTGGAAAGGTAGGAAAAGTAGGAAAAGTAAGACGTTTTAGTGAAACTCTTGATTATGTTGTTGATAAGCTGTAATTTAATGCATAGTAAATATTTGGCAAGAGTAACTTGTGAATTTTTCGATTACTAGAAGTAATTTCATTTATCAAAGATTAACAGCAAATGTCAAATTATAGCGGTTCCCACTTAGATACGGCATAACATTATATCGCTAGGTGTACGGGCACGGCAGTGCCCATTGCTATCAACTTAAGCCCAAACTCCTTTAAAACCTCGTTTCTAGCCATATGCTGAAAATGCTATTCTTGTGGCAAAGCCGCAAGTTAAGAGGCAGACCCTCTGATTAGGTGTTTTCAGTCAGAGACTGGAAACGAGACACTCTCTAAAAGCTGCTTATAGACTGGTTTTCACGTTAAGTTGACACCAGTAGATACTGCTGTACCCGTACGGATGTACCTCACGTAAACAAGAACCGCTATAACGCGACTTCAATCAAGACAATGAGCTTAAACTAAATAGGTTTGAACAGACAATGACTTCAAGCAAGCAACCTTTTGAGTTGCCGAGTTTTTATGTGCCTTGGCCAGCACGGCTGAACCCAAACCTGGAAGCGGCACGGGTACATTCTAAAGCCTGGGCTTATGAAATGGGGATTTTGGGTGGGGAAGAGGGATCGGAAGATTATGGGATTTGGGATGAGCGCAAGTTTGATGCCCATGACTACGCATTATTGTGTTCCTATACTCATCCAGATGCCGATGAACCTATGCTCAATCTGGTAACTGACTGGTATGTTTGGGTATTTTTCTTTGACGATCACTTCCTTGAGCTTTACAAGCGTAGCCAAGATATGGCTGGGGCTAAGAAGTACCTCAATGGATTGCCAGCATTTATGCCTGTGCAGCCCCAAGAAACGCCGCCAGAACCCAGCAATGCCGTAGAACGCGGTTTAGTAGATCTCTGGGATCGCACTGTTCCTAATGCCTCCCAAGACTGGGTAATCCGGTTTTCTGAGAGTACTATCAATCTTCTCAAAGAATCTCAGTGGGAACTGGCTAATATCAGCCAAAATCGAGTTGCTAACCCTATTGAGTATATTGAGATGCGCCGTAAGGTGGGGGGAGCGCCCTGGTCGGCTAACCTAGTGGAACACGCGGTTGGGGCAGAAATTCCCGGTGCGATCGCCCCCACTCGACCAATGCGTGTCCTCAAAGACACCTTTTCTGACGGGGTACATCTACGAAATGATATCTTCTCTTACCAAAGAGAAGTGGAAGAAGAAGGGGAAAATGCTAACTGTATCCTGGTTTTAGAACGATTCCTCGATGTTAGTACCCAGGAAGCGGCCAATCGAACTAACGACTTACTAACATCTAGGGTGCAACAGTTTGAGAACACCTTTGTTACTGAGCTTCCTTCCTTGTTTGAGGAATATAGTCTGACGCCTGATGAACGTCTGAAAGTCGTCCTATATGCCAAAGGACTTCAAGATTGGCAATCGGGAGGTCATG
This sequence comes from Nostoc sp., assembly GCA_036918135.1. Taxonomy (GTDB): domain Bacteria; phylum Cyanobacteriota; class Cyanobacteriia; order Cyanobacteriales; family Nostocaceae; genus Nostoc. The sequence continues at coordinate 224,523 of JBALDB010000051.1, forward strand.
AGTGGCATATGAGATCGAGCCGCTACATGAACCAGACTTCAGACAAATCTTCGACAGCAAGCTGGCTTTTAGGTGGCCCTACTGGACTAGGCACATCGGCGGCTCGTCTGGGAGCCTTATACGATAGTTTGGGATTCAAACGGTTCAAAAGCTTCACCCATGTTCCCTATCAGCCTGTAGGGCCAGTAACGCTGCCACAGTTTTATATGCCCTTCTCCACCAGTTTGAATCCTCATCTAGAAGAGGCTCGGCGGCATTCTAAGGAATGGGCGCGTCAAATGGGGATGTTGGACAGACTGCCAGGAATGCCAGGTATTTACATTTGGGATGACCACAAATTCGATGTGGCTGACGTAGCCTTATGTGGTGCTTATATTCATCCCAATGGATCTAGTCCTCAGTTGAATATCACAGCTTGCTGGCTCGTTTGGGGAACCTATGCTGATGACTACTTCCCGGCACTGTATGGTCATAGCCGCAACATGGCAGGAGCAAAAGTTTTCAACGCTCGGCTATCAGCGTTTATGCCCCTTGATGGGAGTCCTATTCCCGTACCAACAAACCCAGTCGAACGGGGTTTAGCTGATATCTGGACGCGGACGGCTGGCCCCATGACAGCTAATGCTCGTCGCCAGTTTCGTCAGGCGATCGAGGATATGACGGAAAGTTGGTTATGGGAACTGGCTAACCAGATCCAGAATCGCATTCCCGACCCGATAGACTATGTGGAAATGCGTCGTAAGACCTTCGGCTCCGATCTAACCATGAGCCTGTCTCGACTTTCCCAAGGGGACGAGATCCCACCAGAGATTTACCGTACCCGAACTATGCAGAATATCGATAATTCGGCTGCTGATTTCGCCTGTTTGACAAACGATATTTTCTCTTACCAGAAAGAAATTGAATTTGAGGGCGAGATTAATAACGGTGTGCTAGCTGTTCAAAATTTCCTAAACTGCGATATCCCCCACGCTGTCGCCATTGTTAACGACCTGATGACCTCCCGTGCCCTTCAGTTTCAACATATCGTTGCGACTGAACTCCCTATCTTGTGTGATGATTTCGACCTGGATACCAGTGCCCGTGAGAAACTGTACGGTTACGTCAAGAAACTGGAACAGTGGATGTGTGGGGTACTCAAGTGGCATCGGGCGGTAGACCGCTATAAAGAATTTGAATTGCGGAACAACTCGACCGAAAAGCGGTTACTCCAAGGCCCCACAGGATTAGGCACTGTCGCAACCAAAATCAGACCAAGTGTCAGTCAGGAAAAAACTCATACCAATGTTCAGCCAATGGTGCAGAACTTACTGAGTGGCCCAACAGGGTTAGGGACTTCAGCTACCAAAATCGGCTCGTTGTTAGGAACAAAAGATTAGCTCAATCTGAGTCCCTATTCCGATCGAATAACTTGTCAACAAACTATTACTAATGGAGATTAATCATGACTAATGCAGCAAACACTTCTATAGAAAATCAAATTGAGCAATTGCCAATGAGTTTGCAGACCGAAGCAGCGCGTAATTTGGCAACAACCACCAAAACCCAACCCCAGATGCAGGGAATTACCTCACGGTGGCTCTTAAAACTGCTGCCTTGGGTAGAAGCAGTGGGTGGTAGCTTTCGGGTCAACCGTCGCTTAACCTATACGGTTGGGGATGGACGGGTTACCTTTACCAATACAGGAGCGCAAATACAGGTCATTCCTGAAGAACTCCGTGAGTTACCTTTGTTGCGGGGATTTGAAGATGTTGAGGTTTTAAACGCCTTGGCTAGTCAATTTGTGCAACAAGAATTTGCTGCTGGTGATGTCATCATCCGAGAAGGTCAACCAGCCGATAGCGTCTTACTGATTGCTCATGGTAAGGTTAATAAAATTGGCGCAGGTAAGTTTGACGATCGCGTTGTTTTGAGTGTATTAGCCGATGGTGACCATTTTGGCGACTACGCTTTAGTGGAATCTCAAGATACTTGGGATGTTACCCTCACTGCCATTACCCGTTGCACGATCTTATCTCTGCCTCAAGCAGCCTTTCAAAACCTGGTTAACCAATCTGAGGCGTTACAAACGCAAGTTGATCGATTCAGAGAAAAATTGCGCCACCCCCAAAACCATTACGGAGAAGCTGACATCGAGATTACCTCAGGACACCTTGCGGAGGCACTATTACCTGGAACTTTTGCAGATTATGAACTCAATCCACGGGAATATGAGTTAAGCGTCGCTCAAACCATATTGCAAATCAATACACGGGTTGCTGACCTCTACAACGAACCCATGAATCAGACGGAAGAGCAATTACGGCTCACCATCGAAGCATTACGGGAACGCCAAGAATACGAAATGGTTAACAATCGTAACTTCGGGCTGTTACACAATGCCGATCTCAAACAACGCATCTTTACCCGCAGCGGTCCCCCAACTCCTGACGATCTCGATGAATTGATCTCCATTGTTTGGCAAGAACCGAGCTTTTTCTTAGCTCATCCCCGTACTATTGCTGCTTTTGGTCGGCAATGCAACCAGCTTGGACTTTATCCCACCCCTATTCCTATGGGTAACAGTGCAATTCCTGCTTGGCGTGGTATTCCCATCTATCCTTGCAATAAGATTCCCGTTACCAAAGAGCGTACTAGCTCCATCATGTTAATGCGTGTGGGAGCAACCAACCAGGGTGTCATTGGTCTTCATAAAACTGGCATTCCTGATGAATATCAACCTAGTTTATCCGTCCGCTTCATGGGCATTAACGAAAAAGCCGTTATTTCCTACCTGGTTAGTGCTTACTACTCTACAGCTGTTCTCGTTCCTGATGCACTAGGCATCCTTGAAGATGTAGAAATTGGTCTCTAAGTAGGGCGGGAATAGGGAACAGAGAATAGTCTAAAAACCTTGAGGTATGAGAACTTTACAGTTATTCAGCAGCTGATTTTTCACGTCATCTGGAAAAAGGGACAGGGTGTGGGATATGGTAAGACTTTTATGATTTCCCCTACACCTTACCCCCTACACCTAGCATCGACGAGGGTCTTAAGACTTCCCGTGAAAAGTCAGATTCAGCAGACCCTAAATAATTAGACATCCTTGTTTAAAGTAGCGGTGAACAGTCATATGCCTCCTGCCTCGCCACGCTGCGCGAACGCCCCTACCCCTGAATCCTCTCTGTTAGGAGCGTCTGATGGGGCGCTGTCACCTGCATAAATCAGACACTTCTTCCCCCACTCCCCACTCCCTATATTTCTTGAAAATGTAAATTTAGTTGCGTGAAACGTTAACTCTATGACAGATGCTTTGATTAGATCAGATTTATATCAAGAAAACGGGCGACCGCAAATGAGCTTAAGCACGAAAGCGGCGCGAAATTTAGCCAAAACCACGAAAACTCAGCCCCAGATGCAGGGTATTACCCCCAGGTGGTTGTTACAGATGTTGTCTTGGGTACAAATTACGGGTGGGGCTTATCGGGTTAACCGTCGCTTGACCTATGATGTTGGTAATGGACGGGTCAGCTTTACGAATACAGGGACTCAGGTGCGGGTCATTCCTCAAGCACTTTGCGAACTATCTTTACTGCGTGGGTTTGAGGATGCTGAGGTACTCAATGCTTTGGCAGACCGCTTTGTGCAACAAGAATTTGCCGCAGGTGAGGTAATTGTACAGGAAGGTCAAAGTGCCGATCGCGTGTTCTTAATTGCTCATGGTAAAGTTAATAAGCTCAAAGCAGGAAAATATGAGGCGGAAGCTTTACGGGATATCTTAGCTGACGGCGATTGTTTTGGTGGCGAAGCTATAGTTTTATCTCAGGACACTTGGGAAGTTAGCCTCAGAGCTGTTACGCGCTGCATAATTTTGTCTTTGCCAGTACAGGCGTTTCGGGAGTTGATGAACCAATCCCAAGCGTTGCAGACTCAGGTCGATCGCTTTAGAGCTATGTTGAATAAGCCCCAGGATAGGTATAATCAAGCCGAGATCCTTCTGTCCGCAGGTCATAGTCAGGAGACTGAGTTACCCAGAACATTTGCTAATTACGACTTGCATCCACGGGAGTATGAGTTAAGCGTCGCCCAAACCATTTTACGGGTGAATACGCGAGTTGCTGACCTCTACAACGAACCCATGAACCAGACAGAGCAACAATTACGGCTGACTATCGAAGCGTTGCGGGAACGGCAAGAATACGAAATGCTGAATAATCCTGATTTCGGGTTGTTGCACAATGCCGATCTCAAGCAACGCATCTATACGCGCAGCGGCCCACCGACTCCAGATGATTTTGATGAATTGCTTTCTCGGCGGCGCAAAACCCATTTTTTTCTAGCTCACCCTCGCGCGATCGCAGCTTTTGGTCGGGAGTGTAACCGTCGTGGAATCTATTCCCCAAGCACGGAGGTCAATGGAAAGATTGTACCTGCATGGCGCAACTATCCGATTTTTCCTTGTAACAAAATTCCAATCGCCAAGGATAGTACTAGTTCTATTTTGGCACTCCGTGTCGGAGAAGAAAACCAAGGGGTGATAGGTCTACACAAAACGGGTATCCCTGATGAATACCAGCCCAGTTTGTCTGTGCGGTTTATGGGTATCAATGACAAGGCGATCGTTTCCTACTTAGTAAGTGCTTACTACTCTGCTGCCATACTTATCCCCGACGCACTCGGCATTCTTGAAAATGTCGAAATCGGGCGCTGAATAAAATATTGTCGTGACAAATTGCTGTCCTTGTATATGTCTGGTTTAAGAAAAAAGTGGTCAAATTATCTGTTTAGAGTATGTACTGCTGTTGTTGAATTTGAGCAAGCTATCTGCAATCAGCAAACCCAAGCGTAACCGAAGGTGTTTCCCTAGATGTTAACGCGGGTAAGTACACCCTAATTTGAGTACCTCTAGTTACCTGGCTGCATACATTGACAAAACCACCGTGATTCTTAATAATAACCAGCACCGTGGAAAGTCCTAAACCTGTACCTTTGCTTGCGTCTTTGGTAGAAAAAAATGGTTCAAAAATCCGTTGCTGAACTTCCGATGACATAGCCATACCACTATCAGTGACCACGATCGCAATATAAGAACCCATTTTGGCATCAATATTAATTTGGGGACAATGTTGGCTAATTACGACATTTTCCGCAACAATCCTCAAGATACCACCATCGGGCATGGCGTCACGGGCATTGACTACTAAGTTCATTAGCACTTGATGCAGTTGAGTTGCGTCTCCCCAAATGTGCCAGAGATTTTCAGGAATATCTATCTGACAGATAATAGATTTGGGAAATGTTTGAGCGATTATTTGCTCAATTTCTGCCATTAAAGGCTGAACTTGGACAATTGTTAGTTTAGTCTCAATACCGCGTGCAAAGGTTAAGATTTGCTTGAGTAAATTAACACCACGTTTAACATTATTTTCTAAGGTTTGTAGTAATTTCTGGCTTTGAGCGTTGGGAAATTTTTTCTCCAAGAACTGAACTGACATTAAAATTGGCGATAGTAGATTGTTGAGGTCATAGACGATACTGCTAGTTAGAGTACCGATACTCTCCAAACGTTGCGATCGCCAAAGTTGAGCTTCTAAATTATTAGAAACTAAACCGCCAGTTTTTAATATAAATTAATTTTTTAGATGACTCTATATCATTAATTTAAATAAATCATATTTGCTACCCTTGTGGTGACAAAGATGTACTCATGTTCGCGTTTATAAAGTAATATTATATGCGCTCAAATATACAGTTATTGTAAGTTATTTGGCGGAGATTATATAACAATCTAAATAATATGCAATTTTTACGTGGAACAGCTTAAAACAAATGCTAGGCTATTACGCCTTTAAATTACACAATCACTTGGCTTTGTTCGTTGAGTGCTGACGATTAACACTCAATACTCAGCAGTCACCACGAAAAAATGTGCTGCGTTAGATGCAAGACCAGCTTATATTGTTTAGCAAAAGCTTGACACAATTTCCAAAGTGTGTTGATAATTATAGTTTGTGGAAACTTTAGCTTTTAATATAAACGTAAACGCTTGGCTAACGTAATTGTCATTGGTGCCCAATGGGGCGATGAAGGAAAAGGTAAAATAACAGACTTGCTCAGCCGTTCAGCGGATGTTGTGGTACGTTACCAGGGTGGTGTCAATGCTGGACACACAATTGTAGTCAAAGGTCAAACCTTTAAGCTGCATTTGATTCCCTCTGGTATTTTGTATCCAAATACCGATTGCATTATCGGTTGTGGCACAGTCATCGATCCACAGATTTTAATAGCAGAACTGGATCAACTAAAAAAATTAAATATTTCCACTGACCACCTGCTGATATCTGAGACAGCCCACGTAACGATGCCTTATCACCGATTGATAGACCAGGCATCAGAAGAACGACGGGGAAGCCATAAAATTGGCACTACAGGTCGGGGCATTGGTCCGACTTATGCAGACAAATCCGAACGTACAGGCATTCGGGTTCTGGATTTAATGGATCCTGATGGGCTACGCGAGCAGCTGGAATGGACGATTAATTATAAAAACCTCATTTTAGAAAAGCTTTACAACTTGCCGCCTCTAAATCCACAAGAGGTGATTGACGAGTATCTAGGGTATGCAGAACGCTTGCGACCTTACGTCGTTGATACATCGCTGAAAATATACAATGCAGTTCAACGACGGCGCAATATTTTATTTGAAGGCGCCCAAGGCACGCTCTTAGACTTAGATCATGGAACTTATCCTTATGTTACCTCCTCTAACCCTGTAGCCGGAGGTGCTTGCGTTGGTACAGGGCTAGGGCCGACAATGATAGATCGGGTGATTGGGGTATCGAAAGCATATACCACAAGAGTGGGAGAAGGGCCATTTCCTACGGAACTAGATGGAGAGTTGGGAGAATTACTGTGCGATCGCGGTGCAGAATTTGGGACTACCACCGGACGTAAGCGGCGTTGCGGCTGGTTTGATGCCGTCATCGGTCGTTATGCGGTGCGGATTAACGGCATGGATTGCATGGCTCTTACCAAACTGGATGTCCTTGATGAACTAGAAGAAATTCAAGTTTGTGTCGCCTATGAAATAGATGGCGATCGCTCCGAACACTTCCCCACCAGTTCCCGTCAATTTGCCAGATGTCGCCCCATCTACAAAACCTTACCAGGATGGCAAGTGTCAACAAGTCACTGCCGCACCTTGGAAGACTTGCCACAACAAGCACTGGATTATCTAAAATTCTTAGCAGAATTGATGGAAGTTCCGATCGCGATCGTTTCACTCGGAGCTAGTCGCGATCAAACCATTATTGTAGAAGACCCCATCCACGGCCCTAAACGCGCTTTATTGCACGCCGACGGCACACCTGCTTCCTTGTTAAGCGCTTAAATTGGTCATTAGTAAATCACAAATGACCAATGACAAATGACAAATGACAACCGATAACTGACAACTGACAAAGGACAACTTATATGGCTATTACAGTCGAATGTCAAAAGCGACCAGAAGGTAGCAAACCCAAAGCTTTGCGCCGTTCTGGAGAAATCCCGGCAAATTTGTATGGTCACAAAGGTACAGAATCAATTTCTTTGACCATTAATGCCAAAACCGTCGAACAATTACTCAAAAAAGCTTCAGTTAACAATACTTTGCTTGATTTAAACATTACTGATGTACCTTGGCGGGGCAAAGCCTTGCTGCGAGAACTTCAAATTCATCCAGCGAAAGGTACACCTTACCACCTGAGCTTTTTTGCAGTTGCGGGTCACGGTGACACTACTGTAGAAGTACCACTGCGTTTTGTGGGAAATCCTGTTGGTGTTAAACAAGAGGGTGGTGTGTTAGACACCGTTGTTACCGAGTTGCAAGTGACTTGTGCGCCTGAGAACATCCCAGAAGTGATTGAAATTGATGTCTCTGAACTTAAAATTGGAGACAAATTACATATCAGCGATCTATCTCTTCCTCAAGGTGTAACACCTTTAGCTGAGTCAGAGCGAGTTCTTGTTGGCGTTCTGCCACCACAAATTGATGTTGCTGCTGAGGAAGAGAGTGAAGCAGAAGCAGAAGCAGATTCTTAAGCTACAAGAGTGGTAAATGCTGACTGATGACCAAAACAGGGTGTAGAGTGTGGGATGTGGGGGAAAAGGAGGTGTGGGGAGTGTGGGAGGAAAAGGAGGATGGGGAAGAAATTTTGCCCTCCTCTCTCCCCACACTTCCCACACTCCCCACACTCCCCTCTTTCCTCTGCTCCCTACTCCGAACTCAACTGATAAACATATGTAATAATTTTTAATGTCACCAGGGGGAAACTCCTGGTTTTTTATATTGGAAGCGCAGAGGCTAACAGATGACAGAGCTAACTCTTCCAGCTTTTATTGAACAAATGTTGCAGCCGGGATTTTATCCCCATAAAGTAACAGAACCCATTGAACTCATTCAAACTCACATTTCTTATGTATTGTTGACTGGGGATTACACTTATAAGCTGAAAAAATCAGTTAATTTCGGGTTTTTGGACTTTTCGACTTTAGAGAAACGGCAGCATTTTTGTCAGGAAGAGTTACGTTTGAATCAACGAGGAGCAGGTGAACTATATTTAGAAGTTTTGCCGATAACTCTAGCAGGGGAGCAATACCAGTTAGGGGGAACAACAGAGGCGGTAGAATATGTGCTGAAAATGCGTCAGTTTCCCCAAGAGTCGCTATTAAGCTTACTTTTTGAACAGGGTAAGTTAAATGAGACACACTTAGATGATTTGGGACAGGTGGTGGCTCAATATCATGCCAAAGCTCAGACGAATGATTATATTCGCGGTTTTGGTGAAGTGCCAAATGTCCGAGCTGCATTTAATGAGAATTATCAGCAAACTGAAAAATATATCGGTGGTCCCCAAACTCAGGCACAATTTAGAGAAACCAAGGAATATACAGATAAGTTTTTTGCCGAACGTTCAGAATTATTTGCTAGCAGAATTCACAACGACTATATTCGTGAATGTCACGGGGATTTACACCTGAAAAATATTGCTTTGTGGCACGATAAAATCTTGCTGTTTGATTGTATTGAGTTTAATGAACTGTTTCGTTTTGTCGATGTGATGTATGATGTGGCATTCACTGTAATGGATTTGGAAGCCGGAGGGCGCAAAGACTTGGGTAATGTGTTTTTGAATACTTACATTGAGCAAACTGGAGATTGGGAAGGTTTACAGGTGCTAACTTTGTATTTAAGTCGTCAAGCTTACGTGCGAGCCAAGGTAACTTCATTTTTGCTCGACGATGCAAGTGTACCCAGGAAAGTGAAGGAAGAAGCCATAAAAACTGCCACTGACTATTACAAACAAGCCTGGGAGTATACTAAACCAAAACAGGGACAATTAATTATGATGTCTGGGTTGTCTGGTTCTGGTAAAAGTACAACCGCAAGACTTTTAGCTCGTCAACTAGGAGCGATTCACCTTCGTTCCGATGCAGTGCGAAAGCATTTAGGGGGAATTCCTCTGTGGGAAAAGGGTGGTGATAATTTGTATACACCTGAAATGACTGAGAAAACTTACACGCGCTTGTTATCATTAGGAATTGTACTGGCTAATCAAGGTTATGCTGTAATTTTGGATGCTAAATATGATAAACAACACTTACGGCAAGAAGCGATCGCCCAAGCTACAAAACAGCAACTTCCGCTCCAGATTATCCAATGTACGGCACCGCTAGAAGTGTTACAAGAGCGTTTGAACAATCGTACTGGTGATATTGCTGATGCTACTGCTGATTTATTAGACTCACAACTCAAACAAGCAGAACCCTTCACACAAGCAGAACAATCTTACGTAAAGATTTTAGATACAACTCAACCACAACAGGCACAATTAAAAGCAGTAATTCCCCAATAGCTTTTTGATTTTATGGCAGACAAAAAAAACAATTTTTTTACTATTTCTTCCACCTTCTTTTCTCAACTATTATTTGGGGCATTTTTAATATTTATATTAATTATGACTGGCTCAGGAGTACCCCTGAGCATCTTCTTAGGAATTTTAGGCGGTTTCGTCTTAACCTGGATTACAAGTGCAACTAATAATAGCCCTCAAGCTCCAACTATAGCCTCCTCAGATGGCGTCGATACAGGACTGAAATACTGGTTATTTTTCATGCTTGGCTTTGTGTATTTGGGGTATCCTGCACCTATGAGTATCTTGCTGGGTGGAATAGCCGCTTTAGGTGGAGGTTGGATTACTGCTTGGTGGGGAAGTAAGGAAGAAACTAAAACTCAATTGCAAGTCGAAGATTTAGAAGAAGCTGAAATCGAACAAGCCAACGAAAGGAGCAGTAAACGGCAAAGAAGAAGACCTACTCGTCGTTCCCGTCGTAATTCTGGAAGTATTAATTTCAAGTTTTGGGAAAGGTAGTAATGGGGCATGGGGTAAGAGGGGAGTGTGGGAGGTATGGGAGGAGAGGGAAGAAATGCAGGTGTGGGAGGTTTTGGAGGTGTGGGAGGATGGGGAACAAATCTTGCCCCCCTCTCTCCCCACACTCCCCCATCTTCCCACACTCCTCACACTCCCTCATCTCCCTCATCTCCCCATCTCCCCAATATGTTCTTATATCTCTCGAAATTACTGCCACTATTTTTTTATCCACTAGGACTAGCTTGTGTAAGTTTAGTAGTAGCATTAGTCACATTGTGGAGACAACCGCGCATCGCAGCGATCGCTATTACTCTAGCACTCACTCTACTAGTGTTTTGCAGCAACGCTTGGATTGCTAGATCGCTAGTGCGATCGCTAGAATGGCAGAATCTCCCACTTGCTGAAATACCGAATGCAGAAGCGATTGTGGTTTTGGGTGGTGCTACCAAATCAGCTTTCCCGCCAAGACCTACCGTTGATTTGAGTGAATCAGGCGACCGGGTAATTTATGCCGCCCAACTTTATCGCCAAAAAAAAGCGCCTATAATCATCCTTAGCGGTGGTCGAATCGATTGGCGTGGTAGCGGTTCGCCAGAATCAGGAGATATGGCAACAATTCTCACATCTATTGGTATTCCATCCCAGGCAATTATCCAGGAACCTGAGTCTCTGAATACTTATCAAAATGCTATAAATGTCCGAAAAATTCTAGAAGCGCGTGGGATTAAACAAGTATTATTGATAACTTCAGCAATTCATATGCCGCGATCGCTTAAGATTTTCCAACGTCAAGGAATCAATGTTATTGCTGCACCGACTGATTTTCTAGTTAGTCAAGGCGAGCTGCAAGAAATCGGCAGCACTCCCAAAGCCGCTATACTGAATTTATTACCTGATACTGACAACCTGCACCAATTTACCACTGCATTAAAAGAGTACATTGGTTCATTTGTCTATCGCTTACGCGGTTGGCTGTAATTAAGATTATGTCTAGAAATTTACCTTATATTATTATCCCATCGCCTCAACCCGAAGTTGAGGAGAGTTTTGCCACTTACCAAACAACCCATCAGTTTTATTATGAAGTTGAGAAGCGGGCAGAGTTTCGCCGTCATTGTGAATGGTATTATACTACAGCAGAACGCAACCGCCAAGACCTACAAAAAATGCGCGGCGAACTGAATATTTTCCAGTGGTTTCGCCGCCGATGAATAATTTAGATGACTTCTAACTCATTCTCACGTAAATGAGCTTTAAATTTTTTGCTAAACCGGACTAAAATCGGCAGATTAGCGCTTACAGGTCTACCTTGCCATTCAGTAACAACACCTGTGACTTCGCCTTCTGTGCCTTTGAGGTCAAAAGCCTGATTTCGATGTTCGGGATGATGATAGACTACCACCGATTCTTTAACGCGCACGCGATCGCCAACTTTCATAACAACATTCACACCTAGCATTTGCTTTTTCACAACTATCTGCTACAAAATATATGATTAAACTGCCAAAAATTTGATTTAATCACCTATTTCTTGACATTTCACAGGGGTGCAACGGCGCATTGATCCCTATGCGTCCAGACACGTCTTAGCCATCCGTGCATACATCTCCAAGTTTTTTTTGCCGCGTTAATATGTATCGCCCTCACCCTCCAGTTTTACCCCAAAACCTGGGAAACGAAAGAAAATCAAGCGATATCAGATATCCTGACTACTTGGGCAACAGATCCAACCTTTTTATCTTCACTCTATGATGTTCCCCAGGTCAACTTCCTCACCAATTTTCACTAGTGGGTGGGCATGGGGCATTGCTAAAAAAATTTGCCTGCTTTAAATCCCTGGCATCTTTTAGGGGTTGCCCAATTGCGGTATCAACAGGACTTAGGGACTTCCAAATACAAAAAACATTCAATTTTTCTTGTGGGGTGGACATCTTGTCCGCCCCAAGCATTGGGCGGGCGAGACGCCCACCCCACAAGATTGAATAATTTATTTCTTGGTAATCCCTTAATGCAATTTCAGTTTCTTCTCCAGCAGTGCTTTTATTTGCTGGGCATGGGTATTTTCAGGAAACACCCGCAGTAAATCTTTTAAATATTGAATGGCATCTCGGATCTTGGTTTGCGAAGTGGTCTGCTCAAGTGTGGTCTGATATAACTCTTGGGCGGTTGAGAGATTGCCTGCAACGAGATGATACAGTGCCAGATCGAAGGTGTTTTCGTAATTGTCTGGTTTTTCAGTGTGTTTTTGTTGGGCAATTTGGATAGCGGTGTCTAAATCAGCTTCGGCGGACTCGGCTTGCTGGAGGGCGAGGTAGACAAGGGCGCGAAGGTATCGGTAGAAATCATCTTTAGGGTCAAGTTCAATGGCGCAGTTGAAGTCTTGTAGCGCTTGATCATAGCGTTCCATTAAGCAATAGGTATAGCCTCGACGAGCAATCGCCCAATCATACTTGGAGTTAATTTCGATGGCGCGGTTCAAGTCTAGCAGTGCTTCCTCATAGCGTTCCATCAAGCGATAAGTAATGCCTCGATTTGCGATTGCCCAATCATATTTGGGATCAAGTTCAATAGCACGATTGAAGTCTAGCAGTGCTTCCTCATAGCGTTCCATCATGCCATAGGTAATGCCTCGATTTGCGATTGCCCAATCATCTTTGGGATCGAGTTCAATGGCACGATTGAAGTCTAGCAGTGCTTCTTCGTAGCGCTCCATTAAGCGATAGGTAATGCCTCGACTTGCAATCCTAAAATCATTTTTGGGGTCAAGTTCAATGAGACAATTGAAATCTTGCAACGCTTCTTCGTAGCGTTCCATCAAGCGATAGGTAATGCCTCGCTGTGCAATCGCCGAATCATCTTGAGGGTTAAGTTCAATAAGACAATTGAAATCTTGCAACGCTTCTTCGTAGCGTTCCATCATGCCATAGGTAATGCCTCGCTGTGCAATCGCCTCATAATATTGGCGATTAAGTTCAATGGCGTGGTGTAAGTCTTGCAATGCTTCTTCGTACTGTTTCATCAAGCGATAGGTCTTGCCACGACTTGCGATCGCTGCCACATATCGGGGGTAAAGTTCAATAGCGCGATCAAAGTTTTGTAATGCTTTATCATACTGCTCCTTCGAGCGGTAGCCTTCAGCGCAACGAAAGAAAACTTGAGAATTAATTAGGTGTGGATGGGTGTCGATTCTACGTTGAGCAAGAGATTCCCTCAACAAGTCATGCATGAAGCGATACCGACCACCAGCACGCTGGAGCAATAGCCGTTCTGTTGCATAGTTGAGAAAACGAGCATAGTCCCAAGGAATCGAGTTAGTGCAATACAAAGATAAACGCACTAGAAAATGATTGATGCAGATATATCCCCCTCCCAGCCCAATCCATAGTAGTGGAGCTATGGACAAGGAATTTAGCACAATGTAATCAAGGGAAGACGCTGAACGTTGTGTAAGACAAACTATCAAGGTATGCAAAAGCACAAATATTAGCGTAATTGGGATTGCATTTCGCCACAAGTTCTTAATTCCTTGATTTGGCACTGATAGAGTTTTAATTTTAAAGCGCCATTCTTCAAAGTCGAAGTCCAATGTTGGTATATTAAAGTTGAAGTCCAATGTTGGTATATTAAATTCATTGAATTTATTAATTAGTACGCTAATTTGAGTAGGGACTGATATACCCTTCCAAGATGACAGCTTGCGTAATACTTTTTGTCGTTTGAGACTTGATAATGAGATTTGGACGCCTCCCACAACTGATTCTATCTGTGGCAAATTCTTTAAGACATTTATGCCAAGCACCAAGCTATAGAAACAGCCAATCCCAAATCCCAGCCAAAAACGAGAGCTTTCACCAATCCGAGGTAGATTGACCAACCTATAGAATCGTCCCCAAAAAATTCCAACAAGGATTAGCCCCCAACCAATTACGCCACCGATTAGCCCCCAACAAATTACGGCAAAAATAGTAAATAGCCATTTTTGAAGGGGTGTTGACAGCCATGTTATTTCAATTTGCTCAATCAAAAACTCGGTTTCTGATTCTTGCAAAAGCTCTAAGGCGAGAATTTCTAGCCACTTCTGACTCTGTTCGGGGCTAGGAATCTTTCGCTGACGATAGGCACGGCTAGGGGTATCCTGTGTCAACATTCGTCGTACATAGGCATCTAACAGTAGATTTAAGCGATCGCCCGTCGAAGTTCTGCGTCGCCACTGGATTGGGTCTAGTTCTTTATAAGCAAGTATCGCCATTGACAGCAACAACGGTCTGCGAATCAGCGCCAGAAAATTCGCATCTGCCACCAAGCTCTGTTTGAGTTCATTTCGGTTCGTCTCTGCTAAAAAAGTCTCGATCTGTTCATCCGTCAAGTCTTGAAGATAAACTCCTCCATCGAGTTCCAGCTTTTGAGTATAAGCCTCATACTGTTCGCGCCGACAGCACAATGCTACCTGTCTGGGACGCAAATCTGATTTTAACCACTGGTTAATTGCCTGCACGCAATCCTGCTGATACTCTGGGCGCACTTCATCTAGTCCATCCAGCAAGGGTATTAACCGTTTTTCCTCTAGCCATTGTTTAATTTGCTGTGGCAAAAAGCCATATCTCTCTCGCACCTTGCTAGCCAGCCAATTGGCGATCGACCAGACAGGTGCTTGTTCAGGAAGAGACTCAGAGAGATTTTTCTGGGAAACCGATCGGAATCTAGATGTAACTCCACTTTGCCTAGAAGCTGATTGAGATGTGGTAGGTTGCCAATCGGAAAGATCGACCAGGACAGGAATGCGCTGTTGCGAATCGTTTTCTGCCCTTTCCACCAATTCTAGAGCTAAGTCTAGCAAGCTCGTCGTTTTACCTGCCCCCGGTTCACCCAAAATCAGTAATCGCCCCGAACATTGGTCAAATACCTGCCCAATAGTCGTTTCCGGTGACAATAGCTGACTCGGCTGAGCGATCGCCACTTTCACCTCCATACCCCAAGGACGAACTTGTTGCGGTTGCGTCTCCTTGTGCAAATTCAGCCTAACGGCATGGTGCAGTTGTCCCTCAAGTCTGGATTCAACCCATTGCTTGACTGTTGCCAGCAAATCCTTTTCGGCGGGAGGGCGCACCGTCTCCTGTGACTTAAGCAGTACATTGCCATTTACCCGCTCAATATTGATTTGGTCGCGTCCCAGGTTGCCATACCCCCGCCTACTCCGTTTTCCCATGCCTATGACCCGCCAATTCTGGGATTACCTTCAATTTTTTCAATATTGATTTGGTCGCGGCCGTAGTTTTTATACTCCCGATTCGAGGTAGTTTGATTTTGGATATTGATAATCTGCTGTGCTACCTGCTGCAGTTCTGCCGCAAACACAGCATCATCGGACATTGCATCATCCAAGTACACTTCTAACTTACTCAGTGCTGCTGGGGAATGGTCGGTTTCCACTGCTGCAATCGCCGCTTCTGCTTTGGCATTTCCTTGAAACTTAGCAGTGATTTTATCCCGTAGCCCTTTTGCTAAGGAAATCGCCCCGCCCACAGTCTTCTTCGCTACTTCCCCAGCCCCCGACTTAGCAAACTCCTGAAATGCGAGGTTGAGAATTGCCCCTGCCGCGATCGTAGTTACTGGATCAGTCATCTCAATTCTTCAAAATCACCATTTTTCTATTATCCTATGGCCTCCGTGGTGTCTATAAGATTTTCAGTAAAATCATGAACATTTTACAATTTACACATATAGCTATCGATCGCCTTTGCCAAAGTCATGTAAAGTTATGTGTGGTGCGATCGCTTCACAATATCAGTTCACCAGTTGAAACTTTTACTACACGGCTTCCAAGTTGAGCGAAGCGGCTTCTGAGTTGAGCGAAGTGGCTTTTGAGTTGAGCAAAGCGGCTTCTGAGTTGAGCGAAGTGGCTTCTGAGTTGAGTAAGGTGGCTTGTAAGTTGAGTGAAGTGGCTTCCGACTTAAGCAAAGCAGCTTGTGAGTTAAGCAAAGCCGCTTTTGAGTTGAGTAAAGTGGCTTTTGCTTTTAATTGAACTCTCAGCCACTACCCCATGCTCCATTTTCCATTCCCTACTTCTTACCCGGACACACTTGCTGTACTCTTGAAGGCAGTTGCCGACATAGTCGCTCAAATCCTTGAGAATTAATTTGCCACCAAGCAAATAATCCCAGACTTGTACCCCCTGCAAGCAATGCCAAAACTCCCCCCACGATTAGCAAACGTTTACGTAGACGAGGTTTTTCGATTAAAGTTGGCGGAATTTCTGGAGTTGTAACTGGTTCCTCTGGAACATCCAAATCTAGATGCAAATCTGGTAACGCTTGCGAACTTTCTGCCAAGGAAGTTGGTTCTTCTTGTTCTTGTAAATCTTCTTGTTCTTCTGGTTGTTCTATTTCTGCTTCTACAATTTCTACTGGTGATGAAGGGGTAACAGGTGCTAAATATTCTGGGGAAACACGGTAATAAGTAAGAACCACCGAGATATTATCACGCCCATTTTTTTCATTTGCTAGATTAATCCAATTGCGGACAGCATCTTCAACTGTAACTTCACCCGTCAACACAGGTTTTGCATAATCTTGCCAAGATTGTTCTACCCAATTATTATCGCTTAAACCATCAGAACACAGTAGCAATATACCATCTTCTTCAACGATAAAACGCTGAACCCTCACACGCAAGGATTCTGCATCTCTTGTCCCCAAAGCTTGAGTTAGGGCGGTAGCATCGGGTCTTAAAAGTGCCTTTCGATACAAGCTTTTAGCAAAACGTACTTCCCGCGTCGTCACATCATCATCGATTGTGAGTAGCTGACAATAATCAGCAGTAATCCAGTAAGCACGGCTATCGCCAACATTAATTAAGTATAATTCGTGGCTATTGTTTGATTGCCGTCCAGAAATAGTCTGAATTCGTTGGGGAATTTGCACAGACATGACGATAGTTGTCGCCATGCGTTCTCTACCTTGGCGTTTTTGCTCGTTATTGCGAGCAGAAATTAGATTATTCACCACTCGTAAACTGATTTCTAGTTGTTCCTGCAACAACTCTGGCGATACAAGTTGACTTTGTGCTGCTACCTCCGTTAATAAAGCGCGAATTTGCAACTTTACAGACTCTACAGCTAACCGACTAGCAACCTCACCGCCTTCGTGTCCACCAATGCCATCACAAACAATCGACAAGTAAGGCACTAAAGCCTCGTCCAAGTCACTAAAACCACCGGGATAGCAAGTGTCTTCATTTTGCGGCATTACTAAACCAGCATCTGTGGAGCCTGCTACCTTTACACTTAGAGGTAACTCTGCCGCAGATGCTAGGAGTAAATTATTGAGTTGGGTAACAATAGCATCTAAATCTACCTTAGTTTCACACATCTGCTCGACTATATTCTGCAACCGTTTGGCTATGAATGTTTTTGCAGACGCTACCAAAGGCTGCCAACACTGTCCTAAATCCTGTAAACTCAGCTTATCGGCTGCTGGTGTTTGGTAGAGTTCCAACAGTCGCACACACCAACCTTGGACTCTCAAATTATCTCGCACCAATAAACTGCGAGTGAGTCCCAATTCTGATAAAGGTGTCCAAAGTTGGAGAATTTGCCACAGCCAATAAACTTGTCGTACCGCCGTTGCTTGCTGCCATGTCTGGGCAATAGTCGGGTAAATATGTCCCGTTTCATCTATCGGCACATTTTCCAATAAAAGAATATCACCATTACCCTCTTCAACATCGCGAGCAAATCCATAAACCTGGGGTAAATGTAGCCGTTCTTGATATAACCGTAAATAAGGAATTACTGCTTTTGGCAATTCCTCAGGTACATCAGGCGGTAGCCCTGGTTGAGTATCGAGCCAAACTTGCTGTCTAATTACCTCATATCTATTTGCTACCTTAGTGCCTAATGGCATTTTGGCGGACAACGAGCCAACAGTCCAGAGATAGCGATGAACTAAAGGAGTTTGACAACCGGGACAAACAGCATTTTCCTCAGAATTAATCGGAGTATTACAGTTCTTATTTATACAATTAATTATACGTTGAGTAGAAATCATATCAACTCATGAATTTCGATTAAATTTAGCTGTCAACAACTTGAAGGCTAGAATAGACTGGACTTGTGTACCACTGGCTACACTTTGTTACTGAAATTAATCAAAATTATTGGTAAAAAAACCAAATTTTGCTTTCCGTTAATAGCCTACTTCTGGGTGTATCTAATCTTATAAATGCATTTACGTCAATGTAGAGTCTTAGGATAGCGCTATGCCAAGTTTTACTTTAATTTGGCTTCTTGCAGGAGCAGTTCTCTGTTTAACGGAACTGTTTTTACCATCGGCGTTTGTCGCCTTCATGATGGGAATTAGCGCTTTTATCGTGGCGCTGCTGTCTGGAGTCGGTTTGATAAATTTATGGTTGCAAATTGTAGTTTGGCTGTTGCTTTGCACAACATTAATTGTGCTTTCCCGTCGCTTTATACAGCCGCGACGACGCAAGTCAAAAATTCGAGATGCAGTTATAGCTGAAACCCTCACAGAAATTCCACCTGGAAAAACAGGGCGAGTTCTGTACGAGGGAAATTCTTGGCAAGCACGATGTGACGATGACAAATTCACCATAGCGCCCCATCAAAGAGTTTATGTAGTTAGGAGAGAAGGCACCACCTTGATTGTGATACCAGAAAATTTGCTGCATTCTTAAAAATTGGAAATTGATGGCTGATGGCGGATGACGAAAACAGGGTGTAGGGTGTGGGGTGTGGGAAGTGTGGGAGGAAAAGGAGGATGGAGAAGGAATCTTGCCTCCCTCTCTCCCCACACTTCCCATACTCCCCCATCCCCACACTCCCCACACTCCCCACACTCCCCCATCTCCTCTCTCCCCACACTTCCCACACTCCCCACACTCCTCCATTCCCCCACATTTTCCCTTTCAAGTGATATTTAATTAGAAAAATCAGGAGATTTACTATGGAACAGTTATTTTTACTAATGTTTTTAGCCCTTGGTGGTTCTGCTGTAGCGGGGTCTGTGAAAGTCGTCAATCAAGGCAATGAAGCTTTGGTGGAAAGATTGGGTAGCTATAACAAAAAGCTAGAACCAGGTCTAAACCTTGTCATTCCTTTTGTGGATAAAATTGTTTACAAAGAAACCATCCGCGAAAAAGTCTTAGATATTCCTCCCCAAAAATGCATCACCCGCGACAACGTAAGCATTGAAGTGGATGCGGTGGTTTATTGGCGCATCGTGGATATGGAAAAAGCCTGGTATAAGGTTGAAAATCTCCAGTCGGCAATGGTGAACATAGTGCTTACCCAAATTCGCTCGGAAATGGGACAACTGGAACTGGATCAAACTTTTACTGCTCGTACCCAAATCAATGAACTTTTGTTGCAAGATTTGGACGTTGCCACCGATCCTTGGGGCGTAAAAGTGACGCGGGTAGAACTGCGTGATATTATTCCTTCTCAAGCAGTGCAGGAATCGATGGAATTGCAAATGTCGGCTGAACGGCGCAGACGGGCAGCGATTTTAAATTCTGAGGGTGAACGGGAAGCTGCCGTCAATACTGCTAGAGGTAAAGCTGAGGCGCAAATCTTGGATGCCGAAGCTCGTCAAAAATCTGCAATTTTGCAAGCGGAAGCGCAACAAAAAACCATCGTCTTGCAAGCTCAAGCGGAACGTCAGCAACAAGTTCTCAAAGCTCAAGCAACCGCAGAGGCATTGCAAATTATTACCAATACTCTGAAATCTGAAGCAAATGCCCAGCAAGCGTTACAGTTTTTACTCGCTCAAAATTATCTAGAAATGGGTACAAAGATTGGCAGTAGCGACAGCAGCAAGGTAATGTTTATGGATCCGCGCACTATTCCTGCCACTTTAGAAGGGATGCGTTCGATTGTTGCAGACGCTACTAATGGGAATTCTAGCTCCTTGTTTAGTGGGGAAATACCAACAGGGAATAATAATCGGCTTGGGTGAGAAGTGGGGAGTGGGGAGATGGGGGAGTGTGGAGAGAGAGGGGGGCAAGATTTCTTCTTCCCCATCCTCCCACACCTGCATTTCTTCTTCCCCATCCTCCCACACCTCCTTTTCCTCCCACACTCCCTGTTTGCCCGATGCCCTTTACAAACTCTGACATTGGCTACACAAGCCAAAAAACTCTAGGGTGTGATAAAAAATTTTAAACTTATGGCTGGTTTCTAACTGGTCTTCTAGGTTATGGACGGGGCATTGATTAATTTGAATTGATGTACCGCATTGTAAGCAAGTAAGGTGGTGTTTGTCTTGTTGCGCTAGGCTATAAAGGGCTTCACCGTTAGCCAGATTCCGCATTTGTACCATGCCTTCAAGTTTTAGAACTTCTAAGGAGCGGTAAACTGTTGCTAAACCCATACCTTGATTGCTGTTACGTAGTTCTACGTAAATATCTTGGGCGGAAATGCCTTTTTTGATGGTTTTCAGCAGGTTCAAAATACGCTCTTGACTGCGGGTGCGTATGACTGTCATAGACAATTATTTAAATATGCCAGTGTAATTTGAAGCTGTCGGACTGGCTAACTAATAAGTTAACTCTAACCGCTTCATAATCTTATTTTCACTCAGTTGGAACAGAAAGTTATAGTATAGCGATCGCAGCATTCAGCAAAAAGCCTATGCAATTGAGGTATCTAGCCAAAATTCACGTGACACTTCGTCCTTCAGTCTTAGACCCTGCTGGTGTAGCTGTACAATCCGGTCTTCAACAGCTGGGATACGATAACGTTGAGCAAGTACGGATTGGTAAGTACATTGAACTGATCGTCGTCTCCTCTGATGAGAAAAAAGCTCGTCAAGACCTGAATAACATCTGTGACCAAATGCTAGCAAATCCGGTGATTGAAAATTATCGATTTGAGCTAATAGAAGTTGAATCACAGACGGGGGTGTTTTAGGGAGTGTTGGCGGTTGACGGTTGACTGTTGAGAGCCAGTTGCTTTAACAGGGGGAACCCACCTAAGGCACTGGCTCCTGTTGACTAGGGAGTAAAAGAGAAATAAGCAGTGCCCTATGTCTCAAATGACTAATGTACCAATGACTAATAACAATTGACAAATGACTAAATTCGGTGTTGTTGTTTTTCCGGGTTCTAATTGCGATCGCGATGTCGCTTATGTGACCAGAGACTTGTTGGAACAACCGACTCGCATGGTTTGGCATCAAGACACTGACATTGCTGATTTGGATGTTATTGTTATACCTGGTGGCTTTAGTTACGGTGATTATCTACGCTGTGGTGCGATCGCCCGGTTTTCGCCTGTGATGCAGCAGGTTATCGAACACGCCCACAAAGGAAAGTTTGTCATCGGTATTTGCAATGGGTTTCAGGTATTAACTGAAGCTGGTCTGTTGCCAGGGGTGTTGACCAAAAATCGAGATTTGCATTTTATTTGCGATCGCGTTTCGATAAAAGTTGAACGTACCAATCTGCCTTGGACGCAAGCTTATAACAGTGGTGAAGTTATTACTTTGCCCATTGCCCACGGTGAAGGACGATTCTACGCTGACGCAGCTACTCTGGCAGCAATTGAAGATAACGAACAAGTCTTGTTCCGCTATGCAACAGAGAATCCTAATGGTTCCCTCAACAATATTGCCGGAATTTGCGATCGTCGAGGCAATGTGTTGGGAATGATGCCGCATCCAGAAAGAGCGTCAGATGCAATGTTGGGTAATAACGATGGGTTACGGTTGTTTCAGGGATTGTTAGAGAAGGTGGCAGCGTTGGTTTAAATTTCACGTTTGCGCCTTCTTTGAGATTTCAATCTACTAAGGTGGACTTTTTTAAAAGTGCGGCAACTTCAGTTGTTGAGTACTGGAGTTGCTATTTTATCGCTTTCTATTTTTACTTAAGGACTTCCAGAAAATAAATTATCCAATTTAATCAGGTGATATTTTCTATCTCTCCCCTGCTCCCTGCCTACGTCATCAATGGAATATCCTTTTAATTGGAAGTCCCTTAACTAACTGTGATAACTGTTCCGACACTTTCATTAGCCAACCTATCCACAGCACACACAGCATAAGTTCCCGCTTGTTGAACAGTAGCAAAAGTAGTACCAGCAGATAAAATTCGCTGGATTGTCCAAGTATCGCCAGTTTGCCGATAAAGTGTCCAAGAACGAACGGGCTGATTATCTCCTGGCTGCCAACTCAGTTTACGGTTGTTGACTTGTAGTCCAATAGGTGGAGGAAGTGGTGTTGTATT
Organism: Nostoc sp.; assembly: GCA_036918135.1. Taxonomy (GTDB): domain Bacteria; phylum Cyanobacteriota; class Cyanobacteriia; order Cyanobacteriales; family Nostocaceae; genus Nostoc. The sequence continues at coordinate 247,151 of JBALDB010000051.1, forward strand.
GTGCCAAGACATAGTAGGAGCTAAGGCAGGCTTGTTATAAAGCAAACTTTGGAATTTCTCAGCAATGCCCTGACTATCTTTCCTTAAAACACCAAGATTAAAGAAAATATTCCCCAGTGATAACTGTGCAGCTTGGCTACGACTAATTTTTACCTGCTTTTCAATCTCATCACTTTCTCGACTTTTCTCGTTTGGTTCTGTGAGATTGTTACCAGCGTAAACATGTCTTTGCTTTGTGTTTACCTGTGTCCACCACTTTAATAATGCAGAATAACTTTGTTGTGGTTGGTCTGTACGCCAGTAAAGTTGAGGCGCAATATAATCAATCCAGCCTTCTTCTAGCCATTTCTTTGAGTCAGCATACAGCACGTTATAAGCATCCAACCCAGTAATACCAGAAGGTTGTCCGGGACGATAAATTCCAAAGGGACTAATACCAAATTTAACGTCGGGTTTGGTTAGTTTAATTCCCAGCCAGAGACGCTGTACCATTTTGTTAACATTGTCCCGTCGCCAGTCGCCCACGCTAAGCATACCACCAGCTGCTTTGTATGCAGAATAAGTTTTATTATCTGGAAAAGATTGTCCCTCAAGTGGATATGGATAGAAATAATCATCTAAGTGAATGCCATCGATATCATAGCGCTTGACTACATCGAGAATCACGTTGTAAGCTCTGTCCTGAACTATTTTTAGTCCTGGATCCATCCACAACTGATTGCCCCATTGGTAAACGGCTTCTGGATTAGTCACAGCTATGTGAGGGCGGACATTGGGCGAACCCTTAATGCTAGTCTTGGCGCGGTAAGGATTGAACCAAGCATGAACTTCAATGTTACGCTTGTGACATTCTGCGATCGCAAACGCTAAAGGGTCGTAAAGTGGTTCTGGTGCTTTTCCCTGAGTTCCGGTAATCCAAGCACTCCAAGGCTCTATTTGCGATTCATACAAAGCATCTCCCTCTGGTCTGACTTGGAAGATTAGGGCGTTAAAGTTCAGCGCTTGTAATTTAGTGGCAATTTCGGTAATTTCTGCTTTCTGTTGCTCAACAGAGAGTCCAGGTTTGGAAGGCCAATCACTATTCCACACAGATGCTACCCACACTCCCCGGAATTCTCTGGTATGATTTAGCTTCACACTACCAGAAGGTACAGGCGTTGGTGTTGGTATTGGTATGGGCGTTGGTGTTGGTATTGGGGTTGGCGTCGGTGTGGGTATCGGTGGCACTACTATGTAACTAGAAACAATCTTTTCTGCTACACCTAAATACACCAAAGCTTGATAAATAATTACTGCCACATCTGCACGCGTGGCTGCAAGATTGGGATTAAGTAATTTCAGATTTGGAAAATTAACTACCAGTCCAGCACTAGTGGCAATTGCTATCTGATTTTTGCCATAAGCAGGAATTTGGCTAGCATCTTGATAAATTTGTCCGAGTGTTGAGAGGAGATCGGGTTTTACTTTTGTGGCAATTTCTAAACCTGCTACCAAAGAAACTAAAACTTCCGTCCTTGTAATTCGGTTAGCAGGACGGAAGGTATTATCTGGAAATCCACTAATGAATGCTTTTTCGTAAGCTGTTTGAATGGCTGTTGCTGCCCAATAACTACTAGGTACATCAACAAAGACAATATACTGCCGCTTCTGGGAAACTGTCCCAAATGCCTTAGCGATGATAGCGGCAAACTCAGCCCGGGTGAGTGAGTTATCGGGGCGATAAGTGCCGTTAGGCAACCCACTAACAATACCACGTTGGGCTAAGGCTGTAATAAATAAGCGTGCCCAATGGTTTTGAATATCCGAGAAGGGAGTAGAACTAGATACCATTGTTGATTGCAGCTAGCTAGCCTGGATTTTAATTACCTTTGTTAATTTAGCAATACCAGAGCGATCGCTGCTGCAATCTCTTGTTAACTTTTTTAGACACTAGCGAATGGGTATTGGGTATTGGGGACTGGTGATTGGGGAAGGTGGGACTTTAAGAGGCAGTACTTACCAATGCCTTGCGGAAAATGACTTTGTCGTCTCCTAGCTTATAAAATTCTCGAATCCTCGCTTCTTCTTCGTAACCGCTCTTTCGATAAAATGCACGAACGTATTCAAAGTCTTTGAGCCCGGACGTTTCCACTAGTAGCATACGCTCACCTTTGTTAGCCAGCATTTGCTCTACGTGGTGCAACAAAGAGGCTCCACGCCCCTGTCTTTGACGAACGGGATGAATAGCGATGAGGTAGAGATTCCATGTCCCCTCAGTCATTCGTTCTGGCGCGGCGTATGCAACGCCCACGGGCTCGTTGTCGTAGTCAGTAAACCATACACCTTGGTTATCTGTTTTATCATCGAAATGCTGATTTAGCATTTGAGCGAGTTCTTCAATTTGGTTTGACTCGAAAAGTCCTGTCGCTTCTGCCAAAGCGAGTAATGCATTTGTGTCATCGGGCGCAGTCAGTCGAATCATAGCGAGTTTCAGTTAAAACTTGTATGTTTGCTCTCATTATTCAAGCACCAACATTACAATTTTCTACAGCAGTTTTTTACCTTCGTGTAGGCTTGGATTAATCCCCATTACCCTTTATCCTCCCCCAGTCCCTAATTCCCATTAACTAAGTAGGATTTGCCGCTGAGTCATCAGAATTTAAGGCAGAACGCACATTCAACGATAGCATTACGCGGGAAATGCCACTAAACAGAAGGCTAACACCGACTAGTGTTCCTAGAAGCCAAGGTGCATCGTACGGCCACTGAAACCAAACCATTGCACCTAAGACGAGTGTAATAATGCCATTAACTAATACCCATGTCCAGTTTTGTTGGGGACGTAACTGGAAGGCTAGAATTGACTCGAATGTACCTTCAGTTAGCAGAAAAGTACCTAGTAATAAAGTGAGTGTGAGAACGCCTGTATAAGGATAAAACAATAGCATTACGCCGGTTGCAATATACAGTCCGCTCAATAAAAGTTTCCAAACAAAACCACCGCGATCGCGAGTCTGGGAGGCATAAACTAGTTTTGTAAATCCAGCAAAAGTTAAAATCGCTGCGAACCAAGTCTCAGCGAATATCGTGGTAAAATTGGGTACTGCAATCCCAATCACTCCCAGAATAATTAACAAAACACCTGCTACCACTGACCCATTAAGTTTCTTGTTGATATCTTTAGAAACATCAGCTGTCATACTAATATTTTCCTACGCTTAGATTCACTTCTACAATTAAGCTAGGAAATTTTTTAGTCACAGGGTACAACCTTGAGGTAGAGTCATAGGTATTATATTTCAGCAGTAACTCAGGTTCATAAAAGTTCGGCAAGATTGCTTAGCCGTTCATAAACAGAAATCAGACGATCTCCTTCCAGTTCAACAGAAGTATTTGGATAATTCTGAATAGCTCCCAGCAGTGTAACTTCACCCTTTTGCTTAATAGTTGTACTTAAAGCAGTTCGTAATGCCTGCTGGTCTAATTGTCCTGCAGGAGGATGAACTACTTCACCAATTTGGCTAACCAAAACTGGCCCTGCCCAACTTGATAGTAAGTTATTTAAAAAAGCAGGATCGGCTTTTATGCCGGATTTGAGTGCTTTACGAGCTAATGCCGGGTCTTGTTGAGCCGCCTGTAAATAAGCGTTTAATGTTGGGGTAGTCTTGCCATTTTCTGCAAACTGATTTAATTCTTCAACAGATATTGGCCCTTGAAAGTTACCATATTTTAAAATAACTTGCTCGGCAGCATCAGCATTAGTAGTTGAAAGAACAATAGCACCTGTGCCTAAAGCTATTGTTTGAGCAAGTAGCTTAGTGAAGTTAAAAGTGTTCAATCGATTTAAAATTTGAATAATCTGCATTATTTTGTCTAATTTAACGATAGAGAGCGTATGTATGTAAAAAATACCCAATATCTTAGCTTTTAAAAATTTCTGCTAAAGAGTAGATGAGTTTAGGCATACAATTGTATGCCCTTATAATCAGTTTAATTGTTGCAAATATTTTGGTAAATATGTTATTTTTAAGCCTTTTTATTGAGGTAGTATTGACTTATCTTCGTCTAAGGTTGGTGTAGGCACGCCCAAATGCTTTCTTGCATCTTCTTCAGCTAGCTTTCGGTCTTGGTCGTTATTGAATTGACTCTCATCTAACAGATGAGGGTTTTTTGCCGCTTCATCTCGACTTGGGCGATAGCCGTTTTTCCACTTGTACTTCCAGTCCATAGTTTTCAAGGCAGATATACTGCAATTTTATTTCCTAGCTCTCTATAATAAGCGCTTAATGGAAAATGACACTCTTGCTATAGGTTGAAGAAGCTCATTCAAAGGGTACAAATTTCACATCATCTTCAAGTAATAATACTCTAAATCCTTGATTTAAAGTAAATTAACGTGAGTTCGACGGATAGAAAAGCCCAAAAAGCTTGCTAGGCATGAATTTGCTTAAGTGGGCAGGTGAAGTGCGATCGCTACGCTCGCC
>JBALDB010000052.1:0-9075 GCA_036918135.1 Nostoc sp.
GTTATGGTTTAGATCATTTACGTTCTATTCTTCTTGATCTTGATTTCAATTATTATCCCTTTCTTCACTCCTTAAAATTTTTGTCCTGTACTTAGACTTATAATTTACCTTCGTATATCAAGGTTTTGTAAATTTATTTGTTAACAGAATTTTCCAATTGTGAATTTCTTAAAAAAGAATAAAGCCCTCAGTCGTTAGAATTAGTTAAAAGTTAAACAAGTGGTTAGGTAATCTGCTCTTTAGCTTTTCCCGAAGTAAAGATATCTGTTGTTGATTCACCGTTCCTATACCTTTGTGGTTCGAGCTTGCTACACGTGCTCCTAAGGAAGGAGAAGTTCTCTTTTAAGAAGACAGAAGCTTCTAATTCTGCGGTCATTCGTGGTTTTTAACAGCTTCGAGGTTATTTATTCAGTTTAAATTGGGCAAACTAAAACTACATCATAATTAAAATCCAAAATAGTACAAAACGTTAGTATACATTTGCCTAGATACAGCAGTTTGCAATTGAGTAAGGTAGAAAATCTAGGTTTGGTAGCCAAATCTAGAGGCCATTTTACTCTTTGAAGTTTCGATAGCCACAAGTCGGCGCTCGAACTTATGTGTTGAATTCTGTATTCGGAATTTACTATTTTTGGTGTATGGGTTTGAATGCACTTTCGATCGCAAACATTTACAACCTGCTTTTAGAGTCTTTTCTATGTCAGACCCAAACATTGGTCGCTTACTGAGCAAACGCTACCAACTCCAGGAGTTAATCGGTACTGGAGCAATGGGTCGAGTTTATCGTGCTAAGGATATTTTATTGGGTGGTGTACCTGTTGCTGTAAAGTTTCTTGCTTTATCAATCCAAAATGAAAAGATGCGACTGCAAGACCGCTTTGAGCGAGAAGCGAAAACCTGTGCTTTACTAGGGCAAAAAAGTATCCATATAGTCCGAGTAATGGACTATGGCGTAGATGACAATAATACCCCTTTCTATGTCATGGAATACCTGCAAGGACAAAGCCTGAACAATATTATTCGTAAGCAACGATTGCCTTTACCAAGATTTCTTAGTATGGCACGTCAAGTGAATCTGGGTTTGCAGTGCGCTCATGATGGCATCCCAGTTGAGGGTACAATTTGCCCAATAATCCATCGTGATGTGAAGCCAAGCAATATGCTGGTAATTCAAGATCCTAGTTTTGGAGAATTGGTCAAGGTTCTCGACTTTGGGATTGCTAAGTTATTACAGTCAGATAGCGATCATACAAAATTTTATTTGGGAACACTGGCTTATTCTTCTCCCGAACAAATGGAGGGTAAAGAATTAGATAACCGTTCTGATATTTATAGTTTGGGTGTAATGATGTTTGAGATGCTCACAGGCAAAATGCCACTGGTAGCACCGACTCATTCTTTTGGAGCATGGTATAAAACACATCACTATCAAAAACCACGTTCTTTAACTGAGGCTTCGCCAGGATTGGAACTACCAAAAGAAATAGAAGATTTGGTGATGAGTTGTCTAGCCAAAGTACCACGCGATCGCCCCCAAAGCATCAGTGAAATTCTAAAAGTTTTAGTATCTCTAGAGCAATCTGACCACACACGTAAAATTAAACAAAACAGCTATGCATTAGTTCCTGCTACGACAGTTACCGCTGAGGTTGAGCAAAACACAAAAGCCGATTTGCGGATATCCTCCTCAAACGATGAAATTGCTAATACCATTTCCTGGCCACAAAATAAACCAATTGCCGATATTGTGTTTCCCCAACCCATACATGCAAATGGTGAGGCTTTATCAGCCTTGTGGGTAATGCTACCCCAACAGGAAATTCAAAAGCGCTTAGTTTGTACCCGCTATAATCAATTTCTTTTCATCTCCGTTCCTCATCCGATGCTGTTGTGGATTACTGTCATTTACAACCGCAAACACGGCGCTAAATGGTTACATTACTACCTCGATCTCAAAACCAACCTTGGTCAAGAAATTTCTCGCTTGCTACACCAAACAGGTTACTACCGTCTGTTGTTTTTTGCACGAGAAACACCAACTCGCTGTACTCATATCCTGCTTTCGAGTATCGCTTCTGCCCAACGTCAACGACTCCAAGAGTGGGTCAAAATCAGTAATAGCTTGATATCATCTGCCGACCCCCAGATTAGTAAAAACTTACTCAAAAACGAATACGAAAAGATTAAACCTCAAATTATAGCAAAACTCGAAAGTATTGATACTGATTCTCCATACGATCTTTCGAGCTAAAAATAACTTCTTAATATTTCTTCTGTAAAAAAACAGCATTAACTCCAAAGTTGTAAATTTTTATGAACAAATTATATATAAGGTTCTAAGTTCTAGTTATATGTATTAGAGAGTGAAAATACTAACTGTAAAAGTTAGGCTATTAAAATACTCTGTAGATACTCCTATGTAGAAATTCCGGAGTATTATAAATTTACGTAGTATAAAGTTTCACACTAGACGAAGCAAGATGAAGTTTCACTAAAATACACACAGGATTTGAGCTAAAATCTCAAACTAATTTTGGAGTCTACCGAATTTGTATGTCGATGACTTTACTCCTCGCTGATTGATTTCTGGAATTAAACATTTACCACAAGATACTGGAATTGTTTATCGGAGTTGACGCCCCGGCATCCCCAGCTGTTTTCCTCCGTTGGAACCAAGCAAGAGAAGGAGGTCGCCCACTGCGACATCAGAACGACTCTATGCCATAGTGGAACCTGAATCTAAGCCCCACTGGTGCTTAAGAAGTTCCTGATATGTTGCCTCGCGTACTACCATTTGCTCGTACAGCTTCACTAAGAAGTCTTTAGCTTGTTCGTGGCTCATGTGCTGCACCTGAGTTGCAAATGAGCAGATACTGAATTGCTGTTCTAATGATAATTTTGATGGTTGGTTCATAAGTTACTCCGAAAAAACAAAGCGTAAAGGTGATATCATTCACAGAAGTCCAAATGGGATAGTAGTTGGACTTATATCTGTCCCGCATTTGTTCCTCCGTATTAAGAAAGATAACAAGTGTTTGACAGATTGCCCACACCCTAAGTGTGGATTTTCTTTGAAATGATATCTTGCACCTAATCCCACTGATATACCACCCAAGTCGGCCGAGTCATATTCCAGAAAATAGACTCTATTTTGTCTTAGATTAAGTAATCTACCTTTTTTACTCCTTACGACTTGGAGAAAATTAGGGGTGTTATGCCTGATTATCCACTGTTTCCCTGGTTAAGAAAAACTGAAATGCTCTCTTGGTGAGTAGAGAGAAAACTTCCCAAGGCAGGGAGTTGAAGCAGGCAGGGGAATAAATGGTGATAAGCGTGAATTATAGTCGCGTTACCTCATTAGGTGCAAGATGTCAATTTACTGAATTTATGCAAATTTAGCCTCCTTAGGTCACTTTGGAGGCTAAAAATATTAGTATCAAATAGTTAAAAGGAAAAATGCTCAGACTGAACAAATTGATGGGTATATTTACCGGATTTGTCCTCGATCCTGTCTTAGAAAGTTGAGTCAGTGCATTGACTCTTTTCACTCCCTTAAAGGAACTGCCGTTGAGCCGCTGCTCGAATACGGTCTCTTGGCAGCCAAGCAACCAGCGTTTAATCAAAGGTTTCCTTTGCTCGGACTTATGCTTCCTTCTTTGCAAATGATCGATGACTAATGACTAATGACTATTTTCTGCCAGAGAGAGGATGACAACAGTAATGTTATCGTGCCCTCCTTGCTCTTTAGCAGCTTCGACTAGAGAGATGGCGGCTTTATCTACCCAAGGAGCGTTTTGGAGACAGCTAGCAATCTTTTGCTCCACAAGTTCTTCTGTAAGACCATCACTACATAGCAGCAAGCGATCGCCAATTTTGACATCCAGTGGTTGCACATCAATCTGATGCAGGTCTTCCCGCCCCAAACAGCGGGATAATACATGGCGAAAAGGATGTAATCGTGCTTCATCCGGGGTGATATCACCAATTTTAATTGCCCGTGCTACCCAAGTGTGGTCTTCCGTTACTTGTTCTAATTGTGATTCGCGGAAGCGATAGAGCCGGGAATCGCCAACATGAGCGCACCAAGGCGGCTCTGGGGAGCGAAAAATTACCGCTACAACTGTTGTACCCATGTCAGCGCGTTCGGGATGATTTTGCTGGTCTTGCAAAATCGCTTGATTAGCATTCCATAGAGCTTGCTCTAGCAATTCTTGAGAAGACTTTGGAGATTCCCAATTTGCTACTAAATAGGCCTGAATTTCCTTAGTGGCAATGCGACTTGCTTCTTCTCCTCCTGCATGACCACCCATACCATCAGCAACAACAAAAAATCGTCCTTCTGGGTCGATATAGTAAGCATCTTGATTATTAGAACGAATAAGTCCCGGATCGCTAAGACCGGTGAAATTAATTTTCATAAATTTTTTCAACAATCAATACATACGGTCATAACGGTCGAGGCGTAGAAGCAGTCGGATTAGAATCACTGAAATTCCTGCTGCAATTAAAGCAGGCAGCAGTGCCAACCATAAATAATGGTTAACTACTAAAATAGTAGCTGAAAGCGTGAAACCAGTAATTAACAGAGCATAGCTGATTGAGAGCTGAATACTACTTTGGCGCCGCAGTAAACGTTCAGTTTCTATAGACCGAACGCGCAGACGCATATCTCCCCGTTCTAACTTTTCTAGGGTGTCCTCTAACCTACGTGGTAGACTCAACGCAGTACTACTGACTTGAGCTGCTTGACGACTCAATTCGTTAAGAAAACTATTCCCCTCAGAACCATTCATATCGCTCATAAGCTGCATTGCATATGGTTTGGCAACTTCCATAAAGTTAAACTCTGGATCTAAGCCTTTGCCTACCCCCTCAAGAGTAGAAAAAGCTCGCATCACAAAAGTGAAAGTTGCTGGAAATCTAAATGGCTGATTATAAGCTATTTCGTAAAGGTCGTCACTAATTGCCGCGACCGATTGGTTTTCAAAGGGCTTATCCATGAAATGATCCAGCATATACTGGACGGAACGCCGTACTGGGCCCATGTCATCCGTAGGGGCGATCGCACCTAAATCGATCAGAGATTGGACAACGCGATTACCGTCTTTTTGGGCAATGCCAAACAACGTTTCCATCAGTCCTTCACGAATGTTGGACTTAATTTGCCCCATCATCCCAAAATCATAGAATATCAAAGCACCATCCGGACTGATGGCAATATTACCTGGGTGAGGGTCGGCGTGGAAAAACCCACTATTGAGTAACTGTAATAAATAAGCTTGAGCGCCTTGACGAGCGATGGTTTTTCGATCTAAACCCGCCGCTTCCAAAGCTTCGTATTGACTAATTTTAATTCCAGGGACGTATTCTAAAGTCAGCACGCGGGAGGTAGTGTAACGCCAGTAAACTTTTGGCACTTTTACCCAATCATAGCCACGAAAGTTACGGCGAAAAGTATCAGCGTTACGACCTTCATTGAGATAATCAATTTCTTCCCAAAGAATGCGACAACATTCTTCATAAATACCCAGCCAATCTCGCCCTTTCCCCCATTGTGGATGGTTTTGAAAGTAGCGAGTAATTCCTTTAAGAATTTGTAAATCTATTTCAAATAACTTCTTTAATCCCGGACGTTGCACTTTAACTACAACTGCTTCTCCACTATGCAACACAGCTTTGTGTACTTGCCCCAAGCTAGCAGCAGCTAAAGGAATAGGTTCAAAATTGTGGAATAGTTCAGGAATTTCCTTGCCTAGTTCTTGCTCAATAATCGCTTCTACTTGTTCGTAGCTAAATGCCGGTACTTTGTCTTGTAACTTTGCTAGTTCTTCTACATATTCAATAGGGAATATATCAGCACGGGTAGAGAACAATTGCCCAACTTTAATAAACGTTGGGCCTAAGTCCAGCAGGGTATTACGAATCCAAAGCGCTTGAGTTTTACGTCTTGCAGTTTGCTTGGCTTCAGTCACACCACCTGGATAACTCCAAGATTTGTTGTATAGCCAAAGTCGGAATAATAAGGTCAAAACAAAAGACCAAATATCCACAAAACGCCGTCTACTAGAGTATTTTTCCCGATTCCAACGGTATGCCTTATTTGAATAACCTTGTTCCATATGCTTCATGTACCGTTGGTTTGTAACCGAATTCTCTCCAAGAAAAAACACTCAAACTTTCCTGTGTTATTTGTCCTTTGTCGTTTGTCTTTTGGATAAAACTAATGACCAATGACTAATGACTAATGACTAATGAACAAATTTATGCAGAAGTTCTGCGATAATGTTGCAATTCTGTTCGCAATAAGGCAATTTCTGCTCGCAATTCATCAATTTCTGCTTGCAAATCTATTGGCTCTGAACCTGGTTGTCTAGTACTTGTGCTAGCTTCACTAGCATTAGCAGCTTCTGCAGCTCGATTTGCCCGCTCTATGACTTCTTCTGTAAACTGGCGTAAATGGTCTCTAGCTTCAGCATCAAATTTGCCCAGCTCGCTCAAAGCATCGGTCAAAGCGACCTCTAAACGCTCGTTAACTACTTCAGCTACAGCTCTGCCTACAAAAAAGGCTTGCACAAGGGGGTTACTCATAAATTTTTGTTACGTTCATCCGCAAAAGAATTATAACTTGCCTGTATGCTTTACGGCTTCTGTTATAGAGCTTGATATTTACGTTGCAGACAATTGGCAAGGTACAGAACAACTTAATATTTTAAGTTTGACTTAATACTAAGTATATAAAATTTATTTTAGTTCAAGCTTGAGTGCAGGCATTACCTATGACTTAATATCATACATACAGTAGGTCAATTTTGAAAAACTATAAGATAGAATCTTTGCGATTACTTCGCTACCCTTCTCTACGAGAGGCTGTGCCAATGAGACGCACTCGCGTTCGGGAAGCCACTTCTCTACGAGACGCACTCGCGTTTGCGTCTACACTCGGTTTTACTCGTAATGACATTTAACGTTTAATTAGGTTGAGCTACTTATCACTCATAATTAGATACTAGTAATTCTTGATAATACTCTTCTGGTGTACTAGGTAAATAATTTGTCATTTGTAAGGCTTGGTCTTTCAATTTAAAACTTTGAGTAATATTAATCCGGCTGAGAAAATCTAGATCGTGGGAGATGACCCAAATAGCTCCTTGATAGTCATTGATACCTACTACCATTTGTTCGACGGTTTGAATATCTAAGTTGTTAGTTGGTTCATCAAGAATCAGTAGGTCAATTTCAGAGATACTAATCATAGCGATCGCCAATCTTGCTAACTCACCACCACTCAGTACAGATGCGCTTTTATGAACATCGTCGTATTTAAACAGAAAATGTCCTAGTTGTTGGCGCAAAAGCTGATAGCTGAGATTTGGATTGGCTGCTTGCATATTTTCCAGAATTGTGCATTGAGGATTTACCAATTCATATGTTTGATCGAGATATATAGCTTTCATCGCTGGTGCAAGCAAAACCTCACCTGATAGGAAAACTGCTGTTTGGTTTTCCATTCCCAAAATTGCCTTTACCAAACTCGATTTACCCGAACCATTGGCACCGACAACAGCAATGCGATCGCCAGAAGAAACATGCAACTGAATGTTGTATAAAAGTACCCGTTTTGATATCGTAAGATTTGCACCTTGAATATCAATTAAATTTTTGCGTTTTTGACTTTTTTCTTCTAATTGGATACTGGTTACTTTCGTTGTTTTCACCTTCGTACCTACAACTTTTTGATTAGCTTGAGCTACTGCTGCTTGATGTTTCTTTTTTGCATTTCCGGCTGATGTTTCGGCTTTAGTTTTCATTAGTCCGGCTGCCATTCTGTCAATGCTACCATTGATAAACTTAGCACGACCATTGCGCTGAGCTTGGGCTGCACGCTGTTGTTCCTGCATAACCGCAGCTTGAGTGCGTTTGAGTTCCTTTCTGGCAACTTCGTGCAATTGCAATGCTGCTTCTAACTCAATTTCTTTGTGTTCTCGGTAATCAGAAAAATTGCCTCCATATATTTTCAAACCAACAGGTGTAAGTTCCCAAGTAATATCTATCACCTGGTCTAAGAAAAAAGGCTTGTGCGAGACAATTACATAGGCACCATTAAAATTCCCAAGAAACTCTTTTAAGCTTGACAACGCTTGTAAATCCATGTGATTAGTTGGTTCATCCAGTAACAATAAGTTTGGTTCTTGAGCCAAACCAATTGCTAAAAATAGTTTTGTCAGTTCTCCACCACTTAAATTTATAACTGGTAGGTAAAGGTCAAGATTTGTATTGAATTGTGTTTGCAAAATTTCCTCAATCTGCCACCATTCATCAGAGATAGAAATCAAAAAATTCAGTATTGTATCTGATACAATTTCTTGCTTAATAGTACTGATTTGGGGCAAATAATAAACTACACCATGACGCGAAACTGAACCTGCACTGGGTGTAATTTGACCTGCAAGTATTTTTAGTAAAGTTGATTTTCCTACACCGTTGTTACCGATTAAAGCGATAGAATCACCGGCTTCAATACTTACCTGAACTTTTTGAAACAAAGTTCTTTCTAAGCTGAGTTCATAGACTAAATTCTCAGCTAATAATATTGATTTTTTCTGCATTCTTTTCAAACCTCAATTCGCAAACTTACACTCGCGTGTACTCTGTCAAACTAATTGCATTTATTCTTCGTTGACATTTGTTGCTTTGGTGCAACAGGTGTTTGCTACTACTTCATTTGTGCTATCTCGTTGGAGTTGTAATGAGGTTTGATATTAGCTACAGTGTAGCATAAAGCAATTTCGGAAAGTAGAAGGCGATCGCTTTTCGAGTTTTCTTTATTGCTAATCGTTCCTTTGTTAATTTTTATTTACCAAAAGTAATAAAAGAGGTATTACACCTAATTTGTAGAAAAAACTTTCGATTGACATTTACCCAAAAGATTTGCCTGCATTACCTTCTGCCGTTTCTTAGTTTTGTCAAACTCCCATTAATCATAACGTGAGTTCGACGGTGAAAAAAAGGCAAAAAGCTTGCTATGCCTGAATTTGTACAACTGGGTAAGCAGTAGGCGATCGCTATAATTAATGG
>JBALDB010000053.1:0-245564 GCA_036918135.1 Nostoc sp.
ACTTTCTATACCAAAAACATTTTGCTCAACGAGGGTATCCGCGCTTGGATGGCTCCTCAAGATCAGATCCACGAACAATTTGTATTCCCTGAGGAAGTTCTACCTCGCGGTAATGCTCTCTAATCATAAAAGCTAACCATAACCAAAATCAGGCTTGTGGTTGGCGATATGTTAACACTACTGAGATTAAATAATCAATCTCCTTGGCATCAGCCAAGCAGGTGTTAATATTTTCCATTCTCCAGTTATCTCCCACTAAAAGGTGGGAGATTTTTTCTATTTATGGTTAATCCTCTAAATTTATGTGTTATCTTAGAAAAAGGTTATAAACCCAGAGCAAAATGCTCTGCCCTTTTGAGACTAAGACCGCTTAGGCAACAAGGAGGTGATGCCCATGATAGAAAGTAGTAAAAGCATGGGTCATCAGGTTGCAGTTAGCCGGCTGTGTGCCGGGGCTGTTCTCTAAAAGTTAGCCTTAGTCATCTTGAGAAGACTAAGTTAGCTCAAGTAGCTAGGCGAGCTAGGAGTTCCTTCCGGCAGTCTGGTTGCAACCTGAAGACCCGCTAGACCGCTCTGACTTAGATCACCCGATCTAAATCAGAGCGGATAGTTTTTTATGGGTAATTTTTATTTAAGAGAACTTTAAAAAATAAATTATCCAATTTCTGAACTGTAAGTACGACTTTTCTCCCCCTGCTAAGAGTTCCCCTGCCCCCAAAACGATGGGATATCTTTTTAGTTGTCAGTCCGTAATCGCTGGTTGCTTTTGAAAACTCAGATGCCATCGCGTTATAGTTTTTTCAAAAGTTGAAGAATAATTCAAAATCAATCATAGTGAAGGATTGAGACTGTTTGGTTTGTTATTAACCGCCAAATTCAAAATTTGAGTGCAGTGTTTCACAGTTTATTCAGCCGCTATTTTGAATTTAATACCCAACTGAACTTTGATGACTGGCACTTTTATTCTTTATTGCTAATAAACTGTCAGATGCCGATTCTTGTGCATGCCAAATATAAACAAGTTTGGTTTCACGCTCGCCAAGATGTAACCAACATATAGCTAGAAATTTTTCAAGATGGCACAACTACTAACTGAAGCAGAAATTGAACAATCGGCAAAGCTTATTTCAGGTTGGGCAGTTGAGGGGGCAAAGTTGCAGACTATCTGTAAATTTCAGGATTTTATGCAAGCAATTGAATTTGTCAAATAAGCTAGTGGAACCCACTGAGTCAGTAGGACATCATGCAAATATAGAGATTTCTGACAACAAAGTGAAGATTACACTGACAACACATAATGCACGGGGGTTGACACAAAATGACTTTGATCTTACCGGGGTGATTTTTGCGAGTGAGTAAGCGATTTCTCTTGACATGAGGTTGGACATAGCGTACGAAACATCGGAATATTGGAAAAATTTTAAGTGCCTTATGCCCCATAAACAACACCCATTTCAAATCCTTGATTTTTAGTTACTCGTGTACAAGCCCGATTGATTTGTACTCTTGTGTTTGTTCCAACAAGATTTAAGACGAACTTCGTTTAGCTGAGTAATTAGCTTGCAAATGGTATACAGCTTCTAACTCTCAGGGCTACATGCAACATTGGATTTCTGCTTATAAGCTACTAAGTGTCTAAAGCCTTTATGAATTTAGCTAAGTTAAAATTAATCAATGCCTGAAACTCTACTCCCTACGTGAATATATAAATGGCTGATGTGTGACAGTTATTAAGGCGATCGCTCCAATCTTGCCATCTAAACCAGATGTTTTATAATATTTTGATATAAGGATATGTTTTTGCATAAGTTAATCACATCAAATTTTAACTGCAAGTTAATCGTTTATTAGCTTTACAAAAACTAAAATCGTAATGGGGGTAACTATGCCTCATCCACAGGTTTCAATGAGATGTCGCATTTTTAAGAATTAGGTGCAACCAACCCAATTATGTATACAAGGTGTGAGGAGTAAAGAAAAGATGTCTAATCTCTTATGGAAAACCTTAGTGGTTAGTCCAGCAGTTTTGGGAGCAACATTACTAGTTTCAACAACAGCAATTGCGGCTCCAAATACAACCACTGAAGTATCACCAGCTGAACAACCAGGTGTCACTCAAGTTGCCCAACAGCCAGAAATACTGGCTCAAACAACCTTAGATCAAATTAACCGCTACAGTAACGAAGGTAACCAAAATAACTCTGAGTCTCAAGTAACATCAGTTTCCCAATTTTCTGATGTCCAACCTACAGACTGGGCATTCCAAGCATTACAGTCTTTGGTTGAGCGCTATGGTTGTATTGCAGGTTATCCAAATTCCACTTATCGCGGTAACCGAGCTTTGACCCGTTATGAATTTGCCGCTGGTTTGAACGCCTGTTTGGATAGAGTTAACGAATTGATTGCCACAGCAACAGCCGATCTAGTAACCAAACAAGATTTAGCTACTTTACAGCGGTTGCAAGAAGAATTTTCCGCAGAATTGGCAACCCTACGCGGTCGGGTAGATTCCTTAGAAGCGCGTACTGCTGAATTAGAAGCGAACCAATTCTCTACTACTACCAAACTAGTCGGTGAAGCTGTTTTTGCCGTTACCGATGCATTTGGAGATAACACTGGTGATGCAAACAACACTGTCTTTCAAGATCGGGTACGTTTAGACTTACAAACCAGCTTCACTGGTAGAGACATTTTACATACCCGTCTGGCTGCTGGTAACGCTACACCCTTTACACTAGTTGACGATGCTGGTGCTGCGATCAATACAGCTGAAGGCACACAAACATTTGAAGTCAGCAGCACTGGTAATAACAGTGTCAGAATAGACCGTTTGACTTATGAAGTTCCCATAGGGCCAGCCCAAGTTTATCTTGCAGCTAGTGGCGGACGGCACAGCCATTATGCACCTGTGAATAATCCTTACTTTTTCGACCAAACTGACGGTGGTAATGGTGCTTTGTCTACCTTTGCTTCTGAAAGTCCCATCTATAGGATTGGTGGCGGTGCAGGTATAGCGCTCAATCTACCTTTGGGTAGAGGTGGCGGCATTCTGGGAAATAGCTCAATCACTGGGGGTTACTTAGCCTCAGAAGCCAACGATCCTGTTTTAAGTTCAGGTCTGACTAACGGTGACTATGCTGCTTTAGGACAGTTGAACTTTAGTGTTGGCGATCGCTTAGCTTTAGCTGCAACCTATGTCCACAGTTATAGTGGTGCAGGTGGTTTCTTGTTCAACTCGGGTAATACTACAGACGGCGATATTGTTTCAGTAGGTACTGGACAAGCTAACGTCTTAAGTGTGACAAATGGATCTTCAACTAATTCTTATGGTGTGTCTGCTGCCTTTAGACCCAGCGATAAACTATCAATTAGTGGCTTCATTTCTTACCACGATGTTACAGGTTTTGGTGCCGATGATGATTTTGAAGCTTGGAGCTACGGGGTTGGAGTAGCTTTGCCTGATTTAGGTAAAAAAGGTAACGTATTAGGTGTTTTTGCTGGTGTAGAACCCTATTCTCGTAACCGAATAGGCTTTGTTGGTAACGATCTACCTTATCACTTTGAAGGCTTCTACAAGTATCGCGTGTCAGATAATGTTTCAATCACCCCTGGTGTAATCTGGTTGACCTCTCCTGGTCAGAACAGTGCTAACGACGATGCAATTATCGGTACACTGAGAACGACTTTCACATTCTAGAGTGTTGACAATCTGCTAAAAATTTAATAATTTTGCTCCCCGCCATTAGGCGGGGCTTTTTATTGTTAATAGCAGCAACAAATAAACCCCAGTCGTTAACCGGAGTATACTATAAAAGTCAGGAGTTGTAAGTTAGGAGTTGTGAGTTAAAAATAAAAAACTTCTAACTCTGCCAATTTTAGATTCTGGGTTGTACCTTTGGTGCGCTGACAGTGCAACTTGGATTTTGGATTGAAGAAAAAATCTAAAATCTAAAATCCAAAATCCAAAATTGAATGACTCCTAACTCCTAACTCCTAACTTATTATTGCTTGTGGAACTATCGTGTAAATCTGAATACGCAATTCTGGCTTTATTAGAGATAGCCGCCCATTATGAAAGTGGGGAACCTTTGCAAATTCGAGAAATTGCAGCACAACAAAACATACCCGATCGCTATTTGGAACAGCTACTAGCAACCTTGAGGCGTGGAGGTATAGTCAAGAGTCAGCGTGGCTCAAAAGGTGGTTATTTATTAACCAGAGAACCTCGAAAAATTTTCCTTTTGGAGATTTTAGAATGTTTAGAAGGTTTGGAGGTGAAGGCGTGTGAGGAAAACCTTAATCCCAAAAACGTAGACAGTTCGGTTATAGAAGAAATTTGGCAAGAAGCAAGTCGCGCCGCAAACTCAGTGTTACAAAAATATACACTTCAGGATCTTTGTGAAAAACGAGATTCGCGGCGGCAGTTGGATATGTACTACATTTAGTCAGGAGTCATTTGTCCTCTCTTACAAAGTTGAGGCAGTCCGTTGGCGGGGTTCCCCCGCTTAAAGGAACTGCCGTCTGTTCGGAGGAAACCTCCGCACCGTACGGGTTCGGGGGATCGCAATCGACGGAAACCGCCAAGACTGCGACCCCCTCACCGCAGAAGCATCTACAGACTTTGCGCTTTGTCAATTGTCCTCTCCTGCAAAGTTGAGCCACTGCTCGACTAAGGTTTCCCGGCTCCTTCAGTGGCGTCTCTACTCTACGGGATGGCAAAGCCAGACGCTCGCGGACTCGGCAAATCGCTACTCTATCTCAAAAAATTTCTCTACCACACGCTTTGCGTAGTTTGCTTCTGTGTTGACGTAGCGTCTGTTAAAGAAGAAGTACGCAGTCTTACTTTTGGCTTTGTCGTTTGTTGCTTGTAATTATTAATCAATAACTAATAACTAATAACTAATGACCAATGATTAAGGACTAAATTATGCGAATTGCTCGTAACATTACAGAATTAGTTGGGCGTACACCCCTGATACAGTTGAACCGGATTCCGCAAACTGAAGGGTGTGTTGCTCAAATTGTGGTGAAACTAGAAAGTATGAACCCATCGGCATCAGTTAAAGACCGAATTGGGGTAAGTATGATCGCTGCCGCCGAAGAGGAAGGGCTAATTACTCCTCTTAAGACAGTATTGGTAGAACCCACCTCTGGAAATACTGGAATTGCTTTGGCAATGGCAGCAGCAGCTTTGGGTTACCGCTTAATTTTGACAATGCCAGAGACCATGAGTGGAGAGCGACGGGCAATGTTGCGGGCTTACGGAGCCGAACTGGAACTAACACCAGGAATGGAAGGCATGAGTGGGGCAATTAGCCGAGCGCAGCAGATAGTTAATAGTATGCCAAATACTTATATGTTGCAGCAATTCCGCAATCCAGCCAATGCAAAAATACATCGAGAAGCTACAGCAGAGGAAATCTGGGAAGATACTGACGGACAAGTAGATATGATTGTAGCAGGAGTCGGTACAGGTGGTACGATTGCTGGTGTAGCAGAAGTGATTAAAGCACGCAAACCTGACGCTAAGGCGATCGCTGTCGAACCTGCTAATAGCCCAGTTTTATCTGGAGGACGACCAGGGGCGCACAAAATCCAGGGAATTGGCGCTGGGTTTATTCCCCAAGTGCTAAAGCTAAAATTAATAGATGAAGTGATTACCGTCACTGATGAAGAAGCGATTGCCTACAGTCGGCGTTTGGCAAAAGAAGAAGGGCTACTATCTGGAATTTCCAGTGGAGCAGCTTTATGTGCAGCAATTCGCGTTGCTCAACGTCAACAAAATCAAGGACGTTTAATTGTAATGATTCAGCCTAGTTTTGGAGAAAGGTATTTAAGTACACCGTTGTTCCAAGACTTGGAGACCAAGTTAACCGCTAGCGTCAGCTAACGATAAATTGAATTAATGGTCAATTCTAAACACGTTTCTAACCATTACGAAACTCTCAAAGTTAGTCCGAATGCTAGCCAAGCGGAGATTAAACAAGCTTATCGCCGCTTGGTGAAGTTGTTTCATCCTGACAGTAACCAGAAAACAGCTGACCAAGAGCAGATTATTCGCATTAATGCAGCCTATGAAGTTTTAGGCGACAACCAAAATCGCCGCAATTACGACCAACAACTGCAAGATAAATCTCAAAAATTAGGTAGCGATCGCCAACAGCGTACAGCATCAGCGCAAAAACATTACCAAGCAACACGCAAAACAGGGCGGGATGCTGATGAGCAAGTCGAGGAATGGCTGCGTCGAGTTTATCAACCAGTAAATCGCCTGCTTTGTACCATTCTTTATTCTCTAGAAGAACAAATGGAGCAATTAGCTGCCGATCCCTTTGACGATGAGTTATTAGATGAATTTCAGGAATACTTAAAAACTTGTCGAGAGGACTTGAAGCAGGCACAAATTACTTTTCGCTCCCTCCCCAATCCCCCCAGTCTGGCAAGAACAGCAGCTCACCTTTACTACAGCCTCGACCGAGTAGCAGATGGACTCGATGAGTTAGGTTACTTTCCTTTAAATTACGATGAGCGTTATTTGCATACAGGTCATGAATTATTCCGCATAGCTACGAGATTACACTGTGAAGCACAAGTATCTGTAGGTTAATGGGCATGAGGGAGCCAGTGCGATCCTGTCGCCTTGCGTCGGAAATAAACTGGCATCATTAGGCACTTCTACTGAGCAACTCGCCCTGATTTGTGCCGAGCAAAGCCGAAGTAGCGTAGTCGTATCCCTGCTCTTAAGCAAGCTAGCAAGAGCGTCCCGTAGGGAAGGGAGCCGAAGTATTGCTCATTGACAAAGGACAAACAGATTTAGTTTCTGCTCACAAGAGTGGAAGGTTAAAAAAGTTAAACTTTTGTGTCTAATATACTTATGAAATGCATTATTAATCGCCGCGCTCAGTTTTCGGCTACTCATCGCTATTGGTTATCAGAACTGAGTGAAGCTAAGAATATTGAGAAATTTAGTGCTAGAGCAAAATTTCCTGGACAGGGGCATGACTATGTCTTATTTATCTCGCTTGGTGGAGAATTGAATGAATATGGCATGGTGTTGAATTTATCAGACGTAAAACATGTCATTCAGCGAGAAATTACGAACGAACTGGACTTTTCCGATCTCAACGAGGTGTGGGCAGATTTTCAAGAAACTCTACCTACAACTGAGAATATTGCACGCATAATCTGGCAACGGCTAGCATCGCACTTACCTTTAGTCCGCGTCCAGTTGTTTGAACATTCTCAACTTTGGGCAGATTATATGGGAGAGGGAATGGAAGCCGATCTCACTATTAGCACTCACTTTAGTGCCGCCCATAGGTTAGCTCCTAACATCAGTCCAGAGAAATATGGTAAATGCACGCGTACTCACGGACATAACTATCATCTAGAAGTCACTGTGAAAGGCAAAATAGACCCATGCACTGGCATGATTGTAGATGTAGATGCCTTGAAGCGAGTAGTGGAAGATTATGCAGTGGAGCCATTGGATCACTGCTATTTAAACAAAGACATTCCCTACTTCGCCGAGATTGTTCCCACTACTGAAAATATTTCACTTTACATTAATAATTTACTGACTTCACCTATCCAGAAATTGGGCGTCGAACTGTACAAAGTTAGGTTGTTTGAAAGTCATGAAGTTTGGGCAGATTATGCCAAAAACGGAACGGAAACTTATTTCAGCGTCAGTACTTACTTTAGCGCCGCCCATCGACTCGCTGACCTCAGCCTTAGTCAAGAAAAAAATACCGAGATTTATGGTAAGTGTGCGCGTCCCCACGGTCACGGACACAACTATTACCTGGAAGTTACTGTCAAAGGACAGATTGACCCAACTACTGGGATGATTGTTGATTTAGGTGCTTTGAATCAGATAATAAAAGATTATGTGGTAGAACCATTCGACCACACTTTTATCAACGAAGACATTCCTTACTTTGCCAAAGTTGTACCTACTAGTGAGAATATCGCACTTTACATTAGTAACTTACTGCGATCGCCCATTCAGGAATTAGGAGCTCAGCTTTACAAAGTTAAACTATTTGAAAGTCCTAATAACTCCTGCGAAATTTACTGTACTGAGTCTGAGTCAAATTCAATTAGTGCAGCTGTGACTCAGCCAGTATTAGCACGGGTTTAGGTAATTGGGCATTGGGAGTGCCTAGTGCTGAGTTAGGAATTCTCCCCTCTGTGTGCCTCTGTAGTTCTTATCTCCCTTATCCCATACTCAATGCCCAGCTAGAAAAGTTTACTTACTAAGCAGTTAAAACTAAGTAGCAAAGGACTTGTCAATTCATCTTGACTAAATAAAGTAACTGCTAGCTTTAATGCAGCTTGTTCGCGACGATAAACTTCAACTTTTTTCTGTATGGAGTTGCAAATCCAATATTCTTGAACTCCTTGCACCGAGTACAGCTTGAGTTTCGATTCCTTATCACGTTTCTCGTTTTTTTCGCCAGGAGATAAAACCTCTACTATTAACTCCGGTGCGCCTGTGAGGTGTCCAGCTTCATCTAGCAAGAGTTTTAAGCGTTCATGACTTGCCCATACTACATCTGGGATCACATTGTCAGCATCGGAGAAAATAATTCCAGGAGCGATCGCTACCTCACCTAAACCAGTTTCATCTGACCAATTCTTGAGAACTGTAGCTATATTGGCGCAGCTCGTTTGATGAACCCAGTTAGGCGCTTTGGTCACAAATAATTCTCCATCAATAATCTCATAGCGATTTCTGCGATCGCCAGCAAATAGCTCTAGGTCAGCAGTTGTCCAACGCACTGGAGTTGTTTGCATAGAAACCCCCTAGCATTTTTCTAAATCATATTTTAAAAATACCGACGACGGGCGGTATGTCGCAAATAGCGATAAATGCTCCAAGCTAAAACTCCAAAAAAGAGATTTAGCAAAAAGCGAGTAAGTATAAACCACAGTATATCTAGGTCAAAAAATTTTGATGGATTCAAGGGACTAACAGCCCTAACTAACAAAAACAGCCCAAAAATAGCATTTCCACCCAACGCGAGGGCAAATAGCACTAAACTCCTATGCCAATAACGGTGTTGGGGTGTATAGCCAGAGATCAGGATAATAGGGGATTTGCCTTGGACTTTTCGTAGTAATTGTTCCAGTCGCCAAAACATCCACAATAGAAATGGAAATAAACCATAACTCAAGAAACGTAGGGGTAGTGAGTAACGCCAAGCACTAGATAGGACATTAACTAGTGCATGACAAATTACAGAATTTAGCCAAGCCTTAATAATAAATTTCTTGTCTGGATTTAACTTAGTCTTGGAAGAAATATAGATTCCCAAAGCATATCCCCAAGGTGCAGAGAACATAGCGTGAACTGGCGTACCGATAGTACGGTCAAGAATTGATGCTGTATCGTAGAAAAGGTAAATCCAGTTTTCTTCGGCAGTGAATCCAAGGGCAACAGCTATAGTGAAGAGGAAAACGCTAGAGTGAAGTAATCGATAAGAGCGTTGCAAATAGTAGGTTGGGACAACAACCGCAGCAAACTTGCAGCCTTCTTCAATTGGGCCAATTTCCACAAGCTGGCGCAAGGCTATACCAAAAAACACAGACATGCAGCGACTTGTGGTCAGACATCGCCTGTGCTGCCAGTCTCCAACCCAGTTGGCTACAATTTCAAAAATCCATTCCAGGCTAAGCGCTAAAATACCAAATATTGCCCCGATGATAAAGAACATCAGCAACCTGAACGCAGGTGGGGCAAATGGTACCCGAAAATAGTAGTAACATAGTAGCAGCAAGGGTGGTATTGCTGCCCACAACAGTAGAAATAAATCAAGCACTCACCTGAGCAATAATTGTACGGTGACGGTGGCTATTATTAGTAATAGTGGGAGTTTGAAAACCCGCCTCAATAATAGCTTGCTCAATGTCCAAAGCAAAATATTCATCTAAATACGGTTCAGTACTTTTGAGCAAAGTCAAAATATAGGCTGGCATTTTTTTGTACACTTCAGATTTGGGATTCATGTCCATGATTGCCAAGTAGCCACCCGGACGCAGCACGCGCCGCATTTCAGCAAAAATCTGCCGGGTTGCGAATTGGGGTAATTCGTGGCACATCAGGAAAATGGAAACTAAATCAAAAGAGGCATCAGGTAGCCCGGTAGATTCAGCTTGGGCATGAAGCCAATTAATTTTAGCTTGACGTTGCCCAGCGCGGTAATTGGCAACAGCTAAAAAGTAGGGAGATAAGTCCAAGCCTGTAATTTTGGCATGGGGATAAATTTCTTGCATGGCAAAGGTACTCAAACCCACACCGCAGGCCAAATCTAAAATGTTTTGGGGTTGATTGGGAAGTTGCGCTTTGAGGATATCATGATAGCTTTGGCGGAGTTTAGCATCTCCTTGCGCTCCAGCATCTTGCCAAATTCCAGCATGGACAGTACGAGCAGCAACTTCTAGCTCCCAAGCAGCTTTCCAACTGAGGTCTCCACCTTCATAGGCGTGGAATGGCCGCAAGTAGTATTCTGGGTATGAAAGTTGAGGATTTTCTACTTGAGCTAGATCGGACTTCCAATCACGCGCCTGTAGTGTCTCGACTTCTTGCGTCCAAGGCACACCAATTCTCTCGGCACGTTTAATCATCATTTGTCTAGCTTGATGTTTGGCTAGGTTGGCTAAAGGCTGGATTGCCAGTATGGCATTCACCAAGTGGGAAGCGAAGCCAAGATTAGTGTTTATAGCAGCGGTCATAAATCAGTTTGCATTTAATAGCCTTTTCTACTTATGACATACTAGCTGGACGGCAGTCTAGAAATGAATTGAATTGTATAACGGCAGTCTGCCTCCTTTGATTTGCCCCAAGCAACAAATACTATAGAAGGTTGACATCTGGCAAGAATTTGCCCTTAAAGGCAATGTAGTTGACTTGGCGATCGCTGTCATCATTGGTGGTGCTTTTGGCAAGATTGTTACTTCCTTTGTTCAAGATGCGATCGTGCCATTAATTAATCCCTTGGTTAGTTTAGCTGGCAAAGACTGGAGAACAATTATCATTGGTCCGGGAATCAAAATTGGTGAGTTTCTTGGAGCAATAGTTGACTTTGTAATCATTGCCTTAGTTTTATTTGTGGCAATTCGAGCCTTACAAAAATTCAAGAGACAAGAAGAAGTCGCCGATGAACCCTTGCCAGATCCTAACCTTGTAGCCCAAGAAAGATTGACTGGCGCGTTGGATAGACTCAACCAAACCTTGGAAACTCGGAATAATCAAGTTTTGTAAGTGGGGAGTGGCGGATAAGGGAGCAGAGGAGCACAGGAGAACAATCAATACCCAATGCCCCATGCCCAATGCCCTACTTTGCAGTAGGTTTGAGAGCTAACAACATCTCTAATTCACTGGTGGATTTATCGGGACTGGTAGCGGTGATCCCAAAACCACGAATGGAACTCAGGATGGTATTCGCTTCAGAAGAAATGAAACTATTGACTAGGGGCAAGGTTTTAGTTTTGTCCATATCTAGGTAGAAATAGCCACCGTTGGGCTTTTGCAAAGAACCAGTAACGGCTTTGAAGGCGTCGCTACTGTCCAGAGATGGAGTCTTGCGATCGGCGATCGCCTCAGCAACTGGGCCACCAACAGCTACAAATACAGTGTCTCGATCTAACCAACCATGTGCCAATAAAGCTCCTTGGCGGGGGATTTGCCACTCAGTTACGTCTTTACCACCGATATTTCTGTTAGTGATATTAATTTGTTGGGTTTTGGCGAGGGTATCTAATTTTGTAAAGGTGGCTTCAGCAGTTTTGCGATCGCTGGTGTCAAATACTAAAGCACCTCCAAAACCAACACTCGCTAACACTCCTTGATTTGAGGGAATAGCACCTAAGGCAAATTCTCCGTTCATCCAGCCAAAAATATCCTTATCCAAATCAATATTGACAAATTTCAATTGTCCGCGCACTTGTTCGAGAGCTTGCTTCAATTCTGGAGAATCTTTTGATTGTTCTACTACCGTTTCCCAACCACGACTGATGCCATTTCCGCTAACCAGAGCAAAGGTATCAGTGGGAAATTGCCCAACTATATTTCCAGGAGTTGATTGATACTGATATTTGATCAGTTGCGGATCTAAATTGGCGATCGCTTTGACTCGCACTCCCGCATCATCAACACCAACACCCGCTACCACAGATTTCACCTGCTTGAGTTGTGCCAGAGTTTGTGGAGGTAACTGGGTTGCTTGAGGATTTGTGGCTGCAAATTGCTGTACCAAGCCTGCATAGTCCGGTACATAAATTTGGGCAAGGCTGTTTTTGACATCCACTCCTTTAAGAATGCTGCTTGCACCTTCTTTATTAGCAAAGGATGACTGTCCTTTAAACGTATCAATTGCTTTTTCTACAGCTTGCTTTTTTGGAGCTAATACTAAATGACTATTATTTAAAACAACACTATACGTTGGTTTGCCATTTTCTGTAGTTTCAATAATTTTTTGACCTTGGTAGTCAGATTCCTGGAATTTAAGGTCTTTTTGTGACTTCAATTTATTAGCAAAATTCAAGGCACTGATTTTATCCTTGATTCCCACTACTACTAAGATATTTTGTTCTGGCTGTACATTTGTTGGTGGATTGGGTGCGCTAGGGGGCAAATTTAGCTGTACGGGTTTCACACGATCTGGTGGTAGCACAGCAATCATTACACCACCAGCCCAAGGCTTGATGTCTTTTTCATAAGAAACGTTACTGTCACTGAATATTTGCTTATTTAAATCTTCTAAACGTTTCGCCACTAACTTTTGTGCCTCTGGAGTCCCAAACTGTTGTAACTTTGCCCAAGCTTGAGAATCAGTAGTAATATAAGTTGCCATCAACGCTGTAGAAGGTACTACTTTCGCACTGCCTAGAGCATCTGTGCTACCTCCTGAGGAACCTTTTAAATATGTATAAGCGGCGATACTTCCTGCTACAACTACAGCAGCACCAACAGCAGGAATGAGAAACTTTGATTTACTTTCAGGCATTCTTATTATCCTCTTTTGCTCAGATTGTCACCGAGATTTATACAAGTGTCATTGTAGAGTTTTCGGATTTATTGATAATTTCCACTAATCCATTGCTACAGGAGTTTAAACTAACGCATGGCAAAACGACTCAGTAGGGCGATCGTTGAGAAGCTACACACCCGAAAATGTAAAAACTAAAAGGTCAATATAATTCGTAATTGATAATTCATAATTCGTAATTTTTTGCCCTCGATTAAAGTCGGTGGCTTGAAAAAGGAATTATGTTTTTTATTTCCATCAATGAATTGAGTGGCTTATACCATCAATTACGAAAAACACATAGCTTACTTTTCACATCCAGGCTAGTATTACGAATTAGTAATTATTCAGTTAAGCTGACTTTGCTTATTGTTGCTTGCATCTATAAGTAATATTTTTAAATTTAGGGATAGGATATTTTTTTCATTAATGTCTTAAGTGTCCTTGGATTTTTGTTAAAGCTCTAAAAATCTCTAAAAGCTAAAATTAAATCAAAAAATATAGATAATTTTTCCAGATGGTAAGTAAATTTTTCTAGTATTTCATAAAATCTTCTGAGCCAGAACATAATTAATGAAGAACTTATAGAAAATATAGAATTTGTAGGTAGCGAACCAAATTGGACAAGTTCTCTAAAAACGGCAACATTTTATAGCTAGACTGTACCCGATTTAGTAGTATCTTTTAACTAGGTTGCACCTGGATTCAGCAGCATCTTAGGGAACTCTAAAAAATAAATTATCCCCTTTGAAGTTGATGACTGATGACTGTTGAGTGCGAACAGTGGGATATTTTTTTAATTATCAGTCCCTTAGAACTAGACTGCGCCAGCAATAACAGGTTAAAACTATACTGCTCTAAGGGAGCAACTCTCTAATAGCGCGCTACTGCGAACAGAACCCTCTGCCCTGTTGTGCCTCCTCTCTCCTACTTTCTTCAATTTGAGTGACAAAAGGGTCTCTTGTGAGGAATCTGGCAATTGCTCCTCTCGTATTTTTGAACTGTAATTATAGTTTCCTGATATTCCCACACTTGTGCATTTAGTCTCAACTCCAATCGATATTTACTGATAAAATTAGTAATCCTACAAATTAGCGGTCTAAAATTATTGTAAAAAATACTTCAACCAGATGAGGAGCGAATCCGCAAATAATATCCTGTTCATCTCAAACAAAATAGCCTGTTCGACACCAGCAAGCTATCCTAAGTTATAAGAATAATTAGGGGTATTTGTACTTAATGAAAATCTATCGAGGTGTAAGAGACTCTTGACTTGATGACAAAAAAGTGCAAAACATCAAGAAAAGTGAATGCGGAAGCGATATGGGCAAAACTCCATGGTTCGGTAGGCAGCCTGGGGAAATTCCGGTGAGATTAATTTCAATCTCCCGATTCCAAAAGCGAGTCCTCACCCCATATTGCCCTATTAATCTAGAAAAACATCAGATACCGCTATTTTGCTTAACAACATCCACCCAAGCCAGACTTTTCAGGATTACAAGGTCAGTAAGCATCAATGTCGCAGTCTTATTTTGATACAGATAATAATGGACACAAACCTTTTGAGTTACCGGGAGCAAGACCCCACTACAGCCCCGATCGCCCAGGGCAAGTAGAGCATATTTTTCTAGATCTGAGCTTAGATATTCCTGAGCAAAGCTGTCAGGGCATTTGTAGTATTCGCCTGTTGCCAATTCGTAATGGTATTGACCGTTTGACTTTAGATGCTGTCAACCTGAATATTGAGTCTGTACAGGTAGACGAGGTGTCACAAAATTTTGACTATGATGGCGAACAGCTTTCGATTCAACTTTCTCAAGGCACTGAGATTGATAAACGCTTGCTGATTGCGATCGCCTACTCGGTGACTAAACCACAACGCGGTATTTATTTCGTTCAACCAGACAAACATTACCCAAATAAACCCACTCAAGTCTGGACTCAAGGAGAAGACGAAGACTCTCGTTTTTGGTTCCCCTGCTTTGACTATCCAGGACAACTGTCTACTTCGGAAATTCGTGTTCGTGTCCCTAACCCTCTGGTGGCGATTTCTAACGGCGAACTGATAAATACCACAGAAGATGGCGATCGCAAAATTTACCATTGGTCACAGCAACAAGTTCACCCTACTTACTTGATGACTCTAGCAGTAGGTGATTTTGCTGAAATTCGCGACCACTGGAACGGCAAACCAGTCATCTACTACGTAGAAAAGGGACGGGAGGAAGATGCTAAACGCAGCATGGGTAAAACTCCTCGAATGATTGAATTTTTGAGCCAAATGTATGGTTATCAATACCCTTTTCCGAAATACGCCCAAGTTTGCGTCGATGACTTTATCTTTGGGGGAATGGAAAACACTTCCACAACTGTGTTGACAGATAAATGCTTGCTGGATGAACGGGCAGCTTTAGATAATCGCAATACCGAGGGTTTAGTCGTCCACGAACTCGCGCATCAGTGGTTTGGTGATTTGGTAGTGATTAAGCATTGGTCTCATGCTTGGATTAAGGAAGGGATGGCTTCTTACTCTGAGGTGATGTGGACAGAATATGAATATAGTCTCCAAGAAGCAGCTTATTATCGTTTATTAGAGGCTCGTCGTTACCTTAGTGAAGATCAAAGCCGCTACCGCAGACCGATGGTAACACATGTTTACCGGGAACCGATTGAACTTTTCGATCGCCACATCTATGAAAAAGGATCTTGTGTCTATCACATGATTCGCGCCCAATTAGGAGATGAATTGTTTTGGCAGGCAATTCAAACATTTATCCAAGATAATGCCCACAAAACTGTAGAAACAGTAGACTTACTCAGAGCAATTGAAAAGTCTACTGGGCGTAATCTTTTGTTCCTCTTCGACCAGTACGTTTATCGTGGTGGTCATCCAGAATTTAACATAGCTTACTCTTGGGATGGGGATGCTAATTTAGCAAAAATTACAGTTACTCAAACCCAAGCGGCTGAAGGTAAAAACGGCACTAAGGATTTGTTTGATTTAAAAATTCCTATTGGTTTTGGCTATGTACAGCAGGAAAAAGCTAGAAGTGAGGAGTTAGGAAATAGAAGTAATGAAAAACTCATAACTCCCAACTCACAACTCAAAACTTTTGTGGTGCGCGTGAATGAACGCGAACAAAGTTTCTACTTTCCCCTAGAAAATAAGCCCCAATATATCAGCTTTGATGCTGGGAATAATTATCTAAAAACAGTATCTTTGGAGTATTCATTACCAGAGTTAAAAGCGCAGTTAGAATTCGACCCCGACCCGATTTCTCGCATCTATGCAGCAGAAGCTTTGGCAAAAAAAGGTGGTTTAGAAGCAACCAAAGCATTGTCTGAAGCATTAAAAAATGACTCATTCTGGGGTGTGCGCGTGCAAGTCGCCAAACAACTAATGCAAATTAATTTAGACCAAGCATTTGATGGGTTAGTTGTGGGATTGAAAGATCAAAACGCTCACGTGCGACGTGCTGTAGTAGAAGCACTTGCTCAAATCAAAACTAATGAAAGCTATAAGGCTGTAAAAGAACTATTACAGTCGGGCGATCCTAGCTATTATGTAGAAGCCGCAGCTTGTCGGGCAGTGGGGGCGATTGGTTGTGCTAGCTTGCAAGAAAAACCCAAGGAAGACAAGGTATTAAAGCTGCTGAAATCTGTTTTAGAAGAAAAGGCGGGTTGGAATGAAGTGGTGCGGAGTGGTGCAGTTGGTGGTTTAGCTGAATTCAAAACTTCACAAGCAGCTTTAAATCTGCTGATGGAATACACTAACCTCGGTGTACCGCAACCTTTGCGTTTAGCTGCAATTCGCACTTTAGGACAAATTTCTGTTGGTCAAAGTCCGGTTAATTTGGAACGGATTTTAGATAGATTAGCAGAATTAGCCAAAGAAACATTCTTTTTAGTGCAAGTGTCCGTAGCCACAGCATTAGGCCAAATGGAAACACCAAAAGCAACTGGAATTTTGCGATCGCTAGCTGAGCAAACATCTGATGGACGTGTGCGCCGCTATGCAGAAGAAGAAATTTCTAAAGTGCAAAAAAATATTGGTACTGAAAAAACATTGCGTCAGTTGCGTGAGGAATTTGACCAACTCAAACAACAAAATCAAGAATTGAGAAGCCGCTTAGAAAACTTGGAGGCTAAATCTAAGTAGTAGTACATAATAACAAAAAAGGTCTAATTAGCAGTAGCTATTTGGTAATTATTAATGATTTTACAACAATTATTAATTCCCGAATAGCTAACAGCTATACGAAATTAGAAGTTAATCAAAATGTTTATTAAATACGCACTTAGAGAATTTGCGGTGCGGCTTGTAGGAATAGTAGATGATAACTTTCAGCCTACTTCAAAGTGGCAACCAGTATAAATTGTAGGTAGGGAAATTAGTTTTTTGCCTTTATTTTTTTGAAAAATGATAATTAATGTCAAAAGTCAGATTCCTACCACACTCAAGTACACGGCTGCACTTTTAGGACGTTGTTTGTCCTCAGATTTTATGCATTTTCATCGTCTAGAACCAAGTTTGGTAGCCTGAAATTGGCAGGGAGAAAAAACGAACTGGCTCCTCATCTGAGCGCTGACTTTGAGGTGGAATTATTAGTAGGCGATCGCTGTAGTTCGTTTTATCATCCAGCTAGTGGGATTCCCCGTACAAAGGCGCGTCAGATTCTCAATTCTTCAGCGATCGTGCGATTAAAACCTTGTTGAGTTACATGAAGTATCTCAACAAGTACTTTGGGCTTGGACATTGATGTGTGCTGGTTATGCGATCGCAGTTTGGTTATCTTACTTTGATTGCTTATTGGCAGGTATGGGATATGTTGGTTGGGTAATGGCTGAGGCTGTCTGAATTTTGAAATATCTACACGTATTACCGTAACTTTCAATTTGGGGGAGTGGGAAGTAGAAATTGAGAAATTATCCAACTGACAAGTAAATTGGTATCAGAATCTATAAAAATTAAACTCTGAATTTACTTTGTTTCCTTAGAAATCATGCCAAACCAAGATAAATTATGACTAGCGAGCGAATTTTATGCAGTGATAGTACTGTTATTTTATGTACTTTAAACTAAATATAATTACTGAGTTGCGAGTTCGTTCTCTAATTTTTATATATAGAATTATATAAAAATTAGTTAAGAAAAGATAAAATTATCAGAGAGCCGCACGAATAGTTGTAGTTTTATAAAGTATAATTAAGAAAAAGATAAACAAATCTAAGCAGTAACACAGGCTAAATTTGCCTCGAACGATATCCCAAAAGGCTAAAGTTCTAATTGTTTTAGATCGAAGACTACCGCTATCCTGTACGTGCAAGTAACTTGTGGGTCGGGAGAAAAAGCAACAAAAGTGTAAATTTCCGAGTTGAAGAGGCAAATAAAGGCGTGGGTCAGTATCAACCTGCTCAGCTAAAACGCTACAATCCAGAGGCGATCGCTCGCTACTATCGCTACCGTCCTTGGGTAGCCTGGGGGCGATTGCTGAGAATTATCTGGTCTTTTGCAGGATTTCTACTTAATATCAAGTTGGATGAATGGCAAGATAAAGTTGAGCAGAACAAAGTAAAACGAGCCATCCAGTTGCGAAAACTGCTCACAGGTCTGGGCCCTACTTTTATTAAAGTTGGTCAAGCCCTCTCCACCAGACCAGACCTGATACGCAAAGATTTTTTAGAAGAACTGGTGAAGTTGCAAGACCAGTTACCGCCATTCGATAATGCGATCGCTTACCGAATTATCGAAACCGAACTCGACCGCCCCATTCACGACAGTTTTAGCGAACTCTCACCCAATCCGGTAGCTGCTGCTAGCTTGGGTCAAGTGTATCGTGGCCGTTTGATTACTGGGGAAGAAGTCGCAGTCAAGGTACAACGTCCCAACTTACGCCCGATTCTGACACGCGACTTATATTTGATGCGCTGGGCGGCGAGTTGGCTAGCCCCTTGGTTACCTCTGAATCTCGGTCACGACCTGACTTTAATTGTGGACGAGTTTGGCATCAAGTTATTTGAAGAAATTGATTATATTAATGAAGGCCGCAATGCCGAAAAATTTGCTAGTAACTTCCACAACGACCCCCAAGTAAAAGTTCCAGGGATTTATTGGCGTTATACCAATACCCACGTTTTAACTTTGGAATGGATTAACGGCTTCAAGCTCACAGACACTCAACGCATCCGGGAAGCAGGTTTAGATCCAGAAGCCATTATCCAAATTGGTGTAACTTCAGGTTTGCAACAGTTGTTAGAACACGGCTTCTTCCATGCAGACCCCCATCCCGGTAACTTGTTTGCTATGCCTGATGGTCGCATGGCTTACATAGACTTTGGGATGATGGATCAGTTAGAACAAACCACCAAAGAAACGCTAGTAGACGCACTAGTGCATTTGGTGAATAAAGACTACAACGATTTAGCCGAAGACTTTGTAAAATTGGGGTTTCTGACTCCAGACACAAATATTTGCCCAATTGTACCCGCATTAGAAGCGGTGTTGGGAAACGCCATCGGTAAAAACGTCGGGGATTTTAACTTCAAAACCATCACCGATGAATTCTCGGAACTAATGTATGAATATCCTTTTCGAGTTCCGGCGAAGTTTGCTTTGATTATTCGTTCCTTGGTGACTCAAGAAGGCATTGCCCTGAGCCTCAACCGGAATTTTAAAATTGTCGAGGTAGGTTATCCATATATAGCACGGCGATTGCTGACGGGAGAATCGCCCCAATTGCGGCGACGATTATTAAACGTGCTATTTAAAGATGGTAAATTCCAATGGCAGCGGTTAGAAAATTTAATTGCGATCGCTCGTACTGATGGTAACTTTGATGTTGTACCCACAGCACAAATGGGGTTCCAATATTTAATATCCGATGAAGGCAAGTTTCTCCGGCGACAAGTAGTGCTTGCTCTTACAGAAGATGACCGCTTGCACACCGAAGAAGTTCAACGCCTGTGGAACTTGGTTAAAGATGACTTAAAACCGGATCGTTTATTCAATGTAGCGATCGGTATTTTAACAGAATTATCCAGAGAAGGCGCAGCTGCGATTTTACCAAAAGCTGCATTTCTTGGGTCTTTTGTTTCAAAGCAGTCAGCAAGTAAAAACTAAAAAATCTTTAATATCAACCACGAGTTTCCATGTACTATTTCCCCTTGCAACCACCTTATTTTCTGTTACTTGTAGGCTTTCTCACAGCCTTAACATCTGGTATCGCCTTATCTGGGACTTTGAAACTAATTGTACAGAAATGGTCGAGCGAGCCTACGGAAAATACTAAACCGCGTTCTCCATTGAAACAATTAGTTGTGCCATTTCTTGGCATCACTGCTGGTATTTGTTTATTTATGTCTTCAGGCTTAGAAATATTTGGTTTTCCTTCCTTACTAGCATTAGGAGTTGGTTTACCAATAAGTCTGCTGACTTGTTTGTTAATATGGTTGCAGTTAGGAAGTATGCTCACCTTTGCCGAACGCGAAGGAATGCAATCTTTAGATTTAGATTCTTTTTCTTAGAAGTATGATACTCCACTAATATTTAAATCAACGTAAATCTTCACCGTTAGCAAGTTATTTGCTGACGGTTAATAGTTAGATTTTCCTAAAATTTAACAAATTTTAATATTTAATTATATACAAATACTGTAGTGTATCTGCTGTAAACATAATTAGGAATATTCACTCACAATTGTACAAATTTTTCAAGCAAATTTTTATTTTTTCCAAAGGAGTTTCATAAACTATGACTCAAGAAGAAAAAGATTTCTGCTTTTGTACCTTAGCTTTGGGCGAGAGATATCGCTCTCATGCTTTTTTATTAGCTGAAGACATTGAAAAACATTCACCTGGAACCAAGTTTGTAATTTTAACAGATAAGCCACAGGAATTTAGTAAATATTCTCATGTTTTAGCTTTTCCACATCAACAACAAAGCATTGGTTGTTACCACGATAAAAGATTTGTGATTGCCAAAGCATTATCGCTATTTCATACCGGCATTTTTGTTGATGTAGATATGCGAATATTGGATAAGGTAGCACCAAATCTCAAGTTTATTCCTGGAATTACAGCGAGAAGTTGTGCCAGTATTGTCAAACATAATCAAGCTTACGTTGGTTCAGTCAATGACTTGCATAAACCAAAAAGAATTAGAGACTTGGAAATTGTTAGCAAGTTAGCACAAAAACTGGATTTAAATTTAGAAGATAATAATACCCAGTTTGTGATGGAAGTTTTATTTGCAGTTACAAGACAAGATGGGTGCGAAATCGAATTTCTCAAACACTGGGAAACCATTGCATATTATTGTGAGTTAAACGGTTTTACTTGTGCTATAGGTTATGCAATAGGATTAGCCGCTGCTAAAGCAGGATTAGCAGTTAGATGGGATGCTATGGAGGATATTGTTTATTTTAAAGATTGGGTAGAACGACAAAAAATTAAAAAAGGACAAGCAAATCCAGAAGAAAGTTTAATATATTTTCAACAGCATGAAGCAATTGAATTCCCCAAGCGTTCAATTTTCAAAAAGGTAGCATCTAAACTAGATAAAACTATTGGCTATTACTATCGTTCGCTGCGCTTAAGACTTGCAACCTTGAGTAATTTCGATTTTTATTATAGATAAAGAGTAGGGACTGGGAACTAGGAAAAAATATTTAGGAATACTTTCTCATTACCTAATACCTAGTACCCAATCACTTTCACTTAGTAATTTTATCTTTGAAATTACGGTAGTTTAGTTTAAAATTGTTGATTCTTTGTTGAATAAACTTGCTAGTAGACTTTTGCAAAAGTGTTAACTGGCTTGGACGTGTAAAAGTTTGGGGGCGTTTTTCCGGTGATTTTAAGTAGCGATAATGTAAGAAAACATCGCGGTAAGGAATATCAACATCTTCACCCCCACAGAGCCGCACAAAAGCTGATGAAGATATACTCATATAGTGTAAGTATGTCAATCTGCGCCCTTGGTCATAGAGAATATTATCTACTACATCAAATTGAGAACTCCAGTGATTACCAGTTGCCTGTTCGCAGTTATGACAAGCAAAGTTATAATATGAAATGCCGCTTCTCAATACCATGTAGTTAAATAAAGATTGGTCGGGTGCTAAAAAAGCCATAACATCAGCTTCACCTGATTTTAATTTATCGAATAAGTCGGCTCTGATAGCTGAGGAAAAAATATTTTTCTTAGTGGCAAACCAACCAGCGCAAAATATTTTCGATTGGATATTGTCTGTGTTAAAAATTTGCTGTATTTGCTCTGGAGAGCCATCAAAAATAAATTTTAATTCTGATTTATACTGAAAATCGTTGACTACCCAATCGCAAGTATCTAATTTTTCATATATATAATCTACTGGCCCCATTAACAAGGTATCGGCATCAAAATAAATAAATCTATCAAAGGGGCCATTGATAGCACAAAATTTGCGGTGCATGGGTAACTCATAGAGTTCTGGAAAACCCCACTCTCGCCAAGTTTTTTGCGCTCTGGGGTAATTTTTCCATATTTGGGTAGCAAAATTATCCCAATAAGCTATCGCATCAGAGTCTTCAAATAAGCTGAGATTATCTCTAGATGCTATTTCTGCTTTTACCTTGTCCAAGCGATCGTTATATGGAAGTATACAAATAGGAATTTTTCTACCAGCATTAGCCTCTATACTATTAAGCAATGCAATTAGTTGGTCGTAAACAACATCATTTGCCAGGATATAAATACCATCAATCATTGGGATACTCCTAATATTAAATGCGGGCAACAACAAACGGAAATAAACGCCGAGTCAGTTTAGGAATAAAGGCAAATTTACCCTCATGAAGATAGCGATAGTGTTCCCACAATTCCCAATAGGGGCTACCAGTTTTCATCCGTGTACCAGCCCAATGAAGATATTTCAGTCGTTGTCCTCGGTCATATAAGGCGTAGTCTTGCTGTTGGAAGTTTCGCGAACCCGCCCAACTACCAGGCCCTCCCCCAGGAATTTTGACGAGATTACCGCGTTTGGCAATCAGTTTCAGAACTAAATAATTGAGAATTGGTTGGTCTGTTACTCCTTCAGAAAAATCAAAATATTCCCGATGTGCAGCACATTCGCGCAAAGTTTCATCCATTTGTTGTTCGGTAATAGTTCCTTTTTTAGAAGCCCAAAAACCGCTGTTGAAAACATCTTCAAGCTGTTCATCTGAAAATATTTGCTGTTCTTTTATCAACGGAGAAAAAATATTTCGCAGCTTGTCATTAGCATGATGATAATCACAACAGAAGAAATCGACTTCTGAAAATTTGTCTAAATTATCAGCAATTTTTTCAAAAACGACAATATCAGTATCAATATAAATAAACTCATCTAAAGGGCCAAACCAGGCCACTAGTTTACGCATTTTATTAGGTAAGGCGAGGAAATCTCTATCAAAAATTTCACCGATGCGTTTGGTAAATTTATCAATAAATTCTAAATCTGGAAAAATTTGTACGTTGTGTAAGGTAGCAAGTTGTTCTGCCACCTTGTGATAATTTTCATTAAATGGTATGAGATAAATGGTTACTTCTGGGTCGTAGTAACGAATACTATTGAGTAAGGCGATCGCATTATCGATCACTCGGTCATTAGCAACAATATAAATTCCCCTGCTCATAAATTATCCTTGATTAATTAACTTTAATTTTCGCAAAGCTCTTGTGAGTAAATTTGGTGTGGGAGAGTCATTATAATTCTTTGGAGGGTTGGTAAATACTGGACGCTTTTCTGGTTCGTGTAAATAACGATAGTAGAGAAATAAATCTCGATAGGGAAACTCGATATTTTCTCCAGCACAGACCGCTTGATTGATGTGGGGAGGAATACCAATGTAATGCAGATAAGTTAGACGATTGCCTTTATCATATAAAATATGTTCTTGTTCTGCAAAGTGTTTTGATGTCGCAGAACATCCTGTTTTTAAATTATCTGGTAGTTGCCTTGCAAAGTTATAAATAGGAAGATTAGACCTCATGACCATGTAGTTAATCAGCGGTTGTTCGCCAGCACCTTCATATAAAATTTCTGCTTCCCCGTTTTGTAAATTTGATATCAGCCAATCACGTTGTTCTGAGTTAAATATTCCTTGTTTTGAACCATAAAAACCCGAACAAAATATTTCGGAATCAATACGCTTTTGCTCAAAAATTTCTAATAATTTTGGAGAATTAACATTATAGATTTTACTAACGTCTTTAAATTGGAAATCGTAGACAACAAAATCATGAGTATCTAGCTTTTCAAACACCGACGCTAGTGAATTCATCACCAAAGTGTCTGCATCTAAATAAATAAACTTATCGAAGGGCCCGTCAAAAGCACAAAAACGACGGTGAGCGCCATAAAGACGGAATTTGCTGCGATTCAATCGTTCTGGGGCTGCTGAGAGCATAAATTGATCCCAGCAGTTGATTGATTCTCGATTATCGTAAATAAATACATTAGGACGCTGAGCTATTTCCTCGGCAATTCGTTGTGTTTGGTCGTCAAAAGGATAGATACAAACTGGAGTTTCTTTGCCTAATATCACATCTATACTGTTGAGCAAAGCCACCAGTTGGTCGAAAACATAATCATTACCAAGGGTACAAATACCATTCATAATTTATCAGTATTGAGCAACAAAATTTGATAACCAGTTAAGCAGATTTAATTTGTGTAAAATGATTTGCCGTGCTTCGGCGATCGCATCTTTAGCTTGATACCAAGCATCAGGTGTTGCTGTCACTTCTTGGATGTAAGCAATGCCTTTTTCATCTAAACTGGGTAATCTTAAAAAACTACCGGGTGGCAATAATTTATCAGCAGCTGGGCCACCATAATAAATTGGCAGACACCAAGCAAGTAAACTATCCCAAAGTTTCTCACTTACATACCAATTATTATCAGCATAGTTTTCAATTGCTAAATTGTAATAATATGGTGCCATGCCATACCATTTATTACCTAATTCTCCCGACTTTTTCGCCCATTCTGGTAAGTTGCGCCCATACAAATCAAACTTCATGCCACTAGATTGTAGCGATTTTAAAAAGTCTAAACGCTGGCGATGGTTGACTGTGCGGTTAATTCCTGAAGTAATCCAACTACATGGAGCAACTTTTTGGGGAGGTGGCATTTCATTCAAATCTTGAAATGTATTTGAATGATACCAAATAGCAGGCATATAGTCAGGAGTCGGCGCAAAATCATCAGGCCCAGAAATGTAGCCGCAATATTTCTGGGCT
This sequence comes from Nostoc sp., assembly GCA_036918135.1. Classification (GTDB taxonomy): domain Bacteria; phylum Cyanobacteriota; class Cyanobacteriia; order Cyanobacteriales; family Nostocaceae; genus Nostoc. The sequence continues at coordinate 25,294 of JBALDB010000053.1, forward strand.
TCTTGATAATTATAATTAGTGATTTCTAAAACTTCATCTAAAGGTGGTTCTCTTAGTAAATAAATAATCCGTTCTTTGTTGACATCACGCAATAGAGAATCAACATTGATGACTGATTTTTTCTGGCGTTTGCGTAAGCTATCGAACCAGGATTGTTGTGGCGCTGCTTTGGGAAAATCAAATTGATACATTAGCAGAAAATCAGGTTTTGCTGCTAGTGCTTGCATTTGTATATTGCCCCAAATTCCAAATTGATGCGGGGTTTGTTGCCAAAGCCAATCGGCTCTGATTTCTAAACCTCGATAGCTGCTAATCATTCCTACTGTAATATTCATGTTAATAATTTCGATAGTGACAAATTGAGACGCAAGCACGTGGGGACGTAGGGAGTGCGTCCCCGCGTCTTTGTGTCTGCGTGTCTTTATCCAATAATTGGCGGACGTAAAGATTTATCAACGTAACTCAAGATTTTTGTGGCTCGATTTTCCCAAGAGAATTGTTTGACAAATTCGATGCTATCTGGGTATCCTTCTATTTTTCGGGGATGAGTTTCTAAGACTCGCTGCAAACTTTCAGCAAATTTGCTGGGGTTATCTGGTTCACACCAAGCAGCTATGGCTTGGGTATTCTGAAATTCAATTAATGAAGAAATTTCTGTGGCGACAATGGGTGTTCCAGAGGCGAAGTAGTCAAATAGTTTTAAGGGAGATGTGAAAGTTGCGGCTTTTCCCGAACAATGGGGATGAGCTAAAACGTCGGCTGCTTGCAGCAGAGATGCTAATTCATCATGCAAGACATAGCCTAAAAATTTAATGTTGTGAACCTGTTTTTCTTTGACTAATTGTTGATAGGGTTCGACTTCTGTTGATTTTCCACCTGCACAAACAAATTGTACATTTGGCATTTGTTGAGCTACATCAATTAGTACATCAATACCTTTAAATTGCTGTATAGCTCCCGCATAAACTACTAATTTTTGACTTTCATCTCGTAAGAGTTTTTGACGCCATTCTGCCGCTTTTTCTGGTTGTCTTTCCATAAAAAAGCGATTAAAACCGTTGTGCAGCCTAATTACTTTTTCTGGTGGCATACCATTTTTAATCATGGTTTGGCGGATAGTTTCTACAACTGTGACGGCAATTTGTAACAGCGGATTATTGACTATTTCTTCTTCAAATGGTTTGTCTTCGTGATGATGATGTTCGTAAATTGCCGGAACACCATTTTTAATAGCAGCTTTAACAAAATTCCAGTTGCGACTGTGGACAAGTTTGGTAGTTGGAAGTATGTGAAAGGGCAAATAATATTTACAGGCAATGGTGTTAGAATCTGTAAATTTGCTAGATAAATGGTCAATCGGCCAAGGCATCGGTAAAGGAGCAACTTTTAATTTGTCATGGAGGTTGTAATATTTAATAAGTTCTGTTGGTGTTTTTTTTGGTTGAAAAGGACGTGCTAGATTAATTAGGTTAGTAGCTTTTACTTTTTTATCAGGATATACCAAAACTGTGGAGTAACCCAAGTTGGCGACGGCGTTAGCAGCATTTGTAGATTGTACTAAATGAGCCTCAGGCTGAGGTAATTCTTCACCAATAAAATAAATATAGTTTTTTTGAGCGGCAGGATTTTTCATATTGTTAGATTTTAATACTCTCCTCAAATTTTTCTAAATTATCGAGTAAATATATAGCAGATTCATAACTTTCACTAATTAATCCATTTTGTTCTTGAGGAGTATCTATCAAAGAATCGGCTAAAGAGCGGAGAGAGCTAAGTATGAGGTTAAGAGAAGTCCGAAATTCAAGAGAAATATGATTAAAAGTTTGATAATAGTCGCTGATGATATTCTGATTTTGGTCAGAAATGGAGATCAGTTGCCCCTGGATTTGCAAGTTAATAACATCCTCAAAAATATCAATCGTGTTAAGAATTCTCCAAGCTGATTTGTAAGAGTTTTCTATTAATTCGTGCCGTTCTTGGGAATCATTTACCAAATCGTCAAGTAATAAGCGCAGAAACCCAATCATCGAGTTCAACTGTGTGCGAATTTCGTGAGAGATGCGGAGCAAGCTCTGATTGTGTTTGATAATGACTTCAGGACGTTCAGTAAATTTCTTTGAATTTTGGCGCATTGCCTTGAGAATTCTTGTCTGAATCAAATTATTATTAGACTCATGTCTGACAACAACCTGCTCGGCATCTACGGTAAATTGCATTGAGTACAAGCGTGAGTAGTAACCACCCTTTTGTAAAAGTTCTTCATGAGTTCCCACTTCTACTACTCGTCCTTGATCTAATACGGCAATTTGATCGGCTTTTTGGACTGTGGAAAGGCGGTGAGCAATTACGAGGGTGGTACGATCGCGGCTGAGTTCATCGAGTGCAGCTTGGACTAAGCGTTCGGAAACGGTATCTAAAGCGCTGGTGGCTTCATCTAAAATCAGAATTTCCGGATTTTGCACTAATGCACGGGCGATGGCTAGTCTTTGTCTTTGTCCACCAGATAACATGACGCCGCGATCGCCAATTAAGGTGTCAAATCCTTGAGGTAATTTACTAATAAATTCATAAGCGTTTGCCCGTTTAGCTGCTGTAATAATTTCGTCCTCAGTTGCCTCAGGACACCCGTAGGCAATATTATTTTTTACCGAATCATTAAAAAGAAAGGTATCTTGACTGACAATTCCCATACGCTTACGCAGGGATACCACATCAAATTCCCGCAAATCAGTGTCGTCGATAGTAATTCCACCAGCCACCGGATCGTAAAATCTTGGCAAAAGGTCTGCTAAAGTCGATTTTCCTGCACCAGAACCGCCTACTAATGCTAAAGTTGTGCCACGCGGTAAATATAAATTTACATCTTTGAGGACTAACTTTTCATGACCGGGGTAAGCAAAGCACAGAGAATTAAAAGATACTCCCTCTTGTAATTTTGTATAAGGAAGTTTACCGTTACCCATGAATGGTTTATTATCCAAGCTTAAAAACTCGTTCGCTACATCCACACTGGCAGCAGTACTAGCAAAGTTACTGCGAATAGTATTTAACTGAGAAATTAATGGCAACACTCGCAACAGTACTAATAAATATGTTAGAAGTACGGTAGAAAGCGAAGCAACTTCATTAGCAAAGAAAGTTTTACTCAAAAGTACAATCATCAGCAAAGCTGTAATACCCATTACCTCACCGATGGGTGTGATTGCTTCAGAATTAATTTGAGAGCGGAAATCTGCTAATTCGCGATCGCGGATTAATTTTTGAATTCGTTCGTATTCTTTTTCTTCATTTCCTGTCGCTTTAACTAACCTAATCCCGTTTAAAGTTTCCAAGACAGAAATTGAATATGCTTTCGACATCTCGCTGAGCTGCTTCCCATAAATTTTAGAACGAGAAATAGCATACTGATTGACTAACGTCACTAACGATAACAAAAGCGTAGCTGCAACGGTCAACTGCCAAGAAATTGACAGTAATAAACCAACAAAAACTAAAATTGTAATTCCTAAAATAACTATTTTGACTGTACTCCCCACAGCACTGGCAGCACGTCCAATTTCTCCACCCAAGCGGTTGATTAAATCACCAACCTTGGTTTTGGCGTAATAATCTATATCAATTTCTAGTAATAGCTTTAATCCACTTTCTCGCATATCTGATGTCAGCTTGCGAGTTAGGGAACTCGATGCTAAGGCGCTGGCATAAGTAGCTAAGTTTTTTAAAAAAATTGTAAAAATAATTGCTCCAGCCATTACTCCTATTCGGTAAGTTTCTGGAGTATTATCAAACGGAGATATCATTCTTTTGAGGATGGGAGGCGCAGTAGTTAAATCTACTTCTTGCCCAACAATTTTTAAAACTATCGGCACAATTAAAGCTGTGCTAATCCCATTAAATAAAGCTCCAGAAAATCCTAACAATATTGTTAGCAGAATCAAACCAGGATAGGGTTTTGCGAATCTTAGTAGTAGTTTTCTGGTAGACATGGAGTATTTTTATTAATATGATTCACAACTGGGCAATTACTGACTTCAATGTAGAAGCCATAGCCTCTATGCTATAGTGTTCTACACATCTTTGTCTTGCCTTAATACCTTGCTGATTTGCTGATTCTAAATTGTGAAAAATAAATTTAATTTGTTCAGCAAGTTGTTCGGGACAAGCAGGCTCAACTAAATAACCAGTATCATCTAAAATTTGGGGAATATCTCCAATGCGTGTTGATAATATAGGTTTAGCCATTGCCATGCCATCTGTCAACTTTAGAGGAAATTGTGCGCGAGTTTCTGGGGTATCTCGCTGGGGAACAACTACAATATGAGCGGCTGCTACTAAATCAGGCATAACATCAGCTGGATAATTTGGTAGTTTGATAATCCAACGTCCCCATTGCTGTTGAAGTTGGCGGTCATAATCATCATAAGGACTACCACCCACAATCACCAATCTCAAGTCTGGCTGATTAATTTTATCCAGAGCAATCAGAACATCTTCTAATCCTTTATAAGGTCTTGGGGCACCAGGAAACATTAAAATTCGATATTCAGATAAACCATAACGAGTTCTACTTTCTTCACAATTGTATCGAGCAGGGTCAAATAAGGAAGTATCTTTCCCATTGGGAACATACTGACCGCCAAAACGCTGCTGTAAAAAGTTAGTATGTACAGTTACTGCATTAGCTTGATTGACTAAACTTTCCATCCATTTCAAGTACAAAGGATGATTAGGTGTCCTCAAAACTCCATCTTTTTTTAGTAAATCTCTAGCTAGTTGTTTGAGTGTAGGACGATAACGCCATTCGTCACCACCATACCAACTAAGTTCCCAGTCATCTATATCTAAAATTATTGGTATTTTGCTGTAGAGTTTCTTTAAAAGTGCAATACCAAAACTTGCCGGCTGGGGTTTGATAGCATAAATAATATCTCCATCAATAATTTTCAAAATTTGACTAACGGACTTAAAAAAACCTGGATAATTTGAGCCACTCACAGTATAAACTTCATCTTCAGAAGAAATTGCTTTATATAATTCTTTTCCAAATAAAAATCCCAATATTTGTACTTTATATCCCAAAGTAATCAGGGCCTTTTTTAATAAAGATGCACGAATAAATCCATCATTTGTTGATAAATTCCATACCAGCAAAGATATTTTTAATTTTTCTTTCATTATCACCTATTTGCCTATTGATAAATTATTTCTTCCGCCAGGGATTTGTAACTTGATTCGGTAAAAATACTTTAGCCAGTCTATCAAAAATCCTTGTGTACAAAGAGCGAGTCACATTTTTAGCATACTGAGGCCGATAAGGATAGGTACAATGAAGGACTTTAATTTTATCCTCAACATTATAAGCTTCCTGCCATTTACTGAGATAATTATAAGTAGGTGGTAGTATTTTCATATGAGGGCGTACAGATGCGATCGCCGAAGCAAAAGCCCCTTGGTCTTTTAAAAGTAATTTATCTTGATTATTTTTGACAATCTCAAAATAATATTGAAATTTATCAAACAATATCTTGTTGATTTCTATTTTACGAAAAGCTATAAAACCGCCGTTATATTGCACGCTATCTGCTTGTAAAGGTAAACCTATAGATTGCATAATTGGCAATACATTTGGTAAAAGTTCTTTTTGTTTTCCACGTAATAAATTTGTAGCTTTCATAATCGAAGGCTGTACATCTTCAGTTAATAGCAAATCATATTCATCTAAATATTCAAATACATCGTTGATATCAGAAAGCAAGCAAATATCTGAATCCAGATAAATAGTTTTATCAAACTCAGAGGTTGTATATAAAGCTAGTTTTGCTTCTCGTGATGCTAAAACAGTATTTTCATTCGCCGGAGCCGGTTTTAAAATTACATTTTTGAAAGCCTTTAAGAAAGGATAGAGAACTGGAGGAACTCTGTCTATTAAAATAATTATTGGTTCTTGATGAAATTTTCTAATGGCTGCTAAAAAATGAATACAATCTTGAAAAGAATAAAGTCCAGTTAAAATAGTAATAAATCCTCTAGTTTCTGTTTGCATAATATTAATTAATAGTTGTTATTTTAACTTCAGCTAACTGATTATATTTCAGAAAAGTTATTTTAATTTAGTTATAATATTTAAATATAATATAATAAATTTAATTCCAGATAATCCTAATAATTTATTGTTTGTAATCCCAAAAAAATAACAAATTAACTTTAGCTTTATATTTGTAGCTTTTCCCAGAGAAAATTCACTGATAAATTCATCTGAAGTTGACTTTATTTAAGTATAATTACCGGAAAAGCCCGGTTGTATATTATCATAGTTAATATTGCACTAGAGCTATAATGAATCAAGTATAAATACTCGTTCTAGCTTGTGCAGGTAGCACTATTACTTAGTTGAATGTAGGCTTGCTACTCAATAGTAATCTATGTTGTAAGGGAGACAGAGGTAATGCAGGTAATCCGTCTGGAAGCACTCTCAGACAACTACATATTTTTGTTACACGACTCCAAACAAAACATCGCCGCTGTTGTCGATCCGGCGGAGGCTCAACCAGTATTAAAGAAACTGGCAGAACTAAAAGCTCAGTTGGTAGCGATTTTTAACACGCACCACCATAACGATCATGTGGGTGGTAACAAGCGGTTAATAGAACAATTCCCGCAATTAATAGTTTATGGAGGAGCCGAGGATCGTGGTAGAATTCCCGGACAGCAGGTGTTTTTGCAAGAAGGCGATCGCGTGCAGTTTGCAGAGCGCATAGCTGAAGTTATCTTCGTTCCCGGACATACCCGCGCTCACATCGTCTACTACTTTCCCCCCGAAAAACCTGGTGAGACGGGTGAATTATTTTGTGGCGATACCTTATTTTCTGGAGGTTGCGGTCGCTTGTTTGAAGGAACGCCAACACAAATGGTAGACTCATTAAGCAAAATTCGCTTGTTACCCGATGATACGCGCGTCTGGTGCGCCCACGAATACACTTTAAAAAATCTGAAATTTGCCTTAAGTCTAGATGGCGACAACACCGACTTACAAAAGTACTTCGGTGAAGTCCAAGCTTATCGGCATCGAGGAGAAGCTACCATACCCTCACGGCTGGGAGTTGAGAAGCGCACCAATCCCTTTTTACGTTGGGATCACCCATCATTACAATCAGCTGTAAAGAGGAGCGATCCTGTGCAAACCTTTGCGCGGATTCGGGAAATGAGAAATAACTTTTAATTATTGGGTATTGGGAGTGTGGGGTAGTGGGGTAGTGGGGTGTAATTCTCTCCCCATCTCCCCAGTCCCTTCAACTTTATTGCGCGAATAGTTGCGATCGCCCCCTGCCTTTCGCTAGGATCTGTAAGCTTTAGGTATAGGCAAAGCCACTGGGAATATAGCAGTGACGTTGTGAGCTATTCTGGCGAAACCCAAATTAATCAATATCTTACAGGAAAAGCGAAAAACGATGGCGAAACGCGTGCAGTTAGTTTTAAATCAGGATATCAGTAAGCTGGGAAAATCTGGCGATTTAGTGGAAGTAGCTCCTGGCTATGCTCGTAATTATCTGATTCCCCAGAAATTGGCAATCCATGCCACTCCTGGTATTCTCAAGCAAGTAGAACGCCGTCGCGAGCAAGAACGTCAACGGCAATTAGAACTTAAGCAACAAGCTGTTGAGCAAAAAGCAACTTTAGAAAAAGTTGTCAGCTTGACAATTCCCAAGCAAGTTGGTGAAAACGAAGCTATTTTCGGTACAGTTACGACTCAAGATGTTGCAGATGCAATTAAGGCAGCCACCGGTCAAGAAGTAGATCGCCGTGGCATTACCATTCCCGATATTAACCATCTTGGTACTTATCAAGCTGAAATCAAGTTGTTTTCGGAAGTAACAGCGCAAATTGATATTCAAGTAGTGGCTAGTTAATTTAGGCTGCGAGATGGCGAGATGGGGAGATAGGGAGATGGGGAGAATAGCTCCTAATTCCTAACTCCCGTATAGACAAGGGTTAATCGCGTCTCTAGCAAAATCTCAAAACTTAAAATCGTTTTATGGCTGAAGAACTGAGTTTTCACTCATCTGGTAGCGATCGCTTACCACCCCAAAATATCGAGGCAGAAGAAGCGATTTTGGGGGGTATTTTGCTAGATCCAGAAGCGATTAGTCGAGTTAGCGATCGCCTTGTTCCGGAAGCCTTTTATATTAGCGCTCACAAAGATATTTATCAAGCAGCAGTTAGACTCCACGCACAAGGCAAACCCACAGACTTACTCTCGGTTACAAGTTGGCTGACTGACCATGAAATACTTGCTCGCATTGGTGGCAGAAATAAACTAGCAACTTTGGTAGACCGCACAGTGTCAGCTGTGAACATTGACGCCTTAGCTCTTTTAGTAATGGAAAAATACCTGCGGCGACAATTAATTAAAGCTGGCAATGAAATTGTACATCTCGGTTACGAAACAGAAAGCGAATTACCAATTGTTTTAGACCAAGCAGAACAGAAAGTTTTTGGCGTTACTCAAGAGCGTCCTCAATCAGGTTTAGTTCACATTTCTGATACGCTAATTAATAATTTCCAGGATATTGAAGATAGAAATCAAGGCATCGCTTTACCTGGAATTCCCTGCGGATTTTACGATTTAGATGCCATGACCAGCGGCTTTCAGCGATCGGATTTGATTATTGTTGCTGGCAGGCCATCAATGGGGAAAACGGCCTTTTGCTTGAACCTTGCTCATAATATCGCTGCTGCTTATAAATTACCAGTTGCTGTTTTTAGTTTGGAAATGTCTAAAGAACAGCTGACACAACGTTTATTAGCTAGTGAGGCGCAAATTGAAAGTGGTTATCTGCGGAGTGGGCGCCTTAGCCAAACACAATGGGAACCTCTAAGCCGTGCTATTGGTATTCTTTCAGAAATGCCAATTTTTATTGACGATACGCCCAATATTACTGTTACACAAATGCGTAGTCAAGCAAGGCGACTGCAAGCAGAACAAGGAACAGAATTAGGATTAGTTGTTATAGATTACTTGCAATTAATGGAAGGAGCAGGTGATAATCGTGTCCAAGAGTTGTCAAAAATTACGCGTCAACTTAAAGGTTTAGCACGGGAATTATCTGTACCAGTTATTGCTTTATCTCAGTTGAGTCGAGGAGTGGAAGCACGTACTAATAAACGCCCAATGTTATCAGATTTACGCGAAAGTGGAAGTATCGAACAGGACGCGGATTTAGTAATAATGTTGTATCGGGATGACTATTATAATTCTGATAGTCCTGATCGGGGAATTGCAGAAGCAATTGTAGCTAAACACCGTAATGGCCCAACAGGTACAGTTAAGCTTTTATTTGATCCACAATTTACAAAGTTTAAGAATCTAGCTCGACAAAATAACTATTCATCTGGTTCTAGTAATAATTATTTGCCTGGTTCAAATAACAATTATTTACCTGGCTCAAAAACTTAATTTGACCAAGTAGTTACTAATAAAGTAGTTTAAATAAAGCATGGAGTATGGAGTATTGCTAATTATCTCCATCCCCCATGTCTAATTCCTACTTAACTCCTAGCAATTCCACGTCAAAAAGCAGGGTAGCGTTGGGTGGAATTACGCCACCAGCACCACGAGAGCCATAACCTAACTCTGACGGGATGATTAACTTACGACGACCGCCTACTTTCATCGTGCTAAGTCCTTCGTCCCAACCTTTGATTACTTGTCCGATGCCGATTTTAAATTTGAAAGGTTGACCGCGATCGCGTGAGCTATCAAACTTAGTACCATCTTCTAAAGTGCCGATGTAGTGAACCTCTACCGTTTGTCCACGTTCAGGAGTCGCTCCAGTGCCCTCTTTTAACTCGACATACTTCAATCCAGAGGGGGTGGTTACGGCATTGGCATCAGACATAGTATCACTCGCAATTAAGATATTGTTTTCAGTGAGAATTGTGGGCGCTGGCGGTGTTGAGGTTAACTGGTCAGCAATGGCAGTATTCTGTTTACTGCCTACTTGCCCCACAACCAAAAGCACAACACACATCAGTATGAACGCCACACTCAGGAAAATTGCTTTCAAAATCAGTTCTCCCTACTTAGGTAGCCTGGTCAAAACATTACCAACAAGACACATTTAGTTTAAATCAGAAAGGACAACTTAACGCCAAAGCTTATTTTCTAAATCGCGCACTTGACGCTCTAAACGGTCAATTCTACCCCGAAGTTCGTCCACTTCCGACTGACGAGCCACTCCGAAATCCTGCATCATATTTCGCATTTGCCGTTGCATCTGCACGTCCCAATTTCCCTGCTCTGACTTTAACTGCTGAGCAATATCATCTATAACCGCCTTGGCTTGTTCTGGATTGAGCTTACCGTCTTTAACTAAATCATCGCTGACTTGCCGCAGTTTTTCTGCTACTAAAGACGTTGTACCAAGACCCACCATCATTAGTTGTTGCAACCAATTGTTGCTGTCCATACTCCCTTCCTCTTACTTATTTCAAACCAGCCGACCCTTGCTCCTAAGTTAGGCGATCAGGCGATCGAGCTATGCTGAGAGCGTAGTTATTCTAGCCTACAGTTCTATTTTGGCAAATTTGCGAACACAGGCAGCAAAGGACGTGTTTATAAAACTCCTCAAGTTTAAAGTTGTCTGTGATTGACAGGAAAATTTTATCCACAAAGATGCAGAAATTTGGACAACAGCAATGGCTAAGTATCCTGGATTTCTTGGTAAAGAGGTTTGGCTCAACCCCAACGACCCTTGAGAAGTTATCTTTATCATTCCTTGGGAAACTTCTGAACACTTAGATGCCATATCCCAACAGGAGTTGGAAGGTGTTGAAGCAAAGTTTATCCAAACATTGAAAAAATTCTATCCACTTGTCGAGTCTGCAAAGTATCAAGTTTTAAAAGTGTCAACATAACGCGGAACAGGCGGTTAGAAACCGCGTCTACACAAACAAGACCCACCTGCCTGGGTTTCAAACTTTTAATTTTTTGTTAGTCCGCCTCCGCAGACTTACCTATGGGACGCTACGCGAACGCCTGTGTAGCGGCGAATTCTATTGGTCAATATTTAAGTTGACATTACACAAGCAAAGTCTACAACAAGTATTTAGCTAGATGCTGGTTGTAATACATTCTTTAACAACCTGTAGCCATTCGCACTAATTATAGCTACGATAAAAAACGTGTAAATTTTTTTATTTTATAGCTACAGCATTGCTGATTATATAAGTAAAACTACTGATATGAATAATAATGAGTTAAAGTTTCTCTTAAAGTTATTAGGATTTACCGATTATCGAGCAGGGCTTAATGCCTTTGATAGTTTTAAAACTGAGAAAAATAAAATTTGTAAAGCATTGGGCGATCGCGAGCTGGTAGACTATACCCGCGAGATTACCACAGTTAAAATTTTATCGCCTGGTCAAGCCGTACTGAAAAATCCAGGCGAAGTGCCCATCGCAGATAAAGAACTCAAGGTACTAGAGCAAATCGCTAAAGCTTCAGGTAAAATCGCTCCCAGCAAAATCACCTCACCAAAAGCTGCGGAACGAGATGCGATATTGGAGGTATTGAGCGATCGGGGTTTGATTGAAGCTGAACGAGGAATTAAAAAAACTAAAGCTGAAGTTTGGCTAACTCAACGAGGAATTGAGTATTTACAGGATGATTACACCCCCAACAAAGGTGTTCAACCCGCCATCAGCTTGGAATTGCTGGGTAATTACCTACGGTTTTTACGAAAAGCCCTGCGCGTGAAGCCAGAGCCAGTCTCCACTGCGCTACCTACCATCAATACTGCTGATAAAGAAATCAGTGATGAAGAAATTTTACAAATTATTGAGAAATTAGACCGAGAATTGGGTACTGATAATTATTTGCCCATTTTTCATCTGCGGGAAAAATTACAACCGCCGTTGTCACGAGATGAATTAGATAAGGCTTTATATCGTTTGCAAGCAAGCGATCGAATTGATTTGAGTTCTCTATTAGATCCGACACCCTACACTCCAGAACAAATTGATGCTGGAATTTTACAAAAGGTGGGTGGTTCGCTGTTCTTTATCACTGTGAACTAACAATACATACACTTTTTTCGTCAAAAGTAAGTTTGCTCAATCATTTTAATTAATTATGGCATCTATCAACGATATTATTAAACGCGAGGTTAACCCGTTTGACCTAGTAAATTTGAGGACGGGTAATTTTTGGGGTCAAAATTATGAATTAGAGTCTATAGTTGAGTCAATTCATCAAGAGGCAATAACAGAAATTGAAGGATTTCTCAATTTAGTAACTACAGATAATGGTAGTCGTACTGTTTTACTTGTAGGTGATTCTGGTTCTGGCAAAAGCTATCTTTTAGGTAGGTTAAAACGCACCTTTAACTCAAAAGCTTTTTTTGCTTATATCGGGCCTTGGGTCGATAACGATTATATGTGGCGTCATCTACTAAGGAATACAGTTGATAGTTTAATCCAAGTACCAGAAGGACAGGAGGACTCTCAGTTAATACTGTGGCTGAAAAATTTATCTGTTTTCACAAAAACCAATCTGAAAAAGCAGCTTTTTAATGATAGCTTTTGGCAATTATTATTAGGCGATCGCCAAAAGTTTATTAACCATCTTAAAAAGACCTATTTAAAAGCAGGTATCTACAATCCTGATGTTTTTTTTGGAGTGTTACACGATCTGACAGATCCAGAACTGTACCCTTTAGCCTGTGAATGGTTAAGAGGAGATAATTTAAGCGAAGAATCAATGCAAGCTTTGAGACTTAAACACTGCATTGATGGAGAAGACGCAGCAAAGAATATTTTGGCTAATTTTGGTAAAATTTCTACTGCAACTCAACCGATTGTTTTATGCTTCGATCAAGTTGAAACCTTGCCAGATTGGCCTTCTAATCCTCAAGCTTTATTTAATATAAATACTACTATTCATAGTGAAAATCTGAAAAATTTTCTCATTATTATCAGTATAGTTACCAATGGCTGGAAGCAAAGTTATCGTTACATTCAACAATCAGACAAAGCCAGAATAGAGCGATTAATATCGCTAAAATCCATTGATTTCACTCAAGCAGAAGCACTTTGGGCTTACCGATTACAACCTCTACATCAAGAAGCTAATCCTAAACCCGATTCACCTATTTTTCCTTTGAAGAGACAATTATTAGAGGAAAATTTTCCTGGTGGTAAAACTATGCCAAGGAATGCGTTTGTTCTTGGCAGATTAGAGTATCAGGAATATAAACTTTCATTGATTGATGGCGGTAATACAGGCGATACAAAGCCTCAAATTACTGAACTAGAAAGAGAACAAGCTGAATTACAATTGCTATGGCAGCAAGAGTATAAAAAAATTCAGGCTAAGATAGATAAAATATCTCTTTTAGCAGCACCCGATCTCATCAAGATGGTGCAAGAAGCTTTAGAAGCATTACAAGTACAAGCAATTAAACCTAAACTCATCACTGGAGCCTATGCAAGCTATTCTCTAAGTTATCAACTGCCATCTAAACAAGAAAGTATAGGAATAGTCTGGACAGAAGATGGTAATATGAGAAGTTTTTTTAATGTGATGAATGCTTGTCAAAAAACTATTCAACAAAATCTTTGTCAAAGGCTATATCTAATTAGAATTGGAAGTGTAGGAAATGCAAAACTCGCTGGATATAAAATCTATAGTCAGATTTTCACTGGTACTAAGCATATTCACATCAAACCAAATCTTGCTTCAGTTCACTACTTAGCGACATACCATAGCTTAGTTAATTCTGCACTGGCTCAGGAATTATTTGTCGCTGGTAAAGTAATAGCTTTACCAGCATTACAATCTTTAATTCGTGAGTCTAAAATTTTGGAACAATGTACTTTATTGCAAGATTTAGGAATTGTTACTAAGCAAAAACCCAACCCAGGTAAGAGAAATGGAACTAAAGATTTACGGCCAGTCAAAGATTTCTTGTTGAATCTAGTAAAAACCCAAGGCTATATGGGAGTACCTACTTTAATTTCTCAGGGAGTTAGTCAATTCTCTGATGTAGAAAAAACTGAAACTCAACATCTAATTGACTTATTATGCCAGGAAAAGAAAGTAAAAATTATTAACCCTAAATCTAAGTTAGAAGACCAGTTAATCTGTTTAGTTACTAAATAGATAAACCTCGATAACATTTTAGCCAATGCACTACCTGACGAAAGCTTCTGAAATCCAGACACAAATTGCAAAATTCGCCTTGGCTAAAATGCTATGGCTAGATACAGAAGTAGCTAATTGGAATACTTCATATCCCAAATTATCATTAATTCAGATATTAGCAGAACCTACAGACTCTACAGGAAAGTTTGCTTATATTCTAGATGTGTTGGATAAACCTGATTTGATTGCACTCTTTATTCACCAAATCATGGTTAATTCTCAAATCGAGAAGGTATTTCACAATGCAAGTTTTGATTTAAAGTATTTGGGTGACAAATCTGCACAAAATATTACCTGTACTCTGAAGCTAGCAAGAAAAATTACCCTCAAAACGTTACAAACATCGAATTTAAAACTAAAAACTTTAGCAGCGGAACTTTGTCAATTTTCTCATGTAGATACAGAAGAAGGAACAAGCGACTGGGGAAAGCGTCCTCTGAGTGACAAGCAGCTACACTATGCAGCAATGGATACAGTATATTTGGCTGCGGTTCATTATCGGTTATTACAAATTTTTAACCCTAATTTTGTAACTAATATTCAAAATATTATGCCTCATGATTCAAAAAATACATCTTTAACAGCTACTAAAGTCAGAGTCGCTTTTGAGTGCCCTCGGTTATTTTATCTACATCAAAAATTTGGTGGAAATACTTTATTCATACCACCAGATAATCAAATTGGTATTGGGAATAGTTTTCATCATTTAGCTGATAGTTTTATCAAGTTAGCTGTTAGTGAGTCAAGATTTACAGAAATATTCAAAACTAGTACATCTCAATTAAATATCGACGAAATTGCCTCTCGAATGCAACAGCTTTTTTATGAAATTAAATTTTCTATTTATTTAGAAAAAGCTGTTGAACAAGATGCAAGTGCAGCGCAACCACTGTACAAAGTTTGGCAAGGATTACAAGGATTAATCAGACGCTTTGCAGAATTACTTATTGTCAATCGACGTTATTGTAGTGCGGAAGCAGTTATTCGCAACACTTTTGTTTCTCAAGAACCTAAGCTTGAGCATTATTTTCAGCTACCTGATGGTACACAACAAAGGGTAGGAGGTGAATTTGATTGTTTGGTCTATAATTTTGAGGTTAAGCGTTTATGTGTACTTGAATTTAAAACTTATCGCCCTGTAGATCCATCAGCACAATTGGCTCAAGTTGCTCTTTATAGTTATATGCTTTGGCATCAGAAAAAGGTAGCAGTGGATTCGGCGGTTTATTGTGTTTTACCAGAGTTTAAAGAGTATCAATATTCTTGGGAACAGCTAGAAAATACTGTGCATCAGTTAATTCCCTATAAATTACACCAGATGCAACAATGGCTGACTTGGGAACCACCTCATCTTAATTCGCCACTGCCGACAACTCAGCCTTATCTGTGTGAAATTTGTCCGCAACAGCAAAAGTGTCAGACTTTTTTTCCTTCGACTGTTGTGATTTCAGCATCTAATTTACCATCGCAAGATGAGAATAATGGCGGGCAAGATGCCCACCCCACAAGAATAAATTCTGTTGATGCTGATGCTATTGGTGAAGAGTTGGTTACGACTTTGCAATCATTTAGTATTAGTGTAGACTATCATGGTGCTGCTGTTGGCCCAGCTTTTATTCGGGTGAAACTTAAGCCTCATTTAGGTGTGAAAATTAATGCGCTTTTGAAATTGTCAGCAGATTTACAAGTGCAGATGGGGTTAGCAAACCCACCGTTAATTGCGCCGCAAGCTGGTTATGTTAGTGTTGATTTGCCGCGTCCAGATCGGCAAATTGCGAGTTTTGAAAAGTATATTCAGCCGCAATTTTTACCTCCAACAATGCCTATGAAAATTGCAATTGGAGTGAATATCGAAGGAGAATTAGTAGAAGCTGATTTATCCGATCCGAATACCTGTCATTTTTTAGTTGGTGGTACAACTGGTAGCGGTAAGAGTGAATTTTTACGATCGCTCCTCCTGAGCTTACTATATCGCCATTCTCCGCAACATCTGAAAATTGCCTTAGTTGACCCCAAGCGAGTCACATTTCCAGAGTTGGAAAAAATGCCCTGGTTATATTCACCAGTTGTTAAAGATAGCGATTGCGCGATCGAACTTATGGAAGAATTGGTCGCACAGATGGAATCGCGTTACCACCAGTTTGAAAAAGCCGGGTGTGCCGATTTAAGTACTTACAATCAACGCTCCACTCAGCTTTTACCTCGCATTGTCTGCATTTTTGATGAATATGCTGACTTTATGGCAGAAAAAGAAATCCGCACATCACTAGAACAAAGTATTAAACGACTCGGAGCAATGGCACGAGCCGCTGGAATTCATCTAATTATCGCCACTCAACGTCCAGAGGCTAAAGTTGTTACACCGATAATCCGCTCAAATCTACCAGGACGAATTGCTCTACGTACCGCCAGTGAAGCAGACTCAGCTATTGTCTTGGGGGGAAAACATACAGCAGCAGCTTATCTACTAGGCAAAGGCGATTTACTATACCAAATAGGCGCTCAAATGCACCGCTTACAAAGCTTATTTGTCAAAAATATTCAACTGCCATCAACATAGAGGATATTGCAAAAGTCATATTGAATACTCGAATCCTCATTTTAGGGAGAATACACAAGAAGTTGCAGCAACTCTTCCCCTCACTCCTTATATTAGAACTTTGTAAAAAACTAGTACCAAATCAGGCTAAAATTCAGTACAAGCTATGCACTGAGTTATTGCAATATTTTCTGTCAAGATTGTCATTGGTCACTTGTACTGAGCCTTGGAAGAACGTAGCCGTACCCCTGCTCTTAAGCAAGCTAGCAAGAGCGTCCCGTAGGGAAGGGAGTCGAAGTATTGTTCATTAGTCATTTGCAAAAGACCAAGGACAGATGACAACTGAACAAAGCGCAAAGTCGAGCTACTGCTACCTCAGCGCCCTGCGTCGGAAAGCAAGTGGCGTTGAGCAGCGGCTTCCGGCGACCAGACGGCAGTTCCTTTAAGCGGGGGAACCCCGCCAACGGACTGCCTCAACTTTGTAAGAGAGGACAGATGTTAACTTTAGAATTATGAACTTATTTCGCGTTAAGCGTCCGCAATTAACACGCCGCAAATTTTTACAAATATCTGGAGTTTCTAGCATCAGTTTTTTTCTTGGTGGCTGTGGAACACCGATATTTGAAGATGTTGTAGGTAAACTTTCTGAACCACTTAATCAAAAGGTAGAAAAGTTAATCTTTCAACCGCAAAAGCTTGTACCAGAGTTTTCTTTGAGTGAGATTGAACCAGAGGCATTAATAGTTAATAGCTTTAGGTATAATCCAATTATTGATTTAGAAAAGTATCGTTTAATTGTTGATGGTGAAGTCAACAATCCTCTCAGCCTAAGTATGGCAGAAATTCAAGCATTGCCGCTCAATTCTATGATTATTCGTCATATTTGTGTAGAAGGTTGGGCTGCGATCGTTCAATGGGGCGGTGTACGTTTGCAAGAAATTATTGCCCTTGCTCAACCTAAGCCGAATATTCAGTATGCTTACTTTCAATCAGCTGATGGCTACTATGAAAGTTGGGATATAGCTTCAGCGTTACATCCCCAAACTTTGTTAGCTTATCAAAAAAACGGTGATACTTTGCCAGTAGAAAATGGTGCGCCTTTGCGTTTAGCTTCACCAATTAAACTTGGTTACAAGCAAAGTAAATGGGTGACGAAAATTACATTGACTAGTTATTTATCGCCTTTTAAAGGCTATTGGGAGGATCTAGGTTATGAATGGTTTGCAGGAATCTAGATTGTTAGCAGTAGAGACGCTATTAATCGCGTCTGTAGAGGAGTTATAAGTTAAACATTTTAGAATAAATTTACTAACTGCCAAATATATAAGCATCTATTTCCTCTTTATGTATCTGTTACCTCATGCATGACAAATATTAATTATAAAAATTTATAATTCAGATATTTATCCTTTTTTAAACCTAAAAAATATGAACTTTTTTGATAAATTAAATAAAAATATTTTACAAACTCAAAGCTTACTATTTGTAGGACTCGATCCTAATCCAGAGATGATGCCTACTCATTATGAATCTGAAGATATCATTGCTGGTTTATGGGAGTGGTTACAATTTATTATTTCTCAAACCTCCGATTTTGTTTGTGCTTATAAACCAACACTTGGCTTTTACGAAGCACTAGGTATTCCAGGTTTAGAACTATTAGATAAAACTTTAGCAGCTATTCCAGTCCACATCCCAATTATTTTGGATGCCAAGCACAGTGACTTAAATACAAGTAATATCTTTGCTCGTACTGTGTTTACAAAATGGCAGGTGGATGCTATCACTCTTAGTCCTTATACAGGACAAGATCATGTAGTACCTTTTTTGGTATATCCTGATAAAGCTGTATTTATTTTATGCTGTACTTCTAATCCTGGAGCAGAAAGTCTACAGAAATATCCAACAAACGAATCACCTCTTTATTTACAGGTAGTAAAAGAATCAAAAACTTGGGGAACTCCAGAGCAATTGGGTTTGGAAGTGGGAACTACAAATTCTGAGGTTTTGGCTCTAATTCGTGCAGTTGCTCCTGAAAGAATTATTATGGCACGTAGCATTTGGTCAGAGGAGCCAAACTTAAAGCAAATTTTAGAAGCAGGCTTAAATACTAACGGTGATGGTTTGCTGATTCCTGTTCCTCAAGATATGTTGGCTAACCCACAATTATCTCAAGAAATTCAGTCTTTACACGCAGAAATTAATCAAATTAAAACTGAAATTATTCACGAAAATTCTACTTGTTCTGTGTGGTTCCCTGATGTTTGTTTGCTAAATCAGCATCCGCAACAGGATTTGATTTTACAACTTTATGACATTGATTGCATTATGTTTGGCAACTTTGTTCAAGCATCAGGAGCTGTCTTTCCTTATTACATTGACTTACGCAAAATTATTTCCAATCCCCAAGTTTTCAATCAAGTTCTTACTGCTTATGAGGAGGTTTTGAAGAATCTCTGTTTTGATAGGTTAGCAGGTATTCCCTACGGTTCTTTACCTACTGCTACTGGTTTAGCCTTGCGCCTTAATTGTCCGATGGTTTTTCCTCGAAAAGAGGTAAAAGCCCACGGAACTCGAAAAGTAATTGAGGGTAATTTTCATCCTGGTGAAACAGTTGTCGTCATTGATGATATTCTTATCAGCGGCAAAAGTGTGATGGAAGGAGCAGAAAAGTTAGAATCAGCAGGATTAAATGTTAATGACATTGTGGTATTTATTGACCACGAACAAGGTGTGAAAGATAGATTACAGCAAAATGGTTATCGCGGTCATGCGGTTTTAACTCTTTCGGAAATTACTAATACTCTATATCAAGCAGGAAGGATAAATGATGAGCAATTTTTAGCTTTTACTGAAAATTAGGACTCGACTAATGGCTGAGGAAAGTAAGGAGTGGGGAGTAGAGAAATATTTTGTCGTTTTACTAAATTTATTAAATATGAATTTTTCGCTCAATCAACTACTTAAATGGTTAATTTTGACACTATTATTTCCTTTAATTTTTCTGAATGCTTGGCTAGTATTCTGGCTTTTTCAAAATTTGCAGCCTGTAGTGACAATTCTTTTATTGGCTACTTTGCTGGCATTCCTTTTAAACTATCCTGTTTCAATTCTCCAAGGGCGAGGAGTTAAACGCAGCTATGCAGTAGCCTTAGTTTTTATCTTAGCATCGTTAATTGTTATAGCTTTGGGTATTATTTTATTACCTATTGTATTAGAGCAATTTAATGAGATGGCTAAAGTCCTTCCCCAATGGATTGATTCTAGCGAAGAAAAACTAGAGATTTTAAATCAGTGGTTTTTTAATCATAAATTAAATGTAAATCTTAGACAATTTTTAACACAAGTTACTAACCAATTACCCCATGAATTAGAGTTTATTTCTGATAAACTTTTAAGCATTATTATTGATACAGTTGATAATATATCTGAGGCACTAATTATAGTAGTACTGGCTTTTTATCTATTGTTAGATGGGCCGAGAATTTGGTCAGGATTGTTTAATAAACTTCCTGGAACTTTTGCTAAAAAAGTCAGCGAGTCGATTCAGCAAAATTTTCAAAATTACTTGATTGGTCAGGGAACTTTGGGTTTGCTGATGGGAGTTTCAGAAACATTACTATTTTTAGTTTTTCAAGTCCAGTTTGCTTTGTTATTTGGTTTGGGGGTTGGGCTTTTGAGCCTAATTCCCTTTGGTGATGCCATCAGTCTTGTTGTAATCACTTTAATCATCGCCTCACATAACTTTTGGCTAGCAGTGAAAGTTTTTGTGATGGCTTTTGTAATTGACCAGTTGATCGATCAGGCGATCGCACCCCGTCTTTTGGGTAAATTTACTGGCATTCGACCAATATGGGTATTAATTGCTTTGCTTGTTGGCACTAATATTGGTGGAGTATTAGGTTTGGTAATTGCTGTACCTGTAGCTGGTTTTATTAAAGATGTAGCAGAAGGTTTTTCTAAACTTAGTGATTTTGAGAATGTAGCTGAATCTGAAGCAGCATCAGAATTGTTGCCAAAAGAATCAATATCGCAATAATTGTCATTGGTCACTTGTAGTGAGCGAACGCGAGTGCGTCTCGTAGAGAAGCCGTTGGCGCAGCCTTTCGTAGAGAAGTATTGGTTATTGGAATTTCTACAATTTATCTAGCAACTGCTGTGAGAGACAATAGACCTCTTGCATAAATCCTTAAACTATCATATTAAGCAAAGTGAAACATTTGGTGAGATTCTTCCCTATACTACGTTTCGTTCAGAATGACGTTCCTAATTTTTTGACTTTTGCAAGAGGTCTAATCTTTATCGATTTGAAAATCAAAAACGTTTGTTTGAGTGGCATCTTGATGCTCACAACGGTAAGTTGTTGAAGTATGGTTTTAATGCTACCGATTTTTTGGAGTATCGAGGATTGTTAGGATGGTTTGCTCCTTGGATTCACAATCTGATTGAAATGTCGTTTTTATTTTTTATATCAACATTGGCAGTCAGTGGTGTTTATTTGTTCATTTATCCGTTTCTAGTAAAGAAAAATTCAGAGATGAATTCAACGGTAGTAGTAGCAAAAGAAGGCAATACGACTCACATGAAAACCTGAAAATATTTTATCAGCGATTCGCCCTAAAAATTTGTCAGGTATTTCAGCCGTTTTTAATAGCATTACTTGACATTTTTCACTCTCTTTGTTTAAACAACCGACCAAAGATTAATGCGAAATTTGTCTATTTTTCTGTCTTCAGCTGCTCTCGTTGCTTGCCATATTCCCGCAGCTGTTTCAAAAGGTTTTCTTGAGATGAGTTAGGGATAGGCTGAGTAGGGATTAGTTGAGGGTTAGTGGTAGTACTCTCAAAAGCAGGAGGTGAATTAATTGCATAAACGTCAGGATTTTTCTGAAATTCAGTGATTGGCGATCGCAACTTTAAAAGCAGTTTTTTATCAGATATCTCCTCTTGATTGAGTGCTGGAGTACGAATTATTTTATTTGGTTTACTCACAGCAGTTTTGACGGAATCTAGAGTAGTAGCAACATGCATTTGTTGCTGCATTTGTTGTGTAGAAGATACTAAACTACTTAGACCATTTACAAGTTGCCGCAGATTTTGCCGAAAAGTAGGATCGCCCGTCAATTCATCTAAATCAGATGTAATTTTTTGGGTATTTTCAAATGTTACCCGTGCTGAATCTAAAGTTTGTTGCAATACTACGATATTCTTTGGATCGCTTAAAGTTTTGGAAGCATCACGTAAATTAGCTGAAGCTTGTGCCGCATTTTTGGAGAGGGCTTCTAAATTATTTAGTAATTCTCCTTTAGTGAAGCGATTGACAGCTGGCGATAAGCTACTAACTGTAACGCGTAATTGGTTGCTGGTTTCGGTAATATTGTTCAATGCACCAACCAGTGAAGAACGATTTGTTGTCAACAAGTTATCTAAATTGTTCAGCAATCGATTCGCTTGAGTTGCAGTTGTACCGAATTTATTTACTGTTTCAGTCGCAGATACATTAAGTTGATTAGTCGCTCGCTGCACTGAATTAGCCGTGGCTGAAAATGTATTTAACTGTTGTTGCAAACTTTTACTCAAACCTTTTAAATCCTGACTTAAATCTGTAAAACTATTTGCGGCGACTGTAGTGGCTTCCAAAACTCCATTAACATTTTTAGAAAATTTTGGATCTTTGTATACATTGGTTAGTTCAGTTGAACTGCGAATTAGTTCATCAACACTAATACCAAGCTGACCTTTTAATCGAGAGCCATTACAAACTATCAGGCTTGAATCACAATTTTTGTCTAGAGGTTTAGCGATCGCCACCTGAGTGGGAAGCGTTGCTTTTGGTGTGATGTCAATAACACTTTCGCTAATTAGTCCGCTTTGATTAGCTTCTATCACTACATCACGAGGAATAATCAGGTTTTTTTGGAGAATTTCAATCTCTACATCAATGGCATTTGCTCCTGGCCTGATCTGAGAAATATTTCCTACTTTAAAGCCTCGATAGCGAACTGGCGTTCCCTTTTGCATTCCCCCAGCATTAGCAAATTCGACAATAGCTTTGTATGAACCGCGAGCAGTAGTGAATTTACTTAACCACAAAAAGATTATTCCAAATACCCCAAGTCCTGCTAGGAGTAACAATCCCACAGAACCTTCTCTAAGTGTTCGCCTAGATGTGAAGCGGCTTGTGATTTCTCGCATTTTTTCCTTTCAGTCAATAATTAGTTATCAATTAAGAGTTAAGAATTATAAGTTAGGAACCTCGCCAAAGAGGTTTTTGTTGCTTTAGTTAGTAGTTATTAGTTAAGGGTAAACAGTTAAGTAGGTCAACGTTGAAAAATGTAATCTAGAATTTTTGTAATTACTTCTCTACGAGACGCTTTGCGTAGCTTGCTTCCACGTTCGCGTAGCGTCCCGCAGGGAAGTAGTACGCTTGACTTTGTTTTGCTCGTAATCACATTTCACATTTAATTTAGATTGAGCTACTTATGAGTTGAATTTCACTCTTAAATTTTGACTCCTAACTTTCTAACCAAGAACCTGAATCGGCCCTTCGACACTTCCACTAATAAATTGTTTGATCAAAGGATTTTCTGTACTGTATATTTCATCAACTGTTCCTTGCCACTGTACTTTACCTTCATACAAAAATATAAGTTTATCAGTTGTACGGCGTATAGTACTGTCTTGATGGGTAACGACAGCATAGGTACTACAGACTTCATGTGTAGTTTGCAAACAGCGGATTAAATCTTCTATTACTGTTGAAGCAATCGGATCGAGTCCGGCTGTTGGTTCATCGTACAGTAAAACTTCTGCACCTTCTTTAGGATTATCGGGGTTAGACATAATCGCCCGAGCAAAACTAACTCGTTTTCGCATTCCCCCGGAAAGTTCTGCTGGGTAAAGGTCGCCTATTCCCGGCAAGCCTACCATTTCCAATTTTTCTTCTACTAAATCTCGAATGCGCGATCGCGGTAGTTTTGAATTTTGATAAAGTAAAAATCCTACATTCTCCTCCACTGTCAGCGAATCAAATAATCCCGCTTGTTGAAATACCATACCAATACCAAGCGACTGGCTCCCATCCTCAATCAAACCCTCTCGTCGCACTCCTTGAATATAAATTTCTCCTTCATCAGGAGCCAGTAACCCCGCTATCACCCGTAAAATCGTTGATTTACCAGTCCCCGATGGCCCAATAATTCCTAATGCTTCTTCCCGGTAAATTGTCAAATCTACATTATCTAGAACTTTGTGGCTACCAAAGGACTTAGAAATACTTTTGAGTTCAATTAATGGTTCAGTCATTAGTTATTAATTTACTAGTCATTAGTCATTTGCAAACGATAAACACACAAGTCACTAGCATTGACTTCCAGCGTTTAGAACTTCAAAGACAAAGAACAAATAACAAATGACGAATGACAAATATACCTAATAGTGATGTCATAGTTATTCGTAAGGCATTGTGTAGTACATTATAAGTATATGATTAGCATTTTAATTAGCGAACTTTATTTTTTTAGCATAATATTCAGTTAAAAGCTTTAACCTCGCAAAATACCTCAACATCGAGTTAACGAAGCCATTGCAGTAGTTGAACATCTGAGAGTAACTGAATGTATCAGTAACCACAAACTCCGACTCAAGTTTTCTGTGGGCATCACAAAAGCAATAATTCAGCCGCATTATCAAGCATGGACTAAACGCCTCGTTGGCGTAGACCTATCGTAGAGAACAAAAATAACAACGCGCTTGATAGTCCAAATATTGAGTTGGCAAGTGGCAAAATTATTCACTAACATGAGAAAAAATACTGATAAAAATTAACTTCCAAATCATGACTAGCTACTTAGAGCAGTTTGCAAGTGATAATTCCTCTGGTATTTGCCCGGAAGCCTTAGAATATATGATTACGGCAAATCAAGGTAGCGTTCCTGCTTATGGAAATGATGAATGGACTCAAAAAGCCGCAGATTATTTTCGCGAACTCTTTGAAATTGACTGTGAAGTATTTTTTGCCTTTAACGGTACAGCAGCAAATTCTTTATCATTAGCTGCACTTTGTCAGTCATATCACAGCGTCATTTGTCATGAGACATCTCACATAGAAACAGATGAATGTGGCGCACCAGAATTTGCTTCTAATGGCTCTAAACTGCTACTTGCTCAAGGAAAAAATGGCAAGCTAACATCACAGGCAATAGAAGCAATTGTTACTAGGCGTAATGATATTCATTACCCCAAACCTAAAGTTATTAGTATCACACAATCAACTGAATTAGGAACTTTATATTCTATTGAAGAACTTTTGCAAATTAGAGAAGTTGCAAAAAAGTATAACTTAAAAATTCACATGGATGGCGCTCGCTTTGCCAATGCAGTTGCCGCAATGAATAAAAGTCCTGCTGAAATTTCTTGGAAATCTGGAGTGGATGTGTTGTGTTTTTGTGGAACTAAGAATGGAATGGCATTAGGTGAAGCGATTATTTTCTTTAATAAAGCACTAGCAGAGGATTTTGATTACCGATGTAAGCAAGCTGGTCAATTAGCTTCAAAAATGCGGTTTATTTCTGCTCCCTGGTTGGGTTTATTAGAAACTGGTGCTTGGCTAAAAAATGCTAGACATGCCAATCAATGTGCTGAATATTTAGAAAATCAGCTATTAAATATAGAAGGCGTTGACTTGATGCTTCCTAGAGAAGCTAACGCTGTGTTCGTCAAATTACCAGAACAAGTGATTCAGAGCTTAAAAGCAAATAACTGGCAATTTTATACATTTATTGGTGTGGGAGGAGTACGTTTTGTGTGTTCTTGGAATACAACTAAATCAAGGATTGATGAATTGATTGATAATATTAAAAATGCAATCGGATAGAAAAATTAAATCTGAAAAATATTAAATTTGTCACCACCGCAAACTCTAGTTTTATCGATTTGGTTGTTGAGCAAACGCGTAGAACCTTGGGAAATTACAGGAGCGATCGCAGCTATTTAAGGAACTCCAAAAAATAAATCTCCTCATCTGTTCCACTGCCCACGCTTCACAGCTGCACTAGTATGTCAAAATGAAAATACCCGATATCTCCAGGTGAGCGATCGCTCAATCAAGCAAGATTAAAGGATTGACCTGAGTAATGGCAGAAGAACCGAATCACAATGAAGCCGGAGAGGTAGCTCCCAGCACTGTTGACAAGCAGGCTCCCAGTGTCGCCGAAGAAAATGCTCCTAGTACAGACTCACCCGAAGCGACAGACATCCCTACTGCCAACACGCCAGATCCTAAAGCCGCAAACCCCGAAGATAACCCCAATGCTGCTAAACCAGCTGCAGCCTCACGCAAGCGAGAAAAACCAGATCCCGCAGCTAAAACAGAAGAAAACTCCCCTGCCGATGCCACAGCAGAAGAAAAACCCGCAGCTAAAGCCGCCAAAAAAGAAAAAGCCCCAGCTGTTGAAGATAAACCATTTGTAGAGTTCATCGAGCAATACTACTTGCCAGCTTTACAAAAAGCGATCGCACAACAAGGTGTAAAAGATTTAAAAGTGGCTCTTGCTAAGCAAAAAGTTCCAATCAAAGGCTTTGAATCTGCTGAAGAATCCTGGCAAATTATCGGCAGTTTGCAAAACGGTCTGTACAATTTTAATTTGTATTTTCCCGAAGAAGATATTCAAGGTAAAAAGGGTTTTTCTTGTAATGAAGGCAAAAAACCCAGCACTCTTGAGTCATTCTTAATTGATGAACGCAAAGTTACACTAGACCTATTGGTATATGGTCTAGTGCAGCGTTTAGATGGTCAAAAGTGGCTAGGTATCAATTAGTCATTGGTCATTGGTCACTTGTACTGAGCAAAGCCGAAGTATTGGTCATTAGCATTTCAGACAAAGCGCAAAGTCTGAGCGCCGGCTTCCGGCGCTCAGAACTTTGTAAGAGAGGACAAATGACAAAGAACAATTAAAGTTCGTGAAAATGATAGGTAACGGCTCCAGTATTGGGGTCGTTATCAATTTTTACATAACCTGATTTATACATCTCTTTAAGAGTATTTTCTACTTCAGCAAAGCTGGCTCCCGTAGCCTTTACCCCTTGAGTAACAGTGAGAGTACCACCCTTACTTTCAGCGGCATCAATTAGTTTAATCATCAATTGATTACCACTTGGGTGGTGAACTTGAGAGGCGATTACTGGTTGATTGACTGGTACACCGAAGGGAGATACACCTGCTTTTAGTCTCAGGTTGGTCTCGTATTCATCAACCATACCGGGAATGAGAAGCAAATCCACAGCCTGCCCTACGTAAAATAAACCAAAAGTACACAGCCATAACAATCCTGTGCCGATTTTACCGTTGTATAGGCGATGTAGCCCCCCCAAGCCAAAAAATCCGACTCCACACAAGATGTAAGAGACAAGAACTCGGTCTTTATTTTGATTTTTTTCAGGATTCATCTTGTTGTCAACCCTTTGGATTTGCTGTTGTTATCTAAGATGGTTTTGCCATACTGTTTTATCTGAGACTAGTTATCAATAGCTAGGCTCACATCTTGCACCAGTTGTTTGATGACAATTTTTATAGTCTGGGCACTGCTGAGTACTTGCTCAAACCCTGATTTTTCTGTTGTGGAAAGTGCCTTTTCTACAGTTATTAAATCAGCGAACAGCGAACAGTTATCAGGCGTATGGTGTGATGTTACGCCACACCAACACTTACCACCAACTTTTTGGAGGACTTGAACCCAAGGGACAAAACTGATAACTAAATAACAGATAACTGTTAATAATGGTGCAAGCTCTAGAGTAGAGTGATTAGAAGTATTTAGTAATCGTGCCAGTCATGGATTGTTAATTTTAAAATGAGTGATTTAATTGATAAGACCATTTTATTTATTGTAGTAAGAACCACAGAAAATTACTGTAATAGTACTAAGCGACTGGAAGCTACCCAGTAGTATCAGGCAATGTAAGTCACAGCTACACGAGACTTTACTCACTTGCCTTAGGTTTCAAATTCCTTGAGTCCGCAGAGCCAAAAAGAGTTTGTGTGCAACATCAATCGCGATTTCTAATCGTTGGGAGTAGGTGTAATATCTTGGTTTGTCTATGTTCATTTCACTACTAATTGCCCATTGTCGATTCCGCAAAACGTTGAATTATTGTTGCAACTCTTAATGTTTAGCTTACTAGTTTCTTACCCGTACCTTGGTAGACTGAACTTTATACAAATCAATTATTGTCGGCTGTTGAGTTTTGCCAGACTGTTATCTTTGGCTTTCTGGTGTACTCAAGATAATAAAGACACTCATTACAATCAAGACATGGTAGATTCCCTCAAAAAACCAGGCTTTGAAGAAATACGGCCAGGAATTAAAGTCCCGGCAAAAGAAACCCTGTTAACACCTCGGTTTTACACTACCGATTTTGATGAAATGGCACGGATGGATATTTCGGTCAACGAAGACGAGTTAAGAGCCATTCTCCAAGAGTTTCGCGCTGACTACAACCGCCATCACTTTGTTCGGGATGCCGAGTTTGAACAATCCTGGGATCATATTGATGGAGAAACTCGCCGATTATTTGTTGAATTTCTAGAACGTTCCTGTACGGCAGAGTTTTCCGGATTTTTGCTCTACAAAGAACTCGGCCGTCGCTTGAAAGACAAAAGCCCTGTCTTAGCAGAATGCTTTAATCTGATGTCACGGGATGAAGCACGTCACGCTGGCTTTTTGAATAAAGCTATGTCTGACTTTAATCTGTCTCTAGATTTAGGGTTTTTGACTAAGAGCCGCAATTATACCTTCTTTAAGCCGAAATTTATCTTTTACGCCACCTATCTTTCTGAGAAGATTGGTTATTGGCGCTATATCACCATTTATCGCCATTTAGAAGCACATCCCGAAGACCGGATTTATCCGATTTTCCGGTTCTTTGAAAACTGGTGTCAAGATGAAAACCGTCACGGTGATTTCTTTGATGCGGTGATGAAATCCCAACCGCAAATGCTCAATGATTGGAAAGCGCGGCTATGGAGTCGGTTCTTCCTGTTGTCGGTGTTTGTAACAATGTATCTCAATGACATTCAACGTAAGGACTTTTACGCCAGTCTTGGGCTGGATGCGCGAGAATACGACATACATGTAATTAAAAAGACCAACGAAACCGCAGGTAGAGTCTTCCCGCTGATGCTGGATGTGGAAAATCCAGAGTTTTATGGACGGTTGGACACTTGTATCAGCAATAATGAGAAGCTGAGTGCGATCGCCAACTCTAACACTCCCAAATTCTTACAATTCTTCCAAAAACTGCCACTTTACATCTCCAATGGCTGGCAGTTATTGGGGCTGTACTTGATGAAACCGATTGATGCTGCTGCTGCTCAAGGCGCAGCTCGCTAAATAATAATAGGTTTGCAAAAGCTTTAGTGGTTCTGTTGATTGCGGAACCACTTTTTTATTATGAAAAAAGTACCCTCAGGGGTACTATTCGTCACTAGGTTGAGGCAATTAGATTAGAGATGTAGTTTATATGTAATCAAGCATATGACAGATATCTCAAACGGAACTGAAATTATCAGAAAATCCGAACCAACTTTGGTTTCAACCTTTGAACTGCTAGTCAAACCAATTACACCCGCTACCGCTCCTGGTACTGAAGCTGTTGCTCGCACAGTTATCCAAGGTTACTTTTTGACTATCGCGAATACTAGCAGCTTTGATGTCAAACTGACGTTGCGATTTACTGCAACTACACCTGAATTAAATCTAACCGACACTGTGACAATCAGTGATGTCAAAGGAACTAATGATTTTAGCGATTTAACGCCTGTTCCAGGCGATCCTAGCAGATTTACCTTCTGTGTGGGCATTGGAGCTAATGACACAGCTTTGATTACCTTACTGCCTGATGTCACCAACATAGACATCATCAGAGCAGCAAACCTAGAGATTCGCGGATATGTGGAAATCTTTATAAATTCTCCTTCTGCGGCTACCCCAGTTAATCTGCTGTTGACGCCTGAACATAGAGGCACATTCCTGCCTCAGAATTTAGACGCTCCTAATCTTGATTTCGATCAATTGGCGTATTCTTTACCCACATCTACTGGTGGGAGCCTGTTTAAGCTTTCAGGCCCACCAGTGGTCAAAATTAACAAGGAACTGAAGATTGAAGTCAAAGAAGTCGTCGAAAAACGTCCCAAAGAGAAAGACTTGGAGAAAGTTCAGGCTGAGAAGCTTCCTGAAACAGATCAACTTGCAAATCCTACTCCAGTAGAGGCTGCAAATGACTTACGACAGCTAATTGGTTTGATGGCTCAACGTCTCGACCAAATAGAACAGCGCACAGCAAATGGTCAAAATGGGAAATCTTTCATCCAAGCCAAAGAACGCCCAAGTGTTGGTCAACAAGTAGTTAATCAACCAAGGATTTAAGCAAGCGTGTTAGTTGTTGTCGCCAGTCGCCATGACAAAGCCGCCCAGGCGCTGGTTGCTAATTGGTCGGCTTATGGTGCCAGTCTCCTGACACCCGAAGATTTGTCTGTGGTTGGATGGCGACACTATGTCAGGGGTGAGGGAGATGGGGGAGATGAGGGAGAAAATACTACCTCATCCTCCTCATCCTCCTCAGCAGTGGTAGGTGGAGTTATGATTGCTCTTGAGCAAATTACTGGCGTCTTGACTCGCCTACCTTCCATTTTTGAACAGGAACTTCTGCACATTATCCCTGAAGACCGAGTATATGTAGCTGCGGAAATGAATGCGTTTTTAATTTCCTGGTTATCGAGTTTAAAATGTCCAGTCTTGAACAGACCAACGCCAACATATTTGTTAGGGCCTGCTTGGCGACCGGAACAGTGGGTTTATGCGGCTGCTCAACTCGGTATTCGAGTACGTCCGGTGCGACGGCAAAGTTCACTGTTGGCTAGTGTGCGTCACCAAGTGATGGAAAAACCTGGGGTAAAAGTAACGGTGGTAGGCACGCGCTGTTTGGGTGAAGTTGAAAAACCCCTGGCATCTCACGCCAGACGCGTCGCTGATGCTGCTCAAGTTGATTTGTTGACTGTTCATTTTAGCAGTAGCGAATCCTCAGCAGAGTTTTTGGGTGCTGACTTATGGGCTGATATATCTGCACCAGATGTAGCCGATGCCAT
The DNA here is from genome assembly GCA_036918135.1 of Nostoc sp. Taxonomy (GTDB): domain Bacteria; phylum Cyanobacteriota; class Cyanobacteriia; order Cyanobacteriales; family Nostocaceae; genus Nostoc. The sequence continues at coordinate 56,175 of JBALDB010000053.1, forward strand.
ACTTGAGTATTTGAGTGGAGGTGATGCCAAATGCTAATTTTATTGTGGGGTATTACCGAAGAATCTCCCTTGGCGGCAGTCCACTTAGAACTGACTCGGCTGAACATACCTACAGTATTCCTCGACCAACGAGATATTTTGGATACTGAACTGGAACTTTCTGTAAACAATGTCTCAGAATTACCAGTTCAAGGACAAATTCGTACTTGGTATCAAAAAATAAACTTGCATGAAATTACTGCCGCCTACCTGCGTCCTTATGACTCGCGTCGCCTTCCCCAAATAGCCCAAGCTGGTGTAAATAGTCCAGCTTGGCAACATGCGATCGCAGTTGATGATGCTCTGATGGGTTGGTCAGAAATTACACCCGCATTTGTCATCAACCGTCCGTCAGCGATGGCTGCTAATGGTTGCAAACCTTACCAACTAGAACAAATTCGCTCGCTCGGCTTTAAAGTTCCCGAAACCCTTGTTACCACAGACCCCGAAGCTGTGCGAGCTTTTTGGCAACATCACGGCAATGTCATTTATAAATCAATTAGTGGTATTCGTAGTCAAGTCTCGCGTTTGGCAGCTGAGCATTTAAAGCGACTGGAAAATGTATCTTGGTGTCCGACTCAGTTTCAGCAGTACATAGCGGGTAGAGATTATCGCGTCCATGTCGTAGGTGCAGAGATTTTCGCCAGCGAGGTAATTTCTCAAGCTGATGATTATCGTTACGCGGCACAAGAGGGCGAATCTACAGAAATTCGTGCTTGTCATCTGCCCCAAGAAGTAGAACAGCAGTGTAGAGGATTGGCAAAAGCGATAAATCTACCCCTTTGCGGCATTGATTTGCGCCGGACACCTGAAGGTGAATGGTATTGTTTTGAAGTTAATCCTTCACCTGGATTTACTTATTACCAACAGTTTACAGGTCAGGGGATTAGTAGTGCGATCGCTAATTTGCTAGCAGGCAGAAATCGCATTTAATTTTGCAGTTCTTCGAGTTATGTTGATTTTTCCATCCTAATTACATCTGTTGTAAATGCTGGATGCTTAGCTGCTTCAGCTTCGTAAGGGATTGACAAAAAAATATTCCACTGTTGACAACTCATCAGTCACAGTCAAAAAATTTGAGATTATTAATATCTTTGGTCAGCTCGCTTACGCACTTATTCCGACACCTTAGTAATATCTTTAGTGAAACCCAACATTACATTTAAGTTAACGTTGGGTTTCATTTAATTTAACTAACCTGATTATTTGGTGGTGTTGCATCCGGTGGCGTTTCGGATGGCGAAGCTAGCGGTGCATCTGGAGCAATTTGCTGAGGAAAAATCTGTTCTTGGTTCTCAGTTTGAGTATCTGCTTCCACTGGTTCCACCACTTCCCAGGATGGGGGATTTGGTGGAATCGCTTCTGGTACACTCTCGGTTTTTGCTTGGGTATCGGTAGTAGCGACAGTCTTCTGTGCTGGTTGTTCTGGTATGGCAGTAGTATTGTCGATAATCTCAACAGCAGGTTGCTCCCTCAGTACAGAGGTAATATCTTCAGGTTTGGGCTTTGTGGATGGCTTTGAACTCACACTTTGTTGCACCTTGTCTTTCACGCCACTCAAGGTGCTACCAATATCCTGTTGCAACTGACCTAGCCGTTCCTGAAAGGACAATTTATTTACCTGTTCCTGAATGCCAGTTTTCACTGTCTCAGGACTAGGTACTTGGGTTTGTTGTGCCTGTGGTGTTAGTTGCCGACGTAACGAAAGAGTTTGCCAGCCAAACCAGACCAAAAGAGCGACGCTAGCCACATGACCCAGCAATAAACCTCCAGTAATGCGTGGTGCAAACACCCATAAGACTAAGGCGTAGAACAGCCCGACACCACTCCAAATAAAATCATTCTTGCGGTGTATTTCTGGGAAAAAGAAAGCTGCTATGTAAATGGCTAAACTACCAAGACCGACCACCAAAGCTAGGACATATGCCAGCATTATTGGGTTACTCCTTTGACTAGGGATTGGGTATGGGGCATGGAGTATTGGGTAAACAGGAAGTATGGGAGGGGTGGGAGGTGTGGGAGGATGGGGAAGAAATCTTTCCCCCGTCTCTCCCCACACTCCCCACACTCCCTCATCCCCCATTCCCCACTCTCAATTGTTGATTTAGATACAACTTAAAATTAATTATCTGTGTTAGTTGTGGATTTTTGTCGTTTACATTAACTCTTAAGGTCTTCTTTAGGAGAGAAGCGAAAAACTCGGACTACCCTAAAGATAAAAGGATCTGCAAGAGTTAGCCAAACAAATTTATGACACTACAAAGCTTTGGTGTGATTGGATTAGCCGTTATGGGCGAGAACATCGCTCTGAACGTCGAGCGTAATGGCTTCCCAATTGCAGTTTACAACCGCTCGCGCGAAAAAACGGATGCCTTTATGGCGGAGCGTGCCCCAGGACGGAACGTCAAAGCCGCTTTTAACCTAGAAGAATTTGTCGCCGCTTTGGAACGTCCCCGTAAAATTCTAGTGATGGTGCAAGCTGGTAAGCCAGTAGATGCAGTAATTTCTCAACTCCGACCTTTGCTAGATGAAGGCGATATCATTATCGACGGTGGCAACTCTTGGTTTGAAGATACAGAACGACGCACTCAGGAATTAGAACCCGCTGGACTTCGGTTTATCGGTATGGGTGTTAGTGGTGGTGAAGAAGGTGCGCTAAATGGCCCTTCACTGATGCCAGGAGGTACAGAAAGCTCCTACGAATATCTGTCACCAATTTTTAATAAAATTGCTGCCCAAGTTGATGATGGCCCTTGCGTAACCTATTGCGGTCCTGGTGGTGCTGGCCACTACGTCAAAATGGTACACAACGGCATTGAGTACGGCGATATGCAGTTGATTGCAGAAGCATACGACTTGCTGAAAAATGCTGCTGGATTAGATCACAATCAGCTACACGAAGTTTTTGCCGAGTGGAACACCACCGACGAACTCAATTCGTTTTTGATTGAAATTACGTCAAAGATTTTCCCTTACATTGACCCAGAAACAAATCTACCTTTGGTCGATTTGATTGTTGATGCCGCAGGGCAAAAGGGAACCGGACGTTGGACAGTACAAACTGCAATGGATTTGGGGGTTGCTGTTCCGACAATGATTGCAGCGGTGAACGCGCGGATCATGTCTTCTTTCAAAAAAGAGCGGGTAGCAGCATCCAAGATACTTACAGGCCCTTCTGGTAAGTATGAGGGAGATACCAAAGCCTTTATCAACATGGTGCGGGATGCCCTGTATTGCTCAAAAATCTGTTCTTACGCTCAGGGCATGGCACTATTGGCTACAGCTTCAAAAGCCTACAATTTTAACTTGAATTTAGGTGAATTGGCGCGGATTTGGAAGGGTGGCTGTATTATTCGTGCTGGATTTTTGAATAAGATTAAGAACGCATTTAACGTAAATCCTGCGCCACCTAACCTGCTGTTGGCTCCAGAATTCAAGCAGACGATTCTTGACAGACAAACAGCTTGGCGCGAAGTGTTGGTAACATCAGCAAAACTGGGAATTCCAGTACCAGCATTCAGTGCCTCATTAGATTATTTTGACAGCTATCGACGCGATCGCTTGCCCCAAAACCTCACTCAAGCCCAACGCGATTACTTCGGGGCGCACACCTACGAGCGACTTGATAAGCCCGGAGTCTTCCACACCGAATGGACACCAATTTCTGAAGCATCAGTACAAACTTCTACACCAAGAGAGCTGCAAACTTCAGAACCAACTACACCTACAACATCTTCAAATTAGAGAGTTTTAGATTGTAAATTTGAGAATGACTCTGAATTTCAGAGTCATTTTTTTATTAATGCTGAGTTATGGCAGGAGGCAGGAAGCAGTCCTGATGAAACAAGTTTCACCACCAAGCATGAAAAATGTATTTTCCCCTACACCTTTACACCCCTCTTTCAAGTCAGGAGGTAAAACTATTACTATTCTTAGCATTCACGCTTGTCATTATGTTCTAAGCTTTGTGACTACCGCTCTGACGGGACAAAGCTTATAATAGCTTGACTTCAAACCTTTTAATAGAATACGATTATAGATTGTCTGTCTAATTCCTGCTCGGAACAGGTAGACACATTAGCAAAAGCTGGCAAAACCAGCTACCTGTACGGCAACTTCAAGGACAATTTCATGACCTACGCAATTATTGAAACTGGCGGCAAACAAGTACGAGTTGAGCCAGGGCGGTTTTATGATATTGAGCTGCTTACAGCCCAACCAGATGAAAAAGTGACAATAGAATCAGTATTATTCGTGCAGCACGATGGCGAAGTCACCATTGGCCAGCCGCTAGTGTCAGGTGCGACTGTAGAAGGGACTGTACTGCGACATCTCAGAGGTCGTAAAGTCCTGGTATACAAAATGAAACCGAAAAAGAAAACCCGCAAAAAGCGCGGACATCGCCAAGAAATTACTAGACTTTTCATTGACTCCATTACTCTTAACGGTACGGTGTTTGCTGCCGAAGCGGCAACGGATGAAAGTCCTGTCGTAGACGAAACTCCTGCCCAAGAAGCTGAAACCGTTGCAGAATAATAAATAGAAGTAGATACACAAAAGGAAATCATGGCTCATAAGAAAGGAACAGGTAGTACACGCAACGGTCGTGATTCTAACGCCCAACGCTTAGGTGTCAAACGTTATGGTGGTCAGACTGTACGTGCAGGAAATATTCTCGTGCGTCAACGCGGCACCAAATTTCACCCTGGTAACAACGTTGGTATTGGTAGCGATGACACTCTATTTGCTTTAATCGACGGTGTAGTAACGTTTGAAAGAAAGGGTAAAACCCGGAAAAAAGTTAGTGTTTACTCAGTTGCAACCGCTGCCGAGCCAGTAGCAAGTTAGAGTGATGAAGGTGGGTGAGAGTGCCCACCTTACTCGCTGATACTAATTTTGCGTGCTGAAAATCATCTCTGTGGTTTCACCCATGCGAATCTCCCGACTCATCTGCTAGAGATGCTAAAGGTTTACTGTTATATAACAAATGCTTGCTAGAGTCTGGAGTGCATCAATTGTTGGTATCGATGCTGTTAAAGTAGGGGTGGAAGTCGATGTGTCAGGAGGATTACCGGGAATTGTGGTCTTGGGACTTCCTGATTCGGCGATTCAGGAATCGAGAGAAAGAGTTAAGGCAACGCTAAAGAATGCAGGTTTTGCCTTTCCCATGCGAAAAATTGTGATTAATTTAACTCCAGCAGATTTACGCAAGGAAGGCCCTTGTTTCGATTTACCTATTAGCATGGGAATTTTGGCGGCTTCTGAACAAGTTAGCGCTGATTTATTCGGGGATTATTTATTCTTAGGGGAAGTCTCTCTCGATGGGACTTTACGTCCGGTAGCTGGTGTATTGCCGATCGCTGCTGCTGCCGAAAAGATGGGAATCGTAGGTTTAGTTCTCCCTGCCGATAATGCTCAAGAAGCGGCAGTGGTTCAAGGTTTGTCTGTTTATGGCTGCCAACATCTCTGTGATGTGGTGAATTTTTTAAATAATCCGGGGCGTTATCAACCCGTGCAGATGGATGGCACAAAGGAAATGGCAACAGTAGCCAACCCTAGCGCAGATTTACAAGATGTCAAAGGACAGACTCACGCGCGTCGTGCTTTAGAAATTGCTGCTGCTGGCGGACATAATTTAATTTTTGTCGGCCCGCCTGGTAGTGGTAAAACCATGCTAGCAAGAAGGTTACCGGGAATTTTGCCCCCTCTGAGTTTTGCCGAATCTTTGGAAGTGACTCGCATTCACTCGGTGGCTGGTTTATTGAAAAATCGCGGTTCTTTGGTACGCGATCGCCCTTTTCGCAGTCCGCACCACTCAGCATCCGGCCCTTCTCTAGTAGGGGGTGGTAGCTTTCCTCGTCCGGGTGAAATTTCTTTATCTCACAACGGCATATTATTCTTAGATGAATTAACAGAATTTAAACGTGATGTTTTAGAATTTCTACGTCAACCTTTGGAAGATGGTTACGTGACAATTTCTCGCACCAAATTATCGGTAATGTTTCCGGCGCAATTTACTTTGGTGGCGAGTACCAATCCCTGTCCTTGCGGTTACTATGGCGATACTATTCAACAGTGTACTTGTTCTCCCCGGCAACGCGAGCAATATTGGGCAAAACTATCTGGGCCGTTGATGGATCGGATTGATTTACAAGTGGCGGTGAATCGCTTGAAACCAGAAGAAATTACCCAGCAACCGACGGGAGAAGCTTCAACATCGGTGCGCCAACGAGTAGAACAAGCACGCGATCGCGCAATTACCCGTTTTCAAACAGAAGCAAATCTGCGTTGCAATGCCCAAATGCAAAGTAGTCATCTGCAAAAATGGTGCAAACTAGATGATGGAAGTCGTAATTTATTAGAAGCGGCAATTAGAAAACTAGGTTTATCAGCCAGAGCAAGCGATCGCATTCTCAAAGTAGCACGAACGATTGCAGATTTAGCAGCAGAGGAAAAGCTCAAAGCCAATCATGTGGCGGAAGCAATTCAATATCGCACAATTGATAGAATGCAATAATTAGGTTTTGAATTAACATATTTATGGATATAAACCGCCGATGAACAGCGATAATTTACCAAATTATACAATTTTAGAACTTCAAGAACTTGATGTAAATTATGGCGGTATTCAAGCTCTGAAGAAAATTAATTTAAGTATTAAAAAAGGAGAGGTAGTTAGTTTAATTGGTGCTAATGGTGCTGGGAAAACTACTACACTCCGGGCTATATCTAAAATTGTTAATCCTAAAAGCGGTGCAATTATCTATGATGGACGAAATATTACCCGCCGCCAAGCTCATGAAGTTGTACAACTTGGTATTGCTCATTGTCCAGAAGGACGCAGAGTATTAGCGCGCCAAACAGTATTTGATAACTTACTTTTGGGTGCTTATATTCGCTCCAATCAAGCAGAGATTAAAGCAGATATTGGGCGGCAATTTGAGCAATTTCCCCGATTGTCGCAAAGACGCAATCAACTAGCAGGAACCTTGAGCGGTGGCGAACAACAAATGTTAGCGATCGCTCGCGCTTTAATGAGTAAACCAAAACTCTTACTTTTAGATGAACCTAGCTTAGGTTTAGCACCGGCGATCGTCCGGGAAATTTTCTCAATTATTGAAAATTTGCGGGCTACTGGCGTGACTATTTTATTAGTCGAACAAAACGCCAATCTGGCTTTACAAATTGCCGATCGCGGATATGTTTTAGAAGCTGGTTCTATCACTTTAACAGGTGCAGCATCAGAGTTAATTAGCGATGAGCGAGTTAAAAAGGCTTATTTAGGCTGATTAATTAAATTTGGAGGCAGGGGGCAGGAGGCAGGAGGTAAAACTATTGCTAACTCTAGCATTCACCCTTTCCAAGTGTCCTAAAGAGTGTGACTACGGCTATAATTACGAATTAGTATCAATCTCATCTCCTACCTTGACAAAACTCATCTACCCAAGAAGCTGCACTCCGAGCATTGGTGCTTGGGAATACATTAACTTTGCTTTTAATCTCTTGTAATGGTGTGTTAGGATGCTTGGTACTTTTGGGAACTTCAGTAGTAATTGCGAGCGATCGCACCGATTTACCATTATTAGAAATCTCTGTAGTAATTGCGAGCGATCGCAGTGGTCTGCTATTACTAGATTTAGTCGCTAATGCCACAGCTGGCATAGTTTTGGCTTTGCTGTTTACCTGGGATGTAATTGTCAGCGTTCCTCCAGAAGCTAACTGTTCAAGGGGTGATTGTAGTGGTTTATCTTCCCATGAACCGGAGTCTGACTCGACTGAATCTAACGCTTTTAGAGAACTATTGGAAGTAACCTGAGTAATAACTGCAACTAATGTCCCAGGTATATGTGTAGGAGCTATTTCGGTACTATCTGTAAATGATATTACAGGTTGCTGTAAACGTGGTAAATCTGAGTGTAGCGTCTTCACAGGAGAATCAGACACAATCTTGGTAGTATTTAAAACCAACGGTACAGCTTGGCGATCGTGGGATTTATCCTCTAACGACTCACTTTCAACTTGGTTTTCTAATTTGATTAAACGTAACTCTTCATCGGGATTAAAGTTGAGGCCTAAAGCTGCGACTATTTTATCGGGATTATTACTTAAATCCATGAGAAAAGTAAGTATCTCATCAAACTGCGGTTCCAAAACAGACAGCGTTGCTAAAATAAAACCAGACGAAGGACGCCGCAAACCATTGTAAGTAGCCCAAATTCGGATTTTAACCAGCCAGGAAATATTTTGCTCGTAGTAATTCAGCCACTTGTGTTTTAAGGATTGACGCAGTTCCTGGATATTCATCGAATGCCTCACTTATGTCAAACAATTTTGAATAAAAGGATTTTAGATTTTCGATTCACCCTACCGATAAATAGATACAGCAGGAGGACTAAAAGACACTTGATGACTCGCTAACGCTAGATTATCGGCAATCTAAAATCTCAAATTGACACTTAACAACAGTGCAGACTTGATTTTTAGGAATGGAATCGATAATAGAGCATCTGTTCGACTCTTTGACCACCTAACAAATGCTGTTCTACCAGTAGAGAGACTTCATCGGGCTGAACGCCACTATACCAGACCATATCGGGTAATACTAGTACCATCGGCCCGTTGCCACATTGTCCCAAACAGCTGCTAGCTGTTATTGTTACCCCAGGAATTGACAAAGCTGTGAAAGCTGCTAAGACTTTAGCAGCGCCTTGCTTTTTACAAGTACGATTTTGACAAACCCGCACGCATCTAGGAGAAGAGGGTTGGTCTATTATGGAATTTGATGATTGAGTAATGTTTGTCATTTGTCATGTGTCCTTAGTCACTTGTACTCAGGGACTTGTGCCGAGCAAAGCCGAGGTATTAGTCATTTGTTCTTTGTCGTTTCTCAAAAGCCAGAAGCTAATAACTAACCTATTGAAAGTCCTTTTGAGGCTAACCATTCGCGGTTGAATATCCGCGACTGATATCGGGAACCGCTATCACATAAAATAGTGACGATGGTATGTCCTGGGCCTAACTCCTTCGCTATGGCAACAGCTGCGCCAACATTGATACCCGTTGAACCACCCATTAACAAGCCATCTTTCCTCAGCAATTGGTAAACTACCCGTAAAGCTTCTTCGTCATCGATTTGGATGGCGTCATCCGCAGGTGCGCCTTCCATATTGGCTGTGACACGACCATTACCGATGCCTTCGGTGATGGAATTTCCTTCTATTTTGATTTCGCCAGTTTTGACATAGCTGTAAAGTCCACTACCTAAAGGATCGGCAACAACACATTTAATTGCTGGATTTTGTTCTTTTAAGTACAACGCCACACCAGCAAAAGTACCACCAGTACCAGTTGCAGCTGTCCATACATCTATTTTACCAGCTGTCTGCGCCCAAATTTCTGGGCCTGTGGTTTCGTAGTGGGCACGGCGGTTGGCTAAATTATCAAACTGATTTGCCCAAATGGCGTTTTCTAATTCTGCGGCTACTCTACCAGATAGCTTGACGTAGTTATTTGGGTCTTTATAAGGTACAGCAGGAACGGGACGAACTTCTGCTCCTAAGGCTATAAGGGCGTCTATCTTTTCTTGTGATTGAGTATCCGGGATAATAATTAGACATTTGTATCCTTTAGCGTTGCAAATATGCGCTAGTCCAATGCCAGTATTACCAGCAGTTCCTTCGACAACGGTACCACCGGATTTGAGTAAACCTTTCTCTTCTGCGTCTTCGATGATGTAAAGTGCAGCGCGGTCTTTGACAGAACCACCAGGATTGAGAAATTCTGCTTTACCAAGAATTTCGCACCCTGTTTCTTCACTGAAGCTGTTTAAGCGAATCAGAGGTGTGTTGCCAACAGCGCCGACAAAGCCATTTTTGATGTCCATTTTGACTGTACCTTTGTTTTCTCCTATAAAAATTTTGGCTTATAAGCAGTGGGATGATTAACAGCTGATTTGCCTAAAATCTAACAATGTATAAGCCGGAGTGGTTGTCAAAGGTATCACCTCTAGTTTAAGAATTACACGCCACTTCATTAAATATCTCTCCTTGGTATGATTCTATTTTCCATAAATAACAATGCTGACTTGTATTACTTATTTTTACGCAAGTCATTCTTTTGGTGAGACAGTAATTTTTGTTTTGCCACAAATTTTCGGAAAGTGAATGCATTTTGTGGGAGCTAACTCCAGCTAATATTTAGCAAACAATGAAGATTAATTTAGTAATATTACTATAAATTATAAAATTATAAGTAAATTATAATACTTTAAATGTCTAGTTAACGGATGCTGAGATTATTTGTCTGAAATGGAGTGAATAGCAATAACATCTGAAAGCACTTGCCAAAAAGAACTCGAACTACGAAAACGAGAAGTTGAATTGCGACTTCGAGAAATGAAAGCTAAAATTTATACTGCTGGTTTGCTTTTTCATCAAACTATTAAGCATCAGCTAGAAAATTCTCACCTTGGATAAAAAACTAATTCTTGGTGGGAAGTTGTTTACTGTTGGTGTGATAGCGTTAGTTGCAGTCAAAATAGCCTCAGTACTAACTGGGTTTATCATTGTTGCTACGCTAGAGTGGTTATCTTAATAAGTTATTTTTTGAATCCCAAAAAATCAATCCTTAATTCAGGTGTAACTATTATGAACGAGCATGTAGCAACTGACAGATTTATCAAAGATTTAGAGCGTGTTGCTCAAGTGCGATTGGAAATTTCTGTATGTTTGAGTCAACTTGCTGAAATAATTGATAAAGCTGAGTTGGCTGGGGACTCTTCATCAGGAAAACTCAGTTTGGAACGAGATATTGATGATATTACAGTAGCTAGTAAAAACCTCCGCCAAGGTGTATTTCGCCTTTTAGTGTTGGGCGATATGAAACGGGGAAAAAGCACGTTTCTCAATGCCTTAATTGGAGAAAACTTATTACCAAGTGATGTTAACCCTTGTACCGCAGTTTTAACAGTTTTACGCTATGGATTAGAAAAGAAAGTTACGATTCATTTTAATGATGGTAAAAGTCCAGAACAATTAGATTTTCATAATTTTAAATATAAATATACCATCGAACCGGCTGAAGCAAAAAAACTAGAACAGGAGAAAAAGCAAGCATTTCCGAATGTTGATTACGCAGTAGTCGAATATCCCTTAACCTTACTAGAAAAAGGAATTGAAATTGTTGATAGTCCAGGATTGAATGATACAGAAGCGCGAAACGAGTTATCATTGGGCTATGTAAATAATTGCCATGCAATTTTATTTGTAATGAGAGCTTCTCAACCTTGTACCTTGGGCGAACGTCGGTATTTAGAAAATTATATCAAAGGTCGAGGATTGACAGTTTTCTTCTTAGTTAATGCTTGGGATCAGGTGAAGGAATCATTAATCGATCCTGACGATGTAGAGGAGTTAAAAGCATCTGAAGATAGATTGCGTCAAGTATTTAAAGCGAATTTAGCAGAATATTGTTCTGTAGATGGCCAAAATATTTATGACGAGCGCGTATTTGAGCTTTCATCCATTCAAGCACTCAGACGACGGCTGAAGAATCCCCAAGCTGATTTAGAGGGGACTGGCTTTCCAAAATTTATGGAAGCGTTGAATACTTTTCTTACCAGAGAAAGAGCGATCGCAGAACTTCGTCAAATCAGAACCTTAGCTAGACAAGCTGTTAATCACACCCGCGAAGCTGTTGCCAGAAGAATACCATTACTCGACCAAAATGTAAATGAATTGAAAAAACGAATTGATTCAGTAGAACCGGAGTTTAACAAACTTACTAATATTCGGGATCAATTTCAAAAAGAAATTCTCAACACCAGAGATACTCAAGCAAGAACTATTTCTGAATCCTTCCGCAGCTATGTTTTAAACTTAGGTAATACCTTTGAAAATGATTTTTTACGCTATCAACCAGAATTAAATTTGTTCGATTTTCTCAGTAGTGGTAAACGCGAAGCCTTTAACGCTGCATTGCAAAAAGCATTTGAGCAATATATCACTGACAAATCTGCTGCTTGGACATTAAGCGCCCAAAAAGATATCAATGCAGCTTTTAAAGAACTTTCTCACAGTGCTGCACAATATGGTGCATCTTACAGTCAAGTAACAGACAAAATCACGGAAAAAATTACGGGACAAAATATCAAAGTCAATACCACTACCACTACTGAAGATGATAACTCACCCGCTTGGGCAAAATGGGCAATGGGATTGTTATCACTATCTAAGGGAAATCTTGCTGGTGTCGCACTAGCTGGAAGTGGATTTGATTGGAAAAATATTTTGTTAAATTACTTCACCGTAATTGGTATTGGCGGGATAATTACAGCCGTGACAGGGGTTTTTCTCGGGCCTATTGGGTTTGCGCTGCTAGGTTTGGGAGTAGGCTTTTTGCAAGCAGATCAAGCGCGTAAAGAGTTAGTGAAAACGGCTAAAAAAGAGTTAGTTAAATATCTACCTCAAGTAGCGCAGGAGCAATCTCAAGTTGTATACAATGCGGTGAAAGAGTGTTTTGACTCTTACGAAAGAGAGGTAAATAAGCGGATTAACGATGATATTATTTCTCGTAAATCTGAATTGGATAATTTAGTTAAGCAGAAAGAAACCAGGGAAATTAATCGTGAGAGTGAGTTAAAAAGGTTAAAAAGTTTACAAGAAGATGTAATAGCTCAGTTGCAAAAAATTGAAGCAGCGTATAGTAATTTATTAGCTTACTATAGCTGAGATAAAGCTATACATCTATTAGTAGATAGCCAAATATTACTCAGGAGTTTAAAATTAATACTAATGTGTTTATGATTAAGTGGCACATTAGTATTAGTTTTTAATATTTTTTATCTGGAGATATCTTACATATTTGCAATTTTGGATATTTATGTGGGAATAATAAGTTTATAGTTCTTATATAATAGCAATAAATTTATCAAATGGACTGGATAACTTTACTCAAAGAACAGCAATTTGATTTCATTGAAAGATTGAAATCTGAATATCTTCTTAATTGCAAGATAAAAGGTCAACATAGTGAATTGACAGTTATTTCTGGTGAACATTTAGAGCAATTACGAGACTTTTGCTGGGAAATGGTTAGAAAGTATGGATCAAAAGACCCAAAAAATTGCTTTATTAATAATATGAAGGGAAAGTTAGCAGAGGAAGTTATTAAAACTCGTTTATCTGATTTGGTTACTGAAGTTGACTATCAAACAACAATCAATGGTGATGGTAAAATTGATTTTACACTCAATGCTGATTCATCTATTGGTATCCAGGTTAAAGCACGTCACGGTAATTTTGATACTGTTCAATGGTCAATAACTAAAGAAGAAATTAATAAAAATGCTGTTTTAGTTTGTGTTTTAATTCAAGAAAAAGTTAGTGAGGCACAATCAGTTTATAATCTAATTTCAGGTGGTTTTATTCCAACTAATATGATTATCTTAAACAATAATATAGGCATTATAAATATAAAAAGTTTGCTATATTTTGGAGGTTTATATAGCTATTTAGATAATTTAATATCATCTCAAAATAATACTAAAGTAAAACCAAAAAATGAAGTATATAAAACTTATATAAATGAGTATGCAAATGATTATAAAAATAATTAATTTGCAAAGTTAGCTTTTGAATATTTCAATCTTGCTAGTTCTTACTACAAACAAAATCAATATGAAAATGCAATTACTTACTATAATCAAGCATTGGACTTAAATCCATACTTCTTAGATTGTTACTTCTACCGAGGTATATCTTTTTATGAAATTAAAGACTATGAAAAAGCAATTAGAGATTTTAATACTATTATTTTAATTAATTCAAATGAACATAAAGCATATAGTAATAGAGGTCTTGCTCTTTTTGCTATCAATAATATAAACGAAGCAATTCAAGATTTTACAAATTCTATAAGTATTCTGACGAGCCAAACTGCTCTAGCTTATTATTATCGAGGTATTACTTATAATGCTATTGGAAAAAATAAGCAAGCAATTGCAGATTATACCCAGTCGATTAAAATAAATTCCAATTTTTATATGTCTTATTTAGAACGAGGTATTGCTCGTTCTACTATTAGAGATAGACAAGGAGCAATTGATGACTATAGTCAAGCAATTAAGATTAATCCTAAATCTGATATTGCATATTTTCTACGGGGTGTCAACTATTTTAATGTAGGATATAATACGAATGCAATTTATGATTATAATCAAGCTATTAATATTAACAATAAAAATGATGATTATTATTTACATCGTGGTTATGCCCGTTATGCAATAGGAGATAAAGAAGGCTCACTTGAAGATTATACACATGCTATTAGTATAAATAATAATCTAGAAGTAGCTTTTACAAAGCGTGGTACTATTCGTTATAAAATGGGCGATATTAAAGGTGCAATAAATGATTATACTTCAGCAATAAGTATTAACAAACAAAATGGTATAACTTATTTTAATCGAAGCTTTTGTTATTATAAAATTAATAATATTAAAGAAGCAATTGATGACTATAATCAAGCATTAAAGCTAAGTTATAAGCTAATTAACTCCAAACAAGCTCGTAAATTGAAAGAATTATTATATCCACCCAATAAGTTAGAATTAACAAAAACTAATAATTTAGAATTGATAAATCATTATCATGATGAAAATGAAGACGAACCTAATGAAATTTATGTTCATAATGACTATTCAGAATACGAGGATAGGCAATTAGATTATGGCTATTTAGAAGATTTAGATAATGACGATTATTACTATTATTTTAAAGGATGCAGAGAACTATAAAAAGTTTTTTCAATCCTTTTAAAAAACGTAAGTATTCAGTAGAGATAAATATGATTTTAGATTATAAAATTTATAAATATTTAGTAGATTCTTTTAAAGCTGCATCTATGTTACTAAATTTAGAACGTAAATCACAACTGCATCAAGATGTGATTTCTATCTGCAATTATTTAATTAATCCTAGTTTTCGGATTGCGGTATTTGGGCCTTTTAATCATGGTAAATCTACATTATTAAATGCTATTTTGGGGAATCGCACGTTACCCATTGATTTAATTCCTACAACAGGTGCAGCAATTACTGTTAAATATGGTACTGATGTCCAGACTCGTATTATGTTGGTAGATGGTACAGAAATTTACCGTAGTGGGACAGAAGTTTTACAGCAATTTGCTATTTTGGATGGTAATAGACAGATGCGAAAAGATGTAGCATCTGTAGAAGTTTTTTGTCCCCATCCCTTTTTAGAAACGGGTGTAGAATTTCTCGATTTACCAGGAACTAATGATAGAGAAGAACAAGATAATTTAGTACGAGAACAACTTTTAAGTGCAGATTTAGTTATCCAATTATTAGATGCACGCAAGTTAATGACTTTGGGTGAACGAGAAAGTTTGCGAGATTGGCTATTAGACCGAGGGATTAAAACAGTTATTTTTGTTGCCAATTTTATGAATTTACTCGAACTTGAAGAACAAAAACAAGTACAAAACCGCTTGCTGTTTGTTGCGGAAAGTTTTCGAGCCGAATTACCTCCAGGTTTTAGTAATTTATATCGTGTTGATGCTTTACCCGCCTTACGAGCTAGATTAAAAGGCGATGTCGCAGAAGCTAATAGTAGCGGTTTGGTAGCTTTTGAAACGGCTTTACAAAATATTGTGGGGATTTTACAGCAAAATCGTGGTAGTGTACGTTTGCCAAGAGTAGAGGCGAGCGCTACTCAAATTCAACTATTATTAAAAGCAAAAATTGACCCACTCGCTAATGAAGTAAAATCATTTGTTGATAAACGAAATACCAAAATTGAAATCAAAGAAAAAGCTGTTAATTTGATTAAACAAGGCTTTGCTACTAGTATTTCCGAATTACGTGATTGGTTAACTTTAGCTAATCTGCTGACAAAATATCAAGCTGACGGTGCAGTTGCGCTCGCAGAAAATAACTTTAAATCATGGGAAAATACTCTCAAAAAAGACCTGAATCAATTACAAATAGCTACAGTGAAATGGCTTTATCAAGCTCACGAATTTTTTCAAGCAGAAAGACCAGAAGATTTATTAATTCCCTTTCCTAGCGAGCCTCAAATCACATTACCTCCCAAGCCAACTAATAATGATTTGATTGAACCTGGTTCCATCGCAGTTGGTGGTGGTATTGGTTGGTTGTTGGGAGGGCCTGTGGGGGCTGCTGTCGTTGGCAGTATTTCTTATTTATTAAATAAAAATATTCAAGAACAAGAAGAAAAATCAGCTAATGAATCTTATCATCGGCAAGTTGCTAAACTTTGTATAGCTGCAACAGAAGATTATTTGTCTGGTTTTAGTAGTCAAGGATTAGCAATTTTGGCTGTATATGAACAAAAAGCTGAAAAAGTAATTTACTTGGAAATCAGCCAAGAACCTTTAGAAATTACTAATAAACGTGAAGAGTTACAACAGTTACAAAATACTTTTAATCAGTTGTTACGAGAGTTAGAAAAGGTAAAAATTCCTGTAAATTATCAACCTTATCAACAAATCCCCAAATCCAAAACTATCAATAATCGATATTCCTCACAACCAGAGAAAGTTAAAGATTCTCCCCAAGCCCAGACAAAAGTAGAGTCTCCTCGTCAGCAAGTTTCTCCACTACCAAAAACTTCTGCTTCTCCACGTCCAGAAGAAGTGGAGGCGAAATTTTATAACTGGGAACTTGATGAGGAAATAGCACGAATGAAAGCAGAAATGCGAGCGTCTGGTTCTCAAACTAGCAAACAGCAAAATACAACTCCAAGAAATCAAGCTCAAAATCTCCCCCAAACCCAGGCACAAAAGGATAAAATTACTCGCGCATACAGTATTTTAGAATTACAACCCAATGCTTCTTTAACTGAGCTAAAGCAAGCTTATCGAACTTTAGTAAAAAAATGGCATCCAGATTTATTTGTTGGTAAGCCGGAACTCCAAAAACAAGCACAAGAAAAAATGCACTTAGTTAATGAAGCTTACACAATTTTGACTGAAAATTAAAAGGTTTTTTGAGATTTCATCCTCATTTCATTTTTGCCTGTACAGTTAACAAGTAAATATAGAAGAATGAAACTGTTGGATGAAACTTATGCAACTGGTATCTTTGAGGAACGGTTTTTTGGCATTAACCTTTGCGGCGATCGCTTCAGCGAGTGGATTACTCACAGCCTGTTCTAATGCTGCTTCTCAGAATCAAACCCAAGCCCCAAATGCAACTGCTACCAATGCTAGCGACAATCACATGAGTCACAGCATGGGAATGGATTTAGGCCCAGCCGATGCTAATTTTGATTTACGGTTTATCGATGCGATGACACCACACCATCAAGGCGCTTTAGAAATGGCGAATGTTGCACAGCAAAAATCTAAACGTCCTGAAATTAAAAAACTAGCAGACAATATCATCAAATCCCAAAACCAAGAAATTACTCAAATGAAGCAGTGGCGACAAGCTTGGTATCCGAGTGCAGGAACTAAACCAATGGCTTATGACAGTCAAATGGGTCACACTATGGAGATGTCATCCGACCAAATGAAAGCGATGATGATGAATCAAGACTTAGGTGCAGCTGATGCTAAATTTGATTCGCGTTTTATCAATGCGATGATTCCTCACCATGAAGGCGCTGTAAAAATGGCACAAGATGCCTTAACTAAGTCTAAGCGCCCTGAAATCAAGCAATTAGCCCAAGAAATTATCAAAGCACAAGATACAGAAATTAAACAAATGCAGCAATGGCGAAAAACTTGGTACAAGCAGTAATGGCATGAGGGAGGTGGGGAGATGAGAGAGAAAGTAATTCTTCTTTCCCCCATCCACCTATCCCTTCACTGCCCTGTCGGGTTTCCTTCTTCAACTGGACGAATAATCGCAGCAGGTGGTGTGACTTCTGGTTGAAAAATTGCTTGTAATGCTTGTTCTAATGTTTGTGCCATCACAATCCGGTTTTCGTAAGCCACAACTACTCGCACTAAAGTTGGCAAGCTGTTTTGTGTAGCTTCTAGATAAATTGGCTCGACGTAAAGTAGCGATTGCTCAATGGGAATTACTAATAAATTTCCCTGAATAGCTCTCGAACCTTGGCGATTCCATAAAGAAATTTGCTGGGAAATTACTGGGTCTTGGTTAATCCGTGCTTCAATTTGTTCCGGGCCGAAGATTAGTTTTTCTTTAGGAAAGATATATAACAATAACTTCCCGTAATTAACACTATCGGATCGCGCTGCTAACCAAGCGATTAAATTAGTCCGCTGTTTGGGAGTATAGGGCAAAAGCAGGATAAATTCTTCAAAGGTTACAGTAGGTAGACCAGTAATCAAATAATACGGTTCTACCGGACGGGGTTCGCTGCCATAGATTTCGTTAGGAATCTGCCACTGGTCTTCCCGGTTGTAAAATACTTGGGGATCGGTCATGTGGTAGGTCATCAACCGCTGAGATTGAATTTTGAAGAAGTCCTCAGGATAGCGGATATGATTGCGGAGGTTAACTGGCATGGCGCTGAGCGGTTTGAAGGTGTTGGGAAATATCTTCGACCAAGTCGCAATAATTGGATCGCTGCGATCGGCAATATAAAAGTTAACGATGCCGTGGTAGGCATCAATCACTACCTTCACAGAGTTACGGATATAATTAATCCCGTCGCTACCAATGTCTGAGTAAGGATAGCGATCGCTTGTCGTGTAGGCGTCCACAATCCAGTAAAGATAATTTTTCCCATTTGGGTAGTCTGGATTGGTATTGTTAAGATTTGCATTAGCAGTCACCAGATAAGGGTCGCTGTCAAATTGCAAAAAAGGGGCGATCGCTTGAATTCTTTGCTTGATATTCCGCCGTAATAGCAGTTTTGTATCTGGTAAAAAGTCCTGCGTCAAGACCATCTGCCAATCTTTCAAATACATGGCAAATAGCCAGCGACGCCATCCTGAACCAATTTTAATCCCACCCCGTCCATCGTAAGAGTTGTAAACATTGTCACTACCGCTGGGGTAGTCCAATTCTCTAACTTTTGTACCAGTCATGACATAAGTATTAGTGATTTCACCGTAATAAATCCGGGGTTTTACAATGGGAATACTTTCACGAATACCTTGACTGGAAGTTGTCAGGGCGCTACTATCACTGCTAATATCTTTGACAAAATATTCTGGTAGCCCACCCGGCGCGACTGTATTCACTGGGCTAACAGTAAACCCGAAACCGTGGGTATAAATTAGATGGCGGTTAACCCAGGTTTGAGCCTGCTGTGGTACGGCACCGTAGTCTAATTCTCGTGCAGCAATTAATACCTGACGCCGTTCTGCTGCTCTAACTAATTCCTGTTTCGGCGCTGCGGGGACAGATTCTCGGTCTGAACTTACCTCTGTTTTCAGAGTATAGCGATCGATATCCGCATCGGGAAACCGATAGTATGGTCGAATTTGTTGTAGCTGACGGTTAGTTTCTAGCAGTGGTCGCTCATCCCAAAGGCGGACATTGCGAATTGTTAAGTTATTTTTTTGAATATCAGCTTCAGTTAATGTTCCTTGGGGGTTGAAGATTCTAGCATCGATCGCTTCTAAATCGAATGCTTGACGAGTCAAGGCAATAGTACGCTGAATGTAGGGTTGCTCTGTTTGCAATTCATTTGGTTGGACAATTAAATATTGCACCACAGTCGGAAGAACAACGTCAGCGGCTGGAACTAATATTAGATAAACGCCTAATCCGTAAACCACCAAACGGCGATACTGAGATTTAGGTTTCCAGAACAACGTTCGCCAAAGTAAGTAAAAGGCGATGCCAAGAGCCACAACGCCCAAGACAGTGTAAGCTGGCAACTGGGCTGTGACATCGGTATAGCTAGCACCATAACTGACTCCACGGGTAGAATAAACCAGTTCATAGCGACTTAACCAATAACTCAAACCTACTAAGAGCATCAACAAGCCACCTATAGCATATAAATGACGCTGCTGCTGGGGTGAAAAACCAGGGAAAATCCCCTGACTCAAACTCTCAGCCGATAGGAGATAAGTCAGGCTGACGGCGACAAAGCCATACAAAAATAATCCCATCAGCCAAAGTTCCAGCAGTTGCCAAAACGGTAAGGAAAATATGTAGAAGCTGATATCTT
Source organism: Nostoc sp. (assembly GCA_036918135.1). Lineage (GTDB taxonomy): Bacteria > Cyanobacteriota > Cyanobacteriia > Cyanobacteriales > Nostocaceae > Nostoc. The sequence continues at coordinate 76,352 of JBALDB010000053.1, forward strand.
GACCAAATAAAGGCTCAGTATTGTTAAAAGTAGTAGGGTGGAAATATTCGAGTACTTTTGCCCAGTTTTGAAATAGTATCGACCCAAAAATGGTACTAAAGATAACTGCGATCGCTGTGAGTAAAAATCCTGGATAAATTAGAATAGCGATCGCACCTCCCACAATTAAGCCGAGATACCAAATTTGAGAGACAATCTGCCTTAAGAGTTGCCAGATTTTTTGCGGTCGGAATAGGGCGGGAATCGGTAAGCTAGTGTTATCAATTGGAGAATGCCAGTAGGAAACAGCAATTTGCCCGTAGTGAGCCAGCATTAACCCTATCAACAAGCTGAATATCAAAGCTAGGGGCAACAACCACGGTAATTTTAATGGTTTTAAGGCTTGCGTCTCAGGTGTTAAGATTCGCTCCCGCCTAGAATAATCACGACTGAGAAAGTTTTTTGATTCACTCTTAAGCTTAACTTCCTCAATCTTCAAAGACCGGGAATACTTTAGTCGTTGTGCTAAAGCTAGATTTATCAGTAGATAGGCGGCACTAACACTAGCTACTACTACCCACAAAATACCACGAGTCACTAGTCGGACTAGAAATACTCGTAGGTAGCCCACTTCCTGAAACCAAAAAATTTCTGCTCCCAAGCGGGAAACTAAATCCAGGAGTACCCAGAACCCCAGGAATACGATAAATACTCTAAAGCTCCATTTCCAGAACATTCCCTGGCAGCCAATCTAGTACTTTTTATAATTCTAGTCCTCACAAAAGACTATGAAGCAACAATCCCATCGGCTAAAGTCGGTGGGATTGTCAATACTTTGATTAAGTGGAGTTATTTTGCTGATAAAAGTAGCACAAGCACTTTGATTTCCGGCTGTAGCTATGCAGTTTTATTTACTGAACGACGAATCCTTCAGGTCTGATGGCGTCTTCCAAATCAACTCCCATCAGGTTTACTCCCTGCATATTTGCGTTTGTGAGATTTGTGTCTTCTAAGTCTGCGTCCTGCAAGTTTGCCGCTTGGAGGTTAGCTCCCAATAAGTTAGCCTTCTCTAAGTCTGCATCAAACAGGTTTGCTCCCGCCAAATTTGCTCCGGCGATGTTTGCTTTGCCTAAATCTGCTCCTTGTAAATTTGCTCGTTGTAAGTTTGTTCGCTGTAAGTTCGCTCTTTCAAAATCTGCTTTTTGTAGGTTTGCACCTTCCAAGTTTGCCGCTTGCAGGTTTACATCCTTGAGAACTGCCCCAGTCAAGTTACACCCGACACATTCTTTGGTTGCTAGTAAACGTTTAACGTTTGCTGCTACAGACTCCACTGGTAACACAGTTGGAGATATTACGGGAGCTGGTTCTAAGATTGGCGATACAGTTGGAGGTATTACTGGATCTGGTTCCAAGATTGGCGATACAGTTGGAGGTATTACTGGATCTGGTTCTAAAGCTGGTTGGGATTGTTTGGGTATGAATGGTGTTAGTGTTTTAGCTTTAGCGCTGGGCTGGTCAACTAATAAAAATGCTACTACAAGTACTAGAAATACGGCAGTTAAGATCCGCTGAGTTAATTTTTTTAGATTTGGTTTATTCATTAGTTCCTCTCTATTGTCATTTGCAGTGATGGACTTACTTTTGTATGAGCTACCAATAATGTGCTTGATTTTCACTTTAAATAAGCTGATTGATAAGAGCAAATATTATTTTTATTCAAAATAATAAATACAGGTGATGAAGAAATTTTTACAGATGGGAAACTAGAGGCTGATTTTTTGAGCAAATCAGCTACATGATACCCATCAAGAGTTTTGAGTAGCTAATTGCACAGATGCATGGCGGCGAATCAAAAAATATAGTATCCCAAGGTAGGAAGTAAAGCATGAGGCGATCGCGTTATGCCTAATGGGAAAGCATTGCCAAACTCGGTAAAAGCCGATATGTTTCACTTTTAATCAAGATAGACAGTCCCAAGTAAATTAAGATAAAGGGGAAGATTTTTCGACCATAGCGAGTTAAAACTGGTGTCATCAGAGGATTACGAGTGAGGTTGTAAGAGAGTAAGCACCACGCTCCAATAGCCAAATAGCAAACACACACAATTACACTCAAACTTGGAAGATTGCTAGTAGCAAACAACGGTACATAGATCCCAATGTTATTTCCGCCATTGGCAATTGTCACAGCCGAAACACGATAAGTTTGGGGATCGCGGATGATTGCCAATAGTGATTTCTTCTGACGCCCAGATTTGTTCAAAGAGGTCAACACTGACACAGCTTGCACTGTCTCTGGTTCGTCTTCTCGACTGATGAAATTACTGATACCAATGGCGATGGGAAGCAAACCTAGCAATCCAATCCAAGTACTTGGAATCACCAGACCACCGAAGAAACCAGGGAGACTAGCGCATACTAATGTAGTAAATCCTAAAAATTCACCGATAACAACATGCTTGGGACGAAAGGTGCGATTGACTTTTCCAAAAAAAGCCGTCAAATATAAATTATCGTCAAAGGTGGTTGCAAAAGCGACAGAGACCCCAATAATTACCGTACTAATTAGCCAACTCATGGTCATTACTCACAATGATTCAATGCTCTTTGCTCGAAGTCCTTCTCTGCTTCTCGATCTGATGGCAGTTCAGGAGATGTTGTGATTGTTTTGCCTAGCGACAATTAATCGAAGTTCGCTTGGCATTAGTCAATTCCCCAATTTTGAGAATTTTGGAGAGTGATGCCTACGGTAGTAAACTACGCCTCCAATTAAATTCGCATCAAATTGGTAATTTTTTTCTCAGCAAGGTACCCTGGGAGTTCATGGTGTCAATATTATGGCTTTTAACCGAATAAGAGCAAATACTCTTGTTTTTTAAAATGATAAATTAAAGTGATTAATAGTTTGACCTTACTCAGTAGTGAGTCGTGACTCACCAAAGTTCAAATCTCAGCCAACCCAGAATTTAGGCACTCCAAATTTAATTAATAATTATGAATTAAATTCAAAATGGTTTTCGTTAAATGCTAAGTAAATTTCTGTCACTCAAGTCTGAAATCTTCTTGGCAACTAGCAATCGACATCGGTTAATATAACTAATCGCGCTCTGACTTTACAGTAAATCCGGTTGCAAATGCGTTGGTAGGGGCATACAGTTGTACGCCCCTACGTGGTATTAGTAACGTTTAATTTTTTGAACTTGTAATTATGCTAACTAGTGTTGACCGTTTATTATTTGTCCGGCGAGTCCCAATTTTTAAGGAATTGCGGGATGATTTTATTGTACGGCTGACTTCAGTAATGAACGAACTATCGTTTCCAGCTAATTACACGATTTTTAGGCAAGGAGAAGAAGGGCGATCGCTCTACATTGTCGTCTCAGGCCGAGTCAAAGTTCACATAGGTAATAAAAAGCTAGCAGAGGTAGAACAGGGAAAATATTTTGGGGAGATGGCAGTATTTGATACTCAACCTCGTTCCGCCACCGCAACCACTTTAGAACCTTGTGAATTTTTAGAACTGACCCAAGAGCAATTGTATGATGCCATTGAAGAAACTCCAGATATTGCAGTGAATATCATTCGTGAGTTATCGCGGTTGATTCGCAAGCTGAATGAGAATGTTGATGTTAACGCTTCATGAACTTTACTTAATCTAAAATAAAAATATTTCTTCTAACTGATTCAGACATTTTCTAAATCATTATTAAGCCATTTTGTATAATTAAAAAGCTAAAAAAGCATAAAGTAAATATATATACTTAGAAAATTGCCTTGAGTTTGTTCACAATCAAGAATAAATTTCATTATAAAAACTGTTTCTTCATTTGAGCGCAAATGTTATTTTTAATACATAAAATATTATATATTTCAAACAGATGACGGCTTTATTTGAGATTTGTTCTAAACAAGATTACAGTATTGCTCAATTTCATGTTGAGAAATGTTATCTTAACGGTTGGATCGATATCCTCTTGTCTGTAGTAAATATTGACACTCCAAATGGAGAATTATCAACTCTTAATTTTAATCTATCTGAGGATAAATCTTTTTATTCTATAAGGTATTTAAATGATTTTGATACTTGTTGGTATCTTTTAAAGTTATTTAAAAGTGAGCAAAATCAGCCTACAATTAAAACTAGCATACCTTTTGATGAATGCCAGACAGAGGAGAAAGATTATGAACTAGCTGGTTTTAGTTCACAAGAAGAATATGAAGAGTATATGGCAGTTTCAGAATTTATTGACTCAGATGATTTTTTATCTATTGGCTATTCTCATGTAAGCTATGAACAATATGTTTCTGCTTATGAATAATAAAAACTTTTAACTCTCATCTAAAAAGTTATTTTAAAAACGTAATTTTTTACTTACCTCAGCTACTATAAATCATGGCTACATAGACAAAAGCCATCTTCGTACGTTAAAAAGTCTTGATTTTTATGCTTTCCGCATAAAGTAAAGAAAGTTTGTGTAATAGCGAATTATATTGACCTAATAATTTTGAAACATCCTTTAAGACTTAACTTTCTAACTTCTACATTGCTGAATAAACCGTTGTGGCATGTCTACACTTTCTCCCCAATGCAAATGAACATAAGAAGCATAAACGTTTGTAGGCAAACCCCATCCCTCGCATCCCATATTTTCCTCACAATCGTAGCGAGAAGTGTCAAATAGGGGCTGACTGGGAGTTGAGGTTAAACAGGAACGATGAAACTCATGTCCATAAATAGTTTTACCCGCCTTCACCAACAGATTATCTTGCAAAGCTACAGCACGACGATATCCTAAAGTTAAACGTCCACCCATTTGAGCAGACGTTGGTAAAACTCCCACCATCGACCAAGATTTAGCTTCAAAATCGATAATTTGCTCGCACAAATACATTAATCCACCACATTCGGCAATTGTGGGTATTCCTTTGAGAATTGCTGTTTTCACCGCATCACGGGCGGTGATATTTTCTGCTAATTGCTGAGCAAAAACTTCTGGAAAACCACCCCCAAAATACATCCCTTGGACATCTTTTGGTAGTTCAGCATCTACTAGAGGACTCCAGTAAACTAGTTCTGCACCAAGTTGTTGCAGCAAATCGAGATTGTCTTGGTAGTAGAAATTAAAAGCGCGATCGCGGGCAATGGCAATTCGGACTGGGGAGTAGGGAGTAGGGAGATGAGGAGATGGCGAGATGGCGAGAGGTTTTGATTTTAACAAGGGTAATAAGCTGTGCCAATCGAAGCAGGTATCTCCTAAATCGGCGAGGCGATTGATGACAGCATCGAGTTCGGGAAGTTCGGCGGTGGGTACTAAACCCAAATGGCGATCGGGAATTATGATATTATCTTGACGCCGCAGCACACCGAGAATCGGTAATTGTAGGGGTTCTAGGGAGTCTTTGAGCAGAGACAGATGGCGATCGCTCCCTACTCGATTTAAAACTACCCCAGCCATTTTAATTCGGGGATCGAAAGATTTATAGCCGTGAGCGATCGCGGCTACAGAACCAGACAAACGGCTACAATCAATTACCAACACCACAGGTAAATCTAATAGTCGCGCGATGTGTGCCGTACTGGCAAAATCAGTAATTTGTCCTTTGTCATTTGTCCTTTGTCCTCTCTTACAAAGTTCTGATTCAAGGAAGCCTTGGCTCAGACTTTGCGCTTTGTCTTTTGCAATTGACCAATGACCAATGACCAATGACGAAACTCCATCAAATAGCCCCATTACCCCTTCCACTAGGGCATATTCACTTAATTGACTATGACGGGCAAAACATTGCTGAACGTAGGCTTCAGAAGTTAGTACTGGATCTAAATTTCGACAAGGACGATTAGTTACATGTTGATGAAACATGGGGTCGATGTAATCTGGCCCGACCTTGAAAGATTGCACGGGGCGATCGCGACGACATAAAGATGCTAAAAGGGCGAGCGTAACTGTTGTCTTGCCCACCCCACTACGTTCTCCAGCAATGATTACAGACATAAAAAAGTTACGAGTTAGGAGTTATGAATTATAACTCCTAACTGTTGTACAGACGCGATTAACCCTTGTCTGTACTTTCAAGAAACAAGGCACAAGGGAAGAGGGTTTGACTTGTTTATTTCATTCGTAGCGGGTGGTGTGCCGCTTGTGCGCCTGCTCCTAACTTTTAACTCTCAATTTTAAAAGTTTTCGCGATCACTCCGAGACTTTCTTCAAAAAGTGACTCCCGACCCCAGCGTTGCACCTGCTGACTCAGCAATGCTTCCGCCTTTTGTTCCGAAAGTGAACTCACTTGTTGAAATAGACCTGCGGCTTGGGCACCACCGTGTGTTTCCATCCGCATACAACCACCTGTTTCTGAGCAGATGACTGTACCGCAATCTGCTTGGGGATTTGTAGAACTCAGGCGGATGGCAATCAAGTCACCAATAATCTCACCAATATCGGCAACAGGAACTCCGCCTAACTCGGCTTCTACTTGTCGCTGCTCGTGGGCAACAAAGCGAATTTTAGTAATGTCGTAATCTCCACTTTCCTTTTGATAGGAAACTGGCAGCCATCCTAGCCGACTTGCCAGCCAACCCAAAAACAGCAATGCCTGTGCTGGGTTGCCTTTTTCGTAATCAATTGTTACTTTGTCAATTTCCTTGAGAGCCGCGCAACGGTGGGGTGCGTCGTAGGCTTCAGCTGTTAATTCCTGCCATGCCGAAAGGCGACGCCAGTTCAAGTCAGCTAGGGGAACACCACTTTCCACCAACTCTTCAAGGCGAAGTAAATCACTTTCTGGCTCATTAAAGCGGCAAGAATCTACAATCACATTATTGCAGACTGCCGCCAACCGCTTGAATAAAGTGTTGTTGGGGTCTGGTGTTGCCTTCCACCAAAGAAATTTGGGCAAGCCACCAATCAACAATGCTGGAATCATCCCGCCTATGCGTTCCAAAGCGGCAGCAGTACCGCTGAGAGTTATATATTCGCAGCAGATGAGTGTACTTGAGGATTGCTTTTGGATCGGGCAATAAGCAGAAACTTGAGCCTTGACCCCTTCATCTTCTCCAGTAATGGGAAACAGGGCAATAATCCGGCAGGGGTTACGCAGAGCAATTTCATCGGCTATCCTGGGACTTGGAGCATTTAAGTTATAGGAAGAACTATTATCTCCGTTAGCCGCATTTCCTTGACGTTTGGTGAATTCTTCCCGTAATATAGCCAGGGTTTCAGGTGTTGCACTTCCAGTTTGTGGCAGTGCATATTTTCTCTGTACTTGCCGCAGGGCAGCCTCCATCTGAGGCCCTAAAATCCCGTCCAACGGCCCATTATAAAATCCTAAAGTAGCCAAAAGATATTGGGTTTCTTCTGGTTCGTAAACTACTAAAGTAAATGTCGTGGCGCGAGTAGCAGCAGGAAGCCCACCATCTTCGCCGGTAATGCCGTAACTTTGCCAGATTTGATGCAATTCCGCTTCTATTTCTGTAAGCGAAATATCTTTAGGTGTCTGGAGTGAAAAAATTGTAGAAGCTTGGGGAGCCATAGTAGTTTTGAGTTGTCAGCTTTGTTTGTTGAATAAGTTAGAAGTTAGGAGTTGGGAGTTAAAATTAGGAGTTAGAAGAACTGAAATTCTTAACTGAAGAACTCATAATTTATTATTCATTACTCATAAATTATTACTCCTAACTCTTAACTCCTAAGTTTCTACAGTCTGCGCCAGCGACGGCCATCCTGGTTAATTAATAATTCTGCTTCCGCTGGTTCCCAAGTACCAGCTTCGTACTGAGGAATGGAGGTTGGGTCTGTGGGTGCATCCCAAACTGAAAGCGCTGGAGTTACTACTTGCCAAGCTGCTTCTACTTCGTCGGCACGGGTAAATAATGTTTGATCGCCCATCATACAATCAAGGAAGAGGCGATCGTAAGCATCGGAAGTGGCTTGAATACCAAAGGAGCCGTAACTAAAGTCCATGTCAACGGAACGGGTACGGAATTCGGCCCCAGGCATTTTCACATCAAAGCGCAGGGAAATTCCTTCATTCGGCTGAATCCGCATTGCCAAAATATTGGCATTTCTCTGTTGCGCGGCGGATTGAAACATCCGAGAAGGAACGTCGCGGAAGTGGATGGAAATCTCACTAACTTTTTTCGGCATCCGCTTACCGGTACGCAGGTAGAAGGGAACACCTTGCCAGCGCCAATTATCAACTATAAACTTCATCGCTACATAGGTGGGTGTTGCGGATTGGGGAGCGACACCTGGTTCTTCCCGATACCCTGGTACTGGTTGACCTTTCATCCAGCCTGCACTATATTGACCGCGCACTGCCGAACGCGAGAGATTGTGAACATCAGCTAAACGGGTAGCTTGGAGTGCCTTGACTTTTTCAGTACGGATGCTGTCAGCATCCATTGAGTTGGGTGCTTCCATCGCTGTCAGGCAGTAAAGTTGCATTAAATGGTTTTGCAACATATCTCGTAGTGCGCCGGCGCTTTCATAGTAACCAGCCCGGTCTTCCACGCCCACGGTTTCTGCCACGGTAATTTGTACGTGGTCAACAAATTGACGATTCCACAACGGTTCAAAAATCGCATTGGCAAAGCGAAATACCAGCAAATTCTGGACTGTTTCTTTACCCAAGTAGTGGTCAATACGATAGACTTGGTTTTCTTTGCAAAATTTCTGTACCACTTGGTTAAGACTCTGGGCAGAAGCCAAGTCACGACCAAAGGGTTTTTCAATTACCAGCCGATGTTTGTAGGGATCTTCTAGCATCCCAGCGGTTCCTAGCTGCTTAATTGCTTCAGGAAAAAATGCTGGGGCAACGGAGAGGTAAAACATCCGATTGCCTCGTGTGCCCCGCTTTTCGTCTAATTCAGTTAATAAGGTTTTCAGTTTTTGGTAACTTTCGGGCTTGTCTATATCACCAGGGCAGTAGAACAGACCTTGAGAAAAGTCTTGCCAGAGTTCCCCCAAATCGACATCGGCATGTGCCTCCTCCATGCCTTTTTGCATCTGTTCGCGGAAGTATTCGTGGCTCCACTCTCGACGTGCCACGCCGACAATGGTAATTTCAGGTGGAATGCGCCGTTCTCGTCGCAACTTGTAAAGTGCTGGTACTAGTTTGCGCCAGGTAAGGTCACCGGAAGCGCCAAAGATAACTATAATTTGGGGTTCAGGCATCCCTTGTTGTTGGAGACCAACGCGCAAGGGATTTTCTAGCAGACTGACCATAGGAATTTTAGATTTTAGATTTTGGATTTTGGATTGGGTACTGGGGATTGGGTATTGGAAATTGGGTATTGGGCATGGGGTAAGCCGGTAGTATGGGAGGTGTAGGAGGATGGAGAAGAAATCTTTCCCCCTTTCTCTCCCCACACTCCCCACACTCCCCATCTCTCCATCTCTCCATCTCTCCATCTCCCTACCTCCCCATTCCCCAGCTCCTACACTGGCGACAATACCTTGATCTTTTCTTCTAAAGAGTTCATCAAGGACTGGAACGGCTGGATGAACTTGTCAATACCTTCAACTAACAGTTCATCCATGACGGCATTGATATCAATGTTAATGTCGGGATCTTTGAGGTTTTCGATCAGATTGTAAGCTTCTTCTACACCTGTTTCTAAACGATCGCCAACGTTACAATGATCGGCACAAGCTTTGATGGTGGCTGGTGGTACGGTGTTGACAGTATCTCGACCAATCAACTCATCGATATACATCACGTCGCTGTAGCTGGGGTTTTTGGTGCTGGTGCTAGCCCACAGGAGTCGTTGTACTTTCGCCCCTTTTGCTGCCAAGGCTTGCCAACGATCGCTTTCGATGATTTTCTTGTATTCTTGGTAGGCAATCTTGGCGTTAGCGATCGCTACTTTTCCTTTAACAGCATTCAGCTTCGCTTCCACGGCAATATCATCAACACCTTTTTTCAACTTAGCATCTATTTTGGCATCAATGTTGTTATCAATCCGACTGAGGAAGAAGCTGGCGACTGAAGCAATTTTGCTAATGTCTTTACCTTCGCTTGCCCGTTTTTCTAAACCACGAATATAAGCCCAAGCTGTATTTACGTAGCTCTCCACCGAAAACAGCAGGGTAATATTAACATTAATGCCGTCGGCGATCGCCTGTTCTACTGCTGGTAAACCAGACTCAGTACCAGGAATTTTAATCATCAAATTTTCCCGGTCAACTTCTTGGAAATAGCGTTTGGCTTCGGCTATTGTTGCTTCGGTATCATGGGCAATGGTCGGTGGTACTTCGATACTCACATAACCATCCAGGTGATTCGAGCTTTCATAAACAGGGCGTAAGGTATCACACGCACTACGAATATCTGCAAAAATCAGCGATTCGTAAATTTTGTAGGTTGGTGAGCCAGCCCGAACTCCGGCTTCTATATCCGCGTCATAAATGACGTTACCAGCGATCGCTTTTTCAAAAATCGTTGGATTGGAAGTAATCCCAGCAATTCCTTGATTTTCAACCAAGTCTTGGAGTTCGCCTGATTGAATAATGTCACGGCTCAAATTATCCATCCAGATACTTTGACCGTATTGCTTAATTTCTAGTAGATGATTGGTTGCCATAACTCTGGTTTTTTCACTCCTGTATGATGTTTCGTAGTGAAGTTGACATCCATCAAATTCTCAAACGGCTATCAGTTAACATCTTTTCGTTATTAGGTGTTGGGTACTGCTGACTGTTGAGTCGATTTTTAATGGTGACTTTTGAATTTTGCCGTTGCCAATCACTTATCGCATCAACCCGCTGAGATAATTCTTAATTTATTTTCAAGAACTGCTATTGTGCACTCCTAATCCTAAATCACCATGATTAACTTTTAATTAATGGATAGGCTAGTACAAGAAGGCAAAAGTAAAAACTTAAAAAGCAAAACAAAGAAGTCTTATCCCGTAGGCTTTTTGCTTATTTTAGATGGGAGATTTATTTTGGCAATGTTGTACTTCGCGCATCTAGTAGGATGTATTTGTCATCCTTATCTAGTGACCGTTTTGAATAAAAGACTCTACTTTTGCTACATCTTCTCTACTACCAATGATTAAAGGTGTGCGTTGATGGAGTTTTTTCGGCACTACATCTAAGATATCTACTAGTCCTGTAGTGGCACGACCACCTGCTTGTTCAATCAAAAAGGCTAGAGGAGCGGTTTCATAAAGCAAACGCAATTTCCCTTCTGGTTTTTGAATTGTGCCTGGGTAGAGAAATACGCCGCCTTGAACTAAAATTCTATGGATATCGCTTACCATTGCCCCACTATATCGAGCGGTATAGCCTTCTGTGCGATGAACGTAGCGGATGTATTCTCGAATTGATTCTTCCCACTGCCAGAAGTTACCCTCATTCACGCTGTAAACAGCGCCGTGGTTAGGAATGCGGATATTTTCTTCTGTGAGGATAAATTCACCTAAGCTAGGGTCGAGGACAAAAGAATGAACGCCCTTACCTATAGTATAGACCAGCATTGTGCTAGGCCCATATAAGATGTATCCAGCAGCAATTTGTTTACGTCCGTTGCTTAACAGGTCAGTTGCAAGGCGATCGCTATCAGTTCCTTGTTGTTGGCGAATGGCGAAAATCGAACCTAAGCTGAGATTGATATCAGTGTTAGAAGAACCATCAATTGGGTCATATAGCAGAGTGTAGCGCCCAATGGGGCAATTTTCTGGGATGTAGTAGGGTTTTTCCATTTCCTCAGAAGCTAGGCGACAAACTAAGCCACTTTGCTTAAATACTGAGATAAACACATCGTTGGCATAAACATCCATCTTTTTGACGGATTCTCCTTGCACATTTACTTCCCCAGTAAATCCGAGAACGCCTTCCATTAAACCAGCCCGACTCATGCGACGAGCAATCAATTTGCCAGCCAAGGCGATGCGATTCATCAGCGCACTCAAATCTTGTGCATCTGCTGAAAAACTTTGAAGTTGTTGTAAGACGTGACGAGATAAAGTTGTACAATCACGATCTAGAGCTAAGTCTGTAGCGTCGTTAACAGACAAATCTAAAGATTCTGGCGCTTGAGTCATTTTTGTCTTCTCCGTAGCCACTAGCTGTTAGTTGGGTTAGATGTCGCAACTTTCTGGTCGCTGTTTCTATCTTAGAAAGGTAAATTGAGAACTTAGATGCGACTTTAGTTTATCTAAAGAAATAAATCTTCGGTGACTTTCGTGCCCAAAGCAATAGCTGATATTGGAGTGTTGGGGGGGAGCGATCGCGCTCTGAATTTGATAAATTATTCTCTTTGCGCCTAAAATCCAAAAATTCCAATCTATTGAAACTATGATATAATAGAAAGATTGGGCGATTAGCACAGGGGTAGCGCACATCCTTCACACGGATGGGGTCACTGGTTCAAATCCAGTATCGCCCATTATACATTTGTACATTCTCAAATTAAATATCCTCTTCTAACACTAATGCATTGCGCTTTGAAGTGAAAATACGCTTATTTATTTTTCTTTTAAAGTTACGAGCGAATAGCTAAACATTGCATCTGATATGTAAAGTAATGCTACCTTGTAAGAAAAAAATTGTGACTGATAAAACTGAATTACTATCTTATCCAAATATCACTTCAGATGAAGAGGTACAGAGTCGTGATTTTTTAGTAAAGATTATAGTTGTAGGAATTGAAGTAAATATCAAAGAATTAGCAATTGCATTTCGCAAACAATATAAACTCAGGCTTACTGACGCAATAATGGTAGCAACTGCAAAATCTTTAAACGCAACATTATTCACCAATGATGTAAAACTTGCTAATTTAACAGAAATTAACACTCAATCAGTACAAATTGTATAGTGAAGGGCGATCGCCTATTATCAGAGGCAAAATATTAAGAGCGATCGCAATCTACATGCACCGAAAGCAGTTTGTAAATTGTTAAATTAAAAACTGCTCTTGCTAAAACTAAACAAGAGCAGTTTTAACACCAAAGCCGAAAATTAAAAACTTAGGCATCCTCAAGTTCCAATTGCGCCACCGTAACCGCGTTAAAAGCGAAAGCTAAAACTAATGGCATCGGAGACTGCAACCAAAAGGTTAAAAGAACAGCGAAGATTGTGCCAATTATTGCTGAAGTAGACCACAATCGTTCTTCAAAAGTTAACCCTTTTTCAGCTTTAATCAATCTCAGAACGTTGACAGGTATTGGTTCTGGCATTACCCCACCTGGAGGAAAAGCCCAGTAGTTATTACGCCGCTCGACAAATAAATCTGTCCAGCCATTTTCTTGGCACCATGCCTCAATCCATTGAAGTGAATAATGATTAATCATCGGGTTTGGGAGCTGAGTTTGGGGAATTTGTCTAGTAGGTAAAGATAATCTCTCGGAGATTGCTGAAAAACTAACCAATCCGGTATAAAATTAACGCTATTTATACAACTTATAAGCTTTGTTAAGCAGTTGAGATAAGTGATAATTAAGCTCAACCATTGCTTTACTTAATTAAAGACTAACAGTCGAGAGAATCTGTTAACTTCAAAAGACAACAAACTTTACGTAAAAAATTGAAAGTAAAGAAATGTAAATTAGTTAGTTAATCCTACTGCTCAGTTAAACTGTATATCCTAAAAAGAAAATCTTAAAATCAAGAATTGTGAATAAATCAATGGTAGTAGGCGTAGCCCGTTTTAGACATCGTTTTGTTTGACGAAATCATTCCTTGAGAGTAGACAATCATTTATATCTGTCTTTGGTAATAATTTTATTGATAATTAGTTAAGCAAAATTAATTAGATATAAAGTAAGGCTCTAGGAAATACTCAAGAGCTATATTGCCCTTGTGTATATAATTTTGCCGAATTACCTATGATGATGTTGTGTGAGCGTAAGCCCGTCATAAACATCGCCCTCATATTGCCCCCCACACAATAGCTGCTTTGTGCTATTGCAGAAATAATTTTGCTCAACGTGAGAAGCAATGCCTTTTACGTTACAAAATATTAAGCAGGGATACAGATCCCCCAATGGCAGTAGGGCTGCTAGTCTTAATTACAATGTGGGAAGCTTATAATGCAGCGATTACACACTAGATTGGGTTTCGATATGTTTTGGCGGCAGGGATTGGCGTTACTTGTGGGGATTATTGTCTGGTGCGTGGCTCATCCTGCACTGGCAGTAGACTGGACTCATCCACTGTCATTTAGTAATGCAGAGTTGTCAAGACGTGATTTTTCTGGTCAAAGTTTACAAGCTGCGGAGTTTTCTAACGCCAATATGGAATTGGCTAATTTTACCAACGCTGACTTACGGGGAGCAGTATTGAGTGCTTCGGTAATGACACAAGCAAATCTCCACGGTGCCGATTTAACGAATGCAATGGTCGATCAGGTAAACTTGACTAAGGCAGATTTGAGCGATGCAGTTCTTAAAGAAACCCTTTTGCTCCGCGCCATCTTTAATGATGTGAATATAGACGGTGCAGATTTTACAGATGCAATTTTGGACAAAGCGCAAATTAAAGAACTGTGTATCAAAGCTGATGGTGTGAATTCTAAAACAGGCGTGCAAACTCGTGATTCTCTGGGATGTTAATGAAACGTGTAGGTGTAATTGGTGGCGGACAACTTGCCTGGATGATGGCAGATGCAGCAAGGAAGCTAGAAGTAGAATTAGTAGTACAAACTCCTAATGAAAACGACCCAGCGGTGTCAATTGCTGAGGAAACTGTTTTCGCTCCGGTAGATGATGCCAGTGCTACAGAAATATTAGCGAAAAAATGCGATGTCATCACCTTTGAAAATGAATTTGTTAATTTAGATGCTTTATCTGTTTTAGCAGAGCAAGGCGTTTGTTTTCGCCCAAGATTAAAAGCATTAACTCCTCTTTTAGATAAATATCACCAGCGTTGCTATTTAAGCAATTTAGACTTGCCAGTTCCGCAATTTTTCGCCCTTGAGGAGGTAGAAAATCTTAAATCTAAAATAGAATATCTGGGTTTTCCAGTAGTTCTCAAATCCCGACGCCACGGTTATGATGGTCAGGGTACTTTTATAATTCAGGACTTTGCTACTTTAGAAGAAAAATTAAGTTGCGATCTGATAAAAAATTCAAATAAATCTCTTTTTCTATTAGAAGAATTTGTACCTTTTGAAAGAGAATTAGCAGTCATCGCAGCTCGTTCTCTAGAGGGAGAAATTGTCACCTATCCAGTGGTAGAAACCCAACAAGAACAACAAGTGTGTCGGCGGGTAATTGCGCCAGCCGAAATTATGCCCAATCAACTAGCAGAAATAGAAGCGATCGCCCATACTTTATTAAATAGCCTACAAGTAGTGGGAATTTTTGGGATTGAGCTATTTGTGAGAGCTGATGGCAAAGTGCTGGTAAATGAAATTGCTCCCCGTACCCATAATTCTGGGCATTTTTCCCTTGACGCCTGTGAAACTTCTCAGTTTGAGCAACACCTGAGGGCAGTTTGTGGTTTCCCGTTGGGAAATCCTAGTTTACAGTGTGCTGGTGCTGTAATGGTAAATCTGTTGGGGTATGAAAATTCTGACAGCGATTACCAAAGCCAGCGTCAACAAATAACAAAGATTCCCCAAGCGCACGTTCACTGGTACGGAAAAACTGAGTCGCGTCCTGGGCGCAAGTTGGGACATGTCACCGTTTTGCTGGATAATCAAAATCGACAGCAGGCAATCGCTATTGCCCAGACCATAGAATCCATCTGGTATCCCGGCTAAATTTCTCAGAAACTTTTGATGTTGAACACACAACATCTTTTTGAAAGCTATAATGAGTTAGTTGCACTACGACGTTGGTGACTGCCATCAAGTTTTTTGATCTATGCCTTTAAAGAAAAGGGAGTCAACTAGTTCTCGTGGCAGTAGACCGGGCATGTACCCGGAAACTTTAAACGAGAAATTTAGATTCCCACCTGGTTTAACCAGGTCATAAACTTAGGTAAAACGGCGTCGCGGTGAACTTAAAATTATTAGCTCCCAAAGTCAGTTAGAATTTGGGAGCTTTAATTATTTAAATTAGTAAAACTTAGGGAACTCCAACAAGTGCCACTACATCAGAAGTAATACCAATTCAAAATTCAAAATCAAAATTCACGCATTAAGAATGCAGACAGGACAAGGTTTTAGAGATATGTATCTGTCGCATTCTTCTTTCAAATTGGTATTATTTCTGTTTACAGCTTGCGGTAAGTTCTAGATTGTAGAAAGTCCCTGGTTTGGGATTAATTGAACGCAACTGCTGGATAAAAGCATTAAATGTTGTATTGCTTGTACCAAAGCCAGCTTCAGCACAAGCAGATAAACCTCCTTCGATGGGAATAGCAGATCCGGCCTTGGGACTATATACAATGAATTTATCGACGGTGCTAGTGCCGACTGCAAACCCGATAACTTGGCGAATTGTTTGCAAAGCGGCATTATCTAAGGAACCACCAATACTGCCAATACTGATATTAACCGCACGACTTTCAGCAAAGGCCGGCGCACTAATTGACAATACTGCCCCGACAATAATGAAACAGCTGAACTTCTTCATTTTCCTCTCCTCCAAAAAATTGAAAAAATTGCCATTGATATTTACCAACTGGTTTTACACCACTAGTAGTGTGCGCCTTGTAAAAGATTAGACATAAAGTAGCGATCGCTTGGCTCATGCACCCGCTTTATCGAGTTGCTCAAACTCATCGTCTGACAGATGAAGCTGCGCGGCAGCGATGTTGTCTTCCAGGTGAGCAACTTGACTTGTTCCTGGAATCGGTAGCATATTAGGACTTCGCTTCAGCACCCAAGCCAGTGCCACTTGTCCGGGCGATGCACTGTGTGCCTTGGCAATGGTGTCTACCAGCCCGCCTGACTGGGCGAGGTCGCCGGAGGCTAACGGAAACCAGGGGATAAAGCCGATACCCTCATGCGTGCAGTAGTCGAGTACTGCCTCATCAGCCCTATCTACGAGGTTGTAGCGGTTCTGTACCGTGGTTACAGGGAATACCTTCCGTGCAGCCTCGATCTGCTCCACCGAGACTTGACTCAGCCCAGCCCGCGCAATCAGCCCCTCTTTGAGAAAATCGGCGATCGCACCAAATTGCTCGTCTTGAGGCACGTTAGGATCGATACGGTGCAGTTGCCATAGGTCTAGCTGCTCCACTTTCAGGCGGCGCAGGCTCATGAGTACACACTGGCGTAGATATTCGGGACGACCTACTGGCGGCCACTCATTCGGACCCGTACGAACCAGCCCACCCTTGGTGGCGATAAATATGCCGTCATAGGGATATAGCGCCTGTGCGATCAGTTCCTCAGCGACGTAAGGGCCATAGCTATCCGCAGTGTCGATGAAATTGACTCCCAGATCGGGCAAGCGTTTCAATACTTGTAGCGCCTCCTCCCGGTTTTTGGGTTCACCCCACACCCCTTTGCCCGTAAGCTGCATGGAGCCAAAGCCCAGCCGCGTCACTGAACGATCTGAGAAACTAAATTGTCCAGAAGCACTAGCATTAAGTTCAGACATAGTGTAAATCGGTTGGTGTAAATTGGTTGGAAGTGTCCGACCTCGATCGGGGATCGATTGTAGTTATGGCAAGGGTTCAATTAATTGGTGGGTGCTTTAAACTGCCACACTCACCAAGGCAGCTTTATCTTTAAGTGGTTTACCCATTGCAAGCTTTTTTCCTGTTGTACAGTGACAAATTAAATGGCGTTGAGACAAATTTGTGTCATCAAATTAAGCCTTACCCACTTTACCTAGATTTCTCACAAGTAAGAAATCCAACGAGTGTGGGAGGTGTGAGAGGATGAGGGGGTGTGGGAGGATGAGGAAGAAATCTTTCTCCCCACACTTCCCACACCTCCTCTTTCCCCCCCACACTTTGTGAGAAATCCGGGTTTAGTAGGGCAACAATTTGTGTTGATACTGCCTGCTAAGTTCCCTGTGCCGCTTCTAAGCTTAACGCTAGAGAGTTCAAGCTTTACACCCTCAATAAGATTAATTTGGTACAGCGACAAATAAAAAATTACTGTCAGTAGACCAAAAAGTTCTGCATTAGCGTCTCGCACAGAAGCGTACCAAAGGTATCACTCTGTGATTGATAACTGTAAATCTGATTGTTGCTTAAAAAACTGTATTTTTGAATACGATTTTTAGAATTGGACGATGCACGCGTCAAAATCCTTTGTGCTGAAGTTTCCTTTGCTGGTGAACGTGCTGTTAGAGGGGGTGATGTCACTGTTGAGGCACTTTGGCGATCGCTAATACTGGCATGTCATCACTGATTCCTGATATTCCGGGTCTTGCAGGGACTCCTTACCTGACCAACCGCAACTTCACAGGATGACGCTGACTGAACAAGCGATTAAACTATGGATAATATCAAATGTTGCTTTTAGCACCTATTATATAAATTTAATTGCACTGTTAAATCTAACATCTCATCCTGCTATATCTAATACTAGTTATGTCAGTGTATCAAGGAAGTTGTGGGGAGACCGCCGATGTGATTATTGGTGTTCACAACCAAGAAAACCGGGAATTACAAGCGAATTCTACTCCTGTGGGCGCTCTTGCTACAAGACAAGGAACTTTTTCTTCGTTTCTTGCTCCCTTGACTCAAGATACTTTTAAACAGGTTGTTAAGGATGTCGAGCAAAAATTACAGATTGTCCATCAAACCCTATCAATGCTGGATTCTCACGGGTTTGAAACTATCTTGCAAGAAATGTTGCATTCGATTACCTTAAAAACCGGGGAATTACTGGGGGCAGACCGAACGACGATATTTTTATTGGATGAAGAAAAACAAGAACTCTGGTCAATTTTAGCTGAGGGGACAGGCGATCGCTCTTTAGAAATTCGCATCCCCGCTGATAAAGGTATCGGTGGTGAGGTCGCTACTTTCAAGCAAGTTATCAATATTCCCTTTGATTTTTATAACGACCCGCGATCGCATTTTGCCCAAGAACAAGAAAAAAGAACTGGCTATCGTACTTACACAATGCTGGCTTTGCCACTGTTAAACGAACACGGGCAATTAGTCGCAGTGGTGCAATTACTGAATAAATTAAAATCTGATAATAATTCCACTGCTCCACTGGCAGAGCGCATTGATACCAACGGTTTTATCTGTGCTGACGAACAATTATTTCAAGAATTTGCCCCTTCAATTCGACTGATTTTAGAATCATCGCGCTCTTTTTATGTAGCTACTCAAAAACAAAGAGCAGTAGCGGCACTGATGAAAGCAATCAAATCGCTTTCTCAAAGCAGTCTCGATTTAGAAGACACCCTCAAGCGGGTGATGGATGAAGCCAAGGAATTGATGAATGCCGATCGCAGTACACTATGGTTAATAGACCGCGATCGGCATCAATTGTGGACGAAAATTACTCAAGATGATGGTTCGACTAAGGAGTTACGCGTCCCCATCGGTAAAGGCTTTGCTGGAATAGTGGCTGCATCCGGCAAGAAGCTAAATATTCCCTTTGATTTATACAACCATCCCGACTCGGAAACAGCCAAACAACTCGACCAGCAAAATGGCTATCGCACCTGTAGTTTACTTTGTATGCCAGTATTTAACGCCGACCAAGAATTAATCGGTGTTACTCAGTTAGTCAATAAAAAGAAATCTGAGGATTTACTGGCTTACGACCCTGCTTCTTGGCCGAAAGCTCCCGAATGCTTCCAAGCTAGTTTTGACCGCAATGATGAAGAGTTTATGGAAGCTTTTAATATTCAAGCAGGAGTAGCATTACATAATGCCCAGTTGTTTGCCACAGTCAAGCAACAAGAACAAATGCAACGAGACATTCTCCGTAGTCTTTCCAATGGAGTAGTTTCTACTGATAAATCTGGGTTAATTATCGCCGCCAATGAAAGTGCTAAACGTTTGCTGGGGCTGGAAGCAGAAGACCGTTTAGAAGGTAAATTAGTTGAGGATGTGATCGCCATTAAAGAAAGCGACTTTAGCAAGTGGTGTCAGGATGCTTTACACGGAACCGACTGGAAACGTCGCCAGCAGTATTACCCGGATCGCACTCTTTTAAGTGCTGGTATAGAACAGCATAGTATTAATTTATCGATTAATACGATTGCTGATGTCAGCGACCACGAGCAAGTCCGGGGAGCGCTGGTGGTGATGGAAGATATCAGTGATGAAAAGCGGCTCAAAAGTACAATGTACCGCTACATGACGCAGGAATTAGCAGAAGAATTGCTGAAGTTGGATGACGCTAAACTAGGAGGCGATCGCAAAGAAGTTTCAATTTTATTTTCGGATATTCGCGGCTATACCACTTTGACGGAAAACCTGGAAGCAGAAGAAGTGGTAAGTATGCTCAATGAATATTTTGAATCAATGGTAGAGGCAGTTTTTAAACATAAAGGTACTCTGGACAAATACATCGGCGACGCCATTATGGCTGTGTTTGGTTCTCCTTTACCTTTAGAAGAACACGCTTGGATGGCAGTGCAAACATCTTTAGAAATGCGCCAACGCTTGTACGATTTTAATCAACGCCGCTATGCACTTAATAAGCCGAGAATCAACATTGGCATTGGCATTAATTCCGATACAGTGATTAGTGGAAATATCGGCTCTAGTAAGCGGATGGAATTTACTGCTATTGGCGATGGTGTTAATCTCGGCTCCCGCTTAGAAAGCGTTAGTAAACAGTATGGTTGCGATATCATTATTAGCCATAACACTTTTAAACCATGCCAAGAAAATATTTGGGCTAGAGAACTAGATTACATTCGCGTCAAAGGCAGAAATGAGCCAGTATCCATATATGAATTGGTCGGTTTGCGTTCCAATCCCATTAGTAGCGAGAAACTACAAGTGATTGAGCATTATTATAAAGGACGCGAATATTACCTCAAACGCGATTTTAACCGTGCGAGAGCTGAATTTGCCTTAGTTTTAGCAGCTGACAACCAAGACAAAGCTGCTATGTTACATCTGTTGCGCTGTCAGCATTGGTTACAAGCACCCCCAACAGAGTCAGATTGGGATGAAGGAGTTTGGACATTTCAGGAAAAATAAATTCAGTGTTTCTAACAACTCAGGTCTATTTAAATTACTTTTAAAGCTTTTTAATATTTCTTAATTCTGTTTTAACAAAATTATGATTAAGCGAAGATTTAAAAGCGATCGCCCTTTATATTGGCAACCTTGGGGACTAATGTAAAGGTTAATTGATATTTGTTGTCAAACTAACTGTTGAAGTTAGAAACTAAGAATACAACACAAGGCAATTATTTTATGACTGCTATTTCTAAAGTTGCATTCAGACGGCCAATTTGGCAAACCGCTATCATCTTGACTTTGGGCTTTTGGCTCAGTGCAAGTCTACTTTTAGATTGGGTAATTATGCCTAGTCTTTATCTTTCTGGAATGATGAACGGAAGTGGTTTTACTACAGCAGGTTATACGATTTTTTGGAATTTTAATCGTATGGAATTACTATCTGCTGCTGTAGTACTAACGGGAGCGCTGGTTTTGAGTAAAACCCAATTTCAAAGGGGTATTGGCAGTATTGTTCTATCTGTGATACTGCTGAGTATAGCCCTGCTTGACACCTATTTCATGACTCCGCAAATGTGCGCGATCGGAATTCAACTCAACCTATTTGAAGCTGTTGCTGCTATTCCATCGACAATGAATTTACTACACAGTGGTTATTGGCTACTAGAACTAATTAAGCTGACGGCAGGTGGCGTACTTTTAACTTGGTACTGGCAGGAGCAAGTTTAAGTTGATTAAGTAAAAGGACGAGGATTTCCACTTTTAAATCTCATATTAAAGACGTGAAGAGTTTCTTTGCGTCTTTTTGCTACATCCACTTTGGATGGTCAAATTCACAGAGATTAAATTTTTATTACAAATTCTCAATTCTAATTTTGGAATGTGTCGATCCGAATTAACATTTACTGTGCAGTTTCAGCCTTTCCGGACATCCGCACAAATAAACATTTATGAAAATTGTCTGGAAGAGGCTATAAATTAATTTTCATATTTTCTTTACTTATTTTTCATCAAGTTTATATATTTCTGCTATTTTTGTTGAAAAATTATAGTAACCTAAATTTTAGTGAGTACATTACTTGCAATCTACCATCTAGCTAAAAATTGCTATTTTTCAGGTATGTACCAAAATTCGAGAATTTCGCTTGCTCAAAATTGTCTAGGGTGACTATTTATCCCCACACAACACTAGAACCCGTTTCCAGTAATTATGAAGAGATTCCCTTCTGCTGAGTCAGTCGCCTGTGCATCTCACTACACACTATCCTGGCGTCAATAGACTTCTTGCATAAATTAAAAAAAGAACCCCAAAGAACCTTTGACAAAAGTCAAAGTCTCCCCTCTTTGCTTGCGGGGAGGGAGGGGGTAGAGTATTAGGGGACTTTTGCAAGGGGTCTAATCATCAGCCAACTCATTTTTTACTCGCCAGTGACCCTTGTTGTTCCCTACGCAGAGAAGTTTTACAATCGCAAATTTAAGTAAGATACCGAACTTTTTTGATACTGAGTTATAAAATATGCTTGGCTTGAAACAAGTTCACCTCAAGAATAAACCTCCAGTAAAAGTGAATGCACACGAATTATTCAGGTTTTTCTTTTGTAAGTTATTACTTGTAATTTTGGCTGTAAAATACGGATAACAGTGATACTTTTGCAACTGATGGGCGAGAGCCAATGGTCTGTGCGTCGCACTTGAGTTACTGTTAGATTGGCTAAATTAGCGAAAGATACAGAAAGTCAATCTGATTTTTGAAATACTATTTCCTGACAATAGTCGGGTAATTTTGCTATTGGGTAATAGCATCGATATCGATTGATTTTAGTTGTATTCGTGCATTATAACTTAGCAGAGATTGAAGAATTACCAGTTGGGGGGTGTGGAATCTCTGTACTAACTAAAATGTGACCGCTATATTTATCTGAACAGTGCTTCTAATTAATGCCGCTGTGAATTCCCAAAAGGAAATTCACTAATTTCGCTTGCAAATATTAATTTTATTGCAGAACCATCCCAATGAAGACACTTCCGATTAGTAGATACAGATTTTTCCAAAAGCTCCAGCCTCTATCTCTATTAAAAAAAATCACGAGTAAGTCCGTTACTGGTTGTTTGCAAGTATTTAGTACCTCTGGTTCTTGGTCAATATATGTAGACGAGGGGAAACTGATCTATGCCTGCTACTCAGAGAAAATGTTTGAGCCACTTTATAGAAATTTGCAACGCTTGAGCCAGCAAATTTCTACTCTCCCTCGCGGAATTCACGAACAACTGCGGGCAATATTTGAAACTGGTATTGAGAATCAATCAATACCGAATCCAGATTATCTAGCTATTTGCTGGTTAGTAAATCAGAAATATATTAGTTCGTCTCAAGCAGCGATTTTGATAGAAGAGTTAGCACTAGAAGTTTTGGAGTCGTTTCTGAGCTTAGAGCAGGGAAGTTATGAATTTATTCCCGAAGGCTTTTTGGATGATATGCCTAAGTTTTGTCATCTGAATCTTCGTTTATTAGTCGAACGATGTCTAACACCCAGAAGTGAGGCAGAACATTTTCCCGTAAGGATAGCAGCTAGTCAGCAAACATCACCATTGCCAGTGCAACCCTCACAATTTTTATCCAAAAATCAGCCACAACCTCAACTCAAAACTGTACACAAGTTACCTAGACCATACAACGGCAATAAACCAGCGACATACGTTATCAATACTACTGATAGGACGAGTCAGCAAGTTGTACAACCCCCGACTGACAAAAAAATTTACACAATCTTCTGTATTGATGATAGTCCTATGGTATTGAATACTATTAAAAATTATTTAGATGAGCAAACCTTTTGTGTTATCGGAGTCACCGATTCTTTCAAAGCTTTAATGCAGATTATCTCCACAAAACCAGACATAATTTTCTTGGATATCTCCATGCCTAATTTAGATGGATACGAACTCTGCTCTTTGCTGCGTAAACACTCACATTTTAAAAATACACCTGTGATTATGGTGTCGGCAAAATCAGGTTTGTTAGATAAAGCTAAAGCTAAAATAGTCGGGGCATCAGGCTATTTAACTAAACCTTTTAACCAAGGAGATTTACTAAAAGTAATATTTAAGCATATTGTTTAATTCTTTTATATAAAATAACTACACTTAACTAACATATTGTTTTGGAGATTGAAGGTTGAGTATTACCTGGATAGCTACTATTCTGGTTATAGGAGATTCTCGGCAGGAATTAGAATTAATTAGTTATTATTTGAGAGATAAAGGTTACAATATCGTAAAAGCAACTAGTGCTAAAGAAGCTCTAGAAATAGTTTTAGAAGAAAAGCCAGATGTAATTGTTACTGATGTAGTCATGCCTGGGATGAGTGGATTTGAATTATGTCGCTTCTTAAAAACAAATCCAACTAATCAAAAAAGACCTATTGTGATTTGTAGCAGTAAAAATCAGGCAATTCACAGATTGTGGGCAAAGAAGCAAGGTGCTGATGCTTATATAATTAAGCCATATACCCTTGAAGAGTTACTGAGTACTATTCAATCAGTTAAAATTTGCTAACAGCTACTTTAGAGCGTAATTACGAATTACGAACTATTCGGTCAGATGTTGCCAATATTCAAGATATTGACGTTGATGTTAGCCAATAGAAATAACAGGTGGCGACCAAGTATAAAAGCGCAGAGTTGGAGGATGCTGGTGTTATTGTTGCAACCAGCGGGAAAATGCCAGCCGCTTCTAGCAAAGGAATTAGTCGCCACACTTTAGAGTTCAAAAGTTAAAAGTTAGGAGTTAGGAGTTGCGACTTAGGCTGACCTGAACTTATCCCAAGGAGAAACGCCAAAGGCGAACGGTAACTCATAACTAAACTAAAACGATTAAGCTGCCCCAAATTCAGATTGTAAAGCTTCATCGTTGTTATCAGCGATCGTTGCCACAATAGTGATTAACCGAGAGACTTCGCCTGGAGATAACTCCGCTAAAGT
Organism: Nostoc sp.; assembly: GCA_036918135.1. Lineage (GTDB taxonomy): Bacteria > Cyanobacteriota > Cyanobacteriia > Cyanobacteriales > Nostocaceae > Nostoc. Next base: position 101,310 of record JBALDB010000053.1, read on the forward strand.
GCGTGTAGATATCACAACCACCCGATTTTCAATAATACCGAAACGCGCTTCAAAAGTACTAGAGCAGTTTAATTCTAAAAGATGCCGCATTAACTTAGGTTCATCTTTGGCAGGTAAATCTAGCACTGCAGACCAGACCGTTATCGTATCTTCATCGGTTTTCCCAGTGAGTTGGACAAATACTTCCACACTCCCGTATTTAAACTTCCAGAGAGAACCACCCTCTGGCGTGTGGTTAACCATTGCACTGTCATCTTGTTCTAGGCTGTCGATGACATTTTCAATTACCTCCAGATGGTTGATACCTGTCGTCTCGGCGATTAAATCATTAAAGGATTCGTCACTAATTGGGGTTTCTTGGTAGCTTGTCATACAGATTTTTTTCTCAATTTACTCACTGTTTTATCTACACATACTTTATAGCTTGTTGCCAAGCTTAGTTTGAGCTTCCTGAAATGATAGTCTGGTCATCAGTCATACCAAATCAAGTAGTTCTAAATAAATACAGTCAAAAAATTACTTTAATTAATGTCTGTGACTATACCTGAATTCAAGAAAGGGTATAGCACATTTAAAGTCTAACGCCAAAGAAGATGTGCAAACTTATGATTTTTCTCTCCGAAACCATGCAAAATCGTGATGTCCGTCGATTGGGTATTAACCCCAATTACTACTATGTAGTTGCACGTAGTAGTTAAGTAATAAATAAGTCTGTGAGTATGGTACTTTGGAACAGCAAGCCTATTTGCATAATTCCCAAAGGCGGAATTATGAATTGAATCAGGCGTTAGTGAGTGTGCAAAAGTTGATGAAGAGTCAGGTCAAGAAGCGCAAAAGAAATCTCTGAATATTAGTTAGGTAAAGCGATCGCCTCCTCATTCACTACATATCCAAAATGCTAGAATCGCCCTAGCACAGATGCTCTGGCAGGAGGTAACGTGGAAAAAATAGAACTGCAAATTGACCAAAAAACCCTTGAGAAAGCACGCGCTTTGGCAAAGTTGCGCCATTGTGACTTGTCACAAGTGATTGCTTATGCAATTGAACAGCTACCAGTGGTTGAACCACCAAAAGACCGTTTGTTAGGATTATTTGCTGACGATCCTGACTCAGTAGATCAGATGCTAGAACAGGTAATGAAGGATCGGGCAGCACATCCGCTAAATCAACGCTTTGGACAAAGTACTTATTGACACTGATATTTTTTCTGAGATTCTCAAGGGAATCAATCAGCGTGTTGCAGGAAGGGCTTCCGCCTATCATGCTAACTTTGGTTACTATACCGTCTGCACTATCACAGTTTTAGAGATTGTTAAAGGCTGGCATAAGCGCCAACAGGAAAATAAGATTCAACAGTTTTTTATTGAAATTATCGAGGCACAGGTATTAACACTAGAACTTAGTGATGCTAAGTTGGCAGGACGCATTTATGCAGATTTGGAACGCACAGGGCAACCAATAGGACTTGCTGATGCTATTATTGCTGCCATCGCAATCCAACAAAACTTAACTTTAGTCAGCGGCAATTTATCCTATTATCAGTGGATTCAAGCATTAGGCTACAACTTGAAGCTGGATAATTGGCGAATATAAATGCTCTTTTCTTAAGGACAGTGGAAAATAAAGATAAGTAAGAACGATTCTGGGCGCCATCCTCCATGAGTTATTGCCTTAATCCCCGTTGTCCGAAGCCTGAAAATTCTAGTAATGTCAATTTTTGCTTGACTTGCGGTTCTAAGTTACTTCTCAAAGAGCGATACCGTGCTATTAAACCAATAGGTCAAGGTGGTTTTGGCAGAACTTTTTTAGCTGTGGATGAAGATAAACCATCAAAACCGCGCTGTGTAATTAAACAATTTTATCCCCAAGCCCAAGGCACTAATACCGTACAAAAAGCTGTGGAGTTATTCAACCAAGAAGCCGTACAGTTAGATGAATTGGGCAAGCATCCGCAAATTCCTGAACTATTGGCATATTTTACCCAGGAAGACCGCCAATATCTCGTACAAGAATTTATTAATGGGCAAAATTTAGCTCAGGAACTCGCACATAAAGGTGCTTTTAGTGAAGCACAAATCTGGCAATTACTCAATGATTTATTACCAGTATTGCAATTTTGTCACGCTAGGCAAGTGATTCACCGCGATATTAAACCAGAAAATATTATTTTACGTGGCGGTGATGGCAAATTAGTTTTAGTAGATTTTGGTGCTTCTAAATCTGCTACTGGCACTGCCTTAAATAGAACTGGTACTAGTATTGGTAGTCCCGAATATGTCGCCCCCGAACAAATGCGAGGTAGGGCTATTTTCGCCAGTGATATTTATAGTTTGGGTGCTACTTGTATTAACTTATTAACCAGGCGATCGCCTTTCGATTCCTATGATACCAATAACGATACTTGGATTTGGCAAAAATACTTAAAAACTCCTGTTAGTAATGCATTAAGTCTCATTCTCAATAAGATGTTAGAAAGCATTCCAATGCGGCGTTATCAAACAGTAGATGATGTTTTAAAAGACTTAAACAAATACTCACAACCAGCTATACCAGCTAATACAGTAAAACCTGTTCCTCAATCTACGCCTAATTCCACACTTCCTTTGGTCACCCAATCTCCTAGTCAAATCGATTTAGAATTAGAGCAAATAAAAACCCAATTTTTAAGTAGTAATAAACCTCAATCAAATAAAATCCAACCAGCAAGTTCAACACCTCAACCTTCGAGTAAAAGTCAAATAGACCGAGAATTAGAAGAACTAAAAGCTAAATATCTCGGGAATAATAACATACCAAATCAATGAAAAAATCTTATAAAATACACAGTCATCAACTTCAAACGGAATAATTTACGGCTATAATTAAGATTGAGTGAGAATTCCTACAAGGACTCTAACTAATTCTTCCAAACCTTCAGGTACACGATAAAGTTTGATATCCTGCACGACTCGTTTATCTTCTCGATAGAATATTCCAAATCGCCAATCTTCTCCATTTGTGACTGCACCGTACAAAATTGGTGTTTGAGAATCTGTCCATTGAGCAAGTGCAATCAATTCAACTGCAAGTTGGGTAAATCCTCGGCTTAAATCTGATTGCTTAGCTTCAACTACTAGTAATGAATTGGACGATGAAATATAATAATCAAAACTTCCTTTTAATTGTTCGCTAATATTGATAGGATACTCAATATTCAATTGAGTTTGTGTTTGGTCGCAAACCTCTAATAGAATAGGAGCAATTAAAACTTCACGTTTCGCTGCTTCACTAATTGGGTTAACGCGTATTATATTTCGCTGTAGATAACGCTGTAAAAAGTCTAAATAATCAACTGTATTTGAATATGTTGGTAGTTGTAATGATGCACGTTCGTAACTACATCCCAATTCCGCTAAAATATCCGCTGGAGCATAGGGTAATTCAAAATACTTACTAAATGTATAACTTTGACCGGGTTGAAGAATGCGCGGACGACTCATATAGTACTGATTAATAATTTCTAATTAAGACACATTTTCAGACAAAAAATTAACGTGGTTATTAACTCTTAGGAAGACAACTAACACCAAGTTTGCACAACACAACCCTGTAATTCTTGCCCCAACCAGGGTGTATTTTGTGAAAGTGTATGCAGATTTTTCCTTTCAACTTTCCAGGTTTGCTGAGGGTCAAATAAAGTTAGTTCAGCCTTTTGCTCGGAGGTAATTGCACTGAGTTTCTGCCCCAAACACTTTGCTGGATTACTGCTCAACGCACCCCATAATTCTAAAGCTGTAAATTCTCCAGTTTCCACAAGATATTGCCACAGCAAGGGTAATGCTAACTCAAAACCAATTGCTCCGGCTGGCGCTTCGGCAAAAGCTTGGACTTTTTCTTCGTAGGTATAAGGTGCGTGGTCGATCGCGATGGCATCTATAACCCCCTCACGTACTCCTGCACGCAACGCCATTACATCACTGGCATTGCCTAAAGGCGGGTCTAAATGCAGGCTGGTATTATAGCTCTTAACTGCTTTAGTGTCTAGTAAGAGATGCATCCAAGTAGTGCTGGCTGTGATGGGTAAACCAGCAGCCTTAGCCGAAGCGATTAATTCCACACTGCGGGCTGTGGAGACGCGCATGATATGTACTGGTGTGCCTATGGCTGCAACTAATTCAAGCATTGCAGCGGTAGCACTTGTTTCGGCGCTGGCGGGTACTGGCGGTAAGCCTAAACGCAGTGCTTGGGCACCTTCTCTAATTACACCATTTGCAGCTAATTGGCGATCGCAAGGCCAAAATGCAACTGGTTTACCCAACGGTTGAAGATACTCTAACACCCGCCGTACTAGCGCTAAATTTTCTAAAGGTTTACCATCTGTAAAACCAACAACTCCAGCCGACGCTAAATCTGCCAATTCCGTCATTTGCTTTCCAGCAATATCTAAGGTAATCGCACCCCAGATATGAAGCCGGGGAGCCGGGGAGCAGGGGAGCAGGGGAGAAGAATGTAAACTCTCGTGTACCCCTCTGCTCCTCATCTGCTGCAACTGTGCCACAAGTGCAGGATTATCAATAGCTGGGGATGTATCGGGTAATATACTAACTCTAGTAAAGCCGCCGACAGCAGCGGCTTGCAACAGAGATACAAGAGTTTCCCGTTCTTCAAACCCCGGTTCGCCGGAGTGGCTGTATAAATCTACTAAGCCAGAACCAAGAACTAATCCCCGACAATCTCTGATTTGAGTATCAGAACTGATATCACAAATGCAAGAAGCCACTGCTTGGATATAACCATCAGCAATCAGTACATCAAATAGTTCGTCGGTTTGGGAAACTGGGTCAATTAGCCGTACTTGTTGCAGCAGTTCAGTCATAAAAGTTTTGAATAATGAGTTATGAGTTAGGAGTTATGAGTTATAAGTTATTTGCTGTTTGTTCATCACTCTTAACTTTATTCCTTACTCCTAACTATTAACTCAGCAATCAGCACTTAGCACTCCTACAACGCCCCGGCTGCTGTTTTATCTAATACGCCTCCACCCAGGTGAGTGGTGATGTTCATTGCTTGTAATACTGGTGCATTTAGTCCAGAAGGATAATCGATAACACTAACAGCGCCATTTCCCTGACGAAAATTCCAGAAATTTTCTAGCGATAAACCAAGAATGTGACAAAGCAAGGTTTTATTCGTAGCATCGTGGGCTACTACTAAGACGGTTTTGAGTTGATTAGTTAATGCTGTTTGCACAATTAATTCCCAAGCTGCAACGCTACGTTCCCATACCTGTTGCAAATTTTCTCCTTCAGGCATTTGGACTTTGGCTGGGACTAACCGCCAACGCTGTAACTCTCCTGGAAATTCTTGCTCTATTTCTGTTTCTAATTTTCCTTCCCAGAGTCCGTGGCTGATTTCTCTTAAACCATTTTGTAATTCCAACTCTACGCTCGGATGCTGTTTTAAGATAATTTCTGCTGTTTCTTTAGGACGTAGCATTGGGCTACTTACAGCATAATCGATCGCTACTTTTTGCAGAAATTCGCTTGCTTTTTGCGACTGCTGTCTGCCGTTCTCGTTGAGGGGAACATCAATTTGCCCTTGAAATCTAGTTTGGCGATTCCACTCTGTTTCCCCATGACGCACTAGCAGTAATCTTACTCCTTGATGTTCTGGTCTAAATGACGGTAGAGTTTCTCCGCTATGTTGTGTCTGGTTCAAAGACTCTAACTGGACTGGTTCCCCCAATCCTCCAGCAAAATTTAGTACGCTAATACCACAGTTAGATTGCTGTATTGAATGGTAACGACTTGGGGGAATTCCTAATGCTGTACCGATCAGAGCGCGATTAATACCGTTATGTCCGACAATCAGAATGGTTTCGCCTTGGTGCTGTGACAAAATTTCTTGCCAAAACTGCCGCGCTTGTTCGTATAAAGCCAGAACCGGAAAATGTTCTCTTATACCGTTTTCATCGTTGAGCAGCATCCGCAGTTCGTGAGGACGTTCGTGCCAAGTGCGGTAGTCTTCGGCTAACTCCTGCTTGACTTGGGCTGTAAGCATTCCTTCCCACAAAGGGAGGTCAATTTCTAGCAGCAAATCAGAAACTTGCACAACAGCCGACTGTTCGAGATCGGAAATTAACTCACTGTGGATAATATCAGCTGTGTGTTTGGCTCGTTGCAACGGACTGCTATAAATAGCATCAAATAAAATATTACTGAGGGCTTTGCCTAGTTTAGTGGCATCGTTACGACCTTTATCGGTTAATTTTGACGCATCAGTGCGCCCTTGGATACGCCGCTCGGTGTTATAACCGCTTTGACCGTGGCGCACTATGATGACACGAGTCATCGCAAAAAGCCCTCCTGTGTCTAGACGACTAATTTTACTGCAAAATTATTGCACAAGTATCTAATAGGGAACGCAGATTAATTAAACCACATTCCTAAGTATTTGAGTCAGCAGTAAAATAAATCGCTCGTCGGGCACATACACTCAAGCTAAAGCATCAATCTTTATACTTGATTATTCTCTGCGTATATCTAACTGTACTTGTAATCCATCATTGCCATTCCCAGACTGAGCGGGTTCTAGGAAAACCGAAGTATCTGGCTGTGATAATGATTCGTTGAAGCGTATTTGAGTTGGAGTTTTTTTGTTTGTTTGATTATTATTGGAAATCCTTGAAGGATTAGTTTGCTCAAAAAAGCTTGTAAAGTCATTTTTGGCTGTTCTATTATTAATTCCAACTAGAGAATCTCCAGCTCTTGTGTATTGTTCTGGATTTGAGCTTGATACTGATGACTGTGCATACACTCGGCTTCCTAAGCAGGCAAAGGCTGCCGTAATTCCTAAGAAAGCAATAATTTTGGTATTCATTTTTTATCAAAATTTTTTATATATTGCTTATCTTTATTTTCTGGGCAAGTTCTTTTAATTCACTCTATCTTTGGTTAAATCAACAAGAATTTTATTGTGTATATCTTTAGATAATTGTAGGTTGAGTTGTAGCTTGCTTTCCCGTAGGGGTACGAAATAAAACCCAACAAAACCCCGTAAATGTTGGATTTTGTTCATCAAACGCCACTTGCTTAAAGTCGGCAGAGCCGCCCAACCAGTGGCTCCCCAACCTACGTAGTTTAAGGTTTTTGGCGCTAACACTAAGCGTGCGGAAGTAGATTTAAAATTTTATCTTTAGCTCAACTCAAATCTAGCCAACCAAAAATTTGTTCTACAGTCAGTTCTAATTTAATTCCCTCAAGAATAGGTAATTTGTCAGCACCTTCGTATAATTCCACTCGTTGTCCGGGAAACACTCCCAGCACACTTTCATCTTCTAGGTTGATTAACCAGCCAACTTCAGTACCATTGCGCGAATAATGCAATAATTTACTCAACACTTTTTTTAGCCTTTGGTCTGGGGACAGAATTTCAATTGCCCAGTCGGGATGAATTTCAAAGCGATTAACAATTCTGCCGGATGGAGTTTTAGGAATTCTATCCCAGCGAAACACAGACACATCAGGGACGATAGAAGCACCGCCAAAAGTGCAGCGTAGTTCTGAGAAAGCGTAAGCAATTTTTGGGCTTTCAGTTACGTTATTAATGACGTTACAAAATTTAGCCTGTAGTCGCCTATGTTCCCCTTGAGGCATAGGTTTTTGAATGATTTCTCCGTTGAGAAAATCTGATGCTGGTTCAGTTTCCGGCAGTTTGAGGAACTCTTCTAAAGTTAGTTGGGGTTGAGTTGCGATCGCCATAATTAAATAAAATACAGGAGATGGTTTTATTATCGGCGTTAGCCAAGCGTCAAACTACACGCTAACTCTCAACCTGCCGCAGTTCCTCCAATTCTTCTGGCGTTAGGGGATTATTTCCTGAGTTGAGTGCTTCTATCCAACGTAGCCGTCGCTGCTTGACGCAATCAGAGTAATCGAGTGCGCTACTGTCTACAGCAGCTTGAAAGTCTTCTAATGCACCTACTAAGTCACCTATCAGTAATCTAGCCAGCCCCCGGCTATCTTGATAGCGTTTATTATCAGGATTTAAAGAAACAGCTTTTTCACCGAAGCGGAGAACAGCTTTAGCATAGCCGTGTAAACAGCCAACCCAGCAGATACTATGCCAAAATTCCGCAGAATTTCTCAAACTTTCGTCAAATTGTTGGGCTTGCTTGAAAGCTTCCTGTGCTTCTTTTACTTTGCCTTCTTCCACCCAACTGATGCCCTGACTCAAGGCAAACGCAGCTGCAAAAGCCGAGTCTTGGGTCAACTTTGGAGATATAGCTACTGCTTTATGTAGCCCTTTGGCATTGAGCCATTTAGTGTCACTTTTCCAGGCAACTGTTTTCAGGTTGGCACTGCTGAGGTTGGCACAGATAAAATTAGCACCGCTGAGGTCGGCATCTCTGAGGTCGGCACCTCTGAGGTCGGCACCTCTGAGGTCGGCATCTCTGAGGTCGGCATCTCTGAGGTCGGCACCTCTGAGGTTAGCACTTGTGAGATTAACACCCCTAAGGTTGGCACGGCTGAAGTTAGCGCCTCTAAAGTTGGTATCCCTCAGATTAGCGCGGCTGAGGTTGGCACTGCTGAGGTTGGCACGGCTGAGATTAGCACGGCTGAGATTGGCACGGCTGAGATTAGTCTCGCTGAGGTTACCACCGCTAAAGTTAGCATCTGTGAGATTGGCATCACTGAGGTTAGCATTGCTGAGGTTGGCATTGCTGAGGCTGGCACTGCTGAGGTTAACGCTGCTAAGGTTAGCACTGATAAAGTTAGCATCCCTGAGATTGGCATCCCTAAGATTGGCAAAGCTGAGGTTGGCACGGCTGAGGTTGGCAGAGCTGAGATTAGCATCCCTAAGGTTGGCAAAGCTGAGGTCGGCACGGTTTAGATAGGCATTACTGAAGTTGGCACTGCTGAAAAATAATCTTAAACTGTCTCTAAAGGCAAACAAACCCAGGCAGTGACTATAGCCGATAATACGAAGCAAGCATTCTGAGTCAAATTGAGGAGTATTATATTTACCGCAGGGATGAAAACTAATTTTGTCTTTGAGGTTGTTTTCTGTTTGGGCATAGCGATGCAACTCTAGCAGCAAAATCATCACATTCAGCCCTGTACATACATCCACTTGTCGCAATCCCAAGTGATTTTCTCGCTCTGGTACTTGCTCCCGCAATTGTTTTTTCTTCATCTGAGGCAGGTTTACATCGTCTGCATCAATAAATTCCCCATCGCACCAACGAAAGTAGAAATGCTCCAATCTTTGGAACAGTTGACACAAGCGTTCCACGTCGTGAAATTCTGAACTCTCAGCCAACAACCCCATCAAATATTCCACAATCTCACGGGTTAAATTCCCATACCCTAATAAATCGTAAATCTGCTTATCCATTAGGACTGTGGTAACAAAGTCTTCTTCGCGCTGACGCTTGCTTACCTTGGTTGTCCAATCTACAAAGCTTTCTAGTACCCGTTGTGCGAATAAAAACTCGCTAAAACTCTTGTGGATAAATTCAACAGAGCCGCCTTTATCGCCTGAAGCTGGTTTAATATAAAATGCCGTCAACAAATTATTGAGTTGCTTATCTTGTTGATGTTTGTGGAAGTGATTCTCTTGTCTGGCTTGCTGAATTAACTTGCCAGCTGGGTTGTTACTGTCTTTGAGCCGTGCTTCTAACATCGTGACTCTGGCAGATTCATTCCCAGACTGCACTACACACAAAGCGGCTTCAGTGAGAAATTGCCGCAAATCTTCGCTCTCCAATCCAGTCAAGCGGGAGTTATGATTCTGATTTTCACTATCACGCTGTTTTTCTAGTACCCACTTCACCGATTGGTCATAGATACGGATTTTTGCTTTAATACCCTCTGCGCCTGCAAACATTTGGACGTTAAAACGGTTATCTCGGTGCATCCGCGCCAGTAAATAGAGCAGTAAAGGTTCTCGTGCTAGTTTATTTTTAACTTGTTCGGGGCAAGCGTACAAAAACTTTTCAAACTCACTCTTATTAATTTGAGCCGCAACTGACCATTTCTCCAACCATTTGTGCCGAATTGAGTCATCCATTGGCTGAAGTTGGACGCGCTTGAGGCTTTTGGTTTGTGAAAGAAAGCGCTCATTTCCTTGCAGCGCCAAGGGACGACCGGTAACCAAAAACTGATGATGACAAAGGCGGTCTTTTTGAAACTGTTCCACCTGTTCTAAAAATTCTCTCAAGCCACCACTTGCTCGTCCTTCCAGCAACAACTCGTCAAATCCATCGAGTAAAAATAAAAAGCGAGTATTTTTATCAGTCAGCCAGCCTGAATCACTGGTGACAAAATCAAGGTGTTGTAAATAGTTTTCTAGAGTATCAGTTAAGTTATCTTTTAGTACTCGCAAATCTCGCAACCGAATCAGAATTGGGGTAAAAGTGGGATGCAATTCTCGCCGCACCCAATCGGCAAACATCCGACAAAAGAGACTTTTCCCCCGTCCGGCTTCGCCTTGAATAAACAAAACTTGTTTGTGTTTCGGGTCTGGCTCGTTGAGTATTGTCTTAACCCACGCTTCCAATTCAACATTTGTATTGTCTTCGGCATCGAGTTCTTTGACTTGCAACGGTACATACAAATCCCGAAAGGTAATATTGCTTTCATCAAAAATCTTTTCTTCTGGCTTTGGTTTTATTACCTGTTCCAAATAATCTTCAATATCTAGATTTTTCTCTAGTTTCTCTTTTCCGCCAACGCTGTACCATCTCCAAAGTTTGTCTATTTTATCTGTAACTTCTATTAATGCGTCTTGCATTTTTTTATCGGTGTGACACGCTACCCGTTGAGTGAAGGTCTTTGCTTGTGTCTCGGTTAATCCGGCTTCTTGTAAGCGTTGCTGTAAAATCTGATTAAATGATTCTGCTAGTTGAGATTCATGGAAACAGAGAATTGCTCTTTTCACTTCCCGCCGATTAAACTCTTGCTCGCCTAATTTCTGAATCTGCAATGCTAAAGCATGAGAAGCTGGCAGGTTTGGATCGATTTTTAGGAGTAATTTGGAATCTTGTTTGAGAATGTCCTGAAAACTATCTATGTAAGCAGCCTGGCTAATTATGAGGACACAGTTTTCTAAACTTAGCTGTTTATGGGTTGCATCAACAATGAACTTTAATATACTAATGGCGATGGGTGCAAAGGGAATCACTTCCTTGGTAATTTGACCGAGAGGAGAATTAAATACATCTAAGAGCGAGGAAATCTGTTCTATATAAGGTTTGAAGTTTGGAACATTGGGTTTTTGTTCCTTAATTGCTTTTGCTAAATCAAGCACGGCTTTAGCAGCTTCGGCTCCAGTCTTTGTTACCTCTACACCTTGTCCCCAGTTTAACTCCTGAATGTTTCGCAAAAACTTCCACTGCTTCGTCATCGCCATAGACTATTCTCCACTAGCGCCGATTTGGAAAAAATGCACCTGTATAACGCTTCTTGTTCGTATACAATAGACTTTAACCTCACTTCCGTTCTTCTCTTCTAAAAAAAAGAGGCTTTGAGGCTTACTCCCCAACGCTACAAGGGTTCGGGTTGAGCGTTAGGTCGATATTGGATTTAATTGAGAGCCGCTATATTACTTGACTCATAGTCAACTAGTTAAAACCTTGTTTAACTGTCAGTTCTAACTCGGTATCATTGAGTGTAGGCGACTAATAAGTTATTGTATATAACTTCACTTGCTACTTGTAAACGCTGTTAGTACAGTGTTAAGTTTTACGCAGAGGCGTAGAGACGTAAAGAATATTATCAAAAACTGATTAATGAGTATCAAAGGTGGATTTATTTAGTTCAAAGACTCATTAATGAAGCTCAAATACTCATTAAAGGAGTTCAAAGACTCATTAATGAACCTCAAAGACTCATTAATGAACCTCAAAGGCTCATTAAAGGAGTTCAAAGGCTCATTAATGGAGTTCAAATACTCGTTAAAGGAGTTCAAAGGCTCATTAAAGGAGTTCAAATACTCGTTAAAGGAGTTCAAAGGCTCATTAATGGAGTTCAAATACTCATTAAAGGAGTTCAAAGGCTCATTAATGAACTTCTGAGCTTCATCCACGAGTCTCAAAGACTCCACAATTACGAATTACCTAGCTTGCTTCTCGACTTTGACGAGTATAGCCGTAGTTACATAGGTTAAGACATAATGACAAGCATGAATGCTATGAATAAATAGTTCTACCTTCTGCCTCCTGCCTCCTGCCTCCTGCCTCCTGCCTTCTGCCTCCTACCTCCTGCCTCCTGCCTCCTCTTAATATTAGGAATTACCATTAACTCCGTTGCCAAATTTTAATTGTCTTATCTAAACTTCCGCTAACTAACATCTCACCGGAAGCTGTAAAGGCTAATGCTGTAACTATATTCTCATGACCTGTAAACGTACCCAGCAATTCTCCAGTTTGCAGATGCCATAATTTGATGGTTCGGTCGGCACTACCGCTGGCGATAATTTGTTCATCAGGACTCAAGGCGATCGCATACACTCTATCTTTATGTCCTTTAAGGGTATGGAGTAATTCCCCAGTCTCCAATTGCCAAACTTTAATCGTTTGATCCCAGCTACCACTCACCAGCAGTTTACCATTTGTACCGATCGCCAAGGAACCAACGATATGAGAATGACCCATCAGGGTATGCAGCGGTTGTGTATCTTTTAAACTGAGGATTCCCGTATCGGCTGAAATCTGCCAAACTTTGATTTTACGATAGCTACCTGTAACCACAGTTTGCCCGTCTGGACTCAAAACCAAAGAATGAGCAGCTGTATCATCTAAAGAAAGAGCGATCGCTACCTGACGGTGAATCAAATCCCAAAACAGAATTTTTCTATCATCTCCGCCTGTCGCTAACATTCTGCCATCTGGAGTAAACGCAGCACAGCGCACTACTCCATGATGTTTGTGCAGGATATCTATTAAGTCCAAAGCGCCCACGTGCCAGATTTTGATTGTCGAGTCTGCACCGCAAGTGACTAAAGTTTGTCCATCTGAACTAAAGGCTAAGGAATTTACTTCATCCACTAGCCCAGATATCACCCAAGGATACTCTGATAATGTATCTATTAATTCACCTTTGCTTAAATCCCAAAGCTTTGTCTCGCCCCGACTACCACTTGCCAATATAGGTAAAATTTTCCCATTATTACACCTGGAACTAAAAGCCAAGCAATTAATTCCTCTGCTGTGCCCTTTTAAAGTCTGCCAGCATTCCCACTCACCTACTACCTTTTTGAGAGAATGCTCTGGTGGTAGAGTTTGTATTGTCTCTATCGTTCTTTGATTAATTAGTGAGGATGTGTCTTTTTTGCCAATAAGTGATTCTAAATACCAACTCAATCCCCCCGCATATAACAAATTACTCGGAGTAATATGCAGTTTTGGTTCCGGAAATTCTAATTGATTTGTAGGTAAAAATCCAGTTATTATACTTTGTCTTTCGTAACCTAATTTACCTGTGTATGGATAAAACAAACACAGAAAAATTAATACTTGGTGATTTCTCAAATCTTCTTGAGTCACCGACCATTTTATTTTGTCTTTCTTAATACCATTAAAACTTTCGCCATCAGCAACGTAAACTTGAACGCCCAGGTGAGGATTATCTTTAAGTACATAAGTAAATTTGCTTTGACCGCATAAATTTCCCTCGTCATCTAAAGTGATGTTTTGCAAAGTGTCTTGGGGAATTTTTTTAACTAACTTACTCAGACGTTCAGCGATTACGCGATCGACAATTTTTTCCCGTAAAAGATAATTTTGGGCTTGCTGCTGGAAATATGTGGGAAAAGGAATCATCCAATCTGGAGGTTCGGGATATTCAGGCGGCATAGGCGGCGGATTTTTGGCAAGAACCTCTGCCTGTTGACGAGAAAGTTCCAGGAGTTTTGCCAATGGCTCACCCCAAAATGCCATAATTTCTGTGTGGCAACCTTTGACTTGACTTTCGAGTAAAGACAAGTCGTAAGTTTTGGGTTTTTTCACACGTTGAAGGAAGTCAGTTTGTTGAGCTTTGAGTAAGCTAATCCAATCCATCTGCATTAGAGGGGCGTACTATTGCATACCTAAGGTAAGCTATACCAATGGAATTACTCAAGTTTATAATCTTTAGTTAATTAAAAATCCCGTAATTTTAGTAGTCTAATAAAACACAAGTATAAGTATCTGGATAGCACTTAGACATTTGATAAACAGATGTAGCTCCGCTACATAGAATTTAGATGATTTCAATTAATTCTAATGGAGATAGAAAACAAGATACTGTCTCTAGGGAAACAGTTCTAGCAGTCAACCAAGCCGGATTAACCCAGGTTAAAAAAGTTCGTAGTAAGCACTTTAGTGCTGAAATCGAGGCAAATACTCAAACAATTATTAATTACAGCCAATATTCTGATAAAATCCTTTGAATATTAATAGTTAAGCTAACTATGACAAGTGCATCTAACATTTTTCTAGCTGGCGCGAGTCGCGGCGTAGGTCGAGAAATTGCTCAATATTTAAGGGCGCAACAGCTAAAGGTAAAAGCACTCTTGAGAACACTAACAGTTGCTAGTGAATTAGAAAAAATTGGTATTCAAGTAGTTCAGGGAGATGCCTTAAATGTTGAGGATCTAAAACGTGCAATCCAAGCAGAGGAACCTATTGATACTGTTATCAGTACAATTGGCGGTTTACCAGCAGACGTTGAAAGACCAGACTACCCCGGTAATAAAAATTTAATTGACGTAGCAGTGAAAGCTGGAGTCCAAAAGTTTATTCTTGTGTCTTCCATTGGTGCTGGCAATAGTATAAGCGCTTTGTCTCCCCAAGCTTTAGCAGCACTGGGGACAGTTTTAGCTGAGAAAAACAAAGCTGAACAATACTTAGTTGCTAGCGGACTAACCTATACCGTCGTTCGTCCTGGTGGACTTAAGTCAGAACCAGCAACCGGGAATGGCGTTTTAACTGAAGATCCGCACGTTATTGGTAGCATTAATCGCCAAGATGTAGCACAGTTAGTTTGTGGCTGTTTAAATAGCGATCGCGCTGCTAATAAAATCTTGTCAGCGGTAGACCGAAATATGCTATTTGGGCAAATAGAATTTGCAGAATTTAGCTTAGATTAATCGCTAATCAGGCACGCCAACGAAGTATCTGACTCTTAACAGGGTTGACAAATTCCCGTCCTTCTGCAAGAGACCGGGCATACTCGCGCTTCAACTGGTAATACCACTGCGCCTGCATATCTGAGTCTTTGATTAGTCGCAGCACCGGATTATATTTGAGTCCAATTTGCTGCTTTTCCACCACCGCTCGGTCTTGTCCCAGAAAAGTCCGCGCCAAAACATGCAGCAATGGCTGGAAAAATCCCACCCAACGAAGTGTCGAGTAAAGAGTAAAAGTTACCTCGGTTTCTGTCTCTGAAATGGGTGTAACTGTGGTTAAATTAACGACTCGATGCTTGCCAATCGTGCTTTCTTCCACTCTGACTCCAGGTAAGCGAAAAGAAATCTCTATTTCTGGTACACCACCGCCAATCAGCCAATATAATCGACCCCCATTCGCTGGTAATCGGTGTCGCGGTATTGTGAAACCATAGGGTGAAGCATCAAATTGCTTCACTTCCTCATGCAATTGCTGATTTCGCCACCACCAGGATTGATGAACATAAGGTGAATGAGCCGGGTCCATTAAACCCACCACTGCATGATCGATAAAACAGGGGAAGCGCATCACCTCTACAAACTGGGGCGATTGCTCATCGAATCCTGGAATTACCGGAATGTCCATTTCCGGAGGCTGGGGGCGATCGCGATCGGGGATATATATCCAAATATTCCCTTGCATTTCCCGGACTGCATAGGACTGGACATCAAAGCGACTTAAATCCATCTTTTGTTCTTCCACAAGAGACGGGATCGCAGTACAGCGTCCACCAGAGTTAAAGCGCCAACCGTGGTAGCAGCATTCCACTTCCTGCCCATCGAATCGCCCGCAACTCAAGGGCACAGCTCGATGCGGACAAATATCCGTCATTGCAGACACTTTCCCATCGCGATCGCGAATTAATAGCACCGGTTCTCCTAAGAAAATACGGCTCACCATCATACCTGGCTTAATCTGATTGCTAGGCAGAGCATAGTACCAAATATTACGCAAGAAAAAGTTATCGTTATTTTTCATAATTAATATCAATTTAAGTAGAGCAATGCAAATAAAGCTAACTAGCAAGAATCGTCATTTGTCATTTGTTATTGCTCATTTGTAAGGGTTTCACGTGTATTTACGTTTATTAATATAGTTTAGTTTATTCTCCCCGATTTACTTGGATAAATAGGATGTTGGAGATGACTAGAACAGACTCCAAAATCTCAAATTCAAGATTGGGACGCTCAATTTTTAGACATGTTCCTAATTTTCTCAAATTTGGGATCATCTGCGAACATTCTAGGTATCAGGTTGATTATTCACCAGAAATTTGGACAAATACTGTTCTTTTGCGCGGGCCATCCAACTCAAAAAACAACACAGATTGCCAGGTTCCCAAAGCTAATTTACCATCGACAATCGGAATTATCTCACTAGTGCTGAGCATCATTGCCATTAAGTGAGAGTGAGCATTAATCGGTTCATCTTCTGGAACATCTCTTAAATGCAAATCATTATGCAAATAACTGTCTGATTCTGGTGCTAATTTTTGCAAAAATACTTTTATATCTTCTAACAATCTGACTTCATTTTCGTTGATAGCTAAAGCTGTTGTAGTGTGTCGAGAGAATACTAAAACTTGTCCATTCTTAATTGATGTTGAAGCAATGAAATCTTTGATTTGTGGCGTTAGATTATAAATATTAATTTTTGGTTCAGTTTCAAGTTCAATTAATTTATGAATAATTGGCATCTCTTAATTAGATTTTTGATTTCATAAAAAGTATGCTAACACAGCGTAATGCCCGGAAAAATTTAATATTAACTTCTGGAAAGACTTGGGTTAATCGCGTCTCTCCAAGCTAACTATATTTTGCAAACCTTCCACTAATCTCTCTATACCTTCTTTTGCAGTCTCTTGTTGCAGCGCCCCATAAGCAACGCGTAGATAGCAGCCATTATCTATGCCAAAGGTTGTACCTGGAATAACTGCTACTTTATATTCTTGAATGAGTCTTTTAACTAATTCAAAAGCATCAATTTGGGTATGAACTTTCAGGAAAAAATAAAAAGCACCATTGGCGGGTGTAATAGTACATAAACCTTGGAGACGCTTCAGCGAGTCTAATACTATTTGTCTTACTTGGGCAATCGCTCCAATATTTTCCTTGAAATACTCTTGTTTTGCCTGCAATGCTCCTAAAGCTGCATATTGGGAAATTACTGGTGGACAAATTAAAATTGTATCCTGGACTTTTTTGACGGCGACAAGTAAGTGTTTAGGAATTACCATGTAGCCAATGCGCCAACTTGCAAAACCGTAAGCTTTGGAAAGGCTATAGAGAGAAATAGTGTACTTGCTACTACCAGCAAATGCAGCAGGTGAAATATGTTTTACTCGGTCATAAGTGAAGTATTCATAAGCTTCATCACTGATGTGATAAATGTTGGCAGTTCTACAGATTTCATTTACCTGGCGCAATGTGGCTTCACTATAGACAACCCCAGTGGGATTATTCGGTGAAATAGTTACCACAGCGCGGGTTTTGGGAGTAATTGCTTGAGAAATCGCTTCTATTCGCAATTGGTAATTTTCATCCGTTTCTACTAACACCGGACGACAACCAGCCATTGCGATCGCCATTTCGTGGTTGAAATAGTAAGGTGTATTTAAAATAATTTCATCGCCTGGGTTAGTGATCGCCAGAATGGCATTCATGAATCCCATATTGCTTCCCGCCGTCACGACGATGCAGTTTTCCTGATTGATTTCAATTCCATTGAACGCTTGCAATTTTTCTGCAAGTGCTGTCAGCAATGGCGGAATTCCTTCAACTGATTTATATAGATGATTAGCAGGTTCGGCAAGAAATTTTGGCAAAAACTCTATTGTTTCCGGTGGGGGGCTATAATAAACAACACCTTGTCCTAAAGAGATTGTTCCAGGAGAATTTTTAATCAGTTCCCCAACCACAGGAATAATCGGCGACTGTATCGCCTGCATACGAGAGGTTAGGGATTCCATGTTTCCATGTCCGAGGTGGCTATAGTATCTTTTGCTGGAGAAGAACCGATTAGTCGTAATATTTATTTAAGCGATCGCAACTAGTCAGGCGTAATTCTATCAAGTTGTTTGTTGCTTAATTGCTTCTAGTCAATTTCAGCCACTTTGTCTTGCATGACTAAGAAATAATTTGCTATACTACAAACTCATTTTTAATTAATAATCTTGTTTTTTCGACCAGTTACCTCGTGGGTTATCCTCTCGTGGTTTTGCTTTGTTAACTCTCAGTTGACGACCCATCCATTCTGCACCATCCAATTCGGTGATGGCTGCGTCTTCTTGAGCATCTTCATTCATATCAACAAAGGCAAAGCCCCGCAGTCGTCCTGTTTCACGGTCAGTAGGCAAGACAACTCTTTTGACCTCGCCGTAGTCTGCAAACACTGCTCTTAAGTCTGCTTCAGTAGCGCGGTAGGAGAGATTTCCAACGTAAATAGTCATGTGAGATTGGGTAATTTTCAACAAAAAGCGATTAGTTCAGCTGAAAACAGATTTAACAAAATTGCAAATATTGCATATTCCTCTCTGATTCACCAACCGTTTAGTGAATGTTTGAGGGGAGCAGTAAATCAGGTAGGATTGGCTGAACTTACACATACGCTCATATAATAACTGATTGTGACGTTTTTCAAAGTACGAGATTTTACAAACTCTTATTACATAAAATCAATATTTCTTACCCCCCACAGTCTTTGATTCTCCAAGAGGTAAAGACCCAAAGGGACACCCAGAGGTAGGGTGAGATGGTTTGTCGCAAAACAGTAGACTTCTTGCATAAATCAAAAAAAGAACCCCAAAGAGCCTGCGGGGAGAGGCTAGGGGTGGGGTGTTAGAGAACTTTTGCAAGAGGTCTAATTAACTCAATTGGCGATTACCCAAGAATTTAGTCAATCGCAATCTGCTGAGGCCCAGTGGCTTTGCCGTTATGTGCCTCCGTTGTGTTGGAAGTGTAACTATTTGGGTAGATTTGTCGATCTAACCAGCTTTTAACGGGATCGTCTCCAAGATTGAGTCGAAGCACACCGGAGAATAACCCACCAAGAAATGACACTGGGTGCTGGGTAAATTCTCTGAATATAGGTGACAATTCATTAATGAACATTAAAAGTCTCCTGGTTTTGCGTTCAAAAATTATTACTTGTTAATCAATCGTAACGTCTTAGGGAATGGGGGCATTGGGCATTGAAAGTGTGGGAGGGGTGGGAGGTGTGGGAGGATGGGGAAGAAATCTTTCCCCCCTCTCTCCCCACACTCCTCATCTCCCTATCTCCCTCACTCCCTACTCTTCTTATGAGCTTGGTTCCCGGTCGGGAAACATACACTTATCAGAGTCACAACCACTAGGGCCAGCCTCTGTCATTTCTCCTAAATCGTAGCGGCTTAGCACTCCACAGAAATCATCTGTTTTGCGCCGTGCTTTTACTTCTTGAGTTAAGCGATCGCAGGTTGCTTTATCTATTGGTTCAAACGGCAAACGTGGGAATGATTGCAAATCGTCAAAGCGAGCTAAAAGAGCTGCGGAAATATATCCTTCATCGTCCTGGATGCTTTGGTAGATGCGCTCTGCAAGGCTTTCGACTTCATCAGAGCGGAGTTCTAAGGTTGCCGATGTGTTGTGAGTCACATAGGAGCGCTGAACCTGGAGGACAAAATCAAATTGGGCAAGGACTGAAAACTTAGAAATATCAATTTTATCAGCCCCAGGTAAATCAGCCCAAGGTACAGAAACGGGGATTTCCACAAGCCATTCACTAACCCGTGGATCGAAGGGATCGTTAAGTAAATTGCCTTGCTCGTCTTTATCTGATTGCGAAGGAATGACGTTGTAACCATAGTCAATGCAGGCTAAAGCTACCGGGTCATTTTTGCCGAAAGTGATGCGGCGGATAAATCTTTGGGCTTTGGGGGGATGCCATCCGGAACTCGCATTAGTTAATAAAGCCTTAGTACCGCTCGGTTGAACTGTAGTGCAGCGATTTGGACGTTTGAGATTGTGGCGATCGCAATAATCCCAAACAATTCGATGCACAGTATCTTTCCAAAAACTTAAATATTTCTCTTCCTCGTGCTTAAAAGCTAACCCTTGTGGAGTTGCAGGTCTTCCTGCTGACCACCAGCGCAGCCAATCAACACCAAAAGCATGGACAAAGAAATCAAATAAACCTGTAAAAGAAACTCCAACAATTGGGTCTATTTCACGACTGTATTGATAGCGTGATTCCAGAAATTTGTGATTTAAAAGTGCAGCTACAGATAGCGCCCCAGTAGTGAAAGCCTCCTCTTGTTCTTTGTAGTTATATGGGTCAATTTGATTGAGGTGAACCTCAGACAAATTACAGTGGAAATTAGAGCCGATGATTTCCAATTTTGTTATCCTAAAGGCTTTTTATCCTCTAGTTCTACTGCTTGATTATTTGCAGTAGTTCCGCGTACATTTTGCATATGTGACTTCATTAATAAAAGTACTTTTTACATATGTCCCCGCACTCTTGGAGAGATTATATTCTAGAGAACAATTTTCGGTTTCATCTAGTTTCACTCTCTACGCTGTACGGTGTCAAAAGCTTTTTACTTCCTTTGATTACCACGGGATTAGCATCTCAGCTTTCCCCGTTTTTGCGAGGTTTTTAACGTGAGGCAAAATCAATTACCACACGGATTTAGCCCATAGCGAGCCAAACGATGTTTTAGCTCTTTAGCATCAAGCTGAGGATAGCGTTCTTGGAACCATTGTTTTGCTGTTCCTTGTTCATAAGCTTTCAAAAAATCAATTTTTATAGCTTGTGTTGGCAACAAATCTATATTTGCTCTGGCTACAGCTTCACCAGCCCATTGAATCGCACCTTCACCACTGTAATATTGTTTGCGAACAGCATCAATACATTCTTCTAATGTGGGCTTGCGGTGAAAAACTCTGGTATGATTTGCCATTCTCAAAGCATCCCGCTCTGGATCGATTCGCCAGTTGCCTTCTTTATCCTGTTGCCATAAGTTATCTTTGGCTGTTGCTGCCGAGCTATCCCCAGAATCAAACTGACGCATCCCCGCACTTCTTCTAATATTGCCAGCAACAATTGTCACTGCCGCTTGATCGATTAACAAACAACATTCAACTGAATTTAATTGTCGCCCTTTAGCTTTATTCAGAATGGATGCACAACCTTGATAAAGTCCTGGCAATTTTACAGGATTAGCAACTCCGCCAAAGCCGTTAAGAGTTTCTCCAGCTTTGCGAACATCGCCCAGATCCACTAATACTTCAACATCTCCCGAAAAACGTTCGTTAGTGGAGAGTTCTAGGAGGGTTTGATATGATTCAACCCAGCCTTCACGGCTATCTCCAACATGGATAGTAACTTTGTTGCCTTCTATATGTGTTTGTGTATATTCCCGACGCTCAATTTTAAGAGTGCTACCAATTTCACCTTCTACAGTGACGTTCAAATGATTACGGATGGGGGGCAACTGGTTAATATATTGTGGTTCTAGAATGGCTCCAGTACCACAGCCCATCATCGCCAAATCCATCATTAAGCCGAAGGCACTCCAGTCTTCTAGATTGGTAGAGGTGCAATTATAACCCCCGGAAAAATTCTTTGGTTTAGTTATCCAGTCTGTACCACCAACCCATAACCAGCGACCACTGGGCATAGCTTTCAAGCTACGCTGCATCCGTTCTAGTATGGCAACTTCTTCTCTTGTGAGTTTCCCCAACTCGATTAAGCCTTGTAAAGTGCGATCGCATACCTCATCCCATGTTTCCCTCAACCCTGCCTTAGTACGGCGGCTATAGGTTCTAAAGAATACAGGATTAGCAGCGGGAGCAGTCTCTGGAAACCCTCTGCTCTGGCGTTTTGTTTCGAGCTTTTGAACCATAAATCAAGTCTTGTTGCGTGCGAACAGATTATGACTATACGCCAAGTAGATTTAGGATTAAAGATTGTCAAATTGTCCACTTTACGCTAGTGCTACCCCGTGCTATTTGCAACAGAACTTCATGATATATAATATTTACCACTCCTAAGTAGAGTTTATCTACCAAGTTTTAATTATTGCAAATACTTTATAAGTAAATTTTCTCTCTATCTTGAGGCCGATTGTGACTTATACAAGCTTGCGATCGCTCGGCGTAGATCCTGATTTTCTCATTTAAATTGCTATCAAAATTCATTTATAAAATAAAGATGTACTAATGACTGAGGAACGGTAAATCCATCATGCTAGAGTACAATCCATTAGCTTGTTTACCCTCATCTGAGGAACTGCCAGACTCTGACGATACGCCAGTGGATAATGAATTACAAGATTTAATTCCCGGTTTACTCAAAGCAATACTCGCAATGGCATGGTCAGAAAGAATGGATTGGTTTTTTGGCGTAGATATGGGGATTTATTATGACCCAGATTTAGTGCCAATCGTGCCAGATGGGTTTTTGAGTTTGGGTGTAGAGCGATTTTATGATGAAGATCTCCGCCCCAGTTATGTGCTTTGGGAAGAGAAGAAATTACCGATATTAGTGTTGGAGGTAGTATCTAAAACATATCGTGGTGAGTACTCGACCAAAAAAGCAGAGTATGCAAGATTGGGAATTTTGTATTATGTAGTTTATAACCCATTTCGTCGCCGCAAGCCACATTTAGAAGTTTACAAATTAGTTAACAATGTTTATAAATTACATGATGGGAATCCAGTTTGGTTGCCAGAAATAGGTTTAGGAATTGGCATTGAACGAGGAACTTATCTAGGCATACCACGCGAGTGGATGTATTGGTACAATCAACAAAGACAACGGTT
Organism: Nostoc sp.; assembly: GCA_036918135.1. GTDB lineage: Bacteria > Cyanobacteriota > Cyanobacteriia > Cyanobacteriales > Nostocaceae > Nostoc. The sequence continues at coordinate 124,299 of JBALDB010000053.1, forward strand.
TTTAACACCAGAAGAAGACAAAAAACTTGCTCAACAAGAAACCCAGGAAGCTAAACAAGAAGCGCAGCAAGCTAAACAAGAAGCACAACAAGCTAAACGACGTGCTGAATTATTAGCAGAACGGTTGCGATCGCTCGGCATAGATCCTGATTCTCTCACCTGATTTTCTCCAAAGAAACTCCAACATATAAATCATCTAATCTTGTGAGGTAGGCAACATGAGCGCCCAGTTTCCATGACGGGCAAGACGCCTATCCTACAAGAAATATTAGGATATTTTATTACTTAAAAATCCCTAAAAACTCGTTCATAAATATTAAAGACTCGTTAACGGAGTTCAGAGGTGGATGAATCCAGTTCAAATACTCATTCACGGAGTTCAGAGGTGGATGAATCCAGTTCAAATACTCGTTAACGGAGTTCAGAGGTGGATGAATTCAGTTCAAATACTCGTTAACGGAGTTCAGAGGTGGATGAATCCAGTTCAAACACTCGTTAACGGAGTTCAAAGGTGGATGAATCCAGTTCAAATACTCATTCACGAATATCAAAGACTCATTGCAGCAGTTTTCATTTACTTAAATCACACTCTTGCCTTCTTTGCGCCTCTGCGTGACATAAAAATCTTTCAGTAATTACGAATTACGCATTACCCTATCAAGACTTGCACTCACACTTTCAGCATCCGGTGACTCCAATCGCTGCAAAATCTCTAAAGCTGGTTGCAAATAGGATATCGCTTTAGTGTATTCACCCTGCTGTTCTGCCAAATATCCTAACCTCCGCAGAGTCATTGCTTTGCCTTGGACATTACCAATGCGTTCATTTATTTCCAAAGACTGATTGTAGAGTGCGATCGCTTTATCCACTTCCCCTTTGTTAGCGTAGATATATCCCAGATTGTGCAACGTCGTCGCTTTGCCTTGGACATCACCAATGCGTTGAGTTATTTCCAAAGACTGATTATAGAGTGTGATCGCTTCATCCACTTTTCCTTTGTTGGCGTAGAGCATTCCCAGTTGGTGCAAGGTCATTGCTTTGCCTTGGACATTTCCAATTCTTTCTTCTATTTCCAAAGACTGATGGTAGAGTGCAATCGCTTCCTCCACTTCCCCTTTGTTGGCGTAGAGAATTCCCAGATTGTGCAACGTCGTCGCTTTGGTTTTGACATCACCAAAGTGTTCATTTATTTCCAAAGACTGATTGTAGAGTGCGATCGCTTCATCCACATCCCCTTTGTTGGAGTAGATATATCCTAGATTGTTCAACGTCACCGCTTTGCCTTGGACATCACCAATGCGTTCTTTTATTTCCAAAGACTGATTGTAGAGTGCGATCGCTTGCTCAGCTTTCCCTTTGTTGGCGTAGATATATCCTAGATTGTTCAACGTCGCCGCTTTACCTTGGACATCACCAATGCGTTCTTTTATTTCCAAAGACTGATTGTAGAGTGCGATCGCTTGATTCACTTTCCCTTTCTTGACGTAGATACCTGCTAGATTATGAATTATTGCAGCTTTTTCTGTTTCGTCTGTTTCCCAACAAAATTCAAGTGCTTGCTGATAATACTGCTGTGCTTGTTCAACTTCACCGAGTTGTTCCTGAGAGCAAGCTATTTGATGTAAAACGCGGTAGTCTTGAGTCAGTTCTAGGGTAAATTTGCACAGTTGCACCGCTTCCCGAAAACGGCTTTGATTTTTCCAGTTATCTGCTAATAAACTAGCTATTTTCGCCGCAATTTCTTCGTCCTTCCCCAACAAAGCCAAGCGATGAATTTCTAACTTTTGTGCTTCCATAGCAGTTTCCTCTTTCCACCACAGGCAATACAAAATTTGTGCAGCTTGTTTATATAACTCTTCACCCTTGGGGTTCTCTGGAAACTCTAGCAACGGTGACAAAATCCGGGGAACACGATACAACCTCTGTGTGTTGTTGGTGAGGGTAACTTCCAACAAACCCAAAATTTCAGCGCGTTGAATATGACTTTCCCAACTTGAGATATCCTCACAAATCGGGTCAATCGCAGCTTGAGGAACAGGTAACTCATACACCAACAACTTCCCCAACATCTTCCGCAAAGCTGGAGTTTGCTGCTTGAGCAATTCCTCAGCCAAAATATCCTCACGAAATTCCTTTTCTTTTTCTGCCATCTTTTGCAGAATCATCTCAACTCCACTCTCGGCTGACGGCGACTTCGGGGAATTTTGCAAAATCTTATCTAACCATTCCAACAGCCGAGGATTTCCATCTGCTGCTTTTTTGGCACGTTCCGGCAATTCTGGCTGAAATTGCCAACTGCCATTAAACGAATCCAGACGATTATACTTTTTAATTAAATCTGCCCCACCCAAAGCCCCCAGAGGTTCGCGGTACAGACGATGATTCAGTTCCGACAATGTGAAATCGTAGCGACAGGTAATAATTACCTTGTGGGGAAGTTGGGAATTTTGCATCGCCTTCAGCAACGCCAGCAGTACATCCACAACTTGTGGTTGCAAGACATAAACCCCATTTCGTAATTCCAAATTTGCCTCAAAGTCATCCAGCACAAAGACAAAGCGCTGTTCTTTGGTATTCAGTCCTTCAGTGAAAAACTTGGTAAGGCGCTGCATCAAGGGTAACTTGCCATTAAGAATTTCATGCCCTCGTTCCGAGGTACATTGTTCAGCAAGGGTTTTGAGCAATTTATCCTCATCAAGTTGCCGAAAGTTCACCAGCCTGTGATAGCCAACCATCCTTTCCAGAAGTCGCGCTGTCACAGTACTCTTACCCACACCCCCCAGTCCGTGAATTAGTACCCCTAATGAAGTGCGAATAGCTTTGAGACAACGTTGCAAAGTCCGCCGTCTGCCAACAAACTCAGAGGGTTTCGCCACCCGCACCTGTTGGGTATCGGGATCTAAAAACTGTTCGTAAGCAGGTTCCGGTGCTGAGGGTGGCAAATCTCCCCACACTTCCACCAACGCACCTAGACATTCTCCCTGAATATATAACCGCAACAAATGCCAGTCACGCACTTTCTGTTTAAACAACTGCTGGTAAGTGCTAGCGAGTGCTTGTGCTAATTCATATCCAGCTGCCAATTTGCCGTAGAGGTGTGCAGCGGCGGCTGTGGCTGTCCGGTCTTCCACAGTCCGCCCCCAACTTAAAACCGCCCTAGCCCCTTGGGCAATTAGTGCCTCAGCCATTGAAGGGACAGCCCCTTTATCTGCTGCTTGTCCAGTCCGACATCCAGACAAAAACACCAATTTTGGAAAGCGAAACCGGAAGACTTCCGCAAGTTCTGCGGCTGTAGTTTCGTGGCGTTCCCCGATTTCCGTCTCAGTGATAAAGTAAGGCGTGTAAGGTGCTGCATCTTTAATTGAGGCGTGTCCTGTGAGGTGAAACACATCAAAGTCATTAAAATAGCGACTCCACACCTTACCCAACTCGCTAACGCAACCGCTTTCTTCCACCCGCAAATCTACAGCAAAATCTCGCGTATCTGCCAGAATTCTCGCTTCTTCCTGTTCAAACTCTAACTTTGGTTGCACATCTTCCGGGTCGGTTGCCATAAACAATACTCGCAATTGTCGTGCTTCCACAGCAAACGGTTCCGTTTCTTTTTCAATCCAGCGCAAAGGTAAAACCACCGGATTAACCCGCTTTACCAAAAAATCCTCACTATCATGCAGCACTTCCCAAGGTAGATGCGCCAGTTTTTGCTCAATATCAATGGCAATCACCAACCCCTCAGCGCGACAGTTAGCAATTCCTCGACTCAACCACCGTCCATCACCATCCAACCAAAAAAATAACTGCCGCCCGATTCCTGGTAAATTGGGCAGCAGTTTATAGTAATCTCGTTCACCTTGTTTGAGTAAATCAGCGATTTCTGCGAGTTTCAGGCGACGTGATTCATAGTGCTTTACTTGAGGTAGCCAATACCTGAGTTCAACTGTTTCCTGCGTACTTTCCCGAAGTTGAATGCGGATAGTTTCCACTTTATTTGCTGAGAGATTTGAGGATTTCCGTGATTTCCTCTATGGTAGCTTCTTCGAGTAAAATCCTGTTTCCAGTATCAGGGTCAAGAATTACTACATCAAATTGCTTTCCTGGATGAGATTGATGCCATTCTTGATACCATTTGCGGATTTGTTCAGCTAAAGCCACAGCACCGCCCACAATACCAACAATAGTAGCAACAGCCGCCAAAGTCCCCTCTCTTTGCGTCGGAACTTCGTAGCTTCCCGATATTCCAGGAATTTCTAGCAAAGCCTCGGCTGCTATTGGTGCGTCTTCACCCTCAATCCCAACTTGAATTTCTGCCATTAAATCACCTACGAATTTATACAAGATACTGTATATTCTGCGTTGAATTGGGGATAAGATTCACGCAAAAACACAAAGAGGATTGCAAAATTATTTACTTACAGTTGTACCAATTGTCTAAAATAAGGCAACAGACGCAAACCTGGAAACCTAGATTAAATCTGAGTTTCTTCATTTTGAATTTTGAATTTTGAATTAATTATGTCTCTTGCTCCTTGGCGAGGTGCGATCGCCCATGCACTTGATGCTAATAGTAGTCTTGCTTATGCTCGTTACCTCCAACTAGCAACGGTACAGGCAAACGGTCGCCCTGCAAATCGTACCCTAGTCTTTCGCGACTTTTTAGAAGAAACCAACCAGCTAAAATTTGTCATCGATAGCCGTAGCGCCAAGGCCGACCAAATACAGCAACAACCTTGGGCAGAAATTTGCTGGTACTTTCCCAATACACGAGAACAATTCCGAATCGCTGGCTGTTTGACTCTGGTAGGTAATGATGATTCCCACGAAGATTTACAGCCAGCACGTATTTCCATTTGGCAAGAACTGAGTGATGCTGCACGTTTACAGTTTGCTTGGCCTGATCCTGGTAAAGCTAGAGTCAATGAAGCACAAGCGTTTGAGCCACCAGCACCCGACCCCGTGCAACCACTGCCTAATTTTTGTCTACTGTTACTCGACCCAGTGCAAGTAGACCATTTAGAATTACGCGGCGAACCACAAAATAGAAGACTTTATGGCCGTAACGAAAATCAAGAATGGTTTTGTGAAGAAATTAATCCTTAATTTTGTCAGTTAGGAGTTATGAGTTTGGAAAGCACAAAGTTAGCATTTATAATTTTTATTCTTCACTCTTAACTCCTAACTTTATTTAAATACCCGCACCATCTAGAAACTCCTGTATTGCTTTATCTCTAAGTCTACACACAGGGGCATTTTCTGATAAATCAGCTTCCTTATAAGCTACAGAACCTGCCAATACAGGAGTTTTTTCATTTGCAGAATGAGTATGTTGAAGATTTTGTATTTGTTCTTCTAATAACTCAATCCGGTTTACTAAAGCACGAATTACTTCGGCTTCCGAGTCTGGTAGGTTATTGTGTTCTAATGGGCTAACTCTGACTCCAGAACGATAAACAATACGACCAGGTATCCCTACTACAGTACAGTCAGAAGGGACATCCCTGAGAACAACTGACCCAGCGCCAATACGCACATTATTGCCAATTTGGATATTTCCCAGGACTTTTGCTCCAGCTCCGACTACAACATTTTCACCCACAGTAGGATGGCGCTTACCGCATTGTTTACCAGTCCCCCCAAGTGTGACACCTTGATAAATTAGGGCATAGTCTCCCACGATCGCAGTTTCACCAACTACTACACCCATCCCGTGGTCAATGAACACACCATGCCCAATTGTTGCACCTGGGTGAATTTCAATTCCAGTTAAAAACCGAGCCAAGTGAGAAATCAGGCGGGGGATAAAGGGAAGACCAACACTATAGAGCCAGTGAGCCAGCCTATGCAATAACAGGGCTTGTAAGCCGGGGTAACAAAATAAAACTTCCAACCAGTTACGAGCAGCCGGGTCACGTTCAAATATGATACGAAAGTCAGCATTTAGAGTAGATAGCACGAGATAGCACCCTCGAAAAGCACAACAAGCTACTCTTCCATTTTATCGTCTCAGGTGTTACAGCTAAAAATTGGCATTGGGGATTGCACGTGGGGCAAAAGCGATGCAGGCATAGAGGACAGATTTACTGCTACTTCTTTCCTGCTTTTGTGCTTCCCTACTCCCCATCACTGCTGCTCGACTGTCAGGGTATAGTCGCGCTTCATCCCAGGATTAAATGTACCTACCCAAATCCGATAAGTGCCACTTTTCCAGTTACGATCGCTAATGCTAGCATCTTTACTTTTACCAGTATCATCGCCGCAACGAATTGTTGTTTTATCTGGCCCTTGAATGAGTAAAGTGGTATCGTTGTTATTGCTATCAATTTGTATTGTCAACTGCGAAAAGTCTTTTTGCAAAACCATAATGTGATCTGGAGTAGGAGCTGCAAAACCGATACAGGCTCTCTGATCGCGATCGCGGTTACTAATGGCAGACAAGGAATAAGAACCACCCGTAAACCCCTCAACTCTTCCTTGTGCTGGTTCAAAGTTTTTTGACAGTGTTAAAGTACCAAAATTTGCTGTTTGTGCGATTACAGGGGTAGCTGTTAAGGTAGTAATTATAGCTAACAGCCAGCCGCCACGAAACTGAAGTCGGGGGCGACAGTATTTCATAGTAGCCCTCCAACAGGCTTTTAAAATAGTGATGATATATACATATTTTAGTTAAAAAATTACAGTGAAATTTCAGTTGGATGTGCCACATTCAAATGTGCCACAATTAATATATTTGAAAGTAAGCAGTTAATTGCTAGATTGTCTTTCGTTTTAAAGAAAATCATTAAAGGATGATTTGAGTAATTGTTTGATTGAATTATCTACTAGCAATAATGAATTTATAGGAAAAACTAAAGCAATATTTTATTAAATTAACTTGGCTATAAACAACTAAAAAATTCTAAGTTAGTTATTAAATATTTCTAGATTTCGAGGAAATTTAACAGCGGTTTGCAATCATACACAAAGGCTCCAAAAACTTTATTAAATAAGAAAGTACAGAAGATAAAATAGTTTTTTACCTTCTGTACTTTGAGTCTGAAAATCTTAGGAATTATGAAGTTGGAAGAAAACGCCGCCTTTGAAGGCTCTTGTGTCAGTTCCATAACTACTGACTGTGAGCGATCGCAGATTATTAAAAAACGGTTTTCCTAAAACTTCTACTAGCTTGAGAATTGGGATTTGACGCTCTAATAAATTCTGGCTTTTTGTCCAGTCAAGATAAATATAGCCTTGGTTTGGTTGAGGAATCGCAGCAATACTATTTTGAAAGTTGGGATTATTGATTAAAGAATTGTTCTTCGCTGTGATAATTTCATCCATTGTTTCAAGGTCAGAGGTGAAAACTTCGTAATTTCCTAAGGTTGTATGCGCTCCCCGTATTTTTGTCTCAATGTTGAATAATGCTCCGTCTTTGTCATTGGTTTTTTTACTAGCTGTGGTTAACTCTGTCCAAGCAGAAATTTTTTGGTTGTCTATAGTCAATGGACTGATGGTGAGTCCATTGGCTGAAGCAATCGCATCTAAACGCGCTACGCCTTGTCCTACATCCTCAGATTTTTGGGCTACAAAAATCCAATGTGGGGTTGTTTGCTCTTGAGGTAACAATGCTACGGCATATTCTCCCTTTACCCAACTAAAAACATCCTCTGGCAAATTTATTCCCCAGCGTTTTTGAGCTTCGCCTAAAGGTTTTACAAATTGAGAAACCACATCTTCCTGAGAACCGTATATCGTCGCTGTTGCTTGTTTCCAGAGTTTTGCGAAATTACTGTTAGCCAAATTACTCAAATCCAAGCCAGAAATTGCTAAACCCGCTGATGCTGGAACATATTCCAATGCTCCTACAGATTTAGTTAATGGTGGAGATGGGGAAACAATTTCTGATGAAGTCACAAAGGTGGTTTCTGCTAGCAATCCTTTTTTATTCAACATCAAGGAAATGATTTCACTATTATATGTTTGCTCTGCCAGTTCTAATCCTTGCCATTTTGCTATGAAGGGAAGATTCAAAAAAGCCGTAGCTAAACTTCCTTTTGGTAATTGTTTGATAGCTTTTTGGTATTCGCGAGAGCTAGTCAAATTTAGATCTGGAGCTTGGACGTTATTAATAGCCTCTTTTAGTACTTTCGGATCGTTAGCAAACAACACAAAGCCTTCGCCAACAACAGCACCAGCTAAATTATTTTGGATTGTGGATCTGGGAATTTGGATTTTATTTTCTGCGATCGCTTCTTGGTTGTCATAAATCACCTTTACACCTTTGTATTCTTCAACACCTAAGTTGGCGCCAGCTAGCGCTCGTTTAGAAAATAACAACTCCACAAACTCACGACTTTTTTCTGATTGTTCGCTTGCAAGTGCCAAAAGATACCCTGGTTGCTGTCCATTTTCCGGGTCGCGATCGATGTCTAGGGTGGTGATAGCCAGTGTAATTTCATTGCCTAACCAGGGTTTAATATCTTGTTGGTAATCTATACCACTCTTAGCCAAGAAACTAGTTTTGAGTTTAGATAGTTCGCCTTCACGCTCCAGTGCTTGCAAACGTTCAGGATTTGTCAGTAATGACACCATCACTGGCGCAAGTTTGGATACGAATATTGTTGCACCAGGTTGGGAGGTAGGAGCAATTAGCTGAGCCGGACTTTTTGGAAAAAACCAGTAAAAGCCTGCAATCGCAATCGCTAATACTGCGATCGCACCAGCTACGATAAAACCGATGAATGAGCGTTGTCTATTCACATTCAACCTATTAAAAAAGATAGTTCACAGCCATTTAAGCAGAAACCCCAGCCTCTGGCTGCGTCTTGTTGAGAATCGATGCTCATGCCAAGGCAGAAATTTTCTGTCACTATAAATGAATTAGAATTGTTCACAAAAGCCCCATGACAGAGAACTCTTTTAGTCAATCTATTGCTCATATTAGTGTAGAGGAACTAGCACAACGTCTCGCTTCAGGCGATACAAGCATCCAGCTAGTAGATGTGCGAGAACCACAAGAATTGGCGATCGCTAGCATTGAGGGCTTTGTCAATTTACCTTTAAGTGAATTTGCCGAATGGGGAGATCAAATACCTACTATCTTCAATCCCCAAGCTGAAACCCTTGTGCTGTGTCACCACGGTATCCGCTCCGCTCAGATGTGCCAGTGGTTAATTGCTCAAGGATTTACAAATGTGCAAAATATTTCTGGTGGTATTGATGCTTACTCTAAATTAGTAGACCCCTCAATTCCCCAGTATTAGCCTCTCAAGCTTATACATTACTCAGATGGGACTTACTCTTCCATCTGACTTTTGCGATCGTGACAGTAGTAAATTAATCTGGAGGTTTGCTAAGACAGCTTGCGACTTTATACATTTAGCATAAATGTATGGAATTTTTAGACTTTAGCATAGCAGCGATCGCTAGAAAAATACGTATTTAATAATACTGTTTGCAATATATATTTATGCAAAAATACGGTTAGACAATCATCAGTCTTTGTAGTAAAGAGAGACTATATTCGCACCACAGCTTCAACAGTGTTATATGTAAACTTTCGGATTAGTTATCACAATATATATAGTATAATCTATTATCTTAATTAATTATTAATAATATCTGTATAGCACCGAATCCCCAAACTTTTTCAAAGTTTGATTAAAATTTGCACTCAGCAAAGCATACCCTATGGAAGTTCAGTTGACAAATCGACAACAGCATATACTTTGGGCAACGATACGTCACTACATAGCTACAGCAGAGCCTGTTGGCTCAAAGGCTTTAGTCGAGGAGTACGACTTGGGTGTTAGCTCAGCCACGATTCGCAATGTCATGGGTGTTTTAGAAAAGTCTGGGTTACTTTATCAGCCACACACCTCTGCTGGGCGAGTACCTTCAGACTCAGGTTATCGCATTTATGTTGACCAGCTAATTACACCTTCTCTGCAAGACGCTACGCGTAGCTTGCTTCCACGTTCGCATAGCGTCCCGCAGGGAAGTGGTACGGATTTAGCTAAAAAAGTAGAAGTGGCACTGCAAAAGCGCCTCCACTGGGAAGATTGGAGTTTAGAATCTTTATTGCAAGGAGCTGCACAAATTCTCGCAACCTTGAGTGGCTGCATCAGCTTGATTACCATGCCCCAAACCACTACAGCACTAGTGCGACATTTGCAATTAGTGCAGATTGAAGCGGGAAAGATCGTGCTGATTGTGGTGACTGATGCTTATGAGACACATTCTAGATTGATGGATTGGTCGCCAGCACCAGAGGAAACACAACGCGATTCAGAGGTAATCGATCGCGAGTTGCAAATCGTTTCTAACTTTTTAAATAGCCACTTGCGCGGGCGAAGTTTGTTGGAATTAGCTTATCTCGACTGGAGTCAATTAGATCGAGAATTCCAACGCTACGGGGAATTCCTCAAAAATTCAGTTGCAGAATTGACTCGTCGTACTCTTGCTCCGACTGCAACACAAATTATGGTTCGAGGTGTAGGAGAAGTTTTGCGCCAGCCAGAATTTTCTCAGTTACACCAAGCGCAAACAATTATCCACCTGCTGGAAGAAGAACAAGACCAACTGTGGCGATTAATATTTGAGGAACCAGAGTCGGAAGATCTAGGTAAATCAAAAGTAACTGTTCGCATTGGTGCGGAAAATCCTTTAGAACCGATACGCACCTGTAGCTTAATTTCTTCCACCTATCGCCGAGGCTCAGTACCAGTAGGAAGCGTAGGAGTTTTGGGGCCAACGCGCCTAGATTATGAAAGTGCGATCGCTGTTGTGGCGGCTGCTGCTGATTACCTCTCAGAAGCTTTCAGTTAGGTTGCTAAAATTATGACGAGAAAAATTGCCTTTGGATTAGTGTGGCTGGGATTCATTGTCTATGCTTTTCTGCTCTCGCCTCCCCAACAACCCGGCACATTTGAGTTGATTAAAAACTTGTCTATTGGTCAGTGGCAAGGTATTAATCCGTTGATAATAGCCTTATTCAACCTCATGGGTATCTGGCCATTAATCTACAGTGCAGTAGTATTTATCGACGGTAGAGGGCAAAAAATACCTGCTTGGCTATTTGCGATTCCTTCTTTTGCAGTTGGTGCTTTTGCCCTATTGCCCTACTTAGCTTTTAGGGAACCAAATCAGAAGTTTGTTGGTGAAAAGGATACTTTGCTTAAGCTGCTAGATTCCCGCGTAACTGGCTTTATCTTAACTGTAGCTAGCATTATTCTAGTTATCTACGGCTTAACAGGAGGCGATTGGGGAAATTTTGTACAACAGTGGCAAACCAACCGCTTCATCCATGTAATGAGTTTAGATTTCTGTCTACTTTGTGTATTATTTCCCACATTAGTAGGGGATGATATGGCGCGTCGTGGGTGGAAAAATCCGCAATTATTGTGGCTAACAGCCTTGATACCGCTATTTGGTTCATTGATTTATTTATGTGTGCGTCCACCTCTACCAGAAGCTAGCGCACAGACGTTACCTGCTGAGGAACCAGTGGCAAATTAAACTGTGTTAAGAGTTAACTGTTGACTGTTGAGTGTTAACAGCTACCACCGATATTTTTCACTCTCATTCAAGATTGCTATATTTATTCCTAGTTCCTAGTCGCCAATACCCACTCCCTTTTAGCAGATGCACCTTTGCATCTAGGCAAAAGCTAGGTATATCCTAATCTTTGAGTAGAGTTTGATAATTTGAGATTATGGCAGGACATAGTAAATGGGCAAATATTAAGCGCCAGAAGGCGGTAGTAGATGCGAAAAAGGGAAAAACCTTCACTCAGTTATCGCGAGCAATTATTGTTGCGGCCAGAAGTGGTGTGCCAGACCCAGCAATGAATTTTCAACTTCGCACAGCGATCGACAAGGCAAAAGCAGCAAGTATCCCCAATGATAATATTGAACGAGCGATCGCTAAAGGTGCGGGTACTTTTGGTGCAGATAATGCCAATTTTGAAGCTATTCGCTACGAAGGTTACGGCCCTGGTGGTGTAGCAATCTTAATTGAAGCCCTGACAGATAATCGCAATCGCACGGCTGCTGACTTACGTGCAGCTTTTAGTAAAAACGGCGGTAATTTGGGTGAAACAGGTTGCGTTAGCTGGATGTTTCACCAAAAAGGGGTTTGTGTCGTCGAGGGTGTGGTTGACGAAGAACAGCTTTTAGAAGCATCCCTCGAAGGTGGTGCCGAGTCTTATGAAATGACTGAAGATGAGATGTCTGAGGTATTAACCGAGATCGGAAATTTAGAAAGCCTCAGCCAGATACTTAAGGATAAAGGCTTTAAAGTGACTGATGCACAGTTGCGCTGGGTTCCCAGTAATAGTGTAGAAGTTACCGATACTGAACAGGCGCGATCGCTTTTCAAATTAATTGACACTTTAGAAGGCTTAGATGATGTCCAAGATGTCACAGCTAATTTTGAAGTACCAGAACAATTAATCACCCTCTCCATTTCTTAACCGAACATCTGTCAAAAGATACATAAAAGATTCACATCAATTTCAACCCTCTGACATACACCTATTGGATAGTTGGACTGTTGATTAATTGATGAGGAATTTCAAGTGAATAACTTCGTTAAAGTTTTAGTCTTGGCTTTAACATTTGCTGCTCCTGTAGCTATTTCTGTACCCACTGTTCAAGCTGAAACTGTCCACCATCCTCAGGTAAAAACTACCAAAGTTCATCACAAACATTACAAACACCACAAGCATCATTCAGTCAAGAAAGTTCATAAATAGTTACTCTTAATTATCAAAAATTTGTAGTAAATATGTAATTTATTTTAGTCTTCGTTTTGCTGCAAAATAATTGCATTATTTAACCCCGCTGTAATTTCTAGTAATCAGCGGGTGTTTTCAATTAATATCATATCTGGTAAATCACTCATTATCTATGCCAAGGGAGTGAAACGACGCAATCACAAAGTTTTTAAGATTGCTTTCCTCCGATCGCAATGACGTTCTAAATTTACTAATTATAAATCCTGCTGCTGTAATTTTATGATTGATTAGTGTCGGTATTGCCACCAACGATTGCTTGGAACACATTCCCTACTAAAGAGAAAAATGCTCCGAATAATAAGACGAGCATTAAGCTACCAAGGGCAGCAAAAGGAGAGGTGATAAATAAAACTAAGAACCCGAACATTAAAATCGTTAATAGTGTCCTATTCATGTTTTTTTGCCTTTGATAGTTGTTTATTTTAACCTAACAATTAATGTCATCAATTGGTATATATCTAACTAAAGGAATTAGTCTAATTCTCTAGTAGCATTTTCAAACTATTCCCAAGGAATACTAAAACTATAGCAATACTATTTGAGTTGTAAAAAATATCAGTGGTAGCTGTTAAACGTCAGTTGCTTCTCCTGACGGAGACGCTGCACGAACAACGGTGGGAAAATACGCAATGCACTAGCTCCTGTTAACTGTTGACAGTCATCAGTCATCAGTCAGCAACTTCAAACGGGATAATTTACAGCAGTTTGCAATTAAGTGAGGTACAGCAGCAAGGACTCAAAAATTAAATTATTCTTCTGCCTCCTGCCTCCAGCATAGCTGCCTCCTGCCTCAAAACCAGTGACTTTGTACTTCATCCAAACGAAAACTGCTGTATTTGTTGGAGTTCCCTTGTTGATTGCTCTTAACTTGCTCAAAAAGCCGCGATCGCGTCAAAATAAGAGTTAAGATGCTGTAATTTATCTTCACAATGGCGCTAGCAGAGCTTAATCAAACTCTTGACTCTCCCCAATCATCAGACAACTGGGGATACAAATATGATTTGGTAATTGTTGGGGGTGGAATTGTTGGGCTGACTCTAGCCTCCGCCTTAAAAGATTCTGGCTTGAGTGTGTTGCTGATTGAGGCGAAAGTGGCATCAGCGGCGGTAGCCAAAGGTCAAGCCTATGCAGTTCACATGCTTTCGTCGCTAATTTACCAAGGAATTGGCGTTTGGGAGAAAATGTTGCCTGAAATTGCCAAATATTATCGAGTTCGCCTTTCTGATGCCGATTATCCGGGTGTGGTAGAATTTGCCACCGATGATATAGGTACACCAGAGTTAGGTTATGTAGCGGAACATCAAGCGCTGTTACAGCCGTTGCAGGAGTTTGTCCAAAATTGTGCAAATGTGACTTATTTGTGTCCGGCTGAGGTGATAAATACGCACTACCAACGCGACACTGTAGCAATAGAGATAAAAGTTGCCGATCGCTTACAAACAGTCAAGAGTAAATTACTCGTAGCCGCAGATGGATCGCGATCGCCGATTCGTCAAGCTGCTGGTATCAAAACCTCTGGGTGGAAATATTGGCAGTCTTGTATCGTCGCATTTGTGAAACCCGAAAAACCCCACAATAATACTGCTTACGAAAGATTTTGGTCTAGCGGCCCCTTTGCGATTTTACCTTTACCAGGGAATCGTTGCCGGATTGTCTGGACAGCCCCTCACGAAGAAGCAAAAGCTTTATGTGCTTTAGATAACGAGCAATTTTTAAAAGAATTAACCCGTCGTTATGGCAATCACATGGGTAAATTGGAACTACTAGGCGATCGCTTTATTTTTCAGGTACAACTGATGCAAAGCGATCGCTATGTGCTTCCCCGACTAGCATTGATTGGTGACGCTGCACACAACTGTCATCCCGTCGGCGGACAAGGTTTAAATTTAGGTATTCGGGATGCAGCAGCTTTGGCCCAAGTGCTAGAAGTAGCACACAAGGCGGGTAAAGATATTGGCGAGATTCAAATTCTCAAACGTTACGAACGCTGGCGCAAACTCGAAAACCTGACGATTTTGGGTTTTACCGATTTGTTAGATCGGATGTTTTCTAATAATTTCTTACCTGTGGTGTTGGTTCGTCGTCTGGGTTTATGGTTATTGCAGCGAATACCTATATTAAAAGTATTTACGCTCAAGTTGATGATCGGTTTGAAGGGGCGGACTCCAGAATTGGCAAAACGCTGACGAATGACATCATGTCCGGTTGAAGACTTATTATTAAAGCTGACGCGGGGACACACCAGACACGAAGAGTTTTTTTGACAAGTGATTAGGGGGATATGATATGACAAATGAGTCTGTAGCATTTCACATATTCCAAGTTTCGTGCCACAGTTGTTTGATTTTTTGAATTGTCTCTCGTGTTTTTATTACCGTCCAACCATCTTTAATAGCTTGTTTCTCTCTATCAGTTAATTTCCAAGATAAAGGTGGTTGATAGCGGCCATTTTTATAAAATGCGGCTATATCAGAAGAGGAGGGGAAGAAGATAGGAAAGTATTGGATATCTACCTTATTCTGCCATTTTGCTGCCAGAAATTCAGCTTCCTGAGCATTTCGAGATGCCAAAACTGAATCACGTACCTTGAAAACTGCCAGTAATGGGCCGATAGTTGCCATAAACCAGCCTCCATCTCCCCGCACTTTTTCCGTTGAAGGAGATTCCGGAAAAGGATTTATTTGCAATATCAAAACTCGTTTGATATTTAAACTATTATGAGGTTGGTTTTCAGATTTATTCTCAGATTTTAGCCATTCATTCAAGTGTTCATCTAGCCATTCTGCTGCTGTGATAAAGCCAGAGTTATCGAAATAGCCTCCATCAGCAACGTGATAATTTTTATCTTTGATATTTATATTGCTACGACAAATAGGAGAAACATAGGGAAAAGTTGCCGATAGTCTTGCAGCCGTGACAACATTCATATCATAACCATGTTTTCCATAAAGACTATTGAAGTCTATATACTTTTTCTCAGGAACTTCGCCAAATGTCATCGGAGTAATTAAAAACCGCCAGCCATTTTCTACTAATGTGGCATTGAATACAGGAATAGGAATTTTGCCATCAAAAATCTGTTTTCGCCAGCTTGCCAAGGTTTTACTATTTCGCGGTTCCTTCAGTTCCGCTTGCCAGTCTATCTCAACCGCTGTACCGCGATCGAACTCTGGACGAATTAGGAAGGGAAACCCGATAAATCGCCATAAGTCTAAATAAGCCAAACCCCAACCAACAGCATCTAAACTATCTCTGGTAGCAGCACTAAAACTATTATTGGTAGTTCCCTCTTTTGTCTGTTTTTCCTCTTCTAAAAAACCATGTTCGTTAAAGCGATCTAAGTAGTACATCGACCCTACTGAACCACCAGAAACAGAACTAATCAAGCCAATTGCTTTGGTAAATGATTTTCCTAATTCTTCTTGAAGACCAGCTAAAACTTCCACTGTCCATCCTGCTGCTTGAATACCACCACCACTGGCACAAATAATGACTAAAGTGTTTTCTCCTTGTTGATGTTTAAGACGTTGAGTTAGCACTTGTTTGAAATTATCTGACTTTTCATCAAATTTCTTTTTATCTGCACTATTTTTCAACGGGTTAAGTTGATAAAAGTGATTGATATCAAATGCTAAATAGCTTAAAGCAGAGAAAACAGTAAATAAAATTAATACAGGAATCCGAAAGTAATCAAGATAGAATGTGACTCCTCCGAAGATAATTACTATCATGGAGGCAATGAGTAGCACATATAAAAGAGCAGGTGCTTCGGGTCGATTAGATTGTGGTCTAGGATTAAAACGCAAACCAATTGTAATATAGATGGCTCCTCCAATTATTAAATAAGCAATTGCTGTTAAATGTCCAGCAGTCAATTCACCAGTTTGAAGATTAATATAGCCACCTAAATCATTTTTGATAACTAAATAAAGAATATCAAAAAACATCTTTTTTAAAAAAGTATTGGAATTAAACCAATGTCTAAGCAAACTAACAATAAATAATAAAATAATGCTTAATAATACACCGACAGATGCTCCCCACTGTATCTCTGATTTACTCAGCTTCTCCTGAGACAGGTTAATTGCAACGATGCAAATATATAAGCTTAATAAAATACCGATCCCATATTGCCAAAGTTCAGGAATTTTAATTGTTGCTGGCACAGTAAAGCGAGCTGCTGCGTTATCCAAAATAGTAGATGCAACTAAAATTACTGAAGTTCCAGCTCCAATTGCGCTCACAATTACAGTTGCTAATTGCCACTTGTCACGAAGTACAAATAGATTTTTCAATAGGGCTGGTAACCAATCTTTGGCAAGTTTAGGAAAAAATAAAAGGAATAAGCCTACCAATATAGGTAGGCGAAGGAAGAAAAGATATTTCCAAACACTATCTGAATTTACTAGCCAGGTTGATATAAGTACTAGCAATGGTAACAACGAAATTGCTTTTTTCATATTTGTATTTTCTGATTAGATGTTTGAACTAATACGATGGAGTTGTATATTAACTTCAAGAAGAAAGAAACTTAAAAAATAAATTAGTTAATTTCTGGACTTGACTATGACTTTTCCTTCCCCTGCTCTGCTACTCTGACGATGCGATATTTTCTTATTTGAAAGTCCTTAATCTTTAGTCATTATCAAACTTATACCTCAACTGCATCGCTGTGTTGGTGAGAAAAAGTAAGTAATTACTATAAAAAAATGTAACTTTTTATGTAATACTCTGATAAATGCATCAGATGTCGCACAGTTGCCACAATACGTAATAATATGTGCCAAATAGTACTATTAGCCGTATGGTTGAATATTAGTATTTTTCTACATAAAATTAAAAATCTAAAATTAAAAATAGGTAACACTGGTGGCTAGGAGTGCTAAAGTTTCAAGAAATTCATCGGAAATTTTCAGCGAGTATTCATGCTGAAGAAACTACAAAAAAAGCAAATTTCAATAATTGCGGCTGCGGCACTGTTTGCCTTTTCAGCTGGGGCAATGGTATCGGCGCCTGAGATTGGCAAATCTCTAGGACAATGGCTCAAATTCGGTAGAAATCAGGTAGAGCAAACATCTGAGGCTGGCGTTGCTCAATCAGCGGTCTTTCCACTGATCTCACAATCTCTGCCAGAACGGGCGGCGAAACTAACAACGATCGCCCAACAGTCGCAATCGCCAGACAGGAATCGCGCTCGTTATCTTTTGGCAAGTGATTACATTGAAAGAACTCAAGGAAAAAAAGCCCTGGTTCTACTGCAAGGATTAGAAAAAGACTATCCTATTCTGGCGCCTTACATTTTGCTAAAACAAGCCCAGGCAGAAGACATGCTGGGTGAGGACGGCAAAGCCTCGGATCTCAGGCGAAAAGTTCTAAAAATTTATCCCAAAGAAGCAGCCGCAGTCAAAGCCTTATATCTAATTGCCCAACCAAAGGAACAGGAAACCGCCATCGCTCAATTTCCTTCCCATCCTCTAACTTGGGAAATTATCCGCCAACGCTTGCAACAAAATCCCAATCAGCCAAAATTACAGTTGATTTTGGCAAAATACGCTTACGACCAACCAGGCATAGTGGGGGTTTTGGATCAATTAGTCAAACAACCTACCCTCAAACCCGAAGACTGGGAACTCATTGGTACAGCTTATTGGGAAAATAATCAATTTCTCAAAGCTGCGAATGCTTATGCCAAAGCACCCAAAACAGCCCGCAACCTCTACCGCACCGCACGGGGATTACAGGTAGGAGGCAAAGATAAAGAAAAAGCGATCGCCACCTACAAACAACTAGTGCAGCAATTTTCAAATACAGAGGAAACTGGAAATGCACTACTGCGACTAGCAGAAACGGCAAAAACTCCTAAAGACGGCTTACCCTATCTTGACCTGGTAATTAGTAAATTTCCAGAACAAGCTAGTACTGCACTGGTACAAAAAGCCAAAACTTTTCAAGCACTCAAGGATCAAAAGTCAGCTAGCTCAGCTTGGCAACTACTCTTAGGCAAGTACGGTAATTCTGACGAAGCCGCAGAGTATCGCTGGAAAATCGCCCAAGATAAAGCAAAGGCCAAAGATTACATCAATGCATGGCAATGGGCAGAACCAATTGTCACCAATAACCCCAACAGTATTTTGGCTCCCAGAGCAGGCTTTTGGGTAGGTAAATGGGCAGCTTCACTTGGGAAGCAGCAGGAGTCTCAAACTGCTTATCAATATGTGATTAGCCAGTTTCCCTACTCTTACTATGCATGGCGATCGGCAACGATGTTAGGGTTGAATGTCGGCAACTTTGACAACGTGCGCTCAATGAACCCAGAAGTTATCGCACCTCAACGTCCATTACCTCCTGCAGGTTCGGAGACTTTCAAAGAATTGTATCTGTTGGGGCAAGACCGCGATGCTTGGTTGCAATGGGAAACAGAATTTCAAAACAAACTTCAGCCAACCGTAGCAGAGCAATTTACTGAAGGATTGATGCAACTGGCAAGGGGAGAGAATCTGATCGGAATTGACAAAATTTCTAAATTGGAAGACCGGGAAATACCAGCTGAACTTGCCCAATATCAAACTTTGAGCAAACAAATCTCTTATTGGCAAGCCCGTTATCCATTTCCCTATCTGCGAGAGATTGAAAAGTGGTCTACTGAGCGTCAACTCAATCCCCTGTTAGTTACTGCCTTAATCCGTCAAGAGTCCAGGTTTCAACCAAAAATTAAATCTGTTGCCAATGCTACTGGCTTAATGCAGCTATTGCCGAGTACAGCTCAATGGATCGCCCCACAAATCAAGGTGGATAGCAAAACAATAAACTTAGAAAATCCCAATGATAACATCATGCTGGGTACATGGTATTTGGATCATACCCATCAGCAATATAACAATAATTCTTTGCTAGCGATCGCCAGTTACAACGCTGGGCCTGGTAATGTCTCCAAATGGCTGCAAACTTATACTACACAAGACCCAGATGAGTTTGTCGAAGAAATTCCCTTTGATGAAACCAAAAATTACGTGCGTCAAGTATTTGGCAATTACTGGAATTATCTAAGACTTTACAACCCTGAGATTTCTGGCATCGTGGCAAAGTACTCGACTACACATCCACAACTGCCAACACAGTGAGATGGGGAGATGAGGAGGATGTGGTTTGACTTCGCTCGATTTTTGTGTAGTCGAAACTCACCAACTGGGGGATGAGGAGAGAATTTTACCTCACCCACCACTCTATCACCCCACCTCCCCACATTCCCAATGCCCAATATTCAATACTCGAATATCTCCGAGGACATTAAGCCGTCAGCTACTTTGGTGACGGCATCAGTCATTGTGACCATACCATCACTGATGGCGATCGCATATTTGTCCTCCTAGCATCTGAACTGCGATTTCTGAATCACACAAGTTCAATCTGTGGGCAACAGCCGCCGCTGCACTGCTACTACTGCCAGATGCTAAGGTGTAACCTGCTCCTGTTTCCCAAATCTCTATTTGAATATTTTGGCGGTCGAGAACTTTCATAAACTGAACGTTTGTACGTTTGGGAAAGTATGGATAATCAATATGTAGTTTTTTGTATTAAAAAAATGGTAAATTCAGTTAGCAACACAAGTGACAATTGAGTAAAAAGAACTAGATACTCAAAAGCGATCGCTATATAATCTCTATTACTATGAATTATATTGTAATATTTTTTACTTATGATAAATAATTATGAGTTACTCGCAAAACTATACAACGCTTTTAACCCTTTTGAACCTTTACCCGCAGGCGACCCAAAAGATGTAGATTGTCAGGATGTACGGGTAGATGCGGATATTTTGGAAGAGTTAGGAAATCGGATGCAATTGGCAGATACGAATACTTGTCAGCCCTATTAAATCTAGGACGTTATGAAGAAGCGATCGCATCCTACGACCAAGCACTGAAATTTAAACCTGATGACCACGAAGCCTGGTACAATAAGGCTTGCTGTTATGCTTCACAGAACAATGTCGAGTTAGCGATTGAAAATCTACAGCAGGCTATCAACATAAATTCTGGCGAATATCGAGAGATGGCAAAAACTGACTCAGACTTTGATGGTATTCGGGAAGATGAACGCTTTCAAGCATTGATTCAATAACTGCTATAAAGACTAAATTAATATAGCGATCGCTAAAAATGCAAAAGCTTTGTTGCACAAGCAGAATAAGCCAAAGCTCAAGAATCCGTTAAAATAGCCGATGAAGTGAGAAAGTCGAACATAACAAACGCCTATTAATTATTCCTTCATCACAAGAAGTTGTGGTCTTCATCTTTAGTTCAAGAGAGCAAGAGCAAAAATACAGTTTCTTTATGTAGAAGATGTTATCTCACGAAGATTTTATAATTGCTTTCAAAATTCAGATATTAACTTCATTTTTATATCAGTATAAATAACTTTTTTTAGCTGATATCTGTTTAAAAAGTTACTCAAATATTAATTTGAGGAGCGGACATAAATCTAGTGATTATGCCCTGTTATTTCGTGGCGAGTAAATCACATAATTCGTCTAGAACAAAGAAAAAACAGGAACTAAAAATCATGTCTTTAAAGAAAATTGCTTGTATTGCTGCTCTCTCCACAATCGCTTCTATTAGTTATGCTGGTTCGGCACATGCTTTAGGGTTGACATATCATGCTGGGTCTTACCGCGATAATACAAAAGTAAATGAAGGCGTTTTTTCTCAGAATGTTAATAAAGCAGGTTATACAACCTTTGATTTTAATGATGGTAAAGTACCAGGCAATGACTTAGTGAAATATTCTTTTTCTAAAGGTAGCTATTCTACGACAGCTTATTCTGGTCAAACTGGTATTTACTCCGACGTTTGGGCACCTTCTGGCGCTAACGCAGAAGTCAACAAAACTGATTATTTAGCAGTTTTCTCTGATAGCGATACCATCATTGAAGCTCAGGGTAATAATACTTTTAGTTATTTCGGTTTTGATGCGGGCGCTCTCAGCGGAGGTAATACTTTGAAATTCTTCAACGGAACCACTTTAATAAAAGAGTTAACGTATAGCATGATGGATGCAGTAGCTACTGTTGGAGCATCCCAACATGGTGGTCAAAAGAATGGTTTCTTTGAGTTTTTCTCAGAAGGTAAGGATGATACCTTTAATAAAATTGTAATTTCTCAGACAGAAGGTGGCGGATTTGAAAGTGACAACCATACATTTCGGATTGAAAGTGTGCCTGAACCCAGTGTTACTTTAGGTATGCTAGCTGTAGGTGGGTTATTTATACGCAAACGTAAAAACCAGAAATTGCAACCCGCAAAAGAATCTGCTTAAACAAAAGTTTAGGTTGGCTGATTTAATAAAATTTTGTCTAAAACCGTTGTCATATAAAGCGAAGGATTTTCAAAATCCTTCGCTTTGCTTTGATGGAAGTGTATTATCGCCGATATTCATCACCACAATCGCCGATTAGCTGATACAAATCTCGTGATTGACGAGAGACAGCATTAATGCGATCGCCATCGTCTGCGTCTAAACTAAAATTAAAGACTTTGGCATTATCTTCTAAATGTTCGGATACCCCAAGTCTTGCGCCAACTATTACACCTCCAACAGTTGGGCGATCTAAAATATAACGCACTGCCACGTTGGCAATGCTTACACCATGCTTATTTGCGATTTCTTTAAGAATAGCAAGCAACTCTTGAAATAATTGCCAACTACCCCAAGCATCAATCATATTTTTGTATTTTTTCAAACTAGCAGTAGCTAAATCAAATCCTCGTGGTTCTGGTTTACCCAAATAGTTTTCTGATAACAAACCACCGCAAACTGTACCGTAAGTAAAAAGTTTGATGTCATGCTGTTGACAAAATTCAATCATCTTCACTTCCGGACGGCGATCGACTAGTGAAAATTGTACTTGGTTAGAAACAATTTTAATACCTGCTTCGGTAATAATTTTTAAGTGTTCAGTGTCAAAATTAGTCAACGCTAAATGCTTAATTTTGCCCTCATCTTGAAGTTCTGCCATATATTTGAGGGCATCTAGATAATTTTTATCTTGATATTCCCACCAATGGAATTGCATCAAATCTAATGATTGCACATTCATCCTTCTTAGCGAAATATCAATATTTTCCTCAACAAGTTTTTTGGTCATTTTCCCAGGACGAGGCACCCATTTTGTAAAGGCTTGTACTTGGGATAAAGCATCTTTGCCACGGGTATCAATTAGTTGACAGCGAAATTCACCAATGAAGTCTTCTGCAGGGCCGTAATGATCTGCTAAATCCCAAGTAGTAAAGCCTGCATCGAAATATTTGAACATACTATCAACGGCAGCTTGGGGATTAATACGTCCGTGTGCGCCAGAGACTTGCCACATGCCATTTAATATGCGGCAAATGTTTAAATCAGGGGTGAATTGGAGACGACTAGCTGCGGGTAAGTTCATTTTTTAGTTAGGAGTGAGGAGTCAGGAGTAAGAAGAGTTAATAATTCGTGAGTTAACAGAGAAATTGTTACAGCCTTTTGAACTTTTCTACTTTATTATGAATGATTTTAGACTGCTCAAGTTAATAAGTGCTAAAGTCTTAACTCTTAACTCCTAACTTTTTTAATGCCAGCCTTTTTCAGCTTGTTCGATAACATAAGCAGCAACATCTTGAATTTGCTGTTCGCTAAGGCGATCTTTGTAGGCTGACATATTATTTTTACCATTGGTAACTATCGAGCTAACTGCCTCTATTGAATCCATACCATATTTCTTCAGCGCTGGCTTTTTGAGATTTTTACCTCGCCTGACTATGTTACCACCATTAATATGACAACCAGCACAATGAATGCTGAATATTTGTTCGCCATTAACTATATCTGCTGCATTAGCTTTTAACGTCAAAGTACTTATCAATAATAGAAAAGTTACTAAGACTAATGTTATAAGTTTTTTCACTCAGCTTCTCCATATTTTTCAATACTAGTTACCAAAATAAATGTCAAAAAAAATACAATAAGTTTCCAAAAATTAAGTACACAAACTAAGTCTCAAAGCTATGACTGAAACTTGTTTTACTTCTCAATTGTGACTTTTGCTAAATTACAGAGATTCAAAGTCAGATGTGAATCCAGTAAATTGTGTACAATCTTCCTGAAAAGCTTCGGCATCGCTAACATCCTCGATTTTATATGACATAATCCGCGTGCCATCTGGCATTTTTTTGGAACCAATTAATTCACCTTGATATTTTTCAGCGATCGCTTTAAATTCAGTACCATAGACCTTCCAAGCATCACCAGAACAAGTAATATTCACTCGCCACATATTTTCTACTCAATTACTACTAGCAAATATTCATCATCTCACAAATAGTCAACATCTCATACATCACTGCTTCGGATTGTTGACTTTCTACCTAAAGGAAGTGCCTAGCCAAATAAGCCTACGCCATAATATCTATGTATAACCATCTCTAAAAACTTTTATCCCAATTAGTTAAATCCTCAGAGTTGAAAATGCCTAACAATATCAAACAACAAATTCAAGCAGACTTGCAACAAGCTAAAGAAACCGGACAATTAAGAACTGAACGGATTCGAGAAATTGTTAAATCCGCAGTTTCTCAAGTTGGTTCTGAGTTCAAACAAGGTTCTACTGAAATTCGTACCCTTGTTAAAGATGCGGTTTCTGCTGTCATCGAAAACTTCCAAGAAAAAGGTGGGGAACTCAAAGATGAAGTGACAGCTTCCATCGAAGGAGCGTTGGAAGGAATTAATAGTAAAAGACACGAAAATATTGTTAAAACTCAGACTGATATCAAGCGGCTACAGGCTGAATTAGATGGTGAAGAAGAACAACTCCAGCAAGAAGTTGATGTAATTTTGGCAGAGATTGAAGAGACGGGTAAGGAAAAACCTGCTAGCACCAAAACTGCAATTGATTCTGCTGTCAATGCCATTAAAGATAGCGAAGAAGTTAATTTATTAAAGAAACGTTACGCGCAACTGCAAGCACAGCTAGCCATTGTTCGAGCTAATATGGCTGCGCGCTATGGCGGACGTTCTATGGAGGTTCAAGATTATCTAGACGAGGCTAAACATTGGTATAATAAAGCTCGTCCCCAAGCTGAATCTCTAGCTACACAGGTAGGACAAAAGCGATCGCAGTTAGAAGACAAATTAGGTGAAGCTGGTACATCTTTAGCCAGAAAAGAGCATCAGATTAAACAAACCTTGAGGGAGTTACTGTTAACCGCAGCTGATTTGTTCAAAGATAAGGAACCAGCTAATAAAGACCGGGAAACTATTCATAAATAGGTAGCTTTACTATTTATCTATTAACTAATTTTTGCTAGGGTGCGTTATTTGGGATAACGCACCTCTTAATTTAAGTAATTGACCATTGCCTATTATATAAAATATATAGTTTCAAATAGATAGATGCTGGAAATTATTAGATTTTTGACTTATATAACTTGTAATAGTTGTATTATTTATCAAATAAAAGGGTACGTTATAGCCTTAGCTTAACGCACCCTACTTGAAAATTTCCTTAACTTAGTTTTGCGTATTAGTATATACTTGTTCTCGACTAAGTTGTTCATCATGCTTGGCAATAGCCCAGACTGCATGAATACTACCAGGAAGCCAACCAAGAAGTGTGAGCAAGATATTAATAATTAAAGTTGGGCCTACTCCAACTGTTAAAAAAACGCCTAAGGGAGGCACTAATAAACCTAGAAGATAACGAACTAATTTCATGATGTTGTTAGAAGTTTGTGATTTTGTTTAATTTAGATTGTCTGCAAGACACCGAATTAAGAAATCCATCTCATGATTTATCTAAATTCGGAGATTTGATTTAGAGTAGACACGAAAATATATGAGCGTTTCTACTCCCACTCATACTTATCTAGAAGGTAATTCACCTTGGCTTTTTACATTACCACTGCCGGTTAAAAGGTTTCTTTCAACAAAGTAGTTGTTAATCAAGGTGTTAGCAAAAGATAGAATTACTGGACCAAGAATAAAACCGATAAGTCCATGAACTGAGAATCCAGGAACTAGCGCCGCTGCTAACCAAAAACAAAAACCGTTGACAATCAGGGAAAATGCTCCAAATGTTAAAAAATTGAGTGGGAGTGAAAGAGTAGAAAGAATCGGCTTAAGTGAACCGTTAATCAAACCAATTACAAAAGCAGCAATTAAAGCTGCGGGAAAATTAGCAATATCAACATTTGGAACAACTATATCAACAATTAACAAGCTTAAAGCTGTAGCTAATGCAGTTAAAAATGGTGTCAACATTGTTTTTACCTAATAAAGATTTTTTGTTTCAACTTCTTCTTTCATCTTTAACTAGGTGCTAGATTTTAACCTCTCTTGAAAGGTAGAATCTACTTCTATCGTTAGGTCGAGCATAAAAAAACTATAGCGGTTCTTATATATGTAACAGGTAGTAAAGTACAGCTGCTGTGCTTTACTACTTTGGATAATGTTTTTCGAGTCAGGTTAGTTTGTTTAAGCAACGAAAAAATTTAAGAATTCTTTAATATCACAAGCTAACAATCACTCAGATTTTCCTGACTCAGGGTGATAATAAAGGGCTGATTTATATAAGACTTGTTCTTGATGAGTTTCTAAAGTGCAATCTGACAACGGATAAGTTACACAAGTAACAACATAACCAGCCTCTATTTCACTTGGACGCAAAAATTTTTGCTCGCTTTGGTCGATTTCACCGCTAACAAGTTTGGCGATACAAACAGAACATTCGCCTTGTTTGCACCCAGATGGTAGGCGGATACGAGCATCTTCTGCCATATCGAGAATATATTGATCGTCTGGTACTTGAATTATAGAATCTAATCCCAAATTAACATTAATGAGTCGGACTTGATAAATTGCCATCTGCTGTTTCTAATTACTGCTTAACTGCTTTCATTGACAAACTAATTCGTTTGAGTTTCTCGTTGACTTCTATTACCCGGACTTTGACTACTTGTCCTACCTTCACAATTTTCTTGGGATCGTCTACGAATCTATCAGCAAGTTGGGAAATATGCACCAAACCATCTTGATGTACGCCGATATCAACAAATGCACCGAAGTTGGCGACATTGGTGATGATTCCCTCTAGTTCCATTCCTTCCTTTAAATCGGTAATTTCTTTAATTCCTTCTTTAAAGGTGGCGTACTTAAACTCAGCACGGGGATCTCTACCTGGTTTTTCTAGTTCGCTGAGGATGTCGCGTAGTGTCGGTTCGCCGACGGTATCGGTTAGATATTTCTTCAAGTTGGTTTTTTTGAGTTTTTCGGCAATTTGTGTCACCTGATTTAATGGCACATTTAAATCAGATGCGATCGCTTCAACTACAGAATAACTCTCTGGATGCACTGCTGTATTATCTAATGGGTTGTCACCACCGCGAATTCGCAGAAAACCGGCTGCTTGTTCAAAGGCTTTTGGCCCCAATTTCGCAACTTTCAACAGTTGGCGGCGATTTTTAAAGGCTCCGTGCTGGTTGCGATGGGTGACAATATTATTGGCAACTGTTGGGGTAACTCCAGAAACAGAAGTCAGAAGTTCTTTAGAGGCGGTGTTTAAGTCTACGCCGACGTAGTTAACGCAGCTTTCTACGGTTTCCTCCAATTTCTTTTTCAACAACTTCTGGTCGACATCGTGCTGGTATTGTCCCACGCCAATGGATTTGGGATCGATTTTCACCAGTTCCGCTAAGGGATCTTGCAAACGACGCCCGATACTAATTGCGCCACGCACTGTAACATCTAAATCGGGAAATTCTTCGAGCGCCACTTTACTTGCAGAATATATAGATGCACCAGACTCATTCACTATCACCTTAACTGGTTTGGGTTCTATATTTTGTAAGATTTGTGAGACAAACTCCTCTGTCTCGCGGGACGCTGTACCGTTACCAATGGCAATTAACTCAATTTTGTACTTTTCAATCAGATTTTTAATAATTTGTGCAGCTTTGAGTCTTTGTTCGGCGGCTTGGTGAGGGAATACCGCCTGGTATTCCAAAAATTTTCCTGTTTGGTCGAGGACAGCAACTTTACACCCAGTTCTAAATCCAGGGTCTATGGCTAGAGTTGGTTTCATTCCTGCGGGTGCAGACAACAGTAACTCCCGCAGATTTGCTTCAAATGTCTTGATTGATTCTACGTCTGCATAATCCTTTTTCTCAGAAATCACCTCCCCCATAAGAGAGATTTTCATTAAACGGGCGAATGCATCCTTGAGCATCGATTGATAAAAATCCCGAATTGTTCGGACTTTGGTTTTAATTTCTTGGGACTCAAGATAATAAAGTACCGTATCCTCATCGAAAGCAATTTCAAAGCTCAATACTTTCTCAGTTTCACCCCGACACAACGCCAGCATATTGTGGGGTGCAATATTTTTTACTTTAATTTGATAGTCACGGTACATTTCAAATTTGGTTGTACCTTCGGGATAATCATCTTTAATGCGAGAGACGAATACCCCTTCTTGTAAAAGATAATCGCGGATATATGCCCGTAAATCAGCTTTTTCGGCTATCTCTTCCGCTAAGATGTCAGCAGCACCTTTGAGCGCTTCTTGTACTGTTTTTACTCCCTTGGTTTCTGAAATATATTTAGCCGCAGCTTCTTCTAATGAAGCTGTTACAGCATTTTTGACATTTAGTGACTTGATGAACTCCGCTAGGGGTTCGAGTCCTTTTTCTCTAGCGAGAGTAGCGCGGGTGCGTCGCTTTGGTCGATACGGTAAGTACAGATCTTCAAGTTCGGTTTTTTGTAAACAGGATGCGATTTTCGCTTTGAGTTCATCCGTGAGTTTACCTTGTTCGGCGATCGCATTTAAAATGACAGACTTACGTTCTTCCAGTTCTGTTAAATAAGTATATCTATCAGCCAGATTGCGAAGTTGCACTTCATTCATCTCATCAGTGCGCTCTTTACGGTAACGTGCAATAAACGGAATCGTTGCACCCTCGGCCAAAAGTTCTAGCGCATTTTGCACCTGATGGGATTTAAGGTTTAATTCAGTTGCTAGTAATTCACGAATGTTCAGCATCGAGTCTTTCAGGTGAAAATCCTACTCTTAAAGGTAATATGCTAAATCGTTTTCTTGAGGTCAACCCAAAGTTTTAAGCTAATTTATCAGATAATTGCTCGCCCCAGTAAAATTTCGCCGTTATGCTTCATCTCCCTTATCTCCTTTACCACCATACCAACTGGCGTGCGACATTTTGTCATCCAGTCACGGTCAAGGTGTCAAATACAAGACTATCTAATCTTAATTTTCTATAAGATTTATATCGATGGACTATTGTAGCTAAAACCTTCTTAGATGTAAAATTAACCACAATTCCAAAAAGCACTTCAATCTCTTTATAAATACCGCAACTTTTAATCTATAGGTAATTGACAATGGCTTTGTTTTTCTTGATACCACTGTGTACTGCTTTAGCTACTGGCTACTTTTTTAAAAAGAGTAGTGATGAAGTTGCATATCTTGCAGGTGTATTTGCAGCTGTTAGCCTGATTTTAAGTTTAGTATTAGCACCCTGGCAGATTCAGTTTGGATTGTTGATCGTTGTCTTTATTATTACTAACAAACTTTTGCAAGAAAATGACTCTAAACAAACTCAATTTACAGCAAAAGCACCCAGAGAAACTAAATGATTTCAACCACTAAGAATTAAATTTTTTCAACTTTAAACTATTGGGGATTATCAGACAGATAATCCAAGAATGCCCTCACCAATAGCTTTTTTGCCTGTAAGTACGGCCATAATTGCTTTGAACTCATTTTTTAAATATAAAATTTCGTAACAAGATAGTTCGCTCTTATTCTTCAAGACATAACCTGATGATAGGTATTGTCCGCCTTTACCATGTGTAAAGCACACTAACTTTTTAAACTGTACTTACAATAAACCCCAGGATCGAATCACGTTTGACAATCAAATCTGAGAGACGATTTTATCGTTGACTTTGTATCTGAAGTAACTGTCAACTAAGTTTCATCTGAGATATCTAAATCGTGAAATTGTTACGCTGAGAGAAAAAACGAGAATTGGAATCGTTTTTTCTCTGTATTTTTATTTGTAAAAAGGTATATTTTGTACTAATAATTAGTAATTGTTTAGTCTGTTGTTGAAGTTTAAATTCTATTTGAGCAAAGCAAACTCTAAGCTTAACAATTTGTTTATACTCTAAAGCTAAACTCTTATCTTCTGCAAATATTAGTATCGAGAAGGACTGTTATTTGATTGCCTAAAAAAACTAGCCCTCAGCTTGAAAAGGCTGATTCCCTATTTGCTAACACCACTTGACGGTAGTTGCTCATGGGGGGAACACCCAAGACCGACGAAGTCGCTCCTCCCTACGGGAGCAAATAAGTTCAAAAATTAAAGCGGATTACTATATGAAGTTTTTGTTTAGAGAGATTTTAAGAAGATAAATTTTTGATGTTGAATTGCTGTTTTTAAAAGTCTAACATTCAACACTTAAAAATATATAAATATTCATGAAGAAAAATTTCTCTAAAAGATACTGTCTATTTTATGAAGTTTTTGTTTAAGTATATTTTTGGCAAGTAAATTTTTGATGAAGCGTGACGATAAATTTGCAACATGCTTTTATCGTGGTATTCTAGTAAGTAATTAAATGTAGCAATAAATGAGGAGAAACAACTTTATTTAAAACTACATGTAGTCAATAAAAATCAACAAAAATTAACCAGACATAATACTGATAATGTAAAAACACTCAAATCCAATTCAATTGCTGTTAACTTCAACGATCTCAACCGACCCAGTTTAAATTAACGGTTACTCTCATCAAAGACTAATTTGGACATTGAGTAAAGTTTCCATAAACCTGTAAAGTAATTCATTTATCTCAAGACTCTCCTTCAGAGTCAGGGAGATTTTCCTAACTGTTGTGTTCCCATGTCCAAAAAGAGCAATTATATAAATTAAGTGACATAGTTTCCAGGTATCACTATGATTACGAAGATGGTTTATATAAACCAGTAAATTAAGAAACTTTCCTATAGCAAATTCAGGAAAATTATTAATTTAGGTAAGTTTTGATATATGAGTTAATGGCTTGATAAATTCAGTAGTCTGTTCAACAAGATTTCTATAACAGGATACATACGACTGATGAAACTTCATGAATGGATTAATAAAAAACTTTGGCAATCCATTTTTACTCGCTTAAATGTTAAGAATGAGTATTCTTTAAAAATTCAGCGATCGCCTACTGGTAAACTTTATCTAGGGCTAATTTATAGCAAAGCTCTCAACTGCTATAGACGATCGTATGTGACCTTTATTTAGATATTAGTTATAAATTATAACTTAGGTGGCAGCAAAAATATCAGACACCGCTAACATACAGTAACTATCTATTTGTAAGGCGTATAGTATTTAGTTATTAACTTTAGGACATGAGCTTCCATGGTAATTTTGAGCTCAGTCCCTTCAAACTAACCTTCTTAGATTATGTTGTCTATTTACTGAAGTGGGAGGTCAAATTTTTGAAGAGGTGTGACCGAAATTCAAAGCGTTTAAAACGACAGGTTGTCACTGTCTGGTTTTTACCTACTATTTCCATTGAGGTAAATGTATTATGAAATCTATATCACAAATCTCACGCTTTCAAATAACTTCTTATATCATCTTACTTATCAGTATTTTATTTAGTATTTCTGGACAATTGCTGATGAAGCATACCATGAGTAATAGCAGTCACGAAGGACTATTTACTTGGGAATTTCTTCAACAATTGACCTTATCTGTGAGTGTTTATTGTTTAGGGATAGTAACTTGGATATTGGCTCTGCGAAATGTTAAATTGAGTATTGCTTATCCAGTAACTAGTTTAAACTATGTCGGAATACTCTTCGGTTCATATTATTTTTTTAATGAAGTGATTACACTAACTAGAATATTAGGAGTATTGACGATTTTTGTTGGTGTTCTTTTAGTAGTTATTCCTCAGAAGAATTCTCATTAATTTATAGTTAATTACAGAAGAAAATATTACGATGAACATCATTAATTGGTTAAATTTAATGTTTGTAGTTTTGTTTGGAACAGTAGCTAACTTATCACTAAAGTATGGACTTTACGTTTCTAATCCTGACATTTCTAATCCTGCCAAACAAGCAAGTCCATCCATCCGCAATCTCATATTCTCTCGTTATTTTGTAATCTGGTTTATCTGTTATGCTTTTATGACTTTATTATGGCTGTATGTATTGCGGACAGTTCCTTTAAGTAAAGCATTTCCAGTTTTGGGATTAATGTATGCACTTATACCGATTGCCTCTCACCATCTTCTGAAAGAGAAGGTTGTATTTAGCCAGTGGTTAGGAATTTCAATTATCATCACTGGTGTAATTCTTGTTGTACACTAACAGCTCAATCGGCTATGAATGTACAACAAAGTCATAAGAGAAACTTTGAACAACATTCCTATAAAAATCTAAAGTTTATGAAAATTGGCATCATTGGCGGAGGAATAACTGGGCTAGTATTAGCCCAACGTCTTTCACACCAAGGACATATAGTAACTGTTTTTGATAACAACAACCAGCTTGGTGGACTCACTACCTATCACGATTACGGCTTATTTACCTGGGATCGCTTTTATCACGTTATCCTACCTTCTGATACTCATTTAATAAATTTTATTAGAGATATTGGGCTTGGAGATCGACTACGTTGGCATCGTAGTTTAACAGGGTTTTATGACAATAAAAAATTTTATTCTATCAGTAACGCTGTAGAATTTCTGCGCTTTCCTCTCTTTGGACTGAGTGGTAAAATTAGATTAGCTTTTACTCTTTTATATGGTTCGCGCGTTAAAAATTGGCAACGTTTAGAAAAAATTTTAGTCGAAAATTGGTTATTAAAACTTGGTGGGAGAAACACATACGAAAAGCTTTGGAAACCCTTACTTCTATCAAAATTAGGAGATAACTATAAGCGAATCTCAGCTGTCTTTATTTGGGCTTATATTAGAAGACTATTTTCAGCTCGGGATTCTTCATTAAGTAAAGAACAACTTGGTTATGTCTCTGGCGGTTACAAGACTGTAATAGACCGTTTAGAACAATTAATTAACGCAGCTGGAGGTCATATTCGCACGAGTACTGCGGTAGAATATATCGCACCTGCTCAAGAGGGTGGAATTTGGGTAGAATCTCAAGGGAAAAAGGAACATTTTGATAAAGTCATTTTTACTGGTCCAGTTAATATCCTCCAACAGGTTGTTGCAAATGGACTAGTGAAAATTTCTCCGACTCGGGAAACAGTAGAGTACCTGGGTGTCATTTGCATGGTACTTATTACTCGCAAGGCTTTAATTCCTTATTACGTAGTAAATATTGCCGATAGAAATATTCCCTTTACCGGAGTTATCGGGATGAGCAACCTAGTTTCTTTGCAAGAAACGGCAGGGTATCACATGACATTTTTACCAAAATATATACTTTCCACTGACCCGTTGTTAAAACAGCCAGATAGCGAATTGCGCCAACAATTTTTTCAAGCTATACGTTTGATGTTCCCAGAACTAAAACAAGATGACATTGTAGCAGCACACATTAATCGAGCTATGAAAGTTCAGCCACTACAAGTTTTAGACTATTCAAGTCTTGTTCCCCAAGTGAGTACTGAAAACCCTGACTTTTTCGTTGTTAATACCTCACAGTTCGTGAATGATAGCGTCAATAACAACGCAGTTGTCAGACACGTCGATGAATTTATCAAGAAATCAACATTACTGAATTCTTGAAATTCGAGTAGTGGTATTTTGCAAATTAAACGAGGCATCAATATGAGTCTTTTTGTTCTTTTACCTGCATACAACGAGTCAGAATCAATTCGCCCGTTGTTCCAAAGATTTCAGGCATTGCAGCAAATCTCTAAGATGGATATTCAACTGATTTTGGTTGATGATGGCAGTAGCGATCGCACTGCTGAGACAGCGATAGAAGAATCTCAAACGCTGGGTATATCACTGAGATTAGTACAACATGCTAAAAATGCTGGTTTAGGTCAAGCAATTAAAACAGGCTTCACAACTTTCTTAGACATTTCTCAAGAAGGGGATTTTTTAGCCGCAATGGATTGCGATGATACTCAACCACCAGAACTATTAATCAAAATGTATGAAACAGTGATAGCTGGTGGTTATGATATTGCGATCGCATCTAGATATCGCAAAGGCTCTAAAGTTATCGGCTTATCAAAATTTAGAGAAATGATGAGCTACGGAGCCAGTTGGCTATTTAGAATTGCAGCACGCATACCAGGTGTTAGAGATTACACTTGTGGTTACAGGCTGTATAACCGTACTTTCCTTAGTAAGCTCGATATGTACTATGGAGAGAATTTATTCACCGAAAGTGGATTTGCTTGCATGATAGATTTACTGCTGAAAGCTAAAGTATTCAAACCCAGAATCGTAGAAGTTCCAATGGTTTTGAGATACGATCAAAAGCCGACTGCCAGCAAAATGAAAATTCTCAAAACTATTGTTCGGACGCTGAAGCTTTTATTGAAGAATCTATCATCAATAAGACCAACTCCCAATTTAGAGCAAACCTTTGACAGTCGAGAAACAGCAAGAATTCCTTTGAAAATTGCAAATCGTAAATAAACCTGACAAGGAGAGTCTGGAGCAAATTAACCCCATCAGCAAACAAAATTACATATTTTGTAGGAGTTATAATAATTCCTAATTCGCAATTATCAACTCATACCTGTTAGCATTTTGTAGCTGTTTTGGTTAACAAAAGTGCAACCTAAATACATATAAGTACATTTCATTTATTTGAACCACAATCTTTTCTAGGGGCGTACACTTGTACGCCCCTTCATGGTTTAGTTACTCCAAAATTAGACTTCTTGCAGAAGTTTTGAAAAATCTAGGTGTAGGTTGGGTTAAGGAATGTAGCTTGCTTCCCGCTAGGGTAATCCATCACCAAAAATCCTCGATTTTGTTCGGTTTTACTATCTCTAAAACGCCACTTGCTTCTCCTGTCGGAGACGCTACGCGAACAATTCGGGAAACCTGCCCAACGCAGTGGCTCCCCAACCTACCAATATTTTTATTTTTTCAGAGTAATAAAAGAGCGGTAAACATTAGCTTTATTTATTACCAGGGTGGAACGATACCATAGATAATTTGAATATTTTGCTTCATACCAAGGTCAGTAACAGCGACAAGATATTGTAACAAGGCATCAACATCCTTAATAGCTTTAGCGGTAAGCCGGACTTTTCCAGTTGGTGTTTGTGTCCAAGAAAATGCCGGAATTGGAAAACCATGAGCAAAACTGTGTCTGACTTGCAGAATATCGTTTAGCATCTGTCGAGTGGCGAGTCCATTCATGCTTCTTTTTGACCAAACCCAATCATTGATAGGGTCATAGCCAGTATATTGAAACAAAAGGTTACGCGAATTATCTGCATTTGGTGTATTAAATTGTTTAAGCGATCGCTCTGCTGCATTTTTAGCGATAGAATGTACAGCATGAAACTGAGGATCTAAAGGATTTGCAGTTACATCAAAAAAGTTGCGAACTAGTTCCTCAATATAAGCCTCCCATCCAGCAACAAACATTGCTAGAGCAGAGTGATAATAGACTTGAGTTTGGCTATTTAATATTGGGCGCAAGCGGGGATCTGTCGCAGTATTACGCAAGACACGAGCCTTATAAGCCGCTTTATGGTATCTTGATGCTGCTGATGATGGCACGGTGATGCTCTCAAAGACAATTCACAAACTCTTCAAGTGCATCTCGATACCTCTGTAATGGCTCTGGATTTAATTGCACTTGCTGTTCACCAATTTTTTTGATACCTGGTTTGAGTTTATGTAAAGGGGTGCCAGTTGTTGCAACAACCATAGCAACAGTATGAAAAGCAGGAATTTCAATTATACTTTTACTAGGAATTTCAAGAAAACTATTACTCGGTAAGTCTTTGGGATTAGCAAAAATATGACGATTTTTTTGATGTATATCATCCATAGTTTTCTGAATCATTTTGTTTATAGCTATGGATGCAGAAGCAGTTATACCTGCGTACATTGTCACCTGATTAAGAACAAATGCATATAATTTTGGTACAGATACACCTTCTTCTTTTGCACGTTTAGCAAAGCTAATTTTTGCATATAGTGCAGTATTGGGATCGGTTATACCATATAAAAGTGCAACCACATTTTCAATTGCATAAAATGAACTTTTTTCCGCAGTAAATGGGACAATTACACCCTCTGCTGCAACCAAACCAAGTTGTGTATAAATAGCAAAACTAGGGTTACAGTCAATTAAAAATACAGTATCTCTCTCTCCACTAAATATACGCAGAGAAACTGTTAAATCTCGAATCCAATTAAGCACCTGTTTCCAAGCATCAATTGGTATTTGTAGTTCAGATGTTTGCCTAATTGCTTCAGAAATTATTTCAAGAAGATTGTCCCCACATACGAGTTTTAAATTTTCTGGTATTTGTGGGTTGAACTCCCTTGGATCACAAATATAAGGAGATACATCGGTAATCATTCTGAAGGGAGAGTTTAGACGTGCTTCCAGATAGCCAGCTACGGTGGCACGCGGTGTTTTACTGCTCAAAGAATGTAGTGCCTTTGGACTATTGAGATATCCCCCTAGTAGGGTTTCTGAGACGTTGGCTTGGGGACACAGGTCAATTACATAAACATCTGTATCGGGGTGATGGTGAGCATATTCAGCAGCAGCCACAAAGCAAAGAAAGCTCTTTCCCACGCCGCCTTTGTTGTTCCAAAAAGCATACGAACTCATTTTTTATATTCCTTGTTGAGGTAAAACAGTCCCTGCGTGTATTGGCAATGCTATGAAACTCTTACCCCCTATTGTCGCAAAATACAGTTTAGTAAACTGTATTTTATTTCGACTCCTCATGATAGCGATCGCTCTCTCAAGTGCATTACTTTCA
The DNA here is from genome assembly GCA_036918135.1 of Nostoc sp. Taxonomy (GTDB): domain Bacteria; phylum Cyanobacteriota; class Cyanobacteriia; order Cyanobacteriales; family Nostocaceae; genus Nostoc. Next base: position 161,061 of record JBALDB010000053.1, read on the forward strand.
GATCTTTGCTCTCGTGCAGTGAGGAAACCCCTACTGCCTTTCTGCCAACTGTAGCTTTCACTCATTTGTTAGACTGAACACACCAGGATTTTTCAGTCAAATCTCTGAATTCCGCCAGCAGACGAGGCTACCCATGCTTACAAGTACGCTACTTCTCTCGAATCAACTTCCCACTTTACAATATTCTTCTACCCCAGAGCGTTTCGATGAAACCTGGGAAGCCCCCCTGGCTACCCTCCTGGGACTAGGACGCGCCGCTGGCGCTGACTTTATCGAATTCTTCTTAGAACGTCGCAACTACATTAGTTGTCTTGCAGAAGACGACGCCATCACCAGTATCTCACCGAGTTTGTCTACAGGCGCGGGAGTCAGAGTATTTCGCGGTAAAGCTGATTGCTATGTGAGCACTAATGACCTTTCCTTTTCGGGTTTGAAAGCAGCCTTAGAAAAAGGTCTTTCGATTATGGGATTACAACTACCTGCACCTCGTTCCTTCATCCCAGAAATCAACCTCGAATTACTTAGAGATTACGCTACCAAAAGAGGTAAAGATGCATGGCTACCAGTATGTAGTTCCATCCGCGAAATGGGAGAAGTCCTCCTCGATGGTACTGGTTATCTGAACCAAAAAGCTAGCCATGTCCAATCGCGCCGCGCTAGTTATTTTCGAGATTGGCAAGAAGTTTTAGTCGCCGCCAGTGACGGTACTTTTGCGCGTGACATTCGCCTCACCCAATCAGTAGGATTTAACTTGTTGTGTGCCGATGGTGCTAATCGTACCTCAATTGGCGATCGCGCTGGTAACACTAGCGATGCCAACTTTTTAAGAACCTGGGATTATCAACAAGCCGCCGAAAAAATCGCTGAATCTGCTGGAAAAATGCTCTATGCAGATTACGTAGAATCAGGTACTTACCCCATTATTATGGCCAATCACTTTGGCGGGGTAATCTTCCACGAAGCCTGCGGACACCTGCTAGAAACCACTCAAATTGAACGCAATACCTCTCCTTTTGCTAACAAAAAAGGCGAAAAAATTGCCCACGAAAGTTTAACAGCTTGGGATGAAGGACGTTCTGAAAATGCCTTCGGAACAATTGATATGGATGACGAAGGTATGCCCGCTCAAAGAACCCTATTAATTGAAAAAGGCGTTCTCAAAAACTTCTTAGCAGATAGAACAGGTTCTACACTCACCGGACACCCCAGAACTGGAAGCGGACGCCGCCAAAACTACACCTTTGCCGCTGCTAGCCGGATGCGTAATACTTATATTGATTCTGGCGATTACACCCTTGAAGATTTATTTGCCTCTATTGATAAAGGTATTTACTGTAAAAAAATGGGTGGCGGTAGCGTTGGTGCTACAGGTCAATTTAACTTTGGTGTCGATGAAGCTTATTTAATTGAAAACGGCAAAATTACCAAACCGTTAAAAGGAGCAATTTTGATTGGTGAAGCCACGGAAATTATGAATAAAATTTCCATGTGTTCCCAAGATTTAGAAATTGCACCTGGTTTTTGTGGTTCTGTCAGCGGTAGTATTTACACCACAGTTGGACAACCACACATCAAAGTTGATTCTATTACCGTAGGTGGACGATAAGATTTTGAGATTTTAGATTTCGGATTTTAGATTAAGAATAAGTCGGATATTGCGTCAGTATAACCCAACAAGGAAATATAAATTATTTTTATTTTCTTCTTTACGCCTCGACGGCTTTGGGTGAGATAAAAATGTGCAATAGCTTAATATCTAAAATCCCAAATCTAATATTCAAAAGAAAATCGCCGTCAATTTAAGATCCCAAATCGAAAATTAAACTATGCCGAATATCAATGAAATTGCAACTTCTGCCAGGGACAATGCTGATAGACTTGGCATTAAAAAATTTGACATTTATGGTTCAACGGTAGACGATACTAGCGTGCAAGTAGACCAAGGTGAGCCAAAACAAGTCAAAGCCTCAAATCGCTCTGGTGTTACTGTTCGTGTCTGGAATGAAGATAATACAATGGGTGTCACCAGCACCACAGATGTCGATCCCAAAGGATTAGAATTAGCTTTGAAAACTGCCTACGAAGCCAGTTTTTTCGGTGTTAAGGAAAATGTCCCCGATTTTAGTCCAGAAGCTACTATTCCTATCCCCAATAAACCTCAGGATAAGACACCGCAAGTGCCTGTTGCTGAACTGATAGATAAACTATTGCTAGCTGAAAAAGAATTACTAGCAGCCCATCCAGCAATTAAAGGTGTACCGTATAATAGCTTAGCCCAAAGAGATATTGACAGATTTTATCTCAATAGCGAAGGTGCATTAAGAACTGAATCTCACTCTTTGGCATCAGTTTATCTTTATAGCAAAACTGAGGAAGAAGGAAAAAAACCTCGCAGTGCAGGCGCTTTTAGAATCAACCATAGTTTAGATAATCTAGACATTAATGGTTGCATCAAAGAAACCGCAGACAAAACTATCAGTCACTTGAATTATGAAAAAATTCAAACTGGTAAATATCGAGTTGTTTTCTCGCCGGAAGCTTTCTTAAGTTTGTTGGGCGCTTTTTCTAACTTGTTTAATGCCCAAAATATTTTAGATAATCAAAGTTTGTCTACTGCCGAGGATTTAGGTAAGGAGATTGCTTCCCCCTTGCTCTCAGTTTATGATGATGCATTGCATCCAGCTAATATAGGTGCAGAAAGTTTTGATGGTGAAGGAACTCCAACTCGTCAAATATCGTTGATTGAAAATGGCGTTTTAAAAAGCTTTCTTCATAGCGCAGGCACTGCTAAAAGGTTAAATGCCCAGCCAACAGGTAATGCTAGTATTGGAGCAAAAGTTAGCGTTAGCCCCAATTTCTATCACGTTTTTACAACAGCAAATCCTGAACAGGAATTAAGCCTAGAAACTGCGGAAAATGTAATTTTAATCGATGATTTACGCGCTCTCCATGCAGGGGTTAAATCCTTACAAGGTTCTTTTTCTTTGCCATTTGATGGCTGGTTAGTTAACAAGGGTGTGAGGAGGAGTATTGAATCAGCAACGGTTGCTGGAGATTTCTTGGAACTCTTGAAGTCAATTATTTATGTAGAAAAAGAGGTGGAGCTAACCCCAGGAGGAGTTTGTCCAAAAATCTGGGTTAATGAGTTATCGATTACTGGTGAATAAAATTTAGTGAGTCCAGGGTTAGGAGTTAAATTTAACTCTTAACTCCTCATTCTTAATTACTTGCTAGTATTCACCACCAATACTAATAGCAGTATTAAATACATCAGCACCGCTTAAATCGATATTAGCCATAATAGCGCCATCTACATCACTATTATATAAACGGGCATTACTCATATTAACGTTGGTCAGATTAGCATTACTTAAGATAGTATCGCTGACGAATGCTTGTTTCAAATTAGCATATTTTAAATTAGCGCCAGTTAAATCAGCACCTTCTAAATTGGCACCTTCCAAATTAGCACCTTTTAAATTTGCATTTCTTAAATCAACACCAATTAAATGAGCGCCTTTGAGGTTTGCTCCTGTTAAATCGCATCCAGAACATTCTCTAGTTTCGAGCAAACGCCGGACAGGGGCTGAGTTTTCAGCTTTGACGGGAACAGGAGCAGCTAGAGATAGCGTGGTGAGTAAGGCTGCTGCCGTCAAAAATATTGGTTTCATTTTTATTTACCTCCGACATTTCTAGAAGTCGTGAAATTCTTGACTTCTCTTAACTTCTATGGTTTAAGTGTGCCAAAATTCCAGAGTTGTGTCCTCATGCGAGCGAAAGAATAGATATTTTCTCTGAGATTATGTATTTTTCCCTGAGATCGTCCTATGGGATTAAAATTAACAGACTGTTACCAATAACTTTAGGCATATATTGCTCTGCCATCACTTTGGTAAAAGAAAATTCCGACTCAATTTTTAAACCTTAGATGAGATAAGGATTTGAGAGTTTATTTATTGACTAAACACCGAAAATACAGATTTTTTATAAAAGCCTTGTTCCACAGGGGTTATAGATTATTCTTTGCAGAAAGTGATAAAAGAGGAATATAGCCCTACTTAAGTTATTGGTGAAAATTAGCTCCCTGACCTCTCAAAGTAGTCAAATAACTGGACAGCGCAAATTTTCTCACAATGGTATTATCATCGCTGCTACTGAAATTAACTTTATGGTTACAAGTCCTTTGACATTAAACCTAGACACAGTTCACCTCACAGACGAACAGTTCTACGAGTTATGTCAAAATAACCGTGAGTTTCAATTTGAACGAACGGCTAAGGGAGAATTGATAATCATCTCACCCGTTGGAGGAGAAAGTGGTAACCGTGAAGCCGAATTAATTATTGATTTGGGCATCTGGAATCGGCAAACCGGTCTCGGTTACACTTTTAGTTCCTCTACTATATTTAAATTACCTAATGGAGCAGACCGTTCTCCTGATGCCGCTTGGATTCAACGAGAACGATGGGAAGCGCTCACTCCTGAACAAAGACGTAAATTTCCCCCCATTGCACCGGATTTTGTTATTGAATTAAGGTCAGCAACAGATGATTTAGAAATACTGCGTCAGAAAATGCAAGAATATTTGGATGCAGGGGTGCAATTGGCATAGTTAATTAATCCCCAGCAGCAGCAAGTAGAAATTTACCGCCAACGACAGAATGTAGAAGTGCTAAATCTGCCTACACAATTATCTGGTGAAAATATATTGCCAGGATTTAGCTTGAGTCTATCTCGTTATTAAGACTTACCGCTACCTAATAAATACAGTAACGCCATACGAACGGCAACACCGCTAGTAACCTGCGATTGAATCAGACTAAATTCTGGGTCATCCATCAATTCAGAACTAATTTCGACACCACGGTTTACTGGGCCTGGATGTAAAACTTTGACATCAGGTTTACAAAGTTGCAGCTTTGTGCGGGTAATCCCAAATAGCTGATGATATTCTCGCAAACTTGGCAGTAAATGAGCCGTCATCCGTTCCTTTTGCAAGCGCAAAGTCATTACAAAATCGGCATCCTGTAAAGCTGGTTCTAACTGCCAATGAAGGAATAGTTGGGGAGTGGGTGATGAGGGAGATGAGGAGATAATAAACTCCTCATTTGTGAGTTCTGAGTGTTCCAAGATATACTCAGCGAATAACTTGGGTAAAAGTGTGGGTGGTGCTGCCAGGTGTACTTGGGCACCACTGGCGATGAAACTCCAGATATTCGATCGCGCCACACGAGAATGCAAAATATCCCCAACAATGGCAATCTTTTTATTCTTTAAAAGTTCCAGTCGCGGATGATTTGAGTCAATTAAAGTACAAATAGTAAATAAGTCTAGCAGTGCTTGGGAAGGATGCTCGTGTTGACCATCGCCAGCATTCAGGACACTAACTCGTACACCTAAACGATCCATTTCAGTAGCGATCGCATTTGGTACTCCCGCCTCCCGATGCCGGACTACCATGATATCAGTTCCCATAGCCAAATAGGTTTTCGCTGTGTCGAGAATTGTTTCTCCCTTAGTCATAGAAGACGTGGCTGCGGCGAAGTTCAATGTATCCGCACTCAAGCGTTTCGCGGCTAGTTCAAAACTGCTACGGGTGCGGGTAGAGGGTTCAAAAAATAAATTCGCTACTACATGTCCCTGCAAGGTTGGTACTTTCTTTGTCCGCCGCGATAGCACCTCCTGAAAAGAAGCAGCAGTTTGCAAAACAGTATCGTATTCAGCCGATGTGAAGTCAGATAGGGAAAGAACGTGATGACGATTCCAAGTTGTTGTAGGCATATTTGAGGAGTGGGGAGGCTATTGAGGCAGGGAGCAGGGAGCAGAGGGGAAAGAGGTAATTTTTCACTCTCCCCCTTGCCCCTTTCCCCCTGCCCCTCTGCCTTTTCCCCATGCTCCAATCCCTTCATGTTGGCAAATGGAAAACGTTTAAAGCTAGAGAAATTAGGCTCAGGAATGTTAAAAACCCAATTGTATCTAGCATTGTAGTCACTAATGGGCCACTAACCAAGGCTGGGTCGAGCTTCAGGCGTTTTAAGCCCATTGGCAGTAAAGTACCAAGAGTCACCGCCACTATTGTATTAGTTGCCATGACTATACCAGCAATTAAAGCCACCCATCGCTCTTGGGGTTGTGCCCAAATCAAGGAAAGCAGGATCATCGTTGTGGCTAAAGCTATGGCTGTACCTAAACCAGCTAGAAGTTCCTTGCGGAGAATTTTTATCGTATCTTTGGGTGTCACTTCACCCACCCCTAAGCCTCGGATTGTCACGGTTAATGCTTGAATTCCTACAGTACCGCCCGTGTTAGAAAAAATCGGCATGATCACTGCTAGAACTGGCACTGCGGCAATTACAGGCTGAAAAGGTGCGATCGCACTAGCTGCACCAATATATAGGGCCATGATGCCCAGTAGCCAAGGCAAGCGGTTGCGGATAGTGAGTAAGGGAGAGGATAAAGCTGCCTCATCACCACCCACACCCGCTAGTTTTTGAATATCTTCTGTGGCTTCTTCCTCCAAAATATCCATGACATCATCAATGGTGACAATGCCCACCAGTCGGTCTTCTCGGTCAACTACAGGGATAGCTATTAAGTCGTAGCGCTGCATGATTCGCGCTACTTCTTCTTGGGGCGTTTCGGTTCTCACCTTGATGACGCGATCGCTGGCAATATCTTTGATAAAAACATCGGGAAAGGTAAAGAGCAGCTGGCGCAGTGAAACTACTCTTACCAGCGTCCGGTTATTATCTGTGACGTAGGCGTAGTAAATAGACTCCTTGTCTTCGTCCTGACCGCGGATTTTGCTCAAGGCTTCGCCGACAGTCAATCCTTGCCGCAACCGGACATATTCGGTTGTCATCACCCGTCCGGCAGTGCCTTCTGGATAGCCGAGAATCGTTGCTGTTGCTTGCCTTTGTTCTGGACTTAATTCTTGTAACAGCCGTTTAACTACCCCAGCAGGTAATTCATCAAATAATTCTGCTCGTTCATCAGGACTCATTTCTTCTACAAGGTGTACTACTTGTACATCATGTAGGGAATTAATCAGTTTTTCCTTTACTTGAGTTGGCAAATATTCAAATACATCAGTTGCCTGATTTTTGTTGAGTAAACGAAATGCGATCGCCCTTTGTTTTTCAGGCAATTGTGTAATGAATTCTCCTACATCCACAGGTTGTAACTGATTTAAATCCCATTTCAACTGGCTTAAATCGGTAGCATCAAGCAGTGCATTCCGAAGATCCTGTGTGAGCATGATACATACCTCCTAAATATCTCCCCCGCGCTGGGAGACTGCCTCACCAGCTTAGAGGAGGTTAATACTGCCATCTTGTGGACTATGGTCCATAAAATTTCAACAATTCAATATCGATATTTAAATCAAGCCATCGCTAGTCATCATCCTAACCCGGAATCGCCATCTCCGGTAGATACTAGGTAATAGTATCCAGAATTTGTGACGTTCTTCACCAGTAACCAACTTCAAGCTTGGATGTGCAGGTAATTTTCACGTAACTTCAAGTAAATTTTACTACTGTTAGAATTTCTGTCAAGCCAATTAATGTATTTACAGGCAAACTTCATACAGCTAAAATATTTGGGATAGCTGAATTCAAATAATTTAAATAAATAGAAGCCTATAACAACTGTAGTAACCTACAGTTGAGCCTGTGTTGCAAATACTTTTTATCAATGCTATTAGCTTTTTGCTAAAAAGTTTCAAGATTTTGTGATCTAAACCTATTCATAAATAATATATTTACCAACATTTTTGAGAAGATTGACTCACTTTTTTACTATCCTTTATTTGTTTGTCATTACTTCTCAATAAAACCTAATTTTAGCAACAGTATTAAGAGCAAAATTATTAAGAGTATACCTGAAAACTTCTGCTAAATAAAATTGAAGCTCCAGAGTACCGCCAAGTTAATATTGAAGCATTAATCGAACTAGCAGCGATTGCCGCAAATAATCCCCAATTGCAAATCGAATAATATATAGTATTAAATGTGTTAATCGGTCATGCAGTCCGATTGGCATGGTTAGAACACCATCGCGAACGAGGCGATCGCTATGATGAAGATAAGGCGAGTGCGTGGCGATCGTTTTACAACACCTCACCTACAGATTGTGCTAGTTATATCCTCAAAGCGTTCCGCTTCTTAACAAAATTTGGCGAAGTCATTGCAGCTTAATCAACATAGATTTCTATTGCTTGACACCATGTTCTCGAACCTAATTTACATATAAGTAAGCGGACATAATAAAATGTAAAATCCAAACTAGCGAAACCTTTTACTGTTTAGAGTTTTACCTTCTGCCTTCTACTTATTATTTACTACTAATCCCTTAACTAAAAAATATCCCCTACTTCAGAAGCGTGGTTGCCAGCAGACGCTAAAAGCAGGGGTTTGTGAAATTTTATTTGGTTGTAAAAACTACTTGACAGAGACAGCATCAACATCGATGGTGCTTGCAGTGGAGGTAGAACCCTCTGGTGTATTGCCTGCTTCGGTACTTAGATCGCCTTTACGAGCTTTCCAGCCTTCAATCACTAACCCAGACACCTCACTAACTAGCAAAGTCAAAAGAAAAACATCATCAATCTGTCCGACAATGGGGAAAATGTCTGGCAGTAAATCAATTGGGCTGGCTAAATAAACTAATGTTCCTAAAATTACCCACCAACGGTACTTAGGGTTACGAAGCGAATTACGATACCAGGTATAAACCGATTGAATTGAAAATTTCATGTTTTGAACCTCCAGTTATCTTTAATTTTGACAAATTATCTTTTAAACTTCCGGTGGGAATAACCGCCCTAGTTAGTCTGGAAGACGCTACCAATCTTAACGAAAGTGGAGAGTAGAGAATGCTTAGTGAGGAGTTAGGAATTTTCTCCTCTGCCGCCTGTTTCCCTATCTCCAATCCCTTTGATTACATAACATAACTATGTTGTAATTCGGCTCACGATTACGGTAGTTGTGCATTAATCTCTAAAATTAATAATGCTTGGGATAGTTGCTTTAGTTATGGAGGGAGGAAACTTAAACAGTGGATATTTTAGATTTGTTTTACAAGGGCGGGCCAGCGATGTGGCCAATGCTTGTTCTATCGATTCTGTCTTTGAGTGTAATTTTTGAGCGTTTGTGGTTCTGGTTGCGAATTTTCTCTCAGGAAAAGCAAATAGTCGATCGCGTCTTAGATGCTGCTCATGATGATTGGCAAGTCGCTGGAGATATTGCTCGACAAGCAAACGATCAGCCTGTGGGGCGTTTTCTTTATGCCCCGTTACACTTAAATAAAAGTGATACGGAAACCTTTCGCTTAGCACTGGAGTCCACCGCTGAAGATGAATTGGCAGGAATGCGGCGAGGTGAAAAACTTTTAGAAGCAGTAATTGCTCTCGCCCCCCTATTGGGATTATTGGGTACTGTTCTGGGTTTAATTCATTCTCTGCGCTCAATTCGCATTGGCGATTTGGGAACCGAATCTACAGCTGGCGTGACTACTGGTATTGGTGAATCTTTAATTAGTACGGCAACCGGGCTAATAGTTGCCATTATTAGTTTGGCATTTTATCGCCTGTTTCAAGGTTTTGTAGTCAATCAAGTCAAAGTTTTTCGCAAAGCAGGGAATGAGTTGGAATTGCTCTATCGCCAGTCTCCACCTGATTTTAGTAATACGACATCACCAATTGTGCGGGAAAATTTTACTCCACCCCGCAAGCAAGGGAAAAGTAGGTTTTCTGCGCCTCCTCAACCCCCAAATACACCTGAGTAATAGTCAAAAATTTAACCCCAAACCAGGTTTGAGAGTGAGATATGAAAGTTAATCTACATACTCCAATTGAAGAGATCCAAGTTCAAATCATTCCTTTAATTGATGTTGTTTTTTGTATTCTGACGTTTTTTTTGTTAGCGGCACTGCAATTTACGCGCCAACAGGCAATAAATGTTGATTTACCGAAAGCCAGCACCAATACAGTATCTGGGATAACGTCACAAACTGGCAGTGTGATTGTAACTATCGATGCCGTAGGCAATACTTACATAGAAAAACTGCCTGTAAAACGCGAGGATTTGGCACAAAGGTTAAAACAGGAACTCCAAGCAAAGCCTGGTGCGATTCTAGTGCTGAATGCTTCACGCACAGCAACTTACAATGATGTGATTGAGACATTGGACTTGCTGCGCCAAGTAGGCGGCGATCGCGTTTCTTTGGGAATTATTCCCGGCCCATCTCAATCGCCGACAAACTCACTTAACCAGCCTTCTATACCTTCTTTTCCAATCAATCCTGGTGAAGCACCAGTTCCAGGCGTCAACCCCGAAGGCAGTCTTACCCCCAGATTTCCTTTAGCGCCTAATTCCGTACCCTTGCCCAGGGTAACTGCTCAACCTCCAACCGGGCAAGGCATCAGTCCTCTCAATCCTGGTATTTCCAACCCACCAGCATCCTCAGCACCTGTAGCACCTAAACAAAGCCAATCTACTCCTAAAAGGTAAGATGAGGTGGCAGACGAGGAAGTAGGAGGAGATCGGGGAGATAAGGAGGAAAATACTTCTTTATTTCCCTTATCCTCGCTACTCCCCTTTGCAGTTTTTTCCCAAACCTAAAGATATCCAGAATAAAATTCGGCTAGAGAAAAAATTCTGTTAATTTACAAATAATTGGTTGAGTTTGAAAGATTTTCCCATAGGTAGGCTATACCACCAATTGCCATTCACGTTTCAAGGGTTGTGGCATGAATCTTGTAACGCTTTTAATTGTTTGGATAGTAACAGCTATCAGCTTATTAATAATTAGTAAATTGCCTTTGGGAGTTGAAATTGACACTCCAGGTAAAGCCTTCTTTTCGGCAGCAGTACTTGGGATTGTGACAGCAATAGTCCGACCATTTTTAAGACTCCTTTTCGCAGTCCCAAATTTACTCACATTCGACTTATTATCCAGCATTTTCACATTTATCATTGCTGTAGCTTGTTTTAGTATTGCTGCTTGGTTAGTCGAAGGTTTTCGCTTGCGTTACGGTATTTGGAGTGCTGTTCTTGGAGCATTTGCGCTGACTTTAATCAATAGCTTAATCTATAAAATCTTGGGTGTATAAAACTAAATTCAGGAGTTATGAGTGAGGAATGAGGAGTTATTGATAATTCCTAACTCCTCACTCATGATTATTCATTGGAAGTTGGAGGAGCAACTTGAGTAGTTGATTGTTGTTTGCGTTGTTCGCGTTTTTTGCGATCGGCTGAGAGCATATCTGCCATCACTACCAGTGCTTGCGCCATCTTGTCTAGGTTAGAACGATATAGTTCCAAATCTTTGCTAAATTTGTCCTCAGACAAATGCAAGCCTGCGGCGATCGCTTTGAGTGCTTGAGTGAGTTGCTTTTGGTCTTTGACTAATTCGGGATCTGATAATTCCAGTAATGAAAATATCCCAATTGCAAACAAACGGTTGTATTTAAAGTTAGAATTATTGGCGATCGCTTGCAATTGTGCTTGCAAATCAGCATCTCGATCTAAATTAGTCGTTTGGCTCAGCCAGGCAATTAAATCTTTAACTGGCAAATTTTCAGCTACAGAGCGCAATCTTTGGGCATCCTGTTGATAGCGTTGCGGGTCTTGTTCTATAGCCTGACATAAGGCGTTAAAAATTGATTCTCGATCCCGTTCTGGTTGATAGCCTTCCATGAAGCGGTCAAAAGTAGTGACGACGCCCAAGGCATAAATTGGATTGTAGCTAAAATCAATATTTACTGATAGCAGATGCATCTCCACCATCAACTCTTCTACTACCCGACGATAAATAGTGTTGATCGGACGGGTATGCAAATTGTAGAAAGTTCGCTTTGTATCAGAGACAGTACGGACGTTATTCACAAAGAAAATATTAAGGGCGATGTATTTTTATTTTCTCGCTTAAAGGCTACTTTGCCAAGTTTAGGTTTTGGCCGATGACAGTTTCATTTACAATATAAACAAATCAAAAGTAGTTTGAAAGTTGGTAGCCACAGGGGCTAAGAACTCTCTCCCCTAAAAAAACTAACCAAAAATTATCACCTTTAATAATTTATCGATCCCATTTATGAGCTTCTCGCCACAGTTAACTGCTTTAGGTGAGTATCTAGCTGGTGAATTTGATAATCGGGAACAAGCCATCGGAGAACCAGTTTGGTATGTCCACCTGCGCCTGTGGCAAAGACCAGTTAACTTATTCCCAGAAGATAGCATTACCCTGTTTGCCGAACAGGCTAATATTATTAACTTAGATCGACCTTACCGCCAGCGAATTATGCGGTTGCGCCAGGGAAGCGATTCTCATGCACCCCTGCAAGTGCAATATTATATGCCTAAAAATCCAGAAGCATTAAAAGGCGCAGGTGATAATTCTGCCCTACTGAATACACTCTCACCCAATCAATTAGATTTACTACCAGGTTGTATCCTCACAGTCAATTATGAAACACTAGCTGGCGATCGCTATAAGTTTACCGCTACCCCACTACCAGAAACTTGTTGCAGCTTTACTTATTTGGGCAATACTATCCAAGTTTCCTTAGGGTTTGAAGCCACAGCAGGAGAATTTAAAAGCTATGACAAAGGAATCGATCCTGCTACTGGACAAGCAATTTGGGGAGCAATTCTCGGCCCTTATCACTACACCAAGCGAAATCAGTATTGAGTAAGAGCGAGTTATGAGTTATGAGTTAATTCCTCACTCCTGTATAGACGCGATTAATCGCGTCTCTACTCCTAACTCTTCTCTTAACTAGCAATACTACGAGGTACACCTTCTAAAGCTTCCTCTTCAGTTTCAAAGATTTCAAACACAGTATCCATCATCGTCACTTCAAACACGAGTTTGGCTTCTGGATGTACATTGCAGATGCGGAAACTACCTTTAACTTTATCTGCATCACGCATTCCGGCTACCAAAGACGTGAGACCAGAACTATCAATAAAATTAACCTGTCCCAGATTTACAACCACATGACGACTGAGTTTGGAAATACACTCCTGTAACTTTAGGCGAAATTGCCAAGCAGTCGTAATGTCTAGGCGACCGACTGGTGTCAAGACAATAACGGTATTTCCATCTTGGGTTGTATAAGTTTTTTGGTCTATTTGAATCACTAAAGCCCTCCCCGTGGCATTTATCTTAAATTAACTAGCTACAAAACTGTTATAATGCTGCGACTTGAAATTAACAAGCTACAGCTAAAATAGTCACTTTTACATCCTAAGTGCTTACATTTAGTAGTTTAACTCACCAAAACAGTGCTGAGTAGCAATTTTTAATTGGGAATGGGAAGTAGGGACTGGGGACTGGGGAGATGGGGAGGTGTGGGAGGATGGGCAAGATAGGGAATAAATCTTTCCCCCTTCTCTCCCCACACTTCCCACACCTCCCACACCTTGTGAAAAATCCGGGCTATGCCCCCATTCACCAGTTTCCATTACCCTATGCCTAATTTTTAAGTCACTATTGAGGTGGTGTCCAATTGACCCAATCTTGAGGTTTTAAGAAGGTTTCATATAACTCCGCTTCCGGGGAATTGGGTTCTGGCTGATAGCCATATTCCCAGCGCACTAAGGGTGGTAGTGACATAAGAATTGATTCGGTGCGTCCGTTGGTTTGCAGACCAAAAATAGTGCCTCGGTCGTAAACCAAGTTAAATTCTACATATCGTCCCCGGCGATAGAGTTGAAAATTTCGTTGGCGATCGCCATACTCAATCCCATGTCGCCGTTCTACAATTGGTACGTAAGCTGGTAAAAATGCTCGACCACACTCTTGCACAAAGGCAAATAAATCTTCCCAATTACGCGGTGCTAGTTCTCCCACCTTGTTGCTATAATTAGCTGCTTCTCCATTGGGATCTGGGCCACGATATAAACTACCTTGACCATCTTGGTAATCAAAAAACAAACCGCCGACGCCTCTTGTTTCACCGCGATGTTTCAGGTAAAAATATTCGTCACACCACCGCTTGAACGTTGGGTAATACTCTGGGTGGTGTTTGTCGCAAGCTTGTTTTAAAGTTTTGTGTAAATGTGTTGCATCTTCAGCAAACGGGTAATAGGGTGTCAAGTCCAGACCACCACCAAACCACCACACTGGCCCAGCTTCAAAGTAGCGATAGTTGAGATGGACTGTAGGCACGTAGGGATTGCGTGGGTGTAACACCATTGAAGTACCCGTGGCATAAAAGCCGTGCCCTGCCCCTTCAGGGCGTTGAGCTAAAATTGATGCCGGTAAATGGGAACCCCAAACTTCAGAAAAATTTACACCACCTTGTTCAAATATTGCACCATCGCGCAGCACGCGCGATCGTCCTCCACCTCCTTCTGGGCGTTCCCAACTATCTTCGTGAAACTTACCCTCACCATCTATTTTTGTTAAAGCTTGCGTAATCTCGTCTTGCAGCTGTTTCATAAACTGACTAACCCTAGTCTGAGCGTCAGTTGCTGGCAAAGACTTGGATGAATCTATTGGTAGAGTTGGTGTTTGCGAGTCAATCAACATAGATTTTGAACCTAAATTACAATTTCCAGAAAGCCACAAATTTCTCATCTTAAAATTTGGGGAAACACGCGCCAGCAATCAAGCTTGACTTGCCCAACCTGCTTTTTTCTGAGTGGTTAAGCATTTTTAGGATTGATGGGCATCACTAGAGTTATTTTCCCTCAAATGCGTATAGGCTTGTATATTGACTGAGTTTCTTTGAAATTATTAATGAAATTTTTAATTGGAATATTCTGGTATAAACACTAGAATTTAGTCTTAACCTGAGGTATCAGGGGTTTGACTCGTCTGCGGAAAACTTCTGCGCCATATTTGTAATTTGGCGGTTAGCATCTGCACCGAATATACCCTTGCTATGCTCAAAGCAATTTTGAGAAAGTTTTCATCTAGGGCTAAACGTGGTTGCCCAAAGTACCAGAAAGTGTCTAGCGAGGACGAGGATTAGGAAAATGCAAGGTTGGTTATCCAAATTCATCCACCGCAAACGTCGTCGGTTTTGCGCTTCTCTGGTGCGGACGTATCGAGAGATTACTTGTGCTTCTGTAGATGAATTGTGGCAAAAAGTGGTTGACTTAACAGATGTTTCCTGGCATCCACTACTTAAAAGTACCAATGTGCCCTATGGATTAGTACCCAAACCAGGATTAATCTTTCAAGCTGTAACACGCTTTTCGCCAATTCCAATCCGGATTTTCGTGGAACGCGTCAATCCTAGAGAGTTGCTAAGTATCCGAGTCATGGCAATTCCTGGGATAGAAGAACGGGTAACTTACCAAGTAGAATCTACGGTTTGTGGTACTTGTTTATCTTATTCTGTAACACTACGCGGTTGGTTGTCACCCCTAATCTGGTCTTTATCTCGTCCTTATGTAGACCGCGTTGCCCGCTCTTTAATTGAAGCAGTAGAAAAGACGACATTACCAGCAGTATCAACTAAGAAAAAATCCCTTAATGATAGTTGTTTTGATTTTTAGGGACTGGGGACTAGGTACTAGGGGCTGGGAAGATAGTAAAGATAGGAAAAAATAACTCTTAACTCCTCACTCACCAATTAGCACCAAGCAATCACCACTGCCAATCCCCAATACCTAGTTCCCTATACCTAGTACCTAAAGAAAGTTAAGATTCTATTAGGTGGTAATCCAATTTCCTAAGTTTTATTACGACAGTAATAGTGAAAATACTAATCTGCTCTTGCTTTTATTTGCATCCAGTTAATAGCTAAGATGCTGACTAAGATTGTATTTCTTCATTTTCAACAGAACTTACCAGCTTCTGCCTTCCTTAAATCAAAACTTCGGTAAATTTGGAATTTTGAATTTTTTATGTACGATGTCCTTGATTCTCGCTCTGTCTTAGAAGTGTTGCGACCAGTGCAAGACCCAGAACTTCGCAAAAGTCTGGTAGAACTGAACATGATTCGCAACGTCAAAATTGATGCTGGCAAGGTTAGTTTCACTTTAGTGTTAACTACTCCTGCCTGTCCTTTACGTGAATTTATTGTTGAAGATTGTCAAAAAGCTGTTAAAAAACTACCAGGCGTTACAGATGTAAATGTAGAAGTCACAGCAGAAACACCGCAACAAAAAAGTTTGCCCGACCGCACTGGCATTTCTGGAGTAAAAAATATCATTGCTGTTTCTAGCGGCAAAGGTGGTGTTGGAAAAAGTACTGTGGCGGTGAATGTCGCAGTGGCTTTAGCTCAAACAGGAGCAAAAGTCGGCTTATTAGATGCTGATATTTATGGGCCTAATGACCCGACCATGCTGGGGCTGGCAGATGCCGAAATTGCTGTACGCTCAACCGAAAAAGGTGAAATTCTAGAACCTGCTTTTAATCACGGCGTCAAATTGGTTTCAATGGGCTTTTTGATTGACCGAGATCAACCAGTGATTTGGCGAGGGCCGATGCTAAATGGTGTAATTCGCCAGTTTCTCTATCAAGTGCAATGGGGAGAACTCGACTATTTGATTGTAGATATGCCACCAGGAACTGGAGATGCTCAGTTAACCTTAACTCAAGCAGTACCGATGGCAGGGGCAGTAATTGTTACTACACCGCAAAATGTAGCGCTGTTAGATTCTCGTAAGGGATTACGGATGTTCCAGCAGATGAACGTCCCAGTATTGGGAATCGTGGAAAATATGAGTTATTTTATCCCACCAGATATGCCAGATAAGCAGTACGACATTTTTGGTTCCGGGGGTGGCTCCAAAACAGCTGCTGAATTAGATGTCCCACTTTTGGGCTGTGTGCCATTAGAAATTTCTACGCGAGTTGGCGGTGATAGCGGTGTGCCAATAGTGGTTGCTGACCCAGATTCAGCTTCAGCAAAAGCATTAACAGCGATTGCTCTTACCATTGCTGGTAAAGTCTCAGTTGCCGCTTTAACATAATAAATTTTAATTGCTATCTGCTTGTTGGGCTATACCTGGGAATACTAGGGACTGGCGATTGGGGACTAGGAACTGGGGAAGAATTTTTCCAATACCCAGTACCCAGTACCCAATGCCCAATGCCCAACAATCAAATCTAAAGTCTAAAGTCACACAATGTTATTAAAACGCTCGCTTCCCAAATTTCGCTGGAAGTCTTGGGTTAAACCTTGGCAATATGTAGATTGGTTACTATTTTGTCTACCGATTGCTATCAGTATTTTTGGCGGTCTGATGATTCTGAGTACGGAACTAAAACAGCCAGTAACCGACTGGTGGTGGCATTGGTTGGTAGCGGCTATTGGTGTGCTGATAGCGCTGTTTTTAGCTCGTACCCGTTACGAAATCTTGATGCAGTGCCACTGGGTAACCTATGGACTGACAAATTTCAGCTTAATCGCCGTGATGATTGCTGGTACTAGTGCCAAAGGGGCACAGCGGTGGATTAGTGTTGCTGGCTTTAACGTACAACCCTCAGAGTTTGCCAAAGTCGGTATAATTATCACCTTAGCAGCTTTGCTACATAAGCGTACTGCTTCAAAACTCGAAAGTGTTTTCCACGTGCTAGCAATCACTGCTATACCTTGGGGATTAGTATTTTTACAGCCAGATTTAGCAACATCATTAGTATTTGGGGCGATCGTCTTGGGAATGCTCTACTGGGCAAATGCTAACCCAGGCTGGTTAATTCTGATGATTTCTCCTGTGGTTGCTGCCATTTTGCTTAGTATATCTTGGCCTTTAGCAGAGCCGATAGTTTTATTTAAAGAGCTATCTTTTGGGCCGTTGGGTGTAGTTTGGTCAGTCGCTAAAGAGCTATCTTTTGGGCCGTTGGGTGTAGTTTGGTCAGTCGCTATGGCTATTGTGGGCTGGCTAACTCTGCCTTGGCGTCGATTTTATTTGGGTGCTATTGGTGCGTGGAGTCTGAATATACTGGGTGGTGAATTAGGAGTTTTTGCGTGGAATCATATTTTGAAACCATATCAAAAAGACCGACTAACTGTATTCATCGACCCCGACCACGATCCCTTAGGTGCTGGGTATCACTTGATTCAATCTCGCATTGCAATTGGTGCTGGTGAAATTTGGGGATGGGGTCTGTTTAAAGGCCCAATGACACAACTGAATTTCGTCCCAGAACAGCATACAGACTTTATTTTCTCCGCAGTCGGCGAAGAATTCGGTTTTGCTGGTTGTTTATTAGTACTATTTGTCTTTTGCTTAATTTGCTTTCGTCTACTGCATATTGCTCAAACCGCCACAGACAATTTTGGTTCGTTATTGGCTATTGGCGTTTTGTCCATGATTGTGTTTCAGTTAATTGTCAACGTTGGCATGACAGTCGGCTTAGCGCCTGTAGCAGGAATTCCCTTACCTTGGATGAGTTATGGGCGTTCTGCTATGCTGACTAACTTCATTTCCTTGGGAATAGTAGAATCGGTAGCAAATTTTCGCCAAAGACAGAAGTATTATTAATTCGTCATTAGTCATTAGTCATTAGTCAGTTGTCATTTGTCCTTTGTCCTTTGTTAGTTAAGGAAAACCAATGACCAATGACCAATGACTATTAACAAGTATTAAGCTATTAACAGGAAACAAGCGAGGCTAAAAAGATGATTCTGCCTGGAGCAACTGTTCGTGTAAAAAATCCCGCAGATACCTATTATCGCTCTGAAGGACTCGTGCAACGAGTAAGTGATGGCAAGGTAGCCGTACTGTTTGAAGGTGGTAACTGGGATAAATTAATTACCTTCCGCCTGAAGGAATTGGAACTTGTAGAGACCACAGCCGGACGTAAAAAAGGAAAATAGATTAGTAATTTGTCCTTAGTCATTTGTCCTTGGTCATTTGGCAAGGACAAAGCGCAAAGTCATGACTGCCTGCTTGCGGTGTAGACGCCCAAAGGGAGACTTACCAGAGGCATCGGAACTTTGCAAAAGAGGACTAATGACTAATGACTCTTGACAATTATGCGCCTTCCTTTACCACAGTTTGACACAAGCGATCGCCATCCCAACCACTTTGCCGAGGTAATTGAAACTACTAGTACTGAATTTTTGGCACAATGTTTGGAACCTGAAGATTTAAGCTTTCCCTCTATGCCACCTTTTGGTAGTTGGGTTTGTGGTGTAGATGAAGAATCTGGCAATATGGTTTACGCTGTAGTGTATTATGCCACAACCATGCCCATAGATTCCGTACACCGGGCTAGAGCTTTGGGGTTGTCCTTGCAAGACTTACGGGAGGAACAACCCCAGATATTTGCCATGCTCAGAACGGAATTCCGAGCTGCGATCGTTGGATTTGAACTATCTCCACAAAATCCAAGTTATAACCGAAGAGTATATCAGTATCTACCACCCCGTCCTCCGCAAATTCATCAAGCTGTTTATCGGTGCGAACCAGAAGCGATCGTCAAATTTACTGAAGAACTAGATTTTTTGCGGACACTCCTTTGTATTAATGGTGCGCCAGTAGAGTCTTTGACCGCAGCTGCCATTCGAGATGTATATCAGTTACGTAAAGCTGACCGAGAATGGCTAATTAAAGCTGGGCGAAGCCTAAGCGTGCTACTTAAAGACGACTACGATCGCTTGCGATTCATTTTGAGTCAAATCCACCCGTAGGTAGTTAGTTCAAAGACAATTGTCTAGTTTAGTAGTAAGTTAAGATTTTTGATTTTTCGTCAGGTGGCTTCTATATTGATTTTTATCAATTAAGCGATCCTCAAGGCGATCGCCATTTTCCCATAGCCTCTTCAATTCCTACCTATGGAACTCATATCACAAGTTCTTGCTTTGGAACCAACTTCCCAAGTTCTTGGCAAGGAACCAATTGTTTCTTTTGCTATTGTGCTCGTAGTTATCTTAGTTATACCGATCGTGTTTGAGCGACTAAGATTACCAGGATTAGTGGGTTTGGTTTTTTCTGGACTCGTACTTGGCCCTTCCGGGTGGCATCTATTTCAGTCAGACTCGCCAATGATTAACCTACTATCAGATATTGGGTTAATTTACTTACTGTTTGTCGCAGGGCTAGAAGTCGATCTCGAACAATTCCGCAAGAGAAAAAGGCGTGCCTTTGGGTTTGCTAGCTTGACTTTCAGTGTGCCGCTAATTATGGGAACTTTAGTAGGTCTTATTTTAGGCTATGGTTGGAATTCTTCAATTTTAATTGGCTCTTTATTCGCTTCCTATACCCTTTTGGCATATCCGATAATCACTCGTTTGGGAGTGGTAAATAATGAAGCGGTTACTGTCACTATTGGAGCTTCGATTTTTACAGATATTGGTGCAGTGTTCATATTAGCCATTTGTGTAGCTATCGCTCAGGCTGGGGCATTCAGCTTGGCTAAGCTACTCACCTTGTCGGGTTGGTTAATGATTTACTCTGTTGCTGTTGTCGCTGGATTTGATTGGGCAGGTAAAGAATTTTTTCACCGTTCGGGAGACGATGAAGGAAACAAGTTTTTGTTTGTGTTGCTTTCTGTGTTTCTTGCTGCTGTGGGCGCTCAATTAATAGGAGTAGACAAAATTGTTGGTGCTTTTTTAGTAGGTTTGGCGGTAAATGAAGCTGTGGGTGAAGGCCCAGTCAAAGAAAAGGTAGTATTTATTGGCAGTGTGCTGTTCATTCCGATTTTCTTTGTTGACCTTGGTTTGCTGGTCGATTTACCTGCCTTTTTGAATAATTTGAACGCTCTGAAGTTAACGCTGTTGATTATAATCGGTTTGATTGCCAGTAAATTGCTCGCAGCATTGTTGACAAAACTGCTTTACCACTACAACTGGCGAGAAATGCTCACAATGTGGTCGCTATCACTTCCCCAGGTAGGTACAACCTTAGCAGCAACGTTAGTCGGATATCAGGCTGGATTACTCTCCTCAGAAATATTACACAGCATTATTGTTTTAATGGTTGTCACATCAACCTTGGGTCCGTCGATCACTGGTCGAATAGCTGTTGGTTTGACTGCCTCGCCAGCCGTAGATCCACCACCAACTACTTTAGCAGATCGCGATGTAGCAGAAACAGACAGTGTGACTATAGTTGTACCTGTCTATAATCCTCAAACTCAGCAGTATTTGATAGAAATGGCGACATTGTTAGCGCGTCAGTCAAATGGTAAAATTGTACCGCTCGCGATCGCTACTGCTGCTGCTCACATGGATGCACCGCAGTTAGAAGCTTCTGTTGAACGCAGCAAACGCCTGTTAACAAAGGCCACCGCCCAAAGTCGAGTATTAGGTGTAGCCGCAGAATCGGTGTTGAGAATTGATGATGCTTTTGCTCAAGGAATTAGCAGAGCAGCCCGCGAACAAAAAGCTAGTTTAATTGTCATGGGTTGGGGTAAACGTACTGGGTTGCGAGCGCTGTTATTTGGTAATGTCATTGATGGTGTGCTTTGGGCAGCCCATTGTCCGGTAGCAGTAACACGTTTGGTGGAATCACCAAAAAAAATTCAACGCATCTTAGTGCCAGTAGAAAATTTAACAGCACCAATATTGCAGCCTGTACAATTTGCCCACATGTTAGCACAAGCAAATCAGAGCCACATTACTGTACTGAATGTGTGCGAGCGCCGCACTAGTTCCAGTAAAATTGCTTGGAGGCGATCGCATCTCTCTTTATTAGTATCTAAATTAGCTCTACCCAATACCCCAGAAATTCAAATTATCGCTCATGAAAATGTTGCTCAAGCAATTTTGCAAGCAGCACGATTATACGATTTAGTAGTTTTACCCTTTATACGCAATCGTACTAGTCCTGGAGGGTTAGCCATTAGCGATGTCACAACTGAGTTAGCTAGACAACTCACCTGCTCCATTGTCATGCTTGGAGAACCACAACGCACTCAAACAAATGTAGTTATCTCTAATGTAGCTACTAGCATGACATCTGCTGTATGATACAACTTAGAGTTCAGCCTACTCCAGTAGAGTCAGGCTGCGATGGCATTAACAAAAATCTCTTCAAGTAAATAACATTGACTGTAGAAGCCTATATCTGTACAGATGTACTATTTAGTTTTAGTACCGAAAAAAAGTGTTAACTGTAAAAACACTTTAGTTTTAGTACCGAAAAAAAGTGTTAACTGTAAAAACACTTTAAGTTGTTGAAGATTTGATGAACTTTAGCTCAAAAGCTAACAATCTTGAGCAATGTTTGTTATTTTGCTAATTAAATTGTTAACAAAGCATATAAAAACATCACAAAACTACAACTGTAGACAAACAGATGAATTCGAGAATAGTTTTCGATTAAATCTTCTTGGTTTTTCATTCTGTATTTTTATCCCAAAGCTGGGTAACCTAAAGGATAAGTGGAATAGATACTCAAAATATTTGTAAGTAACCAGGAAACTATGAGAATTTTGGTGACGGGCGGTGCTGGGTTTATTGGTTCCCATCTCATCGACCGACTAATGAACGATGGGCATGAATTAATATGCTTAGATAATTTTTACACAGGTCATAAACGTAATATACTTAAATGGTTAGGTCATCCGTACTTTGAATTAATCCGCCACGATATAACCGAACCAATTCGGTTAGAAGTGGATCAAATTTATCATTTAGCTTGTCCTGCTTCTCCTGTACATTATCAATACAACCCAGTAAAAACCGTTAAAACTAACGTGATGGGGACACTAAATATGTTAGGGTTAGCCAAACGTGTCAAAGCTAGATTTTTCTTAGCTTCAACTAGTGAAGTCTACGGAGACCCAGAAGTTCATCCTCAAAGTGAAGAATATAGGGGTAGCGTCAATCCCATCGGCATACGTTCGTGTTATGACGAAGGCAAAAGAATCGCTGAAACTCTTGCATTTGATTACTATAGGCAAAATAAAGTTGACATTCGAGTTGCTCGGATCTTCAATACTTATGGGCCGAGAATGCTAGAAAATGATGGTCGAGTAGTGAGCAATTTTATAGTTCAAGCCTTGCGTGGTACTCCTTTAACCGTGTACGGTGATGGTTCGCAAACTCGGAGTTTCTGTTACGTTTCTGATTTAGTAGAAGGATTTATCCGGCTGATGAATGGCGACTATGTTGGCCCAATCAATTTAGGTAATCCTGGTGAATACACAATTTTACAATTGGCACAAACTGTGCAGAATATGATTAACCCAGATGCACAGATTAAATTCGAGCCATTACCTTCGGACGACCCCCGGCGTCGCCAGCCTGATATCACAAAGGCAAAAACTTGGTTAAATTGGGAACCTACCATTCCTTTGCAAGACGGGTTAAAACTAACAATAGAAGATTTCCGCGATCGCATGAATAGCGATGTCAAGAATTCAGCCTCCTGAGCAGTGCCTAGCACCGCTCTCTACTTTCGTGCAAGCCGATCCTATTTGGTAGCCGGTACTTTAGTGGCTGTGTTTCCTCTCGGTGTATGTGATGTTGACAATTCCTTTTTTAAACTAAAGCTCAATCAAACGAGGAGTTAAAAATGCGTGTTTGCGTAATTGGTACTGGTTACGTCGGTTTAGTTACAGGTGCTTGCTTAGCTCATATCGGACATGATGTTATTTGCGTAGATAATAACGAAGAAAAAGTTAAATTAATGAAGTCTGGGCAGTCTCCAATTTTTGAACCGGGACTCTCCGAAATTATGCAATCTGCTATTCAAGCAGACAAAATTCATTTCACAAGTGACCTCGCTGCGGGAGTTGCCCACGGAGAAATTCTGTTTATTGCCGTGGGAACACCACCTTTACCCACTGGTGAAAGTGATACTCGTTATGTTGAAGCTGTAGCCCGTGGTATTGGGGAAAATCTCAACGGTGGTTATAAAGTTATAGTCAATAAATCTACAGTACCCATTGGCTCAGGTGACTGGGTGCGGATGCTGATTCTGGATGGTGTTGCAGAGCGGCAGAAAACATTGGTACCCGCAGGTGGGGTGCCGAGTGATGAGAAATTACTTGAGTTTGTATCCGAGTTTGATGTAGTCAGCAATCCAGAGTTTTTGCGCGAAGGTTCCGCAGTTTACGACACCTTCAACCCCGATCGCATTGTACTAGGAGGCAATAGTCAAAGGGCAGTAGCCTTGATGCAACAATTGTATGCTCCAATTGTGGAACGCAAGTACGCTGAGAATCAATCTTTACCTTCTGTGCCAATTCTGGCAACAGACCTGAGTTCGGCAGAAATGATTAAATACGCTGCTAATGCCTTTTTAGCCACTAAGATTAGTTTTATTAACGAAGTTGCTAATATTTGCGATCGCGTCGGTGCTGACGTCACCCAAGTTGCCAAAGGTATTGGTCTAGATTCCCGCATTGGTAACAAATTTCTACAAGCGGGCATTGGTTGGGGTGGTTCCTGCTTCCCCAAAGATGTCTCTGCCTTGATTCACACTGCTGATGACTATGGCTATGAAGCCCAGCTACTAAAATCCGCTGTTAGTGTCAACGAACGCCAACGTTTGATTGCTTTGGAAAAACTCCAGCAAGTCTTAAAAATTCTCAAAGGCAAAACTGTTGGACTACTCGGTCTAACTTTTAAGCCTGATACCGATGATATGCGGGATGCTCCAGCACTCAACTTAATTGAACAGCTAAACCGACTGGGAGCCAAAGTCAAAGCCTACGACCCAATTGTTTCCCAAACAGGTATGCGTCATGGTCTTTCCGGTGTGCTAGTAGAAACCGATGCCGAAAGACTTGCTGACGGCTGCGATGCTTTGGTACTTGTCACCGAATGGCAGCAGTTCAGCACTCTTGACTATGTGAAGATGGCAAAATTGATGGCCCACCCCGTTCTCATCGACGGTCGTAACTTCCTTGACCCTGAAGTCATGATCCGGGCTGGATTCCAGTATGTAGGTGTGGGAAGATAGAGACCCAACAGCGATTAATTATGGATAAGAATTGATTACAATTCATAATCCATAATTTCTAACTCAGTTTAAAGTTTAAAGATTTACAATACCGCCTAAATCGTTTTAGGCGGTATTTAATTTGTTTTTATTGAAACTTTTTTAGGCTTTACGTGAATAAGCAAAACTTTAGTTTGGATTTACTCTTTCTGAACGGCTTCGCCAAACGTGTCTTTGCATAAGATTATCAGATTAAGAGCTACGTGGAATTCGCTCAATTTCAGCATATCCACTGAAAATCAGCTTTTGACCTTCAGTTTCTAAACGATTAAGCCGCATTTTTACCCCATCAAGGTCAAAACGATCCAAATCGACCATATTATCTAAAATTTCTACCAGGGTTACACTCAACGTTTGAGAAAGTTCTCTTTGTGCTTCTGGCACTTGGTCGAGTTCGATTTTCGGGTCTTTGAAAGAAACTCGCCGCCGCCTTTCAATGCCTATGGTTAAGGTCATAGTTAGGGGCACAAGTTCGCCATTATTTAAATCTGCCTTTGCTTTGAGCTGTAAGCGATTTTCAGGCAATAGCTGTACCTGGACTTCTGTAAAAGAGACTGGTTCGCCACCAGATAATGCTGTCAATGATGGTACAGTGAGGTAAAGCAGGCGCTTTTTCACTAGTTCTGCATTAAAGGCGTGGTTGATGCCTGCCTCTGATAAGATTACTTGAGCGATCGCTTGAGTCGGTTGCTTGAGATTGAGTTTGCCGCTTAAAACCGAGCCAAAGTCAATAGCCACTGCATCGGTTTCAAATGACATCTCCTCCACCGCAAAATCTTTCCGAATCACCAGTCCACGACCGCTCATTTTGAAGCTATCAATGCTGCCTTGCAACAGTTTGCTTGAGGGATAGCAGCGCACAAAGACTTCTACTAACTCGCTTTGGGTAAACAAGTGGCGAATTGTTTGGCTGGCGACTGTATTGAGCATTTGCTCTCCCCAATCTGTGCCTTTAGGATTTTGTAAACCAGTAAGTCCGCCGAACATGTGGTTTTGGGTCTCTAGAAGTTCTTTGTACTCTTGTAACAAATTGTGAAGAATACAGCAAGCGATCCCACGATTGATTGTGCTGATGGATCGGTATAAGATGGCTGATGGTTGCTAATTTAATGTATTAAATATTACTTAATTGGACAAAGTTAGTTATTATTGCAGATAAAAGGCTTAGTGAAAAGAAAATATGTGGATGAAAAACTTTAGAAATTAGACTAAAGAATCTCTAAGTTGAAGGGCAAATGGCACTTACTTAAGTAAAAGTTGCTGCCTAGCTCCTCAACTTCTTCAAGAAGTCGGCGAGTCTAAATCTAGCTTAAAACAAGTGACATTCATCCCTAAGTTAGAAAATCTGCCCAATGCTGCTACTTTGGATAAAGCAATGCAACAGGGGCAGATACTTACGTTTCAAGTCTAGAGTCTTACTCTAAAAAATTAGGCTTGGGAGTAGTGACACCATTTCTACCAATGGCTGGTATTTCCACTAGCTGGTCTGTAGCAGTAGGAGTTCCATTAGTATTGCCACTCGGAGTCACTGAAAATTGATTGCCGGGATGTCCATTAGGGATGAACAATTGAGGATGGTCAAAGGGTGCTTTTTCTAGGAGGACTCGTTCATCGGTGAGTCCGGTTCTTAAGAAAGCAACCAAATCAGCTTTTTTAGCATCGGTTAAGTTCAAAGGTGGTACACCAGATCCACCGTCATCACCTCGACCACGATTGTAAAAGTCTACCACTTGCTCTAGAGTTAACTTCCCACCGTTATGCATATATGGAGCTGTCAAGGCGATGTTACGGAGGGTAGGTGCTTTGAAAAGTGATGTGGTAGTGTTTCCGGCTCCTGGATCGTCTGAGGCAGGTCTGACACCGTAGTTAGGGAAGAAGCCGTTAGTTGGATTAGTAATGAGCGGATCGGTTGAATCAGTTGAAGCTACTCCTACGGTTCTTCTCACGGAAGCTCTAGTGAATTCTGGAATCGTATGGCAGGTATTACAATTACCGCCACCATTAGCCGTATTATTGACAAACACACTCAGACCGCTTTTTTCTCGATCGGTGAGAGCAGTAGTATTTCCCGCTTGGAATTTATCAAAAGGTGTTTGGTCAGACACAAGAGTAGAGATATACTTTTGCATTGCTAACCCAGCGAATAAAGAGAAGTTCCAATCTCTGAGGGAAAACTGATTTGCAGGTAAAGTTTGTCCTTCCTCACTCTCATTACTATCATCATTTTTGGGGAGAACTGTTGGTGTTCCATTACTGTCAACTTGAATAATTGACTTTGACTTCCACCATTGCCTCTTAAAGGCTTGCCGAATTAAGCGATCGTAGGATGCGACATCCAGACCTGGTTTAGGGTATCGACTGTTAGAGCCTAAAACACTGTCTTGCTCATGTACAAGTTGTTTACCTAAAGGTCTGAGGCTTTTGATCTGCTGACCTTTTTTCCGCAGAAACTTAGCACCAACTTGAGGTAAAGTACGACCACTAGCAGATACCTCAAATGGACTCAATAGTGGTCCGGTTACTAGGGAAGCTAGAGAGGAATTGTTGAGCGAAACGGAAACAGCAGTTAGTTGGTTTGCTTTTGTAGCTATGTAAACTTTAGCATTAAAGTCTGCTGCTCCTTTTATATTCACTCCATTGAAGGTTTCCTTAGCACGACCATCCCAAAACTGGAGTTTGTTGAATATTGCATTAATTACCGTTGGGGTATTACGCGGCTCAACTCGACGCACATTAATTCCATTGACTTGAAAGCCGTCTGGGTCTGGCTCAGATGTAGTCGAATCCACTGCTTGACCTGGAATAGTGTTATTCAAAACACTGTTAAACACACCTTGAGATGAGGCAACATCGTTAGTGTCAGAAATAACTGTACTGGTTCGGTCATTAGGATCTGCCAGTTTATGAAATGGAAAATCTGCCGCCGTGAGTTGATAGTTTGCACCACCACCTACCTGGAAAGTTATATCTTTCAGTGATGCCAAAAAACCAGGATTGATTTGATTTTTTGATCTGTTATCAACTCCCGCATGAAAGTGACAAGTTGCACAGGACTGAACGCCGTCACTACCAAGCTGCATATCCCAGAATAGGGATTTTCCTAACTTGAGTAGGGCTGTTTGGTCTTGAACAAAGTCTCCGAGATTGCTTGGTTGAGCTACTGCTGTCAGAAGTGGTGGGGTCGCCGGGGTAGGGTCTCCAGGTGTAACAGGTGGAAGACTGGTTATGTTATTTAAGGGAGCCGGGTTCGGTGTTACTTGGGCGGATACAATACCTCCACCAACACTCATCAGAGAAACTATGACAAAAATTGCCACAGAGCGTGAATATCTTGATACTATTTTGGTTTTAAATCTTAAATAAATCCAAAAAAGCATCAAAATTAGCACTAGTAACATTGCTAATGCGCCATTTGACGGTATCATTAAGACCTCGCTATACGTGCGGGAATCATGACGTTGAGGCCATTCGTGATAGATTAAAACAAAATTTATTTTGTCAAAGTATTTACGCTGTAAATTAGCTCAAAATTGAGGTATCAAATTCAATTTGACACAGAATTTTGAAGACAAGAATGAGTGATGCTTTTTCAGATGACGCATAGGCGTAGCCAGCCTTAGGCACTGCTAACCCAAAAATTGTGTTTTCCAATCTCATTTTTGCCAAACTTTTAAGCACTATTACTTGTTGACAAATTGATTATGCTCTTAATCTTTCATGAACAGGTTGAGGCTGACTTCACGAAAACTCAGCCTTCATTTATGTAGTACTAAACTACTAATGGGAGATTGTAACTATCTAGAAAATACTAAGCAGCATCGAGCTGATTCTGTAGGCATTTCGAGAACAAAGAAGTTTTTCCTCGCAAAGGAGATTTCGTTGTTTAAACGCAATACCTGTGAATGAAACTGTACGAAGAATAAACTAATCAGGTAAAGATGATAAAAAATATAATATTGTACTTATTAACAAGCTATTAACAAGATATTGAGAAGCTATTAACAAGATATTGATAAGTTAATAACTTGTAACCCACATTGTGCAGGTTAGTTTTCAAATCTTGGTATTTTTTATAAACCTACTATAATAATGGTTTCAGACATTTAACCTCTAGAAAGTACTCTGCGATCGCAAAGAAAACAAGTATCAAAATTCCTTTTATTGATAATAATGTCAATAAAAGCGATTAACAGTATTATTTATTGGCTGTATCGTCTCAGCTTTGCCGATATAACAGCTTGGAGCAAGCCACAAGTTGCACCCAATAGTGAAGACAAAGAAATGATGAGGTATTATAGTCAAACAAGTTATCCTCGACTGAACATAGAGCCAGCGATGCCTACGGCGGGCTATGCCTACGCTCTAATTTATAACCGTAGTCACACTCTTTAGGACATAAGGATGGGGTGAATGCTAGAGTTAGCAATAGTTTTACCTCCTGCCTCCTGCCTCCTGTTATAACTTGCTTTTTAAACAAGCCCGTAAGCATCGCTGGCTAAAAAATTGTCTTCCAATTCCGATTTATCGCACACTTTAAGCATTATTGCTTATTGACAAATGGTTAATAACCTAAAACTAATTTTCAGGTATTTAGACCATGATTGATACGGACAGTAGGAGTGGGGAATAGTGTAGTTGAATAACTTGAAAAGCGCTGTAAACTCTCACCAATGCCTACCTAGTCAACAACTTCCGCCGCAAATTATCTAAGGCTGCATTGGCACTGACATGACGAATTAAAGCTCGGCCTCGCACTGTACCAAACTGATACTCAAAACTTGCCACTTCATCGTTTGGCCCAGCTAAACCAATGTAAACTAAACCCACCGACTTAGTATCTGTCCCTCCAGTTGGGCCAGCAATACCAGTAATACTCAATCCCCAAGTTGTTCCAAGGCGGGTTTTGACTCCAATTGCCATTTGCTCGGCAACAGTAGCGCTTACCGCCCCAAATTTATCTAAATCTTCTGGGTTAACTCCCAGCAGTCCAACCTTCACCGAATTGTCATAAGAAATTACTCCACCCCAAAAGTAATCAGAACTCCCAGAAATCTCAGTCAACATTTGTCCCAGTCCGCCACCTGTGCAAGATTCTGCCACTGAAAGCGTTTCTTTTGATGCACGTAACAACTGACCAACAACAAAAGCAAGGGTATCATCATTGATACCGTAAAAATCCAGTCCGGCAATTTCTTTAATTTGTTTCTCAATGGGTGCAATTAGGGCTTCTGCTGCTGCTTGTGAAGTTGCTTTAGCAGAAACTCGCAATCTTACTTCCCCTTTACCTGCATAAGGAGCTACGGTAGGATTTGGCAAATTTAAATAAGAAGCAACCTTTTCTGCTAAAGCAGATTCACCAATACCCCAAAACTTTAAACTCCGGCTGTAAATAATTTCCTTACCCCAACCTTGACTTTTGAGAAATGGCACAGCTGTTTCTTCCCACATTGGGTGCATTTCACTGGGAACGCCGGGAAAGGTAAAAATAGTTATTTTAGGACGGGGTTGCCAGATGATACCGGGTGCTGTTCCAGTCGGGTTGGGTAGAATTTCTGCACCTTGGGGAATCAAAGCCTGCTTGCGGTTACTTGGTGACATAACCCGACCGCGTTGAGCAAATTTTTGGGTTATGTCTTCGATGATGTCAGAGCGTTCTACCAACGGAACTTGAAAAAAATTGGCGATTGTTTCGCAGGTGAGGTCATCTGGTGTCGGGCCGAGTCCACCAGTGAAAATAAGAATTTGCGCTCTGGAAATGGCAATTTCTATAACTTGCTTCAAACGTTCTGGATTATCCCCAACCACTGTTTGATAGTAGTGGGGGATACCTAGCTGGGCTAATTGTTGCGCCAAAAATTGAGCATTGCCGTTAAGGATATCTCCCAACAGCAGTTCAGTACCAACACAAATAATTTCTGCACTCATTGAATTCGGAAGGGAGTAGGGAGTAGGGAGTGGGGAGTGGGGGCAAATGGGGAGATGGGGAGTGTGGGAAGTGTGGGGAGTGTGGGGAGTGTGGGGGGGAAAGATTTCTTCCCCATCCTCCCACACCTCCCACACCTCCCACACTCCCTGTTTGCCCCATGTCCTAGACTAGTGCTGGTACAGGAATTTCCAGGTGAGGATATAAGGGGAAGCGATCGCACAATGCTGCTACCCGTTGTTTACAATCTTGGGTAACTACATCCGAATCTGGAGAAAGCAGGCGATCGGCAATAATATTTCCAATCTCGGTAAATTCTGCTACTCCCAAGCCCCGCGTAGTCATTGCTGGCGAACCTAACCTTAATCCACTAGTAACAAATGGTGACTCCGGATCGAAGGGAACAGTATTTTTATTAGCAGTAATATTCACGGTACTGACTAGCCGATCCGCCTGCTTACCAGTTAGACCGATAGACCGTAAATCTACTAACATTAAATGGTTATCAGTACCATTAGATACTAACTTTAAACCCCGGTCTTGCAATTGTTTAGCTAAAGCACGAGCATTTTCAATCACTTGGGCAGAATAGGTTTTAAACTCAGGCTTCAGGGCTTCTCCAAAAGCCACTGCCTTAGCAGCAATCACGTGTTCCAATGGCCCGCCCTGGCTACCAGGAAAAACCGATTTATCTAGCTTTTTACCTAGTTCTACGTCATCGGTCAAAATTAAGCCACCTCTAGGGCCGCGTAGAGTCTTATGGGTAGTTGTTGTTACTACATGACAATGAGGAATGGGGTCGGGATGAAGACCACTAGCAACTAAACCAGCAATATGGGCGATGTCAGCAAGTAAGTAAGCGCCGATTTCATCAGCAATGCTGCGGAACTTTTGAAAATCAATCACACGTGGATAAGCAGAATAACCACAAATCAGCAGCTTAGGACGCTCCCTTAGCGCCAGCTCCCGAATTTGGTCATAGTCAAGTTGTTCTGTTTGTTGGCTGACGCCGTAGTGGCTAACTTGGAACCACTTACCTGAGACATTTACAGGGGAACCGTGGGTGAGATGTCCCCCATGAGACAAATCCATTCCCATAATTTTGTCTCCTGGTTCCAGCAGCGAGAGGAATACGGCAAAATTAGCCTGTGCGCCAGAATGGGGTTGTACATTTGCATGAGCAGCACCAAATATTTGTTTAGCACGGTCGATCGCTAGTTGCTCGATTTTGTCGATAAACTCACAACCGCCATAGTAGCGTTTACCGGGTAATCCCTCGGCATATTTATTTGTCAGTACCGAACCTTGAGCCGCCAGTACAGCAGCAGAGGTAAAGTTTTCACTCGCAATCAACTCTAAATGGTCTTGCTGACGCTGTAGTTCATCGTTGATTAACTCCGCGATCGCCGGATCGCCAGAGGCCAGAAAATCTGAATTAGTCCTAGTCACTTCAATTATCCTTATAGAAATTTGGACAACGGCTGATTTTGGTTGTATCAGCACCTAAGTTAACAGTCAACAGTCCATAAATCAAAGTAGTTCAATGGTTTTTGACTGGTTTAGAAAAGCGATTAATCGTCTCCGTAGTTTGGAGGTTTTTTGCGTCAATTTATTTATTAGACCCAAACTCGATTAATGCATTAACAATCATAACGTTGCTCTTTGAACCTGGGTTAGACGTTCTCAACAAGATTGCTGATTTTCCATTATTCAGATGGAGTTGTGTCAGAGTTGGAAACGAAATAGATTCGTGAAATAATTGAAGGCTCCTATTGCGTCATCTACTACATAAAACCCAAACAAATTGTCAAACCTGTGATATTCGCAATTAGCGAGTTGTTAACTACAGTTAAAATTTTCTGGCGTGTAGAGACGTTGCATCGCAACATCTCTACAAGTTTATGTCCTAATGCCTTTAACCTATAATTAAAAGATTCAACGCTACCGAGACAACGACTATGCTGTCAAAAGATCTCAAAAATGCGTTACCTACAACTGAGGAATTGCTTTGTAGTGACGATACACCCGTGGATAACGAAAACCAAAATTTGTTGCCCAATATTCTACTGTTTTTACTTAACTCGATATGGGCTGCACGGATGGATTGGTTCTTTGGGGTAGACATGGCTGTGTATCACACTACAGGAGCGAATCCCAGAGTGCCCGTAGTGCCAGATGCATTTTTGAGTGTGGGAGTGGAACGGAAAAAAGGTGGCAAACCACGTACAAGTTACGCAGTTTGGGAAGAAAATGGCGTAGTTCCTATACTCACATTAGAGATAGTATCCCATACACCAGGGGGTGAGTATGACGAAAAAATGGTGATATATACCAAACTTGGTGTGTTGTACTATGTAATTTACAATCCAGAATTTTGGCGACGCGACCAACATCAACCATTTGAAGTGTACAAGTTAGTGGATGGTAAGTATCAATTGCAGATAAATGAACCATTATGGATGCTAGAAATAGGTTTAGGTATTGGTAGATACCAAGGTATAGTTGGTGGCATTCCACAGGAGTTATTGTCATAGTATGACAAACAGGGCGATCGCTATTTGACCCTAGAAGAACAAGCTCAGCAAGAAAGACTACGTGCTGAAGCTGAACGACTACACGCTGAACAATTAGCGCAGTATTTGCGATCGTTGGGCATCGATCCTGATAATCTACCTAGTAAGTAAATCGACGCTAATATTTCAAGCTATGTCAATAGTTAGGCTGCTTATGCTTGAGGGAATGACCGCAAGACAAGGATAATAAACCAGTGTCCGAGTTTGCAGACAAGGTAGCCATAGTCACTGGCGCAGCAACCGGTCTGAGCGAAGCCATTGCCGTCAAGCTGTACGAGAACGGTGCGAGGATCGTCCTTGCGGACATCGACATCGCCCAGGCACATGAAGTGGCCGGGCGACTGGATTCGTCTGGCAAGCGTACATATGTCATTGAGACAGACGTATCCGATCATCGCGCCGTCGAGGCGATGGTAGCCAAGACAGTGAAGCGCTTCGGGGGGCTACACATGGCTGTCAACAATGCCGGCTTCACAGGATCGCACGAGACCTGCATTGCTGATTATGAGATTGAATGGTGGCATCGCACGATCGCGACAAATCTAGGCGGCATCTTCTTCGGACTGAAATACGAAATTCCAGCAACGATCCAAAGCGGTGGCGGAGTAATTGTCAACATGTCGTCGGTCGCTGGCGCGGTTGGAGTCGCTGGTATCAGTCCCTACGTCGCCGCCAAGCACGGCATCATCGGACTGACGAAGGCGGCGGCACTGGAATATGCCAGCCAAGGCATCCGGGCGATCGCAATCGGACCAGGCTATGTTGACACACCCAAGATGCGCGAATTACCAGAGGAAGTGCTGGCGCAGATGGCCGCCTCGCACCCTTTAGGTCGCCTCGCACGAACCGAGGAGGTCGCGGACATGGTTAGCTTCTTGTTATCGGAGCGTGCCTCCTTCGTCACCGGCAGTTTCCATTTGCTGGACGGCGGCTACACCGCGCAGTAGCGATCGCTCTGTTGAGGTAATGCGTTGGCGAAGTGACTCTCAAAGAGTCTCGTCTCAAATGACTGATTCATAAACAACAAGATTCCCGACTTTTTAAAGAAAGTCGAGAGTCTGAGGTTTAGGATATTCACAAATCAAATAGAATTCATATAGCGATTTTGATAGTAAGCCAAAATCTGGTTAACTCGTTGCTGACTTTCTAAAGTAGAGTTTGCTGAGCGCGTAAGCCTTAAGCCACCAATTTGACTTTGATTGTAATCAAACTGTTGGGATGACTGGGGAATCAAATCTACTTCTACCCCTTCGACTTGACGTAAATGCGCTGCAATTTCTCGATAAACTGCTAAAGGCAAACCAGGGAATTCGATTTTTTCCTTAGTTTCCATCTTTTATTAAGCTCCCACATTAACTGGATTTTGGGGGGGGTGTCTCTAAAATAGGATTGCCAGTAGCAGATGCCGCTGATGGCGTTGCCGCTGATGGCGTTGAGTTGACAGACCCTTCCCCTACCATTTTGGCAACTTCGATACCATATTGTTCCAAAATCACAATCGGATTGGAGCCTCCATTCATTTCAATGCGTTTAATCAGTACGCCATTGGCTAATCGCTGTCCCGCCTCCACATAGCGACTCGTCGGCTCATCTGGTACTTTGATAATTGCCTGTGGTTGCTTACTAATGAGAACTACACCACTCACAACCACTGCTCTTGCTAAATCAGGTTGTTGGGCTGGTGGCAATACAGATACTAAAGTTGGGTTGGGCACAACTTGAGGCAAAACCTTAGGCAAGACTGAAGTCAAAGTAGTATTAACTTTAGGCAAACGAGTATTGACTTTAGCCAAACTAGTATTGACTTTTTTTGGTACAGCAGCGATGTTATTTTTCTTTTGATTGAAAGCTATGGTACTTGTTGGCAGTTTTCGCACTGCTGTTGATGCAGTAGGTAGCTTAGGCAACACGGGAACAGCTCTTCCTGATATTTTAGGCACTCCAATAACCGTCTGTCCAAAAATTTCAGCAAACGGGTCAGTACGGTTTTTTGATACCATAACTACTTTTGCCCGTTCTGTAGGATTAGTAGATTGAATTAAGTTAAGACTTGCAGAAGAAACTTGTGAAACCTGTTTAGCAGGTACGACTGGATTCTTAAAAGATTGAGCCGCTGGTTGTGATTTTGCTATTTGAGGAATTGGCGCCGGATTGCTGGCTTGCGGTGTATCTTCAGAAGCACATCCAGCAATCGCCAAGCTTAAAATAGCTGCAATTGTAATTGTTGAATTTCTGCCCATGAGTCTTTCTTAAAAGCCATTGGAGAATTGAAAACTGGAAATCAATATGCCTAAAATTTCTATTCCAGGCAAAGTCTGTTCCCTTTATAACCTAATTTTTGGTTTTTCAAGGGTTATTTTTCGCACCGCTAACCCAGCATAACTGCGGGTTTACTAATCGGTAGCTAATCCTCTGCTACACCCATCAGCTGTTTCATCAAATCCAGGCCTTTCTTAACTCTACGGGAAACAGTTACTACACTGATACCTAGATGTTCTGCAACTTGTTTTTGTGTCAAATCTTGCAAAAACACACATTCCAACACATCACGGGTACGTTTTTCTACCTGAACCAATGCTTGTTGCAAGCGAAGTTGGTCTTCTTGTGCTAGTTGAAAGCTGCGGTAGTGAGGATCGGGAACTAATTCTCCCAAACAAGTAGAGCCTTCTTCTCCATCCTGAACTGGCACATCTAAACTCAAGGGAGCGCGATTCACCCATGCTAATTTAATTTCTTGCCATTCAGTTGTAGAAATTTTCAGCGCTGCTGCTAATTCCGAATCTGTTGGTTGGCGATTATGTGTTTCACGCCAAGAACGTGAAACTCCTATTGCTTGCTGTTGTAGTGCTAACCATCTCCGAGGAATTCGCACGGTGACGCCTTTATCTCGCAAATAGTGTTGAATTTCCCCTCGAATATAGGGAAGAGCATAGGAACTAAAAGCATGTCCCTTGGAAAGTTCAAATCTTTCAATAGCTCTAATTAAACCCAAACATCCAACCTGGAGTAAATCATCATAGGTTTCATGACATTGATTTGTCCAGTAGTGAGCTTCTTTTCTCACAAGTCCAAAATTGAGTTTTACCAGTTGATTGCGAATATTTTCAGAGCGAGATTGCTGATATTCTCGTAACAACTGCCAAATTTCGTGTTTTAGTTCATTGGTGACTGTGGTAGGCATAGCACCGGGTTTATTGAGCAAATAAAGAATTAATAACTGGCGCTTAAACTCAGCTGCGCTCGCGCACAATATCAAATAAAATATCGTGCTATATGCCCTAGTAAATCTATGAAAAATAACAAATTCTTCGATAATTTTTCCCTAGTTTACTTGACAATTGAGCAATATTTAAATGGGCAAAATCTGTCGTTATTTAATTTTTTATCCACAAAGAATTCAAGAGTCAAGACTGGAGCCAAAGATGCTCCCAAATTATGACTTCTGAATTATTCTTCAATTAATTTGGTTATTAGCTGTAGTTTTTAAACAAAAACTGCATAGAAATAAAATATATAATTAATTACTAAATATCAAACCGAGATTGTACTTAATTTATTTAATTAATGCGGAAATTCACTTCTAGAAACAAGACGATAATGGTGAGAATTTTATTAGATAAATCAAAACTGAATTTCCAGTAAAATTACATATAGACTTAAAAAAATTCATTTAGTATTCAAAAATTACTAAATAAAAGTTAAAACTTAGTATGTATATTTACGCAAGTAATAAAAAAAGGGCATTTTGCCCTTTACTGTAGTTAATTTATAGCGATTTTGTAAAAACCCACTTACCCCCTAAATAAAAGGGAGTAAGGGATTAACTCTTGCGATCGAAGCTGATGCTGACAGAATTCTAGTTCTGAATGCTAGTCAGTTACCTAACTCAAGAGGATTTAGCTATGATTTTGATTCAACCCGACCGTAAAATATACCGCGAATCTTAACTTCTTTAGGTTCGCCAGCACCTAAATCGGTATCAGATGGCTGTTCGCTGAGGAAAGTACCAGCAATTTCACCACTACCGCTATCTACCTTAGCTATTTGCAGAGAAATCTTACCATTGAGAATTTCAGCACGCTTGACGTTAGTACGGGTAAGTTCTTCATCATCCGCTTGAGCAGGTAGAGCCACGGCGTTATCATACCCACTAACGACACCACGACCTTTAGGATCTAGGAAGGCAGCACCACGATAGGAAGGAACTTTGAAAGAGCCTTCAAAGTCGGTGGAAGTATTAATACTGGTCAAATTGGGTTGGGTTTGAGCAACTAAATTTTTGATCGTGAACAAGAAAGGTACTCGCTCACCACCAGGGAGTTGTACAGTGATGGCTTGGAAGTCAAGACCATCAGTCTCTACAAAAGTCAGACTATTATCTGAGTTGAATTTCAAGTCGCCTTGTACCTGGTCAATGCTGGAAGTGTATCTAGTCAACAATTTGCCAGCAACAAATTCTGCTTCTTGCCGTTTATTAGCAGGTTCTTCTTTGATGAAAAAACTAGTTGGTTCCAAGCAAAGTTCTTTGATGGTATAGGACTGGCTAGAATCAAGGGGAATAGAACCACGCCTTGTTTCTGTTAGTTGAGGGCATTTATTAGCCAAGCCAGTGCCTCGAATTTGTTCGTAAGTGAGTACATCCCTACCACTACTAGTGGCAGGAGCATCACTACAAGCTGTTATCAACCCCAGGCACAAAGCCAAAAATGCGACAATTAAAGCGCGATACCTCATGGTCAACCTCAATCTCAAAAATTAATATCTAAGTTGTAAAACTGCATCGAACTGTGTTATGTATGTGACGCCACTACATACAGCCTATGGTTTAATGGGTAAATCAGCCAGATCATACGATTTTTTTTAACTCAAAATCAAAGTACTCTAGTCTCAACCAAAAATGTTTATATCGCCTCTAGCTCCTGTGAAGGCTATGCTAAAGCGTACTACGCTGTTTTAAAAGCGATCGCAATTGCTTTTCATAAAGATACAAATCTAGTTATACTCAGCCCTGACTGAGGGAGCGGAGACTAGGGGACATGGGGATACGGTGAATTCAGGAAAAATCTCTAGAAAACTCTACATTAGGTTTGTCTGGTTGGGTAAAGTGACAGCTATGAAATCAGTAGTGGCAAACTAGGGAAAATTAAAAATCTCCGCTAAATTTGAGTTGAGTTGATTTACACGCAAAGGGTGGGATGAACAACAAAACTATTGAATCACAGAAGTTGTCCTCAAAACTGCAAGCGATCGCAACTGTGGTACATGATACAGTTGAAAGTTGTCAAGGCGATACTGTAGCTCTGTTGTCTTTGCTACGAGAATTGGAGCAGTTACACCGAGAAATCCGAGATGGGGTATTTCAACAGAGTTTGCCTGTCAACCGTCGCCAACTCTACTCACTGCTTAAAGATATTGAATCTGAGGGAGGCTGGCCTTATATTGAGCGGATGAAATTACAAGCTTTTTTAGCGAATTTGCCACAAGAAGACACTCAAGAAAATAACCCTGAGGTTTTGGAGAGCGATCGCTCTTTTGGTTAATCGAGTCCAAATCAATTGCTAAACCAAAAATCATTAGTCATTTGTCATTGGTCAGTCATTAATTAGGGACTTCTAGAAAATAAATTATCCGATTTCACACCCATCAAAATGACTTTCTCTCCCGCTGCTCCTTGCTCCCTGCTCCCTGTGTCCTCTGCCTAGAGTATGCCGTCACAAAGATGGCGATCGCGCTGTTCAAGATTGTGGTTGTGCTTGAGGTAATCATGTACCCACTGGCAACCACGAACAACTAAATCATCAAGGTCTAAATTCCAAAGAATTATTGTGTTGTCATCACTAGCTGATGCTAGTGTTTGACCATCTGGGCTAAAGCTGACGCTTAATACTGGAGCGCGATGCCCATTGAGACTTTTAATTAATTTGCCTTCACGGCTCCAGAGTTTCACTGTACCGTCCCAACTGGCAGCAGCGAGTAATTTCCCATTGGGACTGAAAGTTACGGCATTGACGCTATCGCTGTAGCCCTTTAACAAGGTTTTTAGCAATGTACCATCCCGTCGCCAAAGTCTAACGGTGTTGTCCCAGCTGGCAGATGCCAACAACTCGTCAGTAGGACTAAAGCTGACACCCAATACCCAGCTGTCATGAGGCGAAAATGTTTTGAGCAAAGTACCGTCTCGCCGCCACAATTTGACTGTTTGATCGTCACTAGCAGAAGCTAAAACCTGATTATCAGGGCTGAAATTCACGCTATTTACCCAACCTTGATGCCCTACCAAGGTTTTGAGCAACTTGCCTTGACGATTCCAGAGTTTTATCGTTTTATCTTTGCTAGCTGATGCCAAAAACTCGCCATCTGGGCTGAAATTCACGCTCATCACACTATCGCTATGTCCGTGGAGAGTCACGATTAAAGTACCGTCAAGCCGCCAAAGTTTCACAGTTTTGTCATAACTTCCTGAAGCTAGCATTTCACCTTTGGGGTCAAAACTGACACTAGGAACTTTATCTGTGTGCCCCACTAAGGTTTTGTAGAGTCTGGTTTTAACCTCGCCATTACTAGTGTCTCTTTGCCAGAGTTTGACAGTGCGATCGCTACTCCCAGAAGCTAGCATCTGGCCATGAGGACTCCAAGCAACGCTCAAAACTCGATCCTGATGTCCTTGAAGAATAGATGGTCTTGGGGCATCTAAACTCCACAATTTCACGTTTTTGTCAAAACTCCCCGAAGCCAGCAATTTATTATTAGGACTGAAAGCTACGCTGGCAACAGCATCATTGTGTCCTTTGAAGGTTTTCAGTAAACTGCCAGTAATACTCCAAAGGTTTATGGTGTTATCTTCACTTCCAGAAGCTAATTTTTTCCCATCGAAACTAAAGCTTAAACTCCACACTGTGCTGGTATGCTGTTGTAAAGTTTTGTAAGGAAAAAAGTCAAAACCATTTTTATTGGTGTTTTCTTCGCGCCGCCAAAGTTTCACTGTTTTGTCTCGACCTGCGGATGCCAACAGTTTACCGTCAGGGCTGAAAGTCACAACAGTTACACCCTGCTGATGTCCGTGCAAAGTTGTAACCAAGCTGCCATCCCGTCTCCAGATTTTCACTGTTTTATCGTCACTTGCGGAAGCGATGAACTGACCATCAGGACTGAAGCTTACCCAGTTAACCCAGCCGTGATGTCCCCTGAGTATTTTTACTAAGCTACCGTCTTGACGCCAGAGTTTTATGGTTGCATCTTTACTGCCGGTAGCTAATAATTGGCCATCAGGACTGAAATTAACGCTGTAAACCCAATCTCCATGTCCTTTTAAGGTTTTATCTGGGTGGGGGTAAAATTCACCTGTAATCGGGTTTTGCCGCCAGATTTGCACTGTTTTATCAAGACTAGCTGAGGCTAGGGTTTGACCATCTGGGCTGAAGCTGACGGCGGTTACCCCGTCAGTATGACCTTTGAGAGTCTGGAGTAAGGTACCGTCAGGACGCCAAAGTTTCACTGTCCGATCTTGACTCCCTGATGCTAGCAACTGACCATCTGGGCTGAAAGTTATTCCCCAGACAATCTCTGTGTGCCCTTGTAAACGGTTGACCTCCGTTACTCCATAAACTGCTTGTTGGAGGGCTGTCACTACCCGCATTCGGGTGTCTGGTTGCACGAGTTCTGCCTTTTTAAGTCGTCTCCAAGCCCGTAAACTTTCTAATAAAGCATCAAATTCTTTATTAGAGGCAAATAAAGCTTCGCTAGCAGCGGCGATCGCACTAATTTTCAAGTTGGTTTCACTGCGTTCAGCTCGTAAAGTCTGGCGAACTGCTGCTGTTTTTTGTAAGTCAGCTTGCCACCATAATGCTGCTATTGTTCCTCCCATGATTGCCAGCACTACGCCTGCTATACGTGCTTCTCTTAACCGCTTTTGTAAAACTAAATTGAGTTGCTGTTGACTAAGTTTTTGAGCTACTTCTGCTTTAGTTTTTTCCAGTTTGATTTTTTCTAGTTCGGCGATAATACCATAGTTGTTCTTTTGCCGAATTGGTTCGACTAAATAATCGTGAACTAATTGGTAGCGGTCACCTAACTCTTCTCTGACTCGTAACACCAACCCCGAACCTACCAATATTTCTAAAATTAGTTCCTCAACTATTTCAAAACCTGATATTGTCTCGATATCATGATTATTAACTAATGCAGCAGCTAAATCAGTTTTAGTTTTTAATGGTCGCGTGCCTTTTTCATCGGTTAACTCAAATAATAATTTCCAACTTAATTTTTCGTTTTCCTGACCGCAGTCTTTGATAACTTCTCCAAGCCAGCGTTCTACCAATTTTGTCCAGCCACCACAAAGCTTATATTGTCCGAGTGTGGTAATATTTTCTATTTCCAGTTGAGCGCCGACTATTTGTAATTCAATTGGATGTACTTCCTCTAGTTCTCCTGTCAAATCTTGGACTAATCGATTAATTAATTCATCACTTAGTTCATAATGTGAACGTTGAGTTAAACTATGAATTATCGCTTTGGCATCTTGGCTAGAAAATTTTCCTAAGTAGTAACGAATATCCTTATCTAGAATATTTTGATTAATTACTCCTAAATTATATATATTACTAATATTTTTCTGACTCAATCGTTCAAATTCTAATAAATAATGTAAATAGTCTTCTCGCAATGAAAGAATAATTTTGACAAAAGGGATATTTAGACATTCACTAAAAAATTTATAAAATTCTATTCTTTGTGTTCCAGGGTTACTAACAAAGAAAAACTCTTCAAACTGGTCTAGGATTAGAATTATTGTATGATTGCGCTCAGTTGCTAATCGAATGCGATCGAGGAGTAGAGTAGGTGTAGAGTTGAGATTAACTAATATTCCTGTGTGTACCAATGCTTGGTTGATACTGCTTACCAAAACTGTTAACCAATCAGTATAAACAGACAAAACAATAGGTATAGGAATGCGATCGCCGATAGCTTTTCCCTTCAAAGCTGGTACTAAACCAGCTTTCAAAATTGAACTCTTTCCTACACCTGATTGTCCATAAATTACTGTAAGTTTGTAGTCAGCACGACTAATTCTTTCAATTAAGCGGTTGACATCTTGTTGTCTTCCGGAAGCAGATATTTCTTGGGCAACTTCCTCAGGAATAAACGGTATTTTTTCCGGTTCTAATACTGAGTTAATTTTGGAGCGTTGGGGCTGCAATTGACTGGCACCAATGAAAGCACGAAAGCCATACTGATGTTCTATTTGAATTTTTTCTTGTTTGAGCTTAAAGGCTTCTGTATAGTTATGACGCTCAAAAAAGTAAAGCGATCGCAATTCTTCTAAAATCTCTAAATAAAGTGATGGCTGATGTTGTAGCTCACAGACTACCCTCGCCCATTCCAAGCTATTGATTGCTTCTTCCCACTCACCTAAATGCCGTTGTGTACGTGCTAGTAAGAGAAGATACCAACTTTCTTGTCTTCGGCAAACTTCTGTTGCTGCTTCACAAATAGAAAGTGCTGTATTCACTAATTCATGAGCCAGTACCCAATTCGACTCAGAAGCCGCTACATTTGCTAAAAAACCATAATTTCGAGCAATTTGTGCTGGAGTTCCATAAGTTTTATATAGCTCTAATGACTTTTGAGCTAATTGTTTCAATTCATCCCAAGCTTGTAAACGTTGCAGTATTTCACAAACAGGTGAAATAAATTTAGCAACTAAATCTTCTCTTTCTACCTGTTCCAAGATTTCCAAGCATTGTTTAAACCATGAAAGAGCATGTTCGCAATAGCTACTATTAGCATTGTGGTTTAAATCTGCCATCCGGCGGTAACACAGCCCCAGGTGAAATAGTACTATTGCTTGCTTGAGTAAAGATGAGGGAGACGATGGGCATGAGGGGGACAAGTGTAATTGTTCGCTGATTTTCCCCACTTTCCCGCTTTCCAAATCTGCTACTCTTCTTGTTTCCTGTTGCCACAATGCTAGGCTTTTTTGATAGTTAGCTAAAGCACCATTAATTTGATCGTTAGCGTATTTGTCTCGCCCCAAAACAAACTCTAAACTTGCTTCTAATCCTGGTGTTAATTGAATCCCATACAAGCGCAGCAAATCATTACGTGCTGAT
Source organism: Nostoc sp. (assembly GCA_036918135.1). Classification (GTDB taxonomy): domain Bacteria; phylum Cyanobacteriota; class Cyanobacteriia; order Cyanobacteriales; family Nostocaceae; genus Nostoc. The sequence continues at coordinate 204,523 of JBALDB010000053.1, forward strand.
TCTATTTCATGGCGGTGTTGAGATTTGGGATCTAAATCGAGAGAAGCATTAGATAAAAATGTTTCGGCACCTGCTTCTAAAACTTTGGCAAATAAAGATTCTGCTTCTTGATGTATTAAAGCAATTAAATCTATTTTTGCCATTTCAAATTTAATAGTGGTTGCAGCCCAGCTTTTAAAATCAGGGGCTAATCTAGAAAGCAATGACGCTACTTCATCTTGTAGCCATAATACTACTGGAAATGGAAAAGTTGCGGCATAGATATCTCGTGCTTGGTTAATACCTGTAAGTAAGTTTTCCAGGTCGTTAATAGACTCAATACCGAAAACCATAATAGCTGATGGCAAAGAGTCTGTAACAACAACAGGATTATCTAGAAATAGTTCTGAAACTATTGTGTTGTGTAAAGAAGTAGTTGAGGGATTGAGAACGATTTCTTTGATATTGATGTCTTTGGTGATGGAGCGAATATTTTCTAACATTTGCTCCCGTAATTGCCCATAATTACACCGAACTAAAATAAGGGCAAATTGACCTTCCGAGAGGGCGATCGCTCTCATCAGTCTTTGCAAAGTATGCTGATTTTCTTTGGTCATTTGGCATTAGGTATGGGGCATTGGGCATGGGGGGATGAGGAGATGGGGAGACAAGGGGACAAGGGGACAAGGGGACAAGCAGAATAACTCCTCAGTCAACAGTCAATAGTCAGCACTCCCAATGACCAATGACTAATGACTAATGACTAATGACTAATCACAATTAACTTACCCAACACTGTTATTTGTTTTGTTGCCAAGTCAAAACTTTTTCTGTTTCTGCTAAGGCCGGACTGATACCAAACCATCGCCCCACAGGATCGCGATATTCAAACAGATACATGCTTCGTAGTAAACTTTGGTAGTCAGACTCGCCTTTAACTCTTTGCTGTTGCACTACTTCAAACAATAATTCCCATTGGGATTCGTCAATAGCTAATAGCAGATCGTCGCGGTAGTCTTTAATCACAGCTTCTAAGCACTCACTAGAAAAAGGTGGATCTTCCCGTTGCAGGCAGCTATAAAGCAAACCCAATAAGTTACGAATGTGACCGCCACTAACACGACATAAACGATCCAAGGTTTGGGAGTTATCGAATAATTCTGTAATTAGTGACAGTCTTGCATTCAAAGGAACTTCTGGAAAAGCTCTTGCTAAGACTAACTGGCGCACCAGTGACATTCCTGGTTCGTAGTCGCTACCATCTCTTTGCCGCACCAGCACCATTGGCAGAACTTTAGGCGCAATCCCTCCCCCCAAACGATTTTTCAGTGTTTCGTACTCATTAGAAAAAATTAATGCCAAAGGAATTGTGTAAACTAGGTGGCATTTGAGTCGGCGTAACTGTTCGCCTCGGTCGATAAACAGGTACTCTGGTTGCGATCGCCCGGATGCTAAGGGACGCATATCCACTCGATCCAAGTTATCTACAATTACTACTAACCCTTTTTGACCCCGCAGCTTTAGCTGATTAACAGCTTTTTCTAAAATTTCTTCGTTAATTGCTTGCAAAATACTGTTAGTGCGTGGTTCCAGATATTGCCTCAGTTGATTACGCAACTGGTTACTATCTTTGGTTTTGGCAGTAATTTTAGCAATCCCTAAGGACAACTCTGCTTCTGCTGAAAGCTCTATGGGACTTTGCAAAAAATCCCCTACTTCTTTAAACAAATTGTTAAAGTAACCAGGTTTAAGTTTGATACCAATTGTTTCTAAACTAACACTTACTTGACGGGCTACACTCAGCAAAATATCGCTGACATCAATATCCGCCATGTCTAAGTCTTGACTGGACTCAAAATAAACGACATGAAATCCCGCTAATTCTAGTTCTGTTTTCAGGCGTTGCAATTCCGTCGATTTACCGCAGCCAATGTGACCTGTAAATAACTGGCACGTTGGCTCATCCGGAGAAATACGGCAGATTGTCCGTTGCAATTCTTCAACAATCTTGCAACCGCGTACATCAGCAAAATCTATGTAATACTGCCGATCCAGCACGTTACTTACATTTAATGTGTAGCTTGGATTACATGCTTTATAGAAACGTGACAAATTTAATGTCGTTTTCATGTATGTAGATGTGTATGTAGATGTGTATGTAGATGCAATTTAATTTGTATGTTTTTATACAGATAATCTCTAACCTACATTTACGCACACGCTTGATTTGCAAGTTGGTGTGTCTTGCAAAGGATAACACTCGTTGCAGAATCGCTACGAGTATTTGTCAGTATGTGGTAGAGATTTAATTGACCCTAATAACGTTAATCATATCTGTCCTTTTTACACCTGCTACTGAGGTTTTGACAATCTCTAGCTTTTGCTTGACCAGAAGAAGACAAGCCCAGAGCGAGGTAGGAGTTGGGGTAAGAGTTTTTCCCTTGTCTGTTTGTCCTGTTCGTTAATTTGGCACGAATCTTTCTGTCTAAGTTGGTAAGTAAAAAAAATTACTAAAGTGAATGATTCTCAGTTGGTATAGCTGATGAGGTAGGACTGGTATGAATTATAGCAAGCTACACAGAGATTATGTAATACTTCTTTATCATTTCATATTGTATTTGTCAATCAAACAAAATTATGAATATCTAAATTAATATTTTGTAACCATTAGAAAAAAAGTTTAATGAAAACTTGTTAAAAAGACTACAGTTAGTTAAAAATGAACACTGGAAACTTTAATTACAACAATCATTAGCGCCACGATTTTTATGTAGTTACTGTAAAGTATTACTAAAAATAAAAAAGTCCTGAGCAGAGCGGCTAACAGATGCCGACAGTGTTTACTGAAATTAATAATGATACAAATACATCAAGGAATTTGGACTGCAAGGAAAAAGAGGTTTGAATGGCTGGCATAATATCAATTTCCCGCACGGATCTAGCCCAGCGTCGTAAAAAATTGCGTCGGCAACGGCAGATAAAAATTATTCAGGCTTTTTGGCGAACCTTTGCCATTACTAGTTTGGCAAGTGGATTGCTATGGGTGACAGTCCAACCAGTGTGGGTGCTGAAAGCTCCTAAACAAATAGTGATGAAATCAGGCAATAAATTACTCTCTGATGAGACAACTCGATCGCTGTTAGTGCTATCTTATCCTCAGTCTTTGTGGCGAATTGAACCGTCGGCGATCGCCAACTCTTTGAAGAAACAACCAACTATTGCCAATGCGATAGTTAGACGCCGCCTATTTCCTCCTGGTCTAATCATTGACATCCAAGAACGAGTACCTGTAGCGGTGACTCAAACACCAACAGTGCAAAATCAAGGCACTGGTAGCAAAAAAGTAACTATCGGCTTATTAGATGCAAATGGAGTTTGGATACCTTTAGAAAAATACACATCACTCAATCCCAACATAAAGTTACCCAATCTGAGAGTGATTGGATTGCCAAAACAATACTGCCTCTATTGGACTCAACTTCATCAAGCTGTCAGCCAAAGTCCAGTAAAAGTGATGCAAATTGATTGTCAAAATCCAACGAATTTAATTTTGAAAACAGAACTAGGAAATGTACATCTTGGCACTCCAAGTCCCCAGTTACCCGAACAAATCAAGGTACTAGCCCAAATGCGCCATTTAACAGCAAAACTCAATTCTAGCCAAATAGAGTATATTGATTTGAAAAATCCCGAATTTCCATTAGTACAAATGAACCAAAAAAATTCCAAATTAAATCCTAAAATCCCTCGAAATATTTAAGCTGTTTCATCTATTGAACGCTGCTAGTGAATTAAGAAGCTTTATGCTGATAAATATATTTATTTATTTTTAGCTTTCTGGCAAATTACAAGAAAATCGGCATTAACTTCTAATTAAAATGAGAAGATCGAACATAAAATCTCCCTTGGAATAAAAGACCCCCAATTGTCACCCTAACATCTATCTGGTGGGGTGCAAGATGCCGGACAATCTAATAATGGCCTATGTTTGCCCATACATTCTTCGACTGAACCGAGTACGGAAAGGAGAAAAATGTTTGAGTTTTTCATTAAAATCTGACTCAGGAGCAGAGGATACTGATGGCAACGGTTGACGTCACCATCCAAGTGCAGGGCTAAAAACACTTTAGCTTTGGTTTGTCAAGGACACTTTGGAATTGGGCATTGGGGAGCCAGTGCGCTTTTGTGGCAATGTCCGACTTATACTCCTACAAAGAAGCAAAGCTGGGCGTAGCGTCTTTGACAACACAAGCAACTGGCGTCATTAGACATTGCAAAGTGCAACTTATAGAGTCTGTTGCAATAGACTATTGCTGCAACAAAGTGTCCATTAAGACTCCCCAAATAACAAATTGATCAGGTATAGTCTGACAAGCAAATTATTCTTTACTTCCGTCTCAACGATAAGTAAGTATCAGGTAAATTTTGTGTCTTAAGTTGCAATTATCCCAATGGCGAAATCTATTAACAATATTATTAAGGCAGATAAGATCCTCTGTGGCGTGTCTTTACAAGTTATGCCATCCCCTGAAGAAAGTGAAGAGATTAATGTCTGGTCAAAGTTATACAGAAGACATTTAGATACATGTAGGTATTTAAATATATTCAAGGTAATTATCCAAAAATTAGTGTTGCTCAAACATATGTGTAGTAGTCTGGCTAGATTTGACTACGTAAGAGCCAATTATACTTCTGTACAATTCGCTGTGCGATCGCCCGCCCCAAAAGCTTATCCCAAAGTAAATTTTAGTACAGCGAATTCTGTTAGGCTTGGCAGTAGTGAAAACAATAAAAAACACTGCCACAATGTTATGGCAGCGTCAAACTATAGTTGACTCCTAGTTGAATAACACCCCCAAAAAGTCGTTTATCTACCTCTGACAAATCCAATGACACTTGATAATAACCAAGGACTTACTTATAGAGATTCCCAATCTACCGGACAGCCCGGCTTCTCTGTGTCGGTTAACTCGACCAATCCCTTTAATAACTCTGGGATAAACTTTGGACAAAATCACGAAAATAAGAAGATTTCTCCAGAAAACAACCGAATTGGTGAGATTGTCCCCGGTCGCGTTGCCAACATTAAAGTGATTGGTGTCGGTGGCGGTGGCGGCAATGCTGTTAACCGCATGATAGAATCTGATGTCTCTGGTGTAGAGTTTTGGTCAATTAACACTGATGCCCAAGCTCTGACCTTAGCTGGCGCTCCCAGCCGATTGCAAATCGGACAGAAGCTAACGCGGGGTTTAGGAGCAGGTGGTAATCCAGCCATTGGTCAAAAGGCGGCTGAGGAATCACGAGACGAAATTGCCACGGCTTTAGAGGGTGCAGATTTAGTATTTATCACTGCTGGTATGGGCGGCGGTACTGGAACAGGTGCAGCCCCGATTGTCGCAGAAGTAGCCAAAGAAATGGGCGCTTTGACTGTTGGTGTGGTTACACGTCCATTTGTTTTTGAGGGACGCCGCCGCACTAGCCAAGCAGAACAAGGTATTGAAGGACTAAAAAGTAGGGTAGATACGCTGATTATTATTCCCAATAACAAACTACTGGAAGTGATCCCCGAACAAACCCCCGTGCAAGAAGCTTTTCGCTATGCAGATGATGTCCTGCGTCAAGGGGTACAGGGAATTTCTGATATCATTACGATCCCAGGTTTGGTAAACGTTGACTTTGCCGATGTTCGAGCTGTAATGGCAGATGCAGGATCGGCATTGATGGGAATTGGCGTTAGCTCTGGAAAATCTAGAGCTAGAGAAGCTGCGATCGCAGCTATTTCTTCGCCTTTATTAGAATGTTCCATCGAAGGTGCTAGAGGTGTTGTCTTTAATATTACTGGTGGTACTGACCTGACTTTGCATGAAGTGAATGCTGCCGCAGAAGCAATCTATGAAGTAGTCGATCCCAATGCAAATATTATTTTTGGTGCTGTAATTGATGACAGGCTCCAAGGTGAGGTAAGAATTACTGTAATTGCTACCGGGTTTACAGGTGAAGTACAAACAGCACCACAACAAAGCGTGGCCAACGTTCGGGTAGCACCTAATACTCCCAAGCGACCAGCAACACAGCAACCCACAGTTAATCCTCCAGCCCCAACTCCAACGCCAACTCCAACCCCAATTCCAGAGCCAAAAGAAAAATCTGGATTGGATATCCCTGATTTTCTGAAAAACCGACGTACACCACGAAATTAATCAATTTTGAATTTGAGATTTGAAATTCAGTTTGTATTCTCAGGTAAGACTGAGTGCTGTATAAAAGGAAGCTAGTTTCAGGGTTTTACCAAGGGCAGAAGTAAGTAATTATATTGCCATTCCTAATTTTGCTAATTGGTAAACAAACTTCTCAACATTACTTACAAAATAAACTTGGGCAGGAGTCCGCTGACTCCCATGTCTAACTGTGTTTTTGTCAAAAAAAACAGGAAGACTTGCTCGATTTAGGATGCGATGCGATCGCTACATCTACCCCTGCGATCCATTTAACTTAGTAGATATATTTATTTAGATTAGGTGGCAAGTCCCAATTCTCCAGTGATTGATTGTGAATTCTCTATTTTGAATTCTGTATTCTTGTTCAAAGTTTGTTCAATCCATTGAATAACCTGATGACCCAAGCGAGTACCATCTAGGCGGTCAATCTCACGAATTCCGGTGGGACTGGTGACGTTAACTTCAGTCAGGTAGCCACCGATAACGTCAATACCCACAAAAATTAAGCCATCTTCGCGTAAACGTTCAGCTATTTGGGTGCAGATTTCATACTCTGTTGGAGTAATTTCGGTTTGAGCGACTGTACCACCAGTTGCCATATTATTGCGAAAATCAATGCCGTTAGAGAGGCGATTGAGCGCACCAATCGGTTCGCCATTGAGTAAGATAATTCGCTTATCTCCTTGTTTTGCTTGGGGTAGATAGGTCTGCACCATTACAGGTACTTTACCTTGAAGAGTACTGAGTTCGATAATCGAGTTGAAATTGCGATCGCCCGATTGCAAAATCAAAATTCCTTCCCCAGCTTTATTACCCAATGGTTTGAGAACCGCAGCTCCCTTTGCTTCCACAAATTGCTGGATAAACTGCTTATCAGCACTAACAATCGTTTCTGGAATTGCTTTGGTAAATTGGAGGGCGTACATTTTTTCATTTGCCCCTCGGATACCATTAGGATTGTTAACCACCAAAGTTTTATTTTGGTCAATGTAATCCAGAATATAGGTGGCATAGAGGTAGGAATCATTGACTGGTGGATCTGTCCGCATGAATACGGCATCCATTGTTTCTAAGGAAGCGAAAAAGCGATCGCCCAACTTATACCAAGGATTCGCTGCTACCCAGCGTCCCTCCACCAAATGTATCGGTACAAGTTCTATTCGCTGTAGGACAGCCCAAGCTTTGCTCTCCACCACACTCAGTAGATTTGCTTGAGTCACCCAAACTTCATGTCCCAGGATTTGCGCTGCTTCCATCAAGGCAACGCTGGTATCATGACAGGGGTCAAGCTGATGGATGGGATCAATGATAAAAGCCAGTTTCACACTTTCTACCTCAATCACCAGAAAATTATATGCTTATTTAATTATTATCTCTTGATGTTCTCAGCAATTGACGTATACGCGTTAAGCATATAGGAATTTGATTTGATGGCATAAAAAAATACCGTACGTCTTAAGGCAACAGACAATTAATTTTTCCTGTTGCCTGCCTTTAGGAGTAAGTTCAAAAATTAAATATCAGGAAACTCCAAGAAATAAATTATCCCGTTTGAAGTTACTGACCGATCGCTGATGACTGTTGACCGTTGACTGTGAACAGTGAGATATTTTTTAGAGAGGAAGTCCCTAAGTCCTATAAATTAGAAGAAGCTAATATCTTAATAAACACTGCTTTTGTAGATAAAACTCAGTAAATAAGGCAGCGCGTTGCTTTTCGAGAGTTGTAGCGACTGCCATGTGTATCTAGCGGCTTGTAGCCAAGGTTTGCAATCCCTTGTGAATCTAAACGCTATTGCTAGAAGCTAGTAGTTCATCCAGCTTGCCTTGAGTGTCTAAAGCGTGGATATCATCACAACCACCAACATGCTGATTATTGATGAAAATTTGTGGTAAAGAACGGCGTCCATTTGCTCTTTGAGCCATTTTATTTCTGGCTGCTTCATCTCCATCAATGCTGTATTCGATAAATTCAACTCCCTTATTTTTCAGCAAATTTTTGGCACGGATGCAAAATGGGCAAGTCCTCCAAGTATAAATTTCTACATTTGCAGCCATAAAGTCCTCAAATTGATTTAATACTTCTTAATTTTAGAACTTTGCCACTGGCTATAGCTGCTCTATGCAGTTTTGAATTTATTCTCAAAGATGCCTAACTGGGTTTAAAAAATAAAAATTAGTTAACAGAACATTAAATGTAATAACCCTTGTTAGTTATAGATTCAGGCGATCGTCGCCTCGACCGAGTAAGAAAGTTGCGTGTTAATGACTCAATCCCTGTGAACTATTGCTGCCAGCCCATCTTCACTTAGAATTAGTATGAGAATACTTAATTATTTTTAAGTAACTTAGATTAGACGATCGCTAAATCAGTTAAGTTGCCTTTGTATCCAGTAATTTCAATTACGGCATCTGTGAGAGCAGAGAATCCATTAGTATTATTATTGAGTGCCAGAAAAGTCCGTTGTTCATTGCCTGCACCTAAAGTAAAAGTCGCCGCACCTTTAGCTATAAAAGCAGTTGCACTCAATATTTGTTGTACATTTGACAACTTCAGACTATCAACAGTACCTAGTTGAACCACATTAGCAGCTGAAACAGTATTGATGCCATCAATTTTATCTTGATAAATGTTAAGGTCAGTAATCACATCAAAACTGGACAGCAGCGAATCACTTAGGCTGCTAAATACAAATGTATCACTGCCAGCACCACCTGTGAGAATATCGCCACCAGCGCCGCCATTAAGCAGGTCACAACCTTTGCCACCAACTAGTTTGTCATTTCCGGCTAATCCAAGGAGTTTATCGTTGCCGTTTTTGCCAGAAATTTTGTCATTGCCAGCCCTACCAATGAGTGTATCTTTAGAGTTGCCACCACATAAGGTTTTACCTTGGACAGTTCCTTGTCTGGTGGTCTGGCTGATGAGTTGACCATTGCCATCATACAGATAACTGGCAACTGCATCAGTTATGCCATCGGCATTGTTGTCAATATCTGTGGAGGTCAGTATACCATTGGCATTGTAGTTGTAAGTTGTAATCTTGTCAGCGATGCCAGCATTATTCTTGTCTACTATTTGTGCAGTTAGTTTGTCTTTAGCGTTGTAACTGTAAACAGTGACTTCATCAATGATGCCATCACGATTATTGTCAGTTTTCTGTGCAGTTAGTTTGCCCTTAGCATCGTATTTATAAGTAGTGACTTCATCAACAATGCCATCTTTATTATTGTCAATCTTTAGTGATTCGAGCTTGCCGCTAAAATCATAGCTGTAAGTACCAACCGCATCAATTACACCATCATTATTTTTGTCATAGCTGGCGGTTGTGCGTCCATAAGTATAGCTTGTGACATCATCACCTTTGCCATCGTCGTCATAGTCTTCACTTACGGATGTCAGGTTGCCATTGGCATCAAAAGTAGCCGTATAGACTCTATTACCGTTGCCGTCGCGGTTGTCGTCAATACTAAAGGATGTCCGATTGCCATTAGCATCATAAATAGAGGTTTTGACATAATCAACTTTGCCGTCGCCGTTGTTGTCTTCGGTATAGGATGTCTCATTGCCGTTGGCATCATAAGTATAGGTTATGACAGAATCAACTTTGCCGTCGCCGTTGGTGTCATAGCTAGAGGATGTCTGTTTGCCGTTGGCATCATAAGTAGAGGTTACGACAGAATCAACTTTGCCGTCGCCGTTGGTGTCATTGCTATAGGATGTCTGTTTGCCGTCGGCATCATAAGTATAGGTTCTGACATAATCAACTTTGCCGTCGCCGTCGTCATCTTCGCTTTCGGATGTCAACTTGCCATTGGCATTATAAGTAGCGGTATAGACATCTACGTAAGCGATGCCGTTGGAACTGTAATTTCTGCTTTCAAATGTCTTGTTGCCATTGGAATCATAAGTAGCTGTATAGACTGTTGCGTCAGGTGTGCCGTCGCCGTTTTCGTCAACTCTTTCAAATGTCTTGTTGCCATTAGCATCATAAGTATAGGTTCTGACAAGATCGACTTTGCCGTCGCCGTTGTTGTCTTCGCTTTCGGATATCACATTGCTGCTAGCATCATAAGTATAGGTATAGACTCTATCAGCTATCCCGTCGCCGTTGCCATCATAGCTATAGGATGAGAGTGTCTTGTTGCCGTTGGCATCATAAGCATAGGTTGTGACATAATCAGCGTCATAGCGGTTGTCAACTTTTTCGGATATCACATTGCCGTTGCTATCATAAGTATAGGTAACCACTTCATCAAGTATGCCGCCACTGTCGCTGCTGGCTGTACTACTATAGGATATCAGTCTGCCGTTGGCATCATAAGTAGCGTTATAGGATTGAGGCCCAGTATATTCGTAGCTAGAATATGAGGATATTAGGTTGCCGTTGGCATTATAAGTAGCGGTATAGACTTGATCGGTTATGCCATCTTCAACATAGCTCTCGGATGTCTTATTGCCATTAGCATCATAAATAGAGATTGTGGCTCTATCAGCGATGCCATCGCCGTTGTAGTCTTCGCTTTGGGATGTTTGGTTGCCATTGGCGTCATAGGTATAGGTTGTAACATCCTTATTGGTGGTGCCGTCGAAGGAGCTAGTATAGAATGTCAGTTGATAACCGTAGGTAATAACTAAGTCTATTGTCCCATCACTGTTATTATCTATGCTTTCAGATATCAGTTTGCCAGCAGCATCGTAAGTATAAGTTGTAGTTGAGGTCATAAACTTATGCTCCTGAATAAATATTTGTATAACTTACGCTGCATACCAAAGCCTGAGGTCTGCCAATGAATATGGTATAACGGTTCAACCCGATTAACAACAATTTTTTTGCTAGCAACTAAGTTGCTAGTTATAGATTCAAGCGATCGCTTCTAAATGTTACAAATCGTAATTGATAACTCGCAACTTGGGTTAGTAGTCTATCAATTCAACTTTGCGAAGCTTAAAATTCTCCACGTCCCTTATCCCCGAAATAAATATTTAATGTTAATTAATGCTTGCACAACAAAATGGTAAAACTCAGTTGCTAATGATGGGAATTTGCTGCTTGCTATCGATGTCAAATCAGATGCACCCAGCGAAAGCCTTTTAGCACTCTATATACACAATTAAAGGTTATTTATAAAACAAGCCTCACGTTCAAAAATACTTTTTTATTTTGGTTTCATACAATAAAAAACCCAGTATTAATACTGGGTTTTAATATAATTAAAAAAATTATTATATTTCGGTATTTATCCACGGTCAACGGCATATTCAATCAGCTGGGCAAGGCGCTGACGTAGAGTTTCTAATCCCAATCGCTGACTCGCAGAAATAAACACTGCGAGGGGAAATTCTTCTCTAGCTAAAGCCAGTGTCTCACTAGTGGCTCGATCGATCTTGTTAAAAACAACCAGCGCTGGCCCAGGAGTGATTGGCATTTGCGCCAGGATTTCCCTGACTGAACGAATATGACGCAACCAAGCTGGGTGAGATAAATCTACCAAATGCAACAGGGCATCGGCTTCTGTAACTTCCTCTAAGGTGGCGCGGAAGGCATCTATTAAGGATGTTGGCAGTTCGTGTATGAATCCTACCGTATCTGTAACCAGAATTTCTTGAGGTTCATCAGTTTCGCCATGAGGAATTACCAAGCGGCGGGTAGTAGGATCGAGAGTGGCAAATAGCTGGTCGGCTGTATAAACTTCTGCGTTAGTCAGAGCATTCAATAGGGTAGACTTACCAGCGTTAGTGTACCCAACCAAAGCGACTGAGGGTACTTCTCGATGCTGTCGTCGCTGTCGTAAGCGCGAACGATGCGCTTGTAACTGGTTGACTTCTTTTTGCAGTCGGGAAATCCGCTGGCCAATGGCACGTCGTTCAGTTTCCAGTTTAGTTTCACCAGGGCCGCGAGTACCAATACCACCACCCAATCGGGACATGGTACGACCTCTACCAGCTAGTCGTGGCTGCATATATTCTAACTGGGCTAGTTCTACTTGCAATTTACCAGCGCGGGACTGAGCGCGTTGGGCGAAAATATCTAAAATTACTTCGGTGCGGTCAACTACACGGACACCAATTTGTGCTTCTAGGTTGCGGACTTGGGATGGAGATAAGTCGCGGTCAAAGACGACGAGATTGACTCCTAGTGTTTGGGCTGTGAGGGCAATTTCTTGCACCTTACCTTCGCCCACTACTGTCTGGGGATGAATCCGCGATCGCTTTTGTTGTATTGTCTGCAATACATCTCCGCCAGCTGTATCAACTAAACGTGCTAATTCCGCGAGGGTGTCTTGAAATTGTTGGGGGGTCATTTCATCAGTCATTAACCCGACAATTAACACGCGATCGTGGTCAGCGTCTACTTCCTGGGCGATAAATTCCCGCTGGAATTCGGCTTCCAGATTTTCCACTAGGTCGAGCAAATCTTGCTGTGCCAGTTCATCCAATTCTAAAGGTGGCGATATACTCCAACTTGGAGATTGAACTTGCTTCTGGTCTACCTTCAAGCCCGCAGGAGTAGTAATCAAAGTGCGAGAGTCTTGGGGCGTTAGATGAGCCAAATAAGCTTCTTTGACGTACCCAGTAGCGCCGCCTCCGCGTCGTGTAAATCCTGTTTTGGTAATGTTTAGCACAACTAAAGCATCTAAGCGTTGGAGCGCCATAGCCGTGAGTGCGGCTTCATTCGGCGGTTCTGGCTTAAGATGAGTGGCGATACAACGAATACCGCACAGTCGTTCTGCACCGTAACGCGGCAGTTCCAGTGGTGGGATTTGCGTTTGACGCGGTGTACCTACCCCCACACGAATCACTTGTCCGCGACGGTTGAGGTAAGCACACACAGGTTGATTGAGTTCTGTGCTAATTGCTGCCAAACGCTGGGAAAACTCAGGTGTGGTGATGCGATCGCCTGGTATGCGTTGGTGATAAAGCCGCTGTAGTTGCTTCAGCTGGCTGGTTTTTAGACCTTGGAGATTTCCAAAGATAGTCTCTATAGGCGTTTTTGACCAGTTAAATGGCCCCCCGAATCCTTCTTATGTCTATTTTACAACAGGCTTCAGGCTGCCAACTCTCTCCTGTGAGGGATGCGATCTCAATTAGTATCTGTGGAGTCTTAATTTGTAGACTATGACACTATTTTGAATTTTGCAGCAAGTCTGAGCGCTAAAAGTTGGCGAGCGCAACTTTCCAAGACAGATTTTCGCTTGCCAAAGAGTTAGTGGTAATCGCTTGTGGCAATTCATCTGTCGCAATCATTTTTAAAATTAGTATTAATTCGCAATTTAAATTCGCAATTTTAGCTTTACCTGTTTGACCAAATGAAACAGTCCTTTAAGAGTAACCTTTGAACTCAGCACTCTTCACTAGTGATTGCGTTGTTAAATCTACCCGTATTACCACAACCAGCTTAGGATAGACTAAAAGAATTTTTTGAGTCAAATGGTAGAAAAAATCATAGCTGTGTTTAATGGCAAAGTGTTCTATCCGTCCGAACCGATCGCACTGCCAACTAATACCCGTGTGCAAATCAGTATTGAAATTTTACCGCCTGTTGAACATCAAACAGTATCATTCTTGCAAACAGCGCGATCGCTCAACCTCGAAGGATCGCCTGATTGGTCTGCCAACATAGATAAATATTTGTACGCTAAATAAACTTTTCATGCACTCTGAAGTCTTTCTTGATACATCATTTGCTATTGCCTTATCTGCACCAAGCGATCGCTTGCATCACCGAGCTTTACATCTGGCTAAAATGTTACAAGCGGCAGAAACCCGTTTAGTGACAACACAGGCCATTATGTTGGAAATTGGCAATGCCTTATCCCGACTCCCTTATCGTCAGGCAGCGGTCGTATTATTAAATTCTTTGGTAGCAGACTCGAAAGTAGAAATTGTCCCCCTTTCCCAGGAACTCTACGAACGTGCTTTTCAGCTTTATTGCGAACGAAGTGAGAAAGAATGGGGATTTGTCGATTGCGTGTCTTTTATTGTAATGGAATATAGTGGAATCACTGAAGCCTTAACTGCTGACGAGCATTTTCAACAAGCAGGGTTTCGAGCATTACTGCGAGAAAATTTGCCGTAACTGGGGATTGGGGATTGGGTATTGAAAGTTTACCCATTATCCATTCACTAATTACCCACTTCCTCATCTCCCTCATCTTTCCCAGTTCCCAGTCCCCATTACCTCTTATCCCCACAGGGGGGCCACCTTCCCCAGTACCCAGTCCTTATTTCGTTACAATCGGCTTGTGCGTTAGGCATTCACGAGTTATCAGCCATGAATTTGATTTCCGACCCACCGATTCCTATAAAAATTCAAAAGATGAAGGAACGGGTGCGGTGGATGCATCCGAGTTTTATGCAACGGGGAATTGACCAAACGAGCATGGTTATTGACGATCGCAGGTCGGATAATCCAGAATTTTCCTTTATGGTTATCGGCGATTCTGGTACCAAATCCCATTCTCCACACCACCCCCAGCGAAAAGTTGCCGAACTGATGCTTGCTCACCGCGAGGATTGCAGTTTTGTGTTGCATACCGGAGATGTAATCTATGTCGTGGGTTCTCAAGAGTATTACTCAACAAATTTTATTGAGCCTTACCGAGAATTTCTTGTAGGTGGCGAGAACCCGAAAAAGATTTCCTATGACCGTATGGTGTTTAATTTGCCGTTCCTGCCTGTACTTGGTAATCATGATTACTATGATGTGCCGTTAATGTACCGTTTAGTTACTGGAACAACATCGTCACTACGTCGGCTGTTTGGCTATAAAGATATTGAGATTGGCTGGCATGGTTCGTATCAAGGTAATGCCTATGCACGGGCGTTTATGGATTATACAGCGGCGATGTCTTCCCAAAAGTTAGAAAGTCATTTAGATCGGCACTATACTGCTAAAACTGACACGGGACGCTGTTTGCGTTACCAACCCGGAGAGTTTACTCGCTTACCCAATCGCTATTATACGTTTCGTTACGGTGGGATTGACTTTTTTGCACTGGATTCTAATACCTTTAATATACCATCACCTTTACCTGTAACTCAAGAAGGGGAGATTTATCGTCGCGAATTACAAAAGCGTCGCGATGAGATAAGTAGAGAAGAATTGCAGATTTTGAAAATATCCGATGGACTAAACCCAGATAAACCCACCCAAGCGGAAAAACTCGATGAACTGAGTGCTAAATTAGACCAAATTGATGAAATCAAAATCGATATTGAAAAACAGTTAACATCTGAGAAAATGCCTGCGATCGATTTTGAACAACTTGAATGGTTACGAAGCAGACTCATCGAATCTTGGAATACTTCCGAGGTGCGCGGACGTATCATCTTTTTCCACCATCCACCCTATGTTACAGAGGCTACAAAATGGCATCAGGCGCAAACCTTGGCAGTTCGCCACCGCTTGCGCTGGGTATTTGAACAAGTAGCCGAAACTGTTGGTTCCTTAACTAAAGAGCGTCCAATAGTCGATTTGATTTTAAACGGTCACGCTCACTGTTTGGAATATCTCCGCACAACTGATACCGGATTTGCTGATTCTCACATTAACTGCATTATTTCTGGTGGTAGCGGTCATCGTCCTCGCTATCAACGGCGAGGGGGGACTGAATTGATGGAGACTTTTGCTGAAATTCCAGATAAACCCACTCGTAAAGTTGCTGATTCATTACTTTTTGTCGGTCGGCATGACTACAATTTTTCTAAGCGACTGCCTTACTCATGCGTGCGAATTGATGTTCTGGATGGTCGTCCACCCAAGTTTATTGTTAGACCATTGATTGCGGAACGTATCGAACAACAGTGGTATAACCACGAACTTAAACCATTTGTGATTTAAATTTTTGGCTTAAACGCGTAACACCTGTTTTTGAAACATCACAGATGAAATTACGGTAAATTATTGAGGAATTGGGTCTAAGAAGGTAGTCCCTGGTTTTCTCATTTGAAATAATACCAACGTAGCTGGCTCAGTTGAGCTAGGATTTCTAGCACGCACAGCCACATTGATAGGCTCCATAATAGCCTTGCCTGCTGGTACTGCAATTGAAGGCTGTCCTGATTTGAAATCAACTACATACTCACCACTAATTGTGTAAGCGAACACAGGAGAACCATGTGTATGCCAGATACTAGCCTCTCCCGGTGCCATAGTCGCTGTTAACATTTCACTTTCTAACACTGATGCTTTCGGTAATTCGCTCGTCTTGACATTAAGAACAACAGTTGGTTCTGCTGCAACTGGCTTTGCCGGAGGCTGGGCTAAAGAGATACTCCAATACCCAACCCCAAGCACGACGACAACCAAAACTACGATAATAACTTGTTTGACTTTCATCGCTCACACCTGAAGTTAAGACAGATATTACTATTTCAGCGAAATATTGAAACTCAAATTTTGAAGTGGTTGCATCAACATATTTTTCAATTAGTTTTAGCAACATAACTGCCAATACAAGAAACACATTATCACTAAAAATGACTATGGCACAGTAATCACAGCTACTGGACAATGTGCTTTATTCAGAATTGCATCTACTCTGTGACCTAAGAAAACGCGACCTGTAATCATTCGGATACTGCTCCCAAGAATAATTAAGTCAACTTGCTTGGTTTGGGCAAACTTGAGGATTTCCTTTTCTGGGCTGGTTCCTTGAAGAATATAGGTTTTGACATCGGCATCTAAATTGCGGCCAATTGCTGCTTGCTGCTCGAGTAAATCGTGAGCAATTTCCTTTACTGGAGCTAGCGATCGCTGCTCGGAAAGAATATACTCAACCTGTGGTAAATTAATCACGTTCACAATCATCACTAGTGCCCCAGTCTGAGCTGCGATCGTACTTGCCACTTCTACGGCATTTTTGCTGTATTCTGTACCCACTGTTGGCACAAGAATGTTTTTCAACTGTTGTTGGGCGATTTTACATGTCTCACCTTTGGTTTGGGGTAGGTGCGACTTCACCACCATCGTTGCACAAGGGGCTTCTTGTACTACCCGGTCTACAAGCAAATTGAACAATGCTTTTTGGGAGCGTATTTGTTCAGAGGCTCCTAGTACAATTAAGTCATAGCTTTTGTTTGCTTCATTCAGAATCACCTCTACTTTAGAGCGTCCAGACTCCGTTTTTGTTTGCAGGGTGGTATCAGTTGGTAGCTGCATTTCGTCAACAACAGAGACAAGAGCTTGCTCAGCAGCGGTATCTTTAACCTGGGTTGCCGTCCGGCGTCCTTTGCTTTGAGGTTGCTTATCACTCAAGGCATATAGAGCTGTGACTTCTATCGAGTTTTGGTGAGCCATGTGACCAACTAGTTGCGCCGCCAGTTGGATGTTGGGACCACCACTGGTCGGAACTAAGATACGGTGAATCTGCTTGACAAAGCTACGGCTGGCCTGTTCTTCTTGTTCCAAACGTCGAGCTTCCTCTTCACCCATAACTACTTTCGACAGGGTGTAACGTAAAAAAGGTGGAGCCATCAGAGAAGTCACAATCGCCACCATGACTATAATTGAGTACATTTGGGGATTGAGAACTCCCAAAGATAAACCAATTGTGGCAACAACAATTTCCATCGCCCCACGCGCATTCATCCCCGAACCCATCGCTAAGGCTTCCCAATGACTCAAGCCGCCGACGCGAGAACCAATATAAGCACCTGTAAATTTCCCAATACAAGCAACAGCAAGCACAATCAAACCAAACACAAAAGTCTGGGGAACTAACAGAGTTAGCAAGTTTACTTTCAAGCCGGCTGCTGCAAAGAAAATTGGCGCTAAAAAGCTGGCTGTGAATATTTCTAGCATGTGTCCTGCCTCATTGCTAAAGCGGCGGGATTGACCTGCTAAAATCCCCAACACAAAAGCACCTAAGGCTGCTTCCAGACCTAATGCGTGGGTAAGGGCGGCTGCTGAAAGTGAAAGAATCAGTACAACCGACATACTAGCGGCTACGCCACCAACGTAGTCATCAACCCAGCGCAAAATCTGGTCTATAATAGTACGCCCGATTGTAAAGGCAATGCCGAGAAACAATACTGCTGCACTCACGGAATGGAAAATTGTCCCAAAGTCAAATTTGCCACTACTAGCTAAACCTGAAACCACAGAAAGTAAAATCCAGCCGATGGTGTCATCAGTCATGCCGGCTGCTAAGGTGACTTGACCAATGTCACGGCGAATCAGGTTCAAGTCCATCAACACCTTAGCAATCACTGGTACTGCTGAAATACTCATCGCTGTAGCAATAAACAGACTGAATACCAGTCGCTTTTCTGGGTCGCTTAAAAAACTATCTGGCAATACCCAGCCTAGTCCAAATCCGGTGATAAACGGGACAATAATTCCACCGAGTGAAATCAACAGAGCCGTTTTACCTTTACGCAGAATCAGTTTTAAATCCGTTTCCAACCCAGTCACAATTAGCAAAAATAACACCCCTAACCAAGAAATTACTGAAAGTAAATCCGACTGTTCTTGGCTTTTGGGAAAGATATTCGCCTGTAAGTCTGGAAAAACCAAACCAAATAAAGAAGGCCCAAGTAGCACACCTGCGAGTAATTCTCCAACAACAGGAGGTTGGTTAATCCGGCGCATGAACTCACCTAATCCCCGCGCTACCAAAAGCAACAGCGACAGTTGTACCAGCACCAACAACAGTTCGTGATGACCGAGAGGTTTAATCAGACTAGCACCTGCTCCTTTCTGTGCAGCTAGTACGGGCAGTAACATTAGGGATAGGTTTTGCATATAAGCGTCTAGAAGTGGGATTACAAATTTTCAAAGGGCGTGCTTCAAGTAAATCTAAAAATGTTTACTTTCACATCGGTCTAGGGATTAAATTATCATTGTCATTACTAACAGCAAGATTATCATGGGCGATCGCCTTCAACTCTAAGTTCACTAGTAAAGCAGATCGACTTATTTTTGAGCGCGAACAAAGAACTTTGTAGTGTCTTCCCAAATACCTTGAGCGGTTGCTAGTTTTTCAATTTCTGCTTTGTACTCAACTTGCAACTGATTTAATTGTTCTTGTGATAATTTTGATAATAAAGGATTACCTTTAAAATTTATATTAATTACTGTCTTAGATAATCTGTTATCCCTAAGAGGGCGATAACGTCCTGATGGTTCTATCTTAATTTTGATATCTCTAAAACCTGCTTGATTGAGCAAATTTCGACATTTTTCTGGAGTTCCAAGTGGTTCAAGGATATATGGTAGCGATACGCCCAAAACTCTAGCACAGATTCTCTGCTGAAGAGATGCCGTATAAGCAGTTTCGGGAGGACAGGTAAATGCTACAAACCCTCCTGTTTTCAAAATGCGATACCACTTTTGCAAAGCAGCAAGGATGTCAGGAAAAAGTACAATTGCCTCACAGCAAAAGACAATATCAAAACTACTATCATTAAAGTTGAAATATTCGGCATCTGCCTCAATCAACTCGATGTTTTGTAATTTTGCTGCTGCAATCTTTTGTCTTGCTTGATGCAACATTCCAGGGGTCATGTCAATTCCAATTACATAGCCCTGTGAACCAACTTTTTGGGCTGCAGGTATTGCAACTAAACCTGTTCCAGTTGCCACATCAAGGATTTTCTGTCCCGAATGTAATGGAACAAATTCAAGTAAAAGCTTGGCTTCTAGAGGATGGCGAGTGCCTTCCTCATAGTCATAAGTCGTTCTACTACCATAAAATTCTTTTAGTTGCTGCTTATAACTATCCAAAGTCATAACCAAATGTCAAATTTTCTACACTCTATAGTAACTCTTGTTGTGATATTGAGTTGCTTGCTGCTGAACCCAAGTTTGACAGCACAAGCTGCATCTTCATCCACCACAGTTTACGAACACCATATTATCCATAGTCCAGATGGTATCGGCAAATATTACATGGGGCGAGAAATTGCCAAAGTCATGGGATACACTGGCGCTGGCTGGCTAGAACGTCCAAGCCGAGAAGCACAGGAACAACCAAGTAAAATAGTCAGCGTCCTTAACCTCAAACCTAACGATGTGGTAGCAGATATTGGTGCTGGTACAGGTTACTTAAGCTTTCGCATCGCACCGCTATTAACAACAGGTAAAGTGTTGGCTGTAGATGTTCAGCCAGAAATGTTCGAGATTATCGAATTGTTCAAACACGAAAAAAATATTACCAATGTTGAGCCTGTTTTAGCAACACTCACTGACCCAAACTTACCAGACGAAAGTATTGATTTTGCATTGATGGTAGATGCTTATCATGAACTTGAGTATCCACAAGAAGTGATGCAAAAAATTGTCAAAGCACTCAAACCCGGAGGTAAAGTGGTACTAGTTGAGTATCGGGGTGAAAATCCTTTTATTGCAATTAAACGTCTGCATAAAATGACTCAAAAACAAGTCCGAAAAGAAATGCAAGCTGTTGGTTTAGTTTGGCGTGAAACTAAAAATTTATTACCTCGACAGCATTTAATAGTATTTGAAAAACCCAATTTACACTAATTCGTAATTAAGATAGCAAGCCATAATAAAGTAAGACTAATTACAGAGCAGAAAATCATGGTCAAGTTAGGACTCAAGCAGCAAATTCCTTTTTTAGAAAATGGCGATCGCCTGACTCGCTACGAGTTTGAGCGACGCTATCAAGCAATGCCCCGCAATCAAAAGGCAGAATTAATTGAAGGAGTTGTATACTTGGCATCCCCATTACGTTTTGAAAGTCATGCTGAACCACATGGTCATACAATCACTTGGTTGGGAGTTTATCAAGCATCAACTCCAGGCGTGAGATTGGGAATTGAGCCAACAGTCCGCTTAGATGCAAATAATGAACCGCAACCAGATGGGGTGCTATTAATCGCACCAACAGCTAAAGGACAATCTCGTTTCAGTGATGATTATATAGAAGGTGCGCCAGAACTTGTAGTAGAAATAGCAGCTAGCAGCGTTGCTATTGACTTACATGATAAGAAAAAAGCCTATTGTCGGAATGGGGTAAAAGAATATATTATTTGGCAAATATTTGAAAACAAATTAGATTGGTTTGGTCTACAACAAGAAGAGTATGTGTCTTTAGAAGTGGATGCAGATGGAGTTATTAAAAGTCAAATATTTCCTGGTTTGTGGTTGTCAATGTCAAATTTACTTGCTGGCAACATGCAGCAAGTCTTGGCTGTATTGCAGTCAGGGTTAAATTCATCAGAACATCAACTATTCGTACAACAGTTGTCTGGTTAAAAATTGAGAAATCAGAATTCAAGAGTCAGAATAGTTAAATAATTAGCAAAATTCATGATTTATTAGGATTATTCTATATTTTTGGGAATGAGAGTAGCACTTTTTGTTGTACTATCCCAAACTATCCAGCTAATAGAATTATCTAAATCTTCAGCGCTGTTTGAAACTTTAAAATAGAGTTTTTCTGCACCTTTAGTTTCAATAGCAAAGTCGGCATTTTGGGCGTAAACAACTTTAAAGCCTTTATCTCGCAGACAATACATTGCCCAAGCTTTTAATGATTGCTTGTATGGTTCGTGTGGAATTGGTGGTTTGGTAATTGTGTCTTCAATTACTTTAAATATTTGCATGAGTTTCCCGCTCATAAGAAATACTTTTGCTATTATCCCTAAGTTAACTAGCTTCTGGATCGCAACGAATTTCAATCATAAAGCCATCTGGGTCGTAGAAGTACACACCTCTACCAGTAGGACGAGTGACTGGGCCATGAGCGATCGCTATTTTATTTTCTCTGATTACTGTCACTGCGCGATCGAATAACTGGGGTTCGATATCAAAAGCCAGATGGTATGCTCTGGTGAAAGTCTTTTCTGGATTCGGATCTGGTGGTGATAATTCTGGTTCCCCAAACAAATCCAAAATTGTACCATCTGGAGTGACGAAATTAGCTACTTTCCCAGATGCAACAAGTTCTACCAGAGTTGCAGGTACTTCTTCCCCTGTAAGTTCATGCAAACCCAGGATAGTCCCATAAAAATGTCGGGAAGCTTGCATATTTTTAACGTTGAGCGCGATATGATGCACTTTACGCAAATTCCCCGGAGCAAGGACGGTGTTCGCAGATTGGGTGCTAGATAGCATAAGCAAATCAAAAGAGTGAAACAAAGTGTTAATTACGAATTTACATACATCAGCTGTGCAAATGCAATGTCTAACAGCTTTAATAAAATTTCTCTACAGAGATAGAAGTCGAACTTTTTTCTGAAAGTTTACTATTTAATAAAAATCTATCATGCCTTTTGATTATTCTTTAGACTTTCAAAATATTGATTTTCGCCAACATCCCGAACTCTATCGCGTTGGTAAGGGCGAGCAAGGTGTACTTTTAGTGGAACCCTACAAATCAGAAATTCTTCCTCATTGGCGGTTCAAAACTCCCGAAATTGCTAAAGAGTCGAGCGAAAAAATCTACGAAATGTTTCTTGCTTATCTCGAACAGGATGATTTTGTCGGAGCGGATATGGCACGAAAATTTATCCAAATGGGTTATACTCGCTCTCGTCGTTATGCGAATCATAAAAGCGGCAGAAAATATAAAAAGGATTCGCCAAAAGAAATTTTACCCTATGAAGTAGACCCGATAAAAGCAGAATCAGCAGCTATTTTTAAAATTAAATGGATGCAAGCAAAAACAAATGACAAATATCTTCAGCTTTTAGCTAGACATAAGCAAAAGTATGAAGTTTAGCAATCTTAAATGAGAAAGTGAGAATTATTTTGGTCGTTTTTTGTGATTAGTTTTTGGTCATTTGTAATTATGAAGGACTAATGACTAATGATAGCTAAGAGAATAATACACATACAGTTCATTTAGGATTGCTATAGGCTATTGTGATTAGTGAATCCTGACTTTTGAATTCACCAATTCTGCTGTATTTATTTTTGCAAGAGCTTTATTAATGCAAGAAAATTGTCAAATCAACTCAAAAGCAGGATAATTTCACCAAGTCCCCGTATCCTCTTCAACAATGGTAGCAAATAAACCATTTAAGAAAGTAAAAAAATCTCTTCAGGAAGCTGGAATCAAGTTTGTCCGTGTCCTTTGGTGTGACAATGCCAACATCATTCGTGGTAAAGCTGTTCGTGTAGAAATGTTATCCCACTACTTTGACTATGGTATAAGCATTTCTGCGGGACAACAGGGAATACCTGTAATGTATGATGCTGTAATTCCCGAAACTGGTCTAACTCCTGTAGGCGAAATCCGCTTAATACCAGATTGGTATAGCTTCACTCCTTTACCCTACGCTCAGGGTCATGCTCGTGTCATGGGAAACATGGTACTTAATGGCAGTCCTTGGGCATTGTGTCCGCGTAATTTCTTAAGCCGAATGATTGAGGCAGCTAAACGCGAGGGTTTGGAAATTTGCGCTGCATTTGAAAATGAATTTTATTTGTTACGGCAATCACAGGGAGTTATACCCGCAGATTCTACAGTTTTTGCTTCTACCCAAGGAATGGATAGAAATCGAGAAGTAATCGATGAGATTGCTGAAGCATTGATTGCTCAAGGAATTCCTGTAGAGCAATATTATCCAGAATCCGGCCCTGGTCAACAGGAAATCTCCATGCGATATACTGATGCTTTACGAGCAGCAGACTGGCAGATTATCTTTAGAGAAACCGTCAGAGCGATCGCTTATCAACACAACCTTACAGCCTCTTTCTTACCGAAGATTTTTGCCGATGCCGCTGGTAGCGGTTGCCACATCCATCTTAGCCTTTGGCGTAACGGACAAAATCTCTTACCAGACCCCCAAGGTATCTGTGGTGTTTCCCAGATAGGTAAAGCATTTATCGCCGGTATACTAGACCATCTGCCTGCACTGATGGCGTTAACTACTCCTAGTACTAATTCTTACCGCCGCATTCGTCCTCATAGCTGGAGTGGTAGCTTTCGTTGTTGGGGATTAGATAACCGTGAAGCCGCCGTCAGAGTACCAAGCAATCCTGCATTCAATGGTTCTACTCATTTTGAGTTAAAAACCGTTGATGCATCAGCTAATCCTTACCTCGCTTTAGGTGCAGTGATTGCAGCCGGACTCGACGGTGTGCGACGAAGTCTCAAACCTGCGAATCCTGTTGCACAAGACCCCGGACACCTACCAATTGAAGAACGTAATACTAATGGAATTGACCTTTTACCACAAAGCCTGGGAGAAGCTTTAGACCATTTGAAACAAAATAATATTCTGTTAAATGCTTTAAATTCCCAGTTATCACTAGCTTTTTTAGCAGTGCGTCAAGCTGAGTGGGAAGCAATGAAAGATTGGGAATTGGAAGCAGAAGTCAAGCTTTTATTAGAGAAATACTAAGGAAGGAAAGAAGAGTTAATTTCACAAGTCATGCTGTAATTGTCTGAAACGGCAAAACGAGTCTGTTTAACTAAATGTTCAATAAATTGTTAATGCATTGGCTTGCACTATTAATGCATCGGCTTGCATTGTTAATGTATCGGCTTACATTGTTAATGCATTGGCTTGCATTGTTAATACATCGGCTTGCACAGTTAATGCATCAGCTTGCTAAAATTAACTTCCGCTTTCTCCTTACCCTAAAACCTCATCCCAATTTAAAACACAGAGGTGTCCACTAGGCTAGAGTAAGATTCTTTGTATTTCATTTCAAAAAAAACCTCTGTATTATAGCCGTCCGTAGTCACACCCTTTAGGACATAATGACAAGCGTGAAAGCTAGGAGTAGTAATAGTTTTACCTCCTGCCTCCTGCCTCCTGCCCTCTGCCCCCTGCCTCCAGCCTCCAGCCTCCAGCCCCCTGCCCCCTGCCCCCTGCCTCCTACTATACCAATGAATCTTGCTGACATTCCTCTAATTGACCAACACGCGCACAATCTGTTACGACTGGAAGTAGCTGACCGTTATCCTTATGCTGCTGCCTTTACCGAGGGCTATGATTCAGAGATTATTAATTATCATGCTCGTCACACTTTCTTTTATCGCCGCAGCCTGCGAGAGATTGCTACTTTATTAGGATGTGAAGCGCAGGAAGCAGCTATTTTGGCACGTCGCCAAAGCTTAGGGCTAGAAAATTTAACACAATTATATTTTAAGGCTGCCAACTTGCAAGCAATTTTCTTGGATGATGGATTGCAGCCAGAAAATATTTTGCCGCTATCATGGCATGAAAGATTTATTTCGGTGCAAAGAATTTTGCGTTTGGAAGTATTAGCAGAACAGCTGATTCCTCAGATAGAAGATTTTGAGACTTTCCTAGAAACATTCAACAGTCAACTTGACCCGCCGCCAAATGGGGTTGTAGCTTTTAAAAGCATTGTTTGTTACCGTACTGGTTTAGATATCCAACCTGTTGCTGTGGATGTGGCTGCTACTAACTTTTATCACCTCAAACAACAACTGCAAAATCAACCGTTGCGTCTTATAAACAAACCGCTAATTGATTTTCTTTTACAACAAGCGTTATTAATTGCGGCTAAATATCGGCTACCAGTACAATTGCATACTGGTTATGGCGACCCGGATTTAGATTTGCGATTGGCGAATCCTTTGCATTTGCGATCGCTCTTAGAATCACCCCAATATCGCAATGCACCCATTGTACTGCTACACGCTTCCTATCCTTATATGCGAGAAGCTGGATATCTCGCTTCTGTTTATCCTCAAATCTATTTAGATTTTGGTTTAGCAGTACCATTTTTAAGTGTATCTGGAATGCGGCAGACAATACAACAATTATTAGAATTAACTCCTACCAGTAAATTGATGTATTCTTCTGATGCACACTCAATTCCAGAGTTGTATTATTTGGCAGCAAAATGGGGGCGTCAAGTGTTGGCAGAAGTGCTAGAACAAGCAATTGAGGATTCAGATATTACTGCAATTGAAGCAGAGGCGATCGCATTTGCAATTTTACGCGAAAATGCCGTGGCTTTGTATCAGCGAGCAATTTAGTAAATAAATATTCATCAATGCTCAACTAATGGTAAAAGTTTAGTTCTACCGATTACAAAAATAATTGTAATCGATAGCCAAAAGTAATTACTACTAATTGTTTCTTAATGAGGCACACTCGCATTCACAATTCCAAATGGTATTCTTTTCAGAATTGATTGCTATTGCCTAATGATGACAGTTGTAATTCGACTGCACTAAGGTAATATTCATCATTTCTAACTTCTGCTGGTAATTTATTAGCCTTAATGCCAGCCTCAACTACATCTTTTGCAGTCACCTTTCCTATTTGATATTGATACAGCAAATTGCCCATACTGGGAATACCTTGTCCTTTCAAATAACCTTGATAAGCTATAAAGACAATATTGAAAGGTTGGAGATAACTACCATTATTGTTATTATTAGCAGTTTTCGCACCAGCAATTCCAGGTAGAAAAGCAACAGAAGCAATAGAAACAATGATAAGCGCAGAATTTATTAAAGTTTTAAGTTTCATAATTTATCCTCATTAACAAGTTTTTTATATATACTGAAACAGTTTAAATTACAAAGAAAAAATCATGATGAACACTCTTTGCTAAGTATTTATGAAAAAACTACGCAAAACAGAGAAGATATTCGTAAATACTTTAAAATTGCACTAGGTCAATTAAAATCTTCAAAATTGCCAAACCCCATCATGTAATATGCAATTAAAGCAGTATCAAAAGTTTTCAGCGAATCTATCTTTTTAGAAGAACTAGGTAAATTTTCAAAATTAACAACTGTCTTGAGCGGTATATTACTATTGTTCTTATTAACTTTGAACAACTTACTGATTTTTATCATCCTTTTACTCAAATAACTATTATTTTCAATTCAATATCGTGATAATTTAATTTATTAAATTATACTTTTAAAGTATTTAATTGTAATTAAAAGCTCAAGTATAGCTTTTTTAGTGAATTAAATTTCTTTAGTAATATGCTAGATAATTCTAAAATTAGAAGCAAATATTTTTAGTTGTTAAATCAATAAATAAAAATAATGATAGTTAAGAGACTATTTATAAAGTAAATCTTCAGGTAGGGTGTGGGTTTGCGATCGCGTACCACTATTTACATGGTGCTTGATAGCGCTTTCATCATCTTTTTCGTGACAAATCATCTAAAAATATGCGCCTAACACACCTTACAGTAATTTTATTTTTACTTGATAAATAACCTCTAATACTGGTATCGAACAGTTGAGGATAAACCCTGCTACCTATTAATTTTAACTGAAGTTAAATCTGTTATATGTTATTATCAACTGGTTAAAATCTGCTAAAAGTATTATTAATGGAGCAACTTATAAAATTACAATTACTCAAATTAGGATTTGTTAAATCAATTCTATAACAAAAGTTAGAGGGTTAATTTTTGAGAGGAATAATGATAAGTAGTTATACTCTCTATAGAGCCTCAATATATAAAACACCTAGCATCTATTGGCTTAATAGGATTCTTGTCTACTGCATCTGTACTACTGGTTGAGTTAAGCGCTTATCTCCAAAATCACACTCTAAATACGGGTTTCGATCTAATATCTTCTTTTGCACCCATATCACTTACACGTATCTATTAATTATTTTATTTTTTTGTAGTCGCTTATACAAGTTCTGATAATTTTATATCTACACCCTCAGTAAGACGTATCTACATTAACAAATCGTTAATTTAACTAATAAATCTTTAAAGAGTGCTGTACCTCAGTCTTTACCACTTTAAAGATTTATTTTTGTTGAACTTGGAAGAGTAATTATGACGCAATATACTCAATCAGCACCACCAGAATATGCTGAGCTTTTTAGAAACTTGTCCATAGATAACCAACTTGCTCTCCTTTGGTATCTCTATGTCAAAATGGGTAGTTCAACCAGACCTGGCAATCCCGAAGGAACAGCACCCGATACTTCTGAGGAACTTTTTAATCAAGTTAAAGAAAAGTCTCATGAAGAACAACTTCAAATTATGCGAGATTTGTTAACACCTTCTAGCACAGATATTAGGCGGGAATATGACTCGTTGAGCAACAATACTAAACTGGCTTTTTGGTATCGATTGGCTCAAGGCATGGAAAATTCCACGATTGTTCCAGTACCATCTGACTATCAACTTTCTGCTCAAGCAAAAGAGTTGTTGTCTATGCTTGAGGCAGTTGACTTTGAAGTACAATACGTTTTTCTCCGTGATGCATTGCTAGCAGGATACTAAGATACTAAGAGGACAAATTTACTGCCTGCAACAATGTTGTAGACTTCTAGTGTCAGGTACGTTAGTTTTGTCGTAACGCATATTGCTGATTACTTTGATGCGTTATAGAATCCCTAACGTACCTACTAGCGCGACCGGACTAAATTTGTCCATGCTGTATGTTCTAGTTTTTTGGTTAATTCTAAATTGTTTTCCTAAAACATTATTTCTTTAACGCCAGAGTCAAGCCATCTGCGATCGCAATTACACTCAGATTAACTCGCTGGTCTTGATGCAACTTCTGATTAAAAGCACGAATTCTTTTAGTTCTATTATCTTGCACTTGCGGGTCAGCAACTCTGCCCGACCACAGGACATTATCGATCGCAATTAGCCCCCCCGATCGCACTAATTGCAGCGATCGCTCATAATAGGCATCATAGTTACTTTTATCTGCATCGATAAAAGCAAAATCAAAAGTTTCTGCTTCTCCTGTTGCCAGTAGCCAATCTAAAGTCTGCAAAGCCGGGGCAATGTGCAGTTGAATTTTATTTGCTACTCCTGCTTGCTGCCAATAGCGTCGAGCGATCGCTGTAAATTCCTCACTAATATCACAGGCTACCACCTTCCCGTCACTCGGTAACGCCAATGCCACCACCAGGGAACTATAACCTGTAAATACTCCAATTTCCAGAGTTTTCTTAGCTCCTAGCAACTGTATCAGTAATGCGAGAAACTGCCCTTGTTCGGGAGCAATCTGCATTCTACCTACTGGATGCAGGGCTGTTTCTTGCCTCAGTTGAGTTAAAATTTCTGGTTCGCGTAGAGAAATTGACAGTAAATAATCAGATAAATTTTGTTCGAGTCCTAGTGTTTGAGTTGTCATGAAATTAAGGCATAATATCATGTCCGGTTGAATACTTATGATATCTGTGAGGGTCAGTAATGGGTAATCGGTAATCGGTAATCGGTAATGGGGAAAGAAGAAATTCCAATTACCTATTACCTATTAGCAATTCCCAATTACCAATTACCAAAATGAGGATATTTTAGATTGTGCCAAACCTTAAAGAAGATGATAACGCCTTGCGTGAGGTGTTGACCCAAGCCAAAATTATTGCTGTTGTCGGACATTCTGATAAACGCGATCGTACCAGCTATCAAATTGCCCAATTCCTACGGCAGGTAGGTTATACAGTTTATGCCGTCAACCCTTTAGTTAAAGAAATTGACGGTAAGCCCAGTTATGCTGCACTCCAAGATGTACCAGAACCCGTGGATATTGTTAATGTGTTTCGCCGTTGTGAGTACTTGCCAGAAATTATAGATGAAGCAACTGCGGTTAACGCTAAAACCGTGTGGGCACAATTAGGTATCTGGCATCAACCATCAGCCCAAAAAGCTCTAGATGCAGGACTCAACGTGGTTATGGATGCTTGCATTAAAATTGAGTATCTGCGACTAAAAGTAGATTTAACGAGCGATGTCTAATTTTGCATCTCCCATGATGGGTACACATGATGCTAAAAGCAATGCAGATTATAATTATTATCCAACCAACTAGCGTACAGACATTCTATATGTAGAGATATTGCATACCAAGTTATTGTTTGAGCTACTCGCCTAAACCCTTTTAGAATTAAAACTATTGTGGGGAAATTTTATTATTAGATTAGCTTTTATTGTCGGAGGAAGGATGAGCCGTCCAATAATTCTTGGTATTGTAGGCGACAGCGCTGCTGGGAAAACAACACTAACGCGAGGAATCGCTCAAGTACTCGGCCCAGAAAATGTCACGCTTATTTGTACAGATGATTATCACCGTTACGATCGCCAACAACGTGCAGAAATTGGCATCACCGCCCTCCACCCAGACTGCAACCACTTAGATATTATGCAGCAACACCTGTCGCTACTACGTACAGGACAGCCGATTCTGAAGCCAGTTTACAGCCATACAACAGGCACATTCGAGCCACCGCAGTATATCAAACCGAATAAATTTGTGATTGTTGAGGGATTACTCGGTTATTCTACTCGTGGTGCCCGTGATTCTTATGATGTGAAAGTTTACCTTGCACCTCCTGAAGATCTACGCGCTAATTGGAAAGTCAAACGAGATACCCAAAAACGGGGCTATACCGCCGAACAGGTGCTAGCGGAACTAGAAAAACGCGAACCAGATTCAGCAGAATTTATCCGTCCCCAGCGACAATGGTCTGATATTGTAATTAGTTTCTACCCACCCACCGACGAACAAGATGAAACCAATGGACACCTAAATGTCCGCCTAGTACTGCGTCCGACAATTCCCCATCCAGATTTCACCACAATTACTACCTCTGGCTGGAATTCCGAGTCAGCTATCCGCCTGGGACTAGACAGGGATATGAGTAAGCCTGTAGATGTCTTAGAAGTTGACGGTCATGCCACCTTAGAACAGGTGAATAAGCTAGAGCATATTATATGTTCAGATATGCCTCATTTAAGGAATATTTGCGATCGCGAAAGCAACCCAGAACTTGGTAAAATTGCTGGTACAACTGGAGAAACACTGCAAAGTTACCCCCTAGCTCTGACTCAGTTAATAATTACCTACCACATGCTCAAAGCAACGCAAATTCATCAGTAATTAGGGAAATTAAAAAGTTAAAAGGGTTTGCGATCGCCTGTAGTGTTGGCCTGCTGAATTATGCGATGCCTACGGTAATAAACTATGCGCTTTGCTTACTCAAGCTTTGAGATATTACTCATAATTCGGACTTGACGAGGGCTTGTAGCAATTCAATATCTCTAATTTGAAGAATGCCACTACTCTCAAATTGCACGCCGATTTGAATTGTGGCAGCATTCGCTTCTTTTTTAAAATAGGCACGCACTTTGTAAGGCTGAAAATTTTCCGCTGGTGAAACTCCTCTAGCCCATGAAGTTGTTCTCATTCCGCCCGATTCTCTAGGTCTACCTACACCCAAACTCACTGCGATTGATTTTTCTGTGTTTAGCGCTTTCGCATTAAATTGACAAGCAAGAACACACTCTTGGACATCGGGTTCTGCAACTTCAAACAAGATGACTTTTCGCAAAGGATCTGTACTATTAGTTAGAAAGCGCTGAGTATTATCGTCATAAGCTTCAATTTGCCAACTTTCATCCAACAATTGCAATGCCTCCCTTTGTCACCGTGGAATCGGCAGGTGTGAATCGACGAATCAGCACAAATGGCTGTGCGGGTTCGGGAAGCCGAAGCGCTTTTGCAGATTGTTACCGACTTCTTGAATTTTAGAGTCAATAAAACCTTTGAGATTGTTGAATAAATCATCGAACATAGCTGATCGCCCTAAATCATCTTACTTTTAGTCTTCCCTTTGAAACTTACAAATGAGATTAACCATAAAAATTCCCCAAAATTAAAGATTTTCTCAAATTAAAGATAATTTGCAAGCAAACAAGGGATAACTAAGGATAGTTCTATGTATGGTGACTATTCTCTGAGTTTTCTATGACCTATAGCCTTAGAATTGCCGACTTACCTACAAATGAGCGTCCGCGCGAACGACTAATGACGCATGGTGCCAAAATTTTAGGCACAGCCGAGTTAATTGCAATTCTACTAGGCACAGGTCAAGGGCCGGGAAAACTCTCGGCTGTGGGTTTGGGACAATATATTTTGAGTGAGTTAGGCAAACATCAACGCGATCCTTTGGCAGTTCTACGAGAAGTTACACCCGCACAGTTGATGCAAATTCCTGGTGTTGGCCCAGCGAAGGCGACAAGTATTTTAGCAGCAATTGAATTGGGTAAACGCGCTTTTCAATCTCGTCCCTCAGAAGGCACACTAATTGATAGCCCACTTGCTGCTGCTGCTACCCTCAGTCAAGATTTGATGTGGCAAACAAAAGAACGTTTTGCAGTTTTACTGTTAGATGTTAAAAATCGTTTGCTGGGTACGCAAGTAATTACTATTGGCACTGCAACCGAAACCCTAGCTTCTCCGCGTGAAATCTTTCGGGAAGTTATTCGCCAAGGCGCAACGCGGGTAATAGTTGCTCACAACCATCCTTCTGGTAACCTGGAACCCAGCCAAGAAGATATAGAATTGACGCGCCAGTTGTTAGCAGGAGCGGAGTTTTTAGGCATTCCCATACTAGATCATCTGATTTTGGGTAATGGCAATCATCAAAGTTTACGGGAATTGACAACCTTGTGGGATGAGCATCCACAGGAGGATTAGCAGCAGGTGGGGAGATCAGGAAATAACCAATGCTCCATTTAGCACTTCGGTTTAATTTTTAACTTTACAAACATTTATATAAGATTTCTTAACTTCAGATACTAAATTCCCAAAATTTGGTTGATAGAATAAGAGTTATATTGCATCATTCAAATAACCACATTTGTGGGGATCATCTTTGTTGATGATGCAAATCAGGAGCAGGATTGACCGAAAATTCAAATTACTGTTGTAGTGGCTGCAAGTTTTTGCTGCTGCTTGTAATTTGGCACTGAATTTCCGATCGCGACCATCTCTTTTAGAGGTTATTTATAAAGTAAATATTAAATTTAAGTTATGCAAGGCAGGATGCATGGTGAATTCTGCTGCCAATAGCTGCTGTTGTGTTAGGCGCAATTTAAGATTAATTTCTTAATTCATGCACAAACTTTTATGCCGTAACACATTATTAATGGCTGTAGTTCTTACTGCTTTAATGCTGCATAATTAAGATTTTCTTTATAAATTAACTCTTAAAATATTAGGTCAATGTCAGTAACTTTGTGAGTTTTTCTAGGCAAACTCAAGGAAATTTTGCAGAGGAAACAGCCTGGAATCTCTAGTTAACAAAATTTGAAATAATTTGCTAGGAGAAAAAAATGTTTGGAATTCCGTGGCATAAATTGCCAACTCCCCTTGGACTTTTAAAATTACTTCAATTCCGTGGAAAGTTACGACAGGAAAATCTGCGTGATACTTCGCAACTACCGAATAGCGATAAGTTGCCTAAACCTGTAGCGATCGCGGACGAGCGCCTTTTGAAAGTTCGCACCGCAGACGGCAGCTACAATGACCTTCAGCATCCAGAAATGGGTATGGCTGGAACTCGGTTTGGGCGGAACGTACCATTGGAAGATGCGAAATTTGATGAAAAAAACATACTTACCCCAAATCCTCGTACTGTGAGCCGAGTGTTATTGGCACGAGAAGAATTTCAACCTGCGACAATCATAAATCTACTCGCTGCCTCATGGATTCAATTTCAGACACATGATTGGTTCACTCATGGTGCTAATCAGCGGAATAACAAATTTGAGATTCCTATAGAACAGGACGACCCGTGGTTGTCAGAACACGGGGCGATGACAGTCAACAAAACCTTAGAAGACATCAGCCGTAGCGGAGATAGGAAAAAGCCTCCCAGTTTTATTAATGAAGTTACTCACTGGTGGGATGCGTCACAAATTTATGGCAGTAATCAAGAAACCATTGACGATCTGCGTTCTCACGTTGATGGAAAAATGCTGATTGGTGAAGACGGCTTATTACCGATTCACCCAGAAAATGGCATTGATAAGGTAGGCTTTGCAGGTGCTTGGTGGGTAGGAATAAGCATGTTGCACATCTTATTTGTCAAAGAACATAATACGATCTGCGATCGCTTAAAAAAAATATATCCTGAGTGGACAGATGACGAACTCTTCGACCACGCGCGGCTGATTATTGCAGCTTTGACAGCTAAAATTCATACCGTCGAATGGACTCCTGCTATTTTGCCGCATCCTGTGACCGAGATTGCTTTGAATTCCAACTGGTGGGGAATACTCGGAGAAGATTTTAAAAAGCGTTGGGGTCGCGTTAGTGATAGCGAACTGTTGAGTGGGATTGTTGGCTCACCAACCGACCACCATACTGCTCCTTATTACCTCACTCAAGAATTCGTATCTGTATATCGGATGCATCCTCTAATTCCAGATGATTTAGAGTTCCACGCAGTTAGTAACGGTAAATTATTACAGAAAAAAGAATTTTCTGAAGTAGCTGGTAAAAATGCTCGTGGGATTTTAGAAGAAATTTCCATGCAAGATTTGTTTTACTCTTTTGGAACTTCTTACCCTGGAGCTGTCAGATTGCATAATTATCCTCGCTTTTTGCGACAGTTGACCGGAGAAGTTGTTGGAGACGACACACCAGCATTTGATTTGGCTGCTGTTGATATTTTACGGGATAGAGAAAGAGGCGTTCCTCGCTACAACCGTTTTCGTGAATTATTAGGTCGGGGTAAAGTCAATTCTTTTGAAGAGATTACAAGTAATAAACAATGGGTTAAAGAACTACGTCAAGTCTATAACAACGACATTGACAGCGTAGATTTGATGGTGGGTTTATTTGCAGAGGATCTTCCAGAAGGTTTTGGTTTTAGTGATACTGCTTTTCGTGTATTTATTTTAATGGCATCTCGAAGATTGAAAAGCGATCGCTTTTTTACCAAAGACTACACAGCAGAAGTTTACACTCAATTTGGATTGGATTGGATTGACAACAACACCTTCCTAACAATCCTCCGCCGTCATTATCCCGAACTGGCACCTGCTTTCTTTGGTGTCAGCAATGGCTTTAAACCTTGGAGAAAAGTCGGTTGAATTGGGGATTAGGACATGGGGAATTAAGAGTGTTAACTGTTGACTGTTAATTGTTGACTGAGGAGTGCTGAGTTAGGAGTTATTCTGTTTGTCCCTTTGTCCTCTTCTCTCACCCACTCCTCAGTCCCTAATAAGAGAAACATCATGCAACATTTAGAAGAAATTCAGAAATTTTGGCATAATGCTCAAGATTTGGGTTCTTTGCCTGATGATTATCAGTCTTGGAAAGCTGCTGAAAAACAAGATTTTTTATGGAACTCTAGAATTCTTCAATCTAAATATGATGAACTTCCTACCCTGAGAAAAATTGATATTGTTAGTTTATTTTTTACAGCACTGAAAACTAAAATGGCTCGTCAATTAGACGAAGTACCTAATGATTGGGAAAAAGCAATTCACGCTCGCGGGACTGTCGCAAAAATCAAGTTTATTCCGACAAATAATACCTTATTTACGGGCTTATTTAAAGGAGCAGACTACGGAGTTTTGCGATTATCTTTAACTGGAAATCCCAGCGATCGCGGATTTGCTCCAGGTCTAGCGCTCAAGTTATTTGTTGATGAAAATCCTTCGGGTAATTTCTCGGCTTTAGTATCTTTAGTTGGACAAGGCAAAAACTATAATTTCTTTGCTAATGAATTATCAAATATTGTTCCGGTAGCTAAGAGTTTCGGCCCTCTACTCACTAACTTAATTTTTAGCCGAGTTACCAAATATCCGACAAAACTTTATTTAGAGAATTTGGCAGAGATTGACCAACACGGGCAAAAAGCAAGTAAAGTTTATTATCCTGCTCAAGTATTTCTGGTTCCTAATCCAAATATCAAGTTTCCAGAAAGTCCACCACATGATTTTAGAAATGACCTAGCTACAATCCCAAGTGGAACGTCTTTATATACTGTTTATGGAGTTATTCCAGAAGAAGCTACAGAGCAAAATGATAATCGTCAAAAAGCTAAAATTGGCTACATTGAAACCACATCGGAATTTGTATCATCATTTTATGGTGATAGTCAATTATTTTTTAGACACCAAAGATTTCGGAATCGGTAAATGAAAATACGAAGTATAGACGCGATTTATCGCGTCTATATAGAGTGAGGAAGATTTTTTATTGATTAGTTTTGTTTGACGCAGAAGCATTTGCATAAATGAAAATTATGAATAAAGCAGCAGAGTACGATTATATTGTTGTTGGTTCAGGTGCTGGAGGAGGCCCGGTAGCTGCGAATTTAGCAAAAGCAGGCTACAAAGTTTTGCTATTAGAAGCAGGTGGCGATCCGTTACGCGATGAACAAGACAAAGATAGAGAACGCTACACTTACTCAGTACCAGCATTTCATGCACGGGCGACGGAAGATAATGATTTGAGGTGGGATTTTTTTGTCAAACACTACTCCAATCAACAGCAGCAGAGTCGTGATTCCAAGTTTAATTCAGAGCATAAAGGTATTTTGTATCCGCGAGCCGGAACGTTGGGGGGATGCACTGCTCATAATGCGATGATTACGGTGTATCCTCACAATAGCGATTGGGACAAAATTGCCGAAATTACAGGTGATGCTTCCTGGAATAGCGATAATATGCGGAAGTATTTTGAAAGGCTGGAGCGCTGCAATTATCTCGATCGCCCGATTAACCCCAATGATAATCCGACTCGCCACGGCTTTGATGGCTGGCTAACAACCAACTTAGCAGATCCTAAGTTAGTTGTGCGCGATCGCCAACTTTTAAAAATTATTGTTAAATCTGCTATTGAGGCTTTAGCAGAACAGGGTAAAAGTCTACCCCAAGTGATTAAGGTAGTTTTAAAGAGTTTTCTGGCTAACATCTTAGCTTTTCTCAAACTCCGACAAAAAGATCCTCTGGAGTTTTTAGACACACTTTTAGACCCGAATGACTGGAAAATTACCAAAGTCAGTGGTGAAGGTGTCTTTTCTGTTCCACTAGCTGTTAAAGATGGAAAACGTACTGGTACAAGAGAATATATTCGGGACACTGAACGTCAATTTCCCGACCGATTGATTGTGAAAACTCATGCATTAGTAACCAGGGTTTTATTCGATGAAAACAACACTGCGATCGGCGTAGAATATCTTGAAGGAAAACACATCTATCGTGCAGATCCTCAAGCAGATCAAACAGAAAATAATTCCCCAGATAGCCATACAGTATTTGTGAAAAGAGAAGTCATCTTGTCTGGAGGTGCTTTTAATACTCCCCAAATCCTCAAGCTATCTGGAATTGGTCCGAAAGAAGAATTAGCTAATTTAGGAATAGAAGTCCGCGTGGATCTTCCGGGAGTTGGTACGAATTTACAGGATCGCTACGAGGTGGGTGTAGTGAGTGAGATGAATCAAAACTTCACCATCCTAGATAATTGTACATTTACCGAACCACAACCGAAACAGAAAATCACCGATACCTGTTTATTAGAATGGAATCGTTCTAAATCAGGTGTATATGTAACTAATGGAGCGGTGTTGGCAATTATCAAAAAATCGCATCGAGATAGACCAGAACCAGACTTATTTATTTTTGGACTACCAGCTTTTTTCAAAGGTTACTTTCTCAAATACTCTGAAGAAATTGGAAAGTATAAAGACCATTTTACCTGGGCTGTACTCAAGGCTCATACCAACAATACAGCCGGTTCAGTAACACTCAGAACAACTGACCCTAGAGATGTTCCAGAAATTAATTTTAAATACTTCGATGAAAGTAATGATGTCAACGAACAAGATTTACTATCTGTTGTTGAGGGAGTGGAATTTGTCAGACGCTTGACAGAACGTACTCAGTTGTTCACTAAAGCCGAAATGCTACCAGGAAAAAATATAGATGAACAAAATAAAATTAAGCAATTTATCAAAGATGAGGCTTGGGGACACCATGCTTGCGGTACTTGTAAAATTGGACGCAAAGATGACAAAATGGCGGTTTTAGATAGTGACTTTCGAGTATATGGAACGCAGAATTTACGCGTAGTAGATGCATCTGTGTTTCCTTTTATTCCTGGATTTTTTATTGTAACGCCCATATATATGATTAGTGAAAAAGCAAGCGATGCTATTCTGCAATCTGCTGCAACTAACTTATCTAAAGTCTTATAATATACATTAATAAAGTACTATTAGTAATTTAGAGATGGAAGGTAAATTACCACATTTTGAAATTGGTTTAGTTATGGCTTGTCTCGGCTGGTGCATACACTTCTGATATAATTGACTTTCTCTTCTAGTAGGCGGAAAAACCGATAGTGATTTTGTATTTTCATCTAATGGTTGAGACCATTGAATCTCAACAGTAAGATATTTTTTTATTTGTCATACCAATTCTCTATAAAGATGCGCCTAATTATTTTGGAACATAACGAATTATCTTATAAAACCTCTGTGTACCTTTGCGCTAAACTCCGCGTACCTTTGCGTTAAAAAAACGTGAGTTCGATAGCTCATATCCTAAGCTCAATCAAAAACCTCTCTCTGGTTTTACTACACAAAACCGTCCCTCTCCGATTCAAACAGGGACAGACTCGAACTTTAGTTTAAGGCAGGGAGAGGTTCGTCAAACTCACGTTAATCTTTAATGCACACTTCAAAATAAGTCCAAATCCGTCACTGCACCAATACTACTAGAAGATACCAACTTCGCATATTTTGCCAACACACCTTTAGTGTAACGCGGTGCAGGAGGTTGCCAGTTTGCACGACGGCGAGCCAATTCTTCATCAGAGATGTTTAACTGCAATAAACGAGCGGGTGCATCAATCGTAATGCGATCGCCTTCTTCAACAAGAGCGATCGCACCTCCAACTGCTGCTTCTGGTGCAACGTGACCAACTACCATGCCATAAGTACCGCCAGAAAATCGCCCGTCGGTAATTAATCCCACCGCATCGCCCAAGCCAGCACCGATAATTGCGGAGGTAGGAGCTAACATTTCTCGCATTCCAGGCCCACCCTTAGGCCCTTCGTAACGGATTACCAAAATATCACCTGGTTGAATCTTACCCGCTAAAATAGCGTCTAATGAAGCTTCTTCCGATTCAAATACCCGTGCAGGCCCAGTAATTACTGGCTTTTTAACTCCAGTAATTTTAGCTACAGCCCCTTCCGTTGCCAGATTTCCTCTGAGAATCGCTAAATGTCCTTGGGCATACATGGGATTATTCCAAGTCCGAATCACATCTTGGTTAGCGGCTGGTTCTTCTGGGATATCTGCTAATATCTCTGCAATGGTTTGACCGCTGATAGTCAGACAATCAGTGTGTAGTAAATCGTGTACGAGTAGCATTTTCATCACTTGGGGAATGCCGCCAGCTTTATGCAAGTCTGTAGCTACATATTTACCACTTGGTTTTAAATCACACAAAACAGGGACACGAGCGCGGATAGTTTCAAAGTCGTCTATAGTTAACTCTACCTCTGCGGCACGAGCGATCGCCAAAAAATGCAACACTGCATTTGTGGAACCACCTACCGCCATAATTACAGAAATCGCATTTTCGATGGATTTGCGAGTGATAATTTGCCGGGGTAAAATTTGTTTTTTGATAGCTTCGACTAAAGCAAATGCTGATTTTTCTGTACTGTCGGCTTTTTCAGCATCTTCAGCTGCCATTGTCGAGGAATAAGGCAAACTCATGCCCAGCGCCTCGAAAGCAGAAGACATGGTGTTAGCTGTGTACATTCCCCCACAGGAACCAGCACCAGGACAAGCCTGAGTTTCAACTTCTAATAATTCCTTTTCGTCAATTTTTCCAGCACTGTATTGACCGACAGCTTCAAAAGAACTGACAACAGTTAAATCGCGTCCGTTGTAGTGACCGGGTTTAATCGTGCCACCGTAAACAAAGATAGCCGGAATATTCATCCGCGCGATCGCTAGCATTGCTCCTGGCATATTTTTATCGCAACCACCAATCGCCAACACCCCATCCATACTTTGTCCGGTACAGGCGGTTTCAATGGAGTCAGCAATCACTTCCCGCGACACCAGGGAATATTTCATCCCTTCAGTTCCCATTGAAATCCCGTCGCTAATGGTAATCGTCCCGAATAGTTGCGGCATCGCCCCGGCAGATTTAACCCCAACTTCTGCCCTGTGCGCCAGTTTATCGATCCCCATGTTACAGGGAGTGATTGTACTATAGCCATTGGCAATGCCGACAATGGCTTTGTTGAAATCTTCATCTTTAAAACCAACTGCACGCAGCATAGCTCGATTTGGCGATCGCTGCACCCCTTGGGTGACAATTTGGCTTCTCAAGTTCTCCTTAGTCATATTACTTCAATACCCCTAGAGTATATTTTTCCGATATAGTTACATCATCCTATGACTCCGATGTATGAGTATCATAAGTAGCAATTTTTCCGCTGTCCAATATATATTTATGAATATTTGAGACTTATAAAATATCAAAACTATGGAAAGAGAAATCAAAGATTCAGATGGCATTACCTGGACTTGTATTCAAGCATTTTCAGGTCTTTCTGATATGGCAGAAGCTCAAGATGCAGCTCGAGTCAAAGATGAACCAAATACCTATTGGGTTGTTTGTACTCCCAGTGGCGGCGCGCAGTCT
Source organism: Nostoc sp. (assembly GCA_036918135.1). Taxonomy (GTDB): domain Bacteria; phylum Cyanobacteriota; class Cyanobacteriia; order Cyanobacteriales; family Nostocaceae; genus Nostoc. Next base: position 245,087 of record JBALDB010000053.1, read on the forward strand.
GTGCGGTTAAAGCTAAAAGATAAATGCCAAGAAAATTACTCTGATGAGGAGTTACTTCAGGAAATTAAGACACAACAGTAATTAGGTAAAAATTCGAGACCAACAGTCAACACAGTGTTGCATCCATCAGTTCAAATGTTACGTCCTTTGCCCGACATAAACATTTGTATGCTGCTTGACGGAATTCCAAGAGTTATGCAAAAACATCCATAGCGGTAGATGAAGATTGGTTGTGCTTTTTTCATCTTCCGTTATTGGGGTGCTTGTTCTTACAGGCATCCCTTGATTTTTTGCACAGCTACTACTTAACGATCGCTCTCCTTTAGTCTAAAGTCCAGTTTATTAGTATAAATGACCTGAGTAAATTACGAACTTATATTTCGATTGTCAGAGTTTATCGACCAAAATATTTGGTATATACCTACTTTACTGGTACAATCTCATCATTCTATCCTTTTTACTCTCTATTTCAGTAAAC
>JBALDB010000054.1:0-157422 GCA_036918135.1 Nostoc sp.
CACCTTAAGTCATGCGACAGCAAAACTCAATCTGTGTTTCATTCGACTGATGCTTAAGCGGTTGGCGAATGGATAGATCCCAAATGGGTTCTATAACACATGGATGGTAGAGATCAGCGAGAATCATCCCAGACGAAACATTTCACTGTGCGGGCGTTGCAGAGTGGTGGCTACGTAAGTTTGACCATTTTCATTCTTTATTTTTTGTTTAAGTCCTCTTAACTGAGGTATAGTTTAACGTGAGTTCGACGGAACTAAAAAATGGCAGGAGGTAGTGCAGGCAAATCTTTTGGGTAAATGTCAATCGAAGGTTTTTTAGGCAAATAGGTATAAGCAGTTAAACCAGCTATCAAATTAACCAAAAAGTTAAATGGACTACGGTGGCGAGAGTGTTCGATTTGACAGATGTTTTTGAGATGGTCATTGACGGACTCAATCACGGCTCGTTTACGTAACAGAATCTTATCAATCAGTTTTACCAAGCGATTTTTCATTTTCTTCTTAGATTTGGTCACCAACTGCAAACCTCGCTCGTATAACTCTTCAAATAATTTTTGAGAGATATATCCTCTGTCACCAAATAGTTTACCAATTAAGTCTTTAGTCATATCTGGGACTGGTTTTCGGTCATCTACGTTTGCTGGGGTTAGCGAAAATGCTAGTAATTCTCCGCAATCATTAATAATCAAATGAAGTTTAAAGCCAAAATGCCAACCCACAGAATTTTTTCCCCATTTCACCAATCCTTTAAATACCTTTTGAGAATGTGCCCTATAGTTGTGACAAACATTAATTGGGGTGGAATCGATAAAGCTAATCCCTGTAATTTCTCCTGTACGTATATGTAAAAAGCAACATAACAGCATTAAACACCAGGGCATCAGTTCCACAAACCGAGTGTAGCTGACCAGATTGGGAAATGCTTCACGCCAACTTGTCAGCACATGCATGGTATAGAATTCCTTGAAAGTCTTATATCCACTGCCATGAAATGCGATGACTATTGTCATTACTTCTGATAGATACATCCGGGAAGTGCTGCGCCTTTCTCCTGTTGTCGATGGCAATTGTGGTACTTGTGAAGAGAGATTTTCCCATTGGTTACAGAAATCATCTACGTCGCAGAAAATTTGTGTGATGTCGAGGCGAGATATCATGGTAGACATAGCCGAGACCCTTATTTTTGTTAGATATTATTAGTCTCGGCATTTTTTTGTGACTTTTTTGCTGATTCTCAATCAATCGTAGCGATCGCCTTTTTGTATGCCCAGTTGAGCAAATTCATACATAGCAAGCTTTTTGTGCTTTCCTATCCGTCGAACTCACGTTAGTTTAAAGCCTGATTTGGAGAACTGTTGATTTAAGGATTGCCGTGTTGCTCAGGCTGTACGTAAACGTTCAATATCTCTCATGGGTGGGGCACCAAACATTCGGGAATATTCGCGGCTGAACTGTGAAGTACTCTCATACCCGACTAGATAGGCAGCCTGAGCTGCATCAGCGTTTTCAGCAAGCATCATCTGCCGCGCTGCCAGAAGTCTTAATTGTTTTTGATATTGCAGCGGACTCATGGAGGTGACAGCCTTGAAGTGGCGATGGAACGATGCAGCAGACATATTTGCTTGAAGAGCCAACTTTTCAATCCGCAGTGGCTCGGTAAAGTTTATTCTGAGTTGTTTGATGACTTCAGCAATCCGCTGCATATTGCTGCCAGCAGTGGCAATCTGACGCACTGCTTCGCATTGTTCCCCTGTGAGCAAACGGTAATAAATCTCGCGGACGATCATCGGGGCGAGAAACGGAATATCCTGTGGTGTATCTAGCAGCTTTGTTAGTCGAATGGCGCAATCGATCAACAATGGATCGGCATCGCTGATGAACCAGCCTTTTACTGATTCTTTCTTACATTTATCCAAATTTGTTTGAGTAATAATCTCACAGAGTTGAGCGGGGTTTAGCTTCAGCTTAAATCCAAGATAAGGCTTATCGGGTGTTGCCCCTATCACACATTTACTCAGCGGCAAGTCTACTGATACAAGCAGATACTGAGCAACGCAGTACTGATAGGTTTCCCCATTCAATAACACTTCTTTTTTGCCCTGCACCATAATGGCGAGCAGCGGTTCGCTGACACCGCTTACCACAGCGGTAGGATCGCATTCTCGCATGAAGACTAAGGGATCGATCGCTGTAGCATGGGCACCATTACCTCTGCTGTCTGTGTGCCGAGCGACTAGTGCCGCCAGTTCTTCACATTTCTCGATAGCAAAGCGCTGCGGCGTTGACGTTCGCGGAGCCTGTCGCAGACAAGCTTCTGTGTGAGGAGAAGCGCGAACCGCTACTTTGTGATTCTGTATCTTAATCGTCATGCTGAATTTCCGCCTAATCTACGGTTCTCCTGCACTCATTATATGAAGAATTTCTTGTTGCCAAGATCCGACTTGAGAGGATTAGGCAATCATCTGCAAGGTTTGTGCATTTAAAACCCTGGTTCTTGCTCATAGGATGAAGACAGCTAACCATTAATAGCCTCATCAATATTTGTGAAGGAACACTCATGAAAACATGGTTTATTACCGGAACCTCGCGCGGGTTTGGTCGTGCCTGGACTCAGGCAGCACTAGAGCGCGGCGATCGAGTCGCAGCAACAGCGCGCAACCTTGACAGCCTCAACGATCTGGTAGCGCAGTTTGGCGATCGTATCTTGCCCCTGCAACTCGATGTCACCGATCGAGCGGCGGACTTCACAGCGGTGAAGACTGCACACGAGCATTTTGGACAGTTGGATGTGATTGTCAACAATGCAGGCTACGGCTTATTTGGGACGATCGAAGAAGTCAGCGAAACCGAAGCGCGTCAGCAGATCGAAACCAATCTCTTTGGAGCGCTGTGGGTCACGCAAGCAGCGTTGCCCTATTTGCGAGCGCAAGGCAGTGGTCACATCCTGATGGTTTCCAGTATTGGTGGACTTGTTGCTTTCCCGCTTCTCGGACTGTATCACGCCTCTAAATGGGGATTGGAAGGATTCAGTGATGCGCTCAGTCAGGAAGTCACAGCATTCGGTATCAAGGTTACACTGATCGAACCCAGTGGATTCAGCACCGACTGGTCGGGTAGCTCGGCAGTACGCGCCGAACTAATGCCAGCTTATGACAGCCTGCGGAATGCGAATGCGTGGTCAACTAGAAATACTAATGTGAAGTGGGGCGATCCTACTGCATCGAGCACAGCAATCCTCAAGCTAGTTGATGCTGAGAACCCACCCCTGCGCCTGCTGCTTGGAGAGGCTGCCACCCAAATTGTCCCGCAAAACTATGAGCGGCGGTTGAAGGTCTGGACGGAGTGGGAAGATGTTGCGCGGGCTGCGAACGGTGATTGATGCGAACATTCGCGGTGTTTGTTCTGCATGGTATCGCTGCTGCCCTGCCTACTTTCATCAGTCATTCCAGCAGACGCGATCTCGCACGTGCCATCGCCTTTGCCATTCAGCAACCCGCCGATGTGGATGTGAATGAAATTGTAGTGCGACCGATCGAACAGAGCAGTTAAGTTCAGCATCAGATTTTTCTGTTGTAGCGGATTTAGAAGCTTGGCTAAACCAGCAAGCCGGATAGCAACATAATCGAACAATTCACACTCACCTAAACTACCATTAACCAATTGCACACCATAGACCGAAAACCGTCCGTAAAGTTAACTAAAACCATCCAGTTCCCCAAATATGCATTCCAAAACTGTTCACCATCAGCAACTCCAACAGCATCACTTATCTTGGAAACAAGCTCTCGTAGAACCGACCAGCATTATTTAAGCCTTGCTGTAATCGCAACTTCAGCCCTTTCCAGCCCCCAACAGCCTCATCTAATGTTTGAGGGGTATCGTGAGTGTCACTGACTTGAATGTGTAACTCTATATTATTGCTGACTGACACAGATTCTGAATTTTGGGAGGTTAATAGTGATGATGTGTCACTAACCTGTATTGGTAAATCTATATTATTAGTGACTGATACCAACTCCCGATTTAACCAAGAATCGAAAATTGCATCACGCCCATCATCAGGTGGAACAAACTTATACACACTCTCCCGTTTTCCCCTCGGCCCCAACTGACCAACATACGATAGCCGCAAATTGATTTTGTCCAACAATTTCTGTGCGATCGCCACTGGGGTCAGTTCGAGAGCATTGGTGTCAAGTTAAGGCACATGCCCAAATGTCAAGTAAGGTTGCAGCAGTGCGTCGGTGTCGCTGACGCACTGCTTTAACCAAGCCCATAGAGCGTTGATGTTCAACCGACCAAGAGATAAGTTGTAGTTGTAGGTTTTGTAAAAGTGCGCGGTGAAAAAAATACAACGCCTGAAGCACCTGTGACGATTGCAACCTTGTTATTTTCCATCTCATTTACTCTTGTTTCTATCTAGTTTTAGGAATGCACTACGCTTGACGGTTCGCAAGCTCTTGAAGGTACTGTTGCAACGTGCGGGGTTCTCGTCCCAAAATGGTTCGCAGCACAAGGGCATTACCGCCAGGAAATCCATATTGGTCATATTGGTCGTAGTTGGCATACATTGTTCTCATTCCATCCATACGGCTGGAACCCGCTGGAATATGTGCCGCCTGCGCCCACTGATCGAACGACGGCTCACCCGCCTCAACGGGATGCCCAATCGCCTCACTCATCATCGCTGCGAGTTCCACACGGTTCACCATGCTAGGAGCACATAGCTCAAAGGTGCCGTAATCCAGCTTCTCTTGTGTTAAAGCGATCGCGGCTACTTCTGCGACATCCCGGTAGTCTACGTAGGGCACCTTCGCCTGTTTGGAGTAGGGCAGAGAAAAGCGATGGTGTTCAAGCACCTCGTTCCAGCCATTGTCCAGGGTTTGCATGAACATGGCCGGTTGCAGCACAATGAACGTCATCCCAGACTCGTACAAGGCTTCTTCGACCGGGCGTTTCGCTGCAAAATTCATCTTCGAGATTGACGGGTGAATCACACCAGAAAACACGAATTTCTGAACACCCGATGCTTTAGCGGACTCAACCATTGCTACACCCAAGTCTGCCTCATTAGGCGCAAAAGCAGGGTTAATGTGAAACACACCATCTACACCATTGGCAGCAGCCCGTAAACTGTCAGGGTCGTTGAGGTCTGCGATCGCTACCTCGTCGATACCTTGCCGCTGCACTGCGTCTGCTTTAGCTTTGTCCCGTACCAAGGCTCGAATTACAGTGCCACGCTGCTTCAGTTCCGGGACGACATAGCTGGCGTACTTACCCGTTGCTCCGACCATTAATACTTTCATCATGACTCCTGATTGTTGTTAATGTTGCTACCGATTGACTTAGATTCTGCCTCCATTGATTGCAAGCGTACTGCCAGTGATATAAGAAGCATCATCCAAGACCAGAAATGCGATAGTTGCGGCGATTACTTCTAGCTGAGCTTGGTGCTGTAGAGTAGTTGCAAAAGCTTGAAATACGCCCAGCTCCTATTCGCTATTTCATCTTAGGGAAGTTGCATGAGCCAGATTGTCACGTTAAGTCGTAACTTAAACTACTAACTTGGCAACGTTTGATACAGCATTAGGTTGAGCGAACCAATTATTCTGCCATCTTCAGTTTTGCTCTAAAAATGAGCGCTGTCCCCACGAAACTGCTGTCTGATTTATGCGATCGTAGAGGCTCAGCCGATAGCGTTTGAGGATCTAAAAGGGGCAGACGACTGCCCAATGTTTCAGTTTGATTAGACATTATGATTTTTTCTCCTGTAATGACTCACTTGCATCCCTTGCCGCTTCAAGCTCAGCAGCCAAACTGTTCTATCGAAGCTAGAGATGGCGATTTGTTAATTATTGAGGTTAAAGCTGACATCGGCAAACGCGAACGGTTTTAAGGAATCCAAACCGAAACCCTAATTCGCTCTGGAATTATCGAGCTATTTCAAGCCTGCATTTTCAGCATTGACTTGAGCAAAACTTGACCACTCCTGCTCTGCCCGTCCGTGCGCGATCGCGCTTAGCATATGTTCATACACTAAATTCACAAGCGGCATCGGCACATCAGCCTCATCTGCGGCTTGTCGCACCAATCGAATATCTTTGAGACCTAGTTTGAGTGCAAATAAAGCTGGGTCAAATCGTTGCTGAGCAATTTGAGTCCCGTAACTTTCATACATCGGCGACTGATACACCTGATTCAGGACTTGTAGAAAGGCTTGTGGCTCAATTCCCGATTTCTGCATTAATGCAAATGTTTCACCCAGCGTTTCCATCACGGCAGTGATGGTAAAATTGCCAGCGATCTTAACTAAGTTTGCCAGCGATGGGTCTGTGCTGACGATCGAGATGCCTCGACTCATGACTTCAAGTATTGATCGACAGTGTTCGATCCGATCGTTATTGCCACCTGCTACAATCCAGAGATTGCCTTTTGCAGCAACATCGGGTCGTCCAAACACTGGTGCTGCGAAGTAAGCCTGTCCAGCTTGGGCATGATGTTGAGCTAACTGCTTTGAGAGATTCGGACTAATACTACTCATTGAAATGTGAATAGCATCTTTGGCAAGTCCTACACTCAGTCCCTCATCGCCCAACGTAACGGCTTCGACCGCTGCATCGTTCGACAGCATCGTAATTACAACTTCACACTGACAGGCAACTTCAATCGGTGAGTTCGCAACTTGTGCACCTGCTTGCTCAAGCTCATCTGCTGCGCTCCGGGTGCGATTGTAGACAACGAGATCGGGATATTTCTGAAGCAAGACATTCGCCATTGCTTTTCCCATATTGCCTAAACCAATAAATCCAATTTTCATTTCGACTACCTTTGTAGAATTGAATCTAAGTGCGATCGCACAGATCGGCGATCGTATTGAATCGTTAAGCGCTGTTTGGGCTATTGCTCATTGAAAAAGCTCATTAAATGGTTATAGGGCTGTTTTCCGCAGCAAAGCAGGCGGCTGCTTTTTTGAGACAGCGCGTTGACGGGGTTCCCCTGCTTGAAGCGACTGCCGCTAAGAAATCCCGCTCCATTTGCAGTCGTTTGACTTCTCGGCGGAGTTTAGCCAGTTCTTGCTGTTCCCTGTGGTCAAAGCACCATTAAGCGCTGCGGTTTGGTCGATTGGGTCAATACAATTGTCGCGCCATACGTTCTCACTCATCAACGTGAGCGTGCCATCAATGTCTCGCTGATTAGACCAGAGTAAGCCTGAGCTACCAATGTTTGTGTATTCATGATTCTCCTTTGAGAATGGTAAGTGTATTATACACATATTTAAGAGATACCTCTGGCGAGTTCCAGGACTCATCATTTCAGACCTTGTATGCACCTCGATCACGCGTTGCCGCCGGGAGTCTCGTTCAGTCTGTCGGCAAGCATTCGCATCAACCGGACGAGTTGGTCGAAGTCATCGCGAGACCAACCCTGGAATAGCGTCAAAGCGATCCGTTCGCGCGCTTCATCTAGGGCATCTGTCGCGATCTTGCCCTTTTGCGTGATGACCGCTTCCCGCATTCGTCGATCCGCAGAGCCGATCTGACGGCTGACTAGACCGAGTTCTTCCAACCGTGCGACCTGTCGGCTAAGAGTCGTGTAGTCACGCCCCACGCGCCCCGCAAGGTTCACTACGCCGATCGGTCCCAACTTGGCAATCAGCACAAGGGGCGTGAATAGAGCTGGTTCGAGGCTCAGCCCTGCCATCTCAAGCATCGCTCGATCGAGTTCGGGGCGATTCATAGCGCTGACGATATCAAGGAGGGAACGATGCAGCCCTGGAAAAGCAGACTTAATGTGTGTACTGTGCACCTTCTGTGATGACATCCGATTGCCTCCCTCAGGTATTATAGACGCTATACAGATCGGCAATTGGAGAACAGATTCCATTGCTGGTCGCAAATCAGCAAAGCAAGATAATAGGTGACGGATACGACTTTTATCGCCTTGCTCAACACTTTAGTTGCAATGATTTGGCGATCGCGTCGGTTAACGGGTCTTTGGCTGGCGTTGGTGCTAAAACTTGTGTCATCATTGAAAAATACCTCTATGTGGGGTTAAAGGGCGATCGCGCAGTTGTCCAGACGGAGCGATTGGCTTTAAATTTAGATATTGGTAGCAAACAGGGTGTTGTATGGGATACACTACCTTGTTTATCCGCTTCAATCTCAATTCCAATACAGCTTTGCTGTTATTACCAATCTTGAGAAAGGCGATTGCTTGCTCTCAGAAAGGAAATCCCAAGTCAGTTGACTTGAAATTTCCTTCTTTGTTATGAAAAGCTTATCTATGAGTGAATGTCCGTCAATTGCATCTCCAGGCACTCTTTACCCAGTCAATAGACCTTGTGCTATACCTTCAAAGGCAATTTTATAAATCCCCAAATCTTTACGATCTTTGATTGCTTCTTTATTCATTGTTTTACCTCCCCTGCTCTCTTCACCACGATCTCAGTTTTTCGCGTTGCTCCCCCTAGTAAGAATAAACTGCTCAGGAATTTCAAAGTCTCCACTATTTGGCAGACGATAGCGGGGGAGGTGTGCTACTTAATTAGCTGTTGCAAATAATCTTCCACAACTCGGAATGCTTCAGGACTTTTACCAGAACTAGGATTACTTCTTAAAAATACTTTTTTCTCTTGATTGTCTAAACATACTGAAATAGAATAAGGATAATACCTTTGACCAGTCGCTGCGCCATACTCTGGTGCTAAATTCATAAACCCACTTGATTTAATCAAGTTTTTAAGTTTATCCAACTGATAGTTAGTAAGTTTTTTGCTTTTTATTTGAGTTGTAACTTGACTAGGTGTTGCAGATATAGGATTTTCATATGATTCGATTCTTTGGTTCCAAATTAGTTTCAACTGCTGAACTGTAATCGAAACAGTAGGTGCAGAATATTTAACTACAAAATTTTCTACTTGCTTTTCACACTCAGTATGAGGCAAACTTTTAGCGATTATTAAATCAGTAGTAGTAGGCTCAAAACCTTTCACAACTAATGCCTGTGCCAGATTTGAAGAATAAAAAGTAATTGCTAGGGAAAACAAGAAGAATTTCATATTAATATGTAATAAGCTAGAAAGTCGAGTATATGTTAGTATCGCTTCATTCGCAATATATACTCCCGTCACTCTAACCAATGGAGTTGATGCAGCAGGATTGAAGAAGAAATGTCAAGTTCAGCACGCAGTTGTAGCTTTAGTAGTCCATATCATCCTCGCTTTTAACAATCTTAGGGGTATATATGGTTTGGGCTATTGCTTTTCTCGGAGCGTACAATTATCTAATTGCAGTTTGTCTAACAAAGTGCAATTGCTTGAGATGCTGTAATCATAACAGTTTCACAAGAAGAACCGATACGAAACATTTCTATGCTCATTTACTTCAAAATCAGCACTAAATTATTTAGCTTTATCATCTAGATATTCCTTAGCTAACTATAGTAAACCAAAAAGTTTTTTAGAAGTCTTACCATCTGGACATTTAAGCTAAAGCCAGGGATATCACAAAACTGACAAAAGAACATTAACTTGAGCATTTCAGACGATACCCATAGTTATCTTCAAGCATTTGCTCTATTGCCAATGCTATTTGCTGACTGATTCACGAGGGCTGAAACCCCTATATTTACGTTTGTTTTCAAAAGTTTGTGGTTTATTGAGTATCTATTTTTAGTAAAAACGCGGTGTGAGTGGGGGCAAAAACATGGCAATAAAAAAATCTAGATTACGCAAAATTAAACGCTTTTTAACTGTACTGCTATTGTCTATCTTCTTAGGCGCTCTTTTATTGCCCCCCACTTTCGCACATATAACTGCGGAAAACTCCATTGTTCAAAAGTTACCCGATGCCCAAAACTTGCTGGAACAGGGCAGTAAATTTTATAAAACCGAACAGTTTGCTGAAGCTGCTACTTCTTGGCAACAGGCTTTCGCTGCATTCAAAGCTAATGAAGATGAACTGAGGCAAGCGATCGCACTGGGTAATCTCTCATTAGCTTATCAACAATTGGGACAGTGGTCAGAGGCAGAAACTGCGATCGCTCAAAGTCTCAAATTATTACAAACTGCTGATCAAAAAAATGTAGATACTAAAGAGCAAATTATAGTGCAAGTCTTAGATATCAAAGGTCGTCTGCAATTGGCTCAAGGCAAAGCTGAAGATGCCCTGAATACTTGGCGAGTAGCACTTGACATTTATACCAAAATCGGCAATAAGAGGGCGGTTATTCAAAATCGGATTAATCAAGCGCAAGCTTTGCAAGCTTTAGGATTTTATCGGCAAGCCGAGAAGACCTTACGAGAAAGTACCCAAATTCTCCAAAGTCAACCCAACTCACCTGTTAAAGTTGCAGCCCTGCATAGTCTCGGTAATGTAGTGCAAGTTACAGGTGATTTAGAAACATCTCGGCAGATATTGCAGCAAAGTTTAGAAGTAGCTTCATCGTTGCCAGATCGAGAAGCGATCGCTGATATTCTTCTCAGTCTTGGTAATACAGCCCGTGTTCAACAAGACACGCAAACAGCTATAAAATATTATCAACAAACTATCAAAACTGCAACTTCACCTATTACACGCATCCAAGCTCAAGCCAATCAACTAAGACTACTGCTGAAAACTGAGCAATTAGCAGCTTTCCAAACATTGTCCTCCCAAATTCAAACTCAGCTTCACGACTTACCCCTTAGTCGGGCAACAATTTCTGCCCAGATTAACTTTGCCCAAAGTCTAATGCAATTCCGAAAAAAAACCGCCGCAGATCCCTCATGGTTGGACATTGCCCAATTACTGGCAACTGCTATTGAGCAAGCAAAAAGTTTGCAAGATAAACGCATACAATCCTATGCTATTGGTGTTTTAGGGCAAGTTTACGAACAAACTCAACAGTGGTCTGATGCTCAAAACCTCACCCAGCAAGCCTTGCTCATCGCTCAAGATATCGATGCTAAAGACATTGGCTATCAATGGCAATGGCAACTAGGACGTTTGCTGAAAGCAAAGGGAGATATAAAAGGAGCAGTAGCAGCTTACACAGAAGCAGTTAATAACCTCCAAGCCCTCCGTAGTGATTTAGTTGCTGTCAATTCTGCGGTGAAATTTTCCTTTCGAGAAGAAGTTGAACCAGTCTATCGACAGTTGGTTGATTTACTTTTGCAATCTCAGGGTAATCAAGTTAGCTTAGAAAATCTCGCCAAAGCCAGCAATACAATTGAATTAGTCCAAATAGCAGAACTAGAAAACTTCTTTCGCAACAACTGCTTAAATGCTCAAATCCGTAATCCCAAAAAAGATCCAACGGCAGCAATTATTTATCCATTTATTTTGCCAGACCGATTAGAGGTGATTGTTGAGTTGCCTCAACAGCGTTGGTTGCACTACACTATCCCTGTAGTTGAACAAGAATTAAAAACTACTTTAGCGCAACTACAGGAAAATCTACCCAAACCACACACGCTGCGACAGGTTCAATCTTTATCCCAGAAGGTTTACAAATGGCTGATTCAACCTGCTGAAGCTGCCTTAGCTGAAAGTAAAATTCCTACTTTGGTGTTTGTGCTGGATGGTTGGTTGCGAAATATTCCGATGGCAGTTCTCTACGATGGCAAACAGTATCTAGTTGAGAAGTATAACATTGCACTCACCCCCAGTCTGCAACTGATTGAACCCAAACCATTAGAGAAAGGGTTAAAGGCAATAGCCGCAGGATTGACTGAAGCAAGTTCGGGATTTTCTGCACTACCCAACGTCAAACTTGAATTAGAACAAATCCGCTCTCAAGTCCCTAGCAGCATCCTTCTGAATCAAGAATTTACAAGCAAAGCTTTGCAAAACCGGATTAATTCTTTATCTTTCCCTATCGTTCATCTTGCAACTCATGGTCAGTTTAGCTCTAAGGCTGAAGAGACATTTATTGTCGCTTGGAATGAGCGTATTTATGTGAAAAAGTTAAATGAGTTAGTGCGAACGCTAGAGCAAAATAGACCCGAAGCGATTGAATTACTGATTCTTAGTGCCTGTCAAACAGCTGCTGGGGACGAACAAGCTGCACTGGGAATTGCTGGTGTCGCTTTTCAAGCAGGAGCACGCAGTACCATCGCTTCTTTGTGGAACTTGGATGATGAGTCTACTGCTGTGTTGATGAGTCAATTTTACCAAGAGTTAGCCAACAAAAATCTGACTAAAGCTGAAGTACTCCGTCGCGCCCAGCTCGCTCTTTTGCAAAATCCCAAATACAAACGTCCCAGGTTTTGGGCCCCTTATGTTCTGTTAGGCAACTGGCTTTGAACCACTCTCACCACTTCAAGTAGTGGGATTCAGGCTAGGAGTTGGAGTTAAGTTTTTGTCCATTTACTTACGCAGATGCGATCGCATCGACTGACAATTTGATCGCATTGACCAACAATGCCATTGCATCGACTGACAATGCAATTGTATCGACTGACAATGCCATTGCATCGATTAACAATTCGATTGTATTGGGTGACAATGCCATTGTATCGACTGACAATGCGATTGTATCGACCGACAATGCCATTGTATCGGCTAACAATAGGATTGTATTGGGTGACAATGCCATTGCATCGGCTAATGAATTATGGTGTATAAATTTATGCAAAAAAAAAGTAGATTTTGCGTAAAACTAAGGCGATCGCAACTGAGAATTATCCACAGGTGATTGTAACCACTGTAAACTCACATTAGGGGTGTGACATAACCAAAAGTTTAGCAACTATTGTTTGCTAAGAGGCGTGCAATGTCTAAAATAAGTATTCGTTGGGGCTGGTTTATCCCAATTGCAATATGTGGTTCATGCGTTTGCAGTACAAATTGCGCTGTTGCCCAAATTATCCCAGATGGCACTTTGCCTAATAACTCTAGTGTCAAATTAGAAGGGAACAACAGCAGCATTAGCATCATTTCAGGAGGAACTCAAGCAGGTGGCAATTTGTTCCACAGCTTTCGGGAATTTTCTGTCCCGACTAACGGCGCTGCTTTATTTAATAATGCTGCGGATATTCAGAATATTATCAGTCGGGTAACGGGTGGGTCAGTCTCTAATATTGATGGGTTAATTTACGCTAATGGCACAGCTAATTTATTTTTGATAAATCCTAACGGAATTGTATTTGGTCAGAATGCTTCGTTAAATATAGGTGGTTCCTTTGTGGCGACTACTGCCAATGCACTGCAATTTGGAAATCGAGGATTTTTTAGCGCTAGTAATCAAAATATCCCTTCACCGTTGTTGACTATTAATCCTTCAGCATTGCTGTTTAATCAGATTAATCAAAACGCAGTGATTCAAAATAACTCAGTTGCATTCGCAGGAATAGATCCAGCAGGGTTAAACGCATTTGGTTTACGAGTACCAAATGGTAAGAGTTTGCTGCTGGTGGGTGGTAATGTCAGCATGGATGGGGGAGAATTAAATGCTTATGGTGGACGAGTTGAGTTAGGAGGGTTGGCCCAAGCTGGTATTGTAGCGTTGGGTGTAAATGGCGATAATCTCAGCTTAAGATTTCCTGAGAATATTGCGCGAACTTCGGTATCCCTTACTAATCAAGCTGCGATATACGTAGAAGGGACTGGTGGCGGTAATATTGCAGTCAATGCTAAGAATCTAGATATATTGGCAGGAAGTATTTTAAGCGGTGGTATTGGGCAAGGTTTGGGGACATCTGAAACCGTTGCAGGAGATATTACGCTGAATGCTACCGGGTCAATCAAAGTTACTGATGGGAGCATAGTTCGCAATCCTGTGCGTTTGGGGTCACTTGGCAATGGGGGAAACATTACTATCGATTCTGGTTCCTTCTCATTACAAGATGGCGCTCAACTTTTTGCTTCAACTTCGGGACAAGGGAATGCGGGGAATGTGACAGTGGGGGCACGAGATGCTGTTTTCCTTGCATATGCTTCCATGCTCAGCACGGTAGAATCAGGGGGTGTAGGTAAAGGTGGCAATATCGACATCAATGCTGCAACTCTGTCACTATTTGATGGCGCTCAACTGCAAACTACTACTCGTCGTGCATCTGATACCCAGCCAGCAGGACGGGGGAATGCGGGGAATGTCAATGTGAATGTTACTGAGTTAGTTGATATTGCTGGGGAGAAAAATGGTTTTTTTAGTGTGATTTACAGCACAGTGGATACGGGGGCAGTTGGCAATGGGGGTAATATTACTATTGATTCTGGTTCTTTCTCGTTACGAGATGGCGCTGCACTTGCTGCCTCAACATTTGGACAAGGGAATGCGGGGAATGTGACAGTGCGGGCACGAGATGCTGTTTCCCTTCTTGCAGATGGTTCCATCTTCAGCATGGTGGAAGCTGGAGGTGTCGGTAAAGGTGGCAATATTGACATCAATGCTGCAACTCTGTCACTATTTGATGGCGCTCAACTACTAACCTTTACTCGTGGCGCGTCTGCTACCCAACCAGCAGGACAGGGGGATGCGGGGAATGTGAATGTAAAAGTTACTAGATCAGTTGATATTGCTGGGAAGAAAAATAATTTTTTTAGTGAGATTCGCAGTGGGGTTGGAACAGGAACACAAGGCAATGGGGGTAATATTACTATTGACTCCGGCTCATTCTCGTTACAAGATGGCGCTCAACTTGTTGCCTCAACATTTGGACAAGGCAATGCAGGGAATGTGACAGTGCGGGCACGAGATGCTGTTGACATTGTTGGTAATGCTGGCATCTTCAGCACAGTGGAAGCTAGGGGTGTTGGTAAAGGTGGCAATATCAACATCAATGCTGCAACTGTGTCGCTATTTGATGGCGCTCAACTGCAAACTGTCACTAGTGGACAAGGCAATGCAGGGAATGTAATAGTGCAGGCACGAGATGCTGTTTCCTTTGCAGATGCTGACATCTTCAGCACGGTGGAAGCTGGGGGTGTTGGTAAAGGTGGCAATATCAACATCAATGCAGCAACACTATCACTAATTGATGGCGCTCAACTGCTAACCCTAACTAGTGGTGCATCTGCAACAGCGCCAGCAGGACGGGGGGATGCGGGGAACGTCAATGTTAATGTTACTAGGTCAGTTAATATTGCTGGGGAGAAAAACAGTTCTGTTAGTGCGATTTTCAGTCGAGTGGAAACGGGGACAGTTGGCAATGGGGGTAACATTACTATCGATTCTAGTTCCTTCTCATTACAAAATGGCGCTCAACTTGAAGCCTCAACTTTTGGACAAGGGAATGCAGGCACAATCAAAGTTAATGCTGCTAATTTTTTTACCATTTCTGGCAAGAGTTCTAACTTGAACAGTGGCTTGTTTGTGAACTCCCAAAGTCCGACGGGTACCGCTGGAGATGTTATCGTCACCTCACCTAGAGTTACCTTAGATAACGGTGGCACACTCAACGCTCAATCTGCATCAGGTAAGGGTGGCAACATCAACTTACAAACTGATTTACTGCTTCTGCGTCGTGGCGCTTCCATTTCCACCACCGCAGGCACGGCACAAGCTGGTGGTAATGGTGGCAACATTAATATTGATGCCCCGTCGGGCTTCATTGTTGCCGTGCCAAGCGAAAATAGCGATATCACTGCTAATGCCTATACAGGCAGTGGTGGGAGAGTAGATATTCAAGCCTTTGGTATTTATGGCATTCAACGCCGCTCTAACCTAACTTCTCTTTCGGATATCACCGCTAGTTCTGAGTTTGGTGTTAACGGCACTGTAGAACTTAATACGCTGGATATTGACCCTAACAGTGGCTTAGTCAATTTACCAACCGTACCAGTTGATACCTCTGTAGCACAGACTTGTCAAGCTGGTGGAAATTTAGC
Organism: Nostoc sp.; assembly: GCA_036918135.1. Lineage (GTDB taxonomy): Bacteria > Cyanobacteriota > Cyanobacteriia > Cyanobacteriales > Nostocaceae > Nostoc. Next base: position 15,810 of record JBALDB010000054.1, read on the forward strand.
TAAAAGCAGTTTTACAATCACTGGACGCGGCGGGTTGCCACCTAACCCAGGCGAAGCTCTTAACACTGATGCAGTGCAGGTAGATTTGGTGAGTCTCAATCCAAATAGTGATAACCGCGATCGCCCACATTTTACCAGCAAAATAACTACCCCTGCACCAGAACCGATCATAGAAGCTACTGGTTTGGCGCTAAACGAAAAAGGGGAAGTTGTCCTGACAGCAAACCTTCCCATCACTACGCCCCATAGTCCTTGGTTAAAGCCTGCATCTTGTAGAGCAATTCGTAATACTTCGGCTACACCCTTCTCTACGAGAGGCTTGGCCAACGACTACACTCAGGACAAGCTTAGTACAAGTTTGTAATTCGTAATTTAATAAAGTCAGATTGCAATCTGGTTTTTTATCGACTTGCAATGGCATTGTATCGACTAACAATGCCATTGCATCGATTTACAATGCGATCGCATCAACTAACAATGCCATTGTTTTGACTAACAATTCGATTGTATTGGCTGACAATGCGATCGCATCGGCTGATGAATTATGGTGTATAAATTTATGTAAATAAATTAGTTAGTTTTGCGTAAAACTAACGCCATTGCAACTGAGAGTTATCTAGGGAAGACTGCAACCACTGTAACCTGGATTTCTCACAAGTAAGAAATCCAAGGAGTGTGAGAAGTGTGGGAAGAAAAGGAGGTGTGGGAGGCGTGGGAGGATGGAGAAGAAATCTTGCCTCCCTCTCTCCCCACACTCCCCCATCCCCCGTACTGCCCGTACTCCTTACACTCTTGTGAGAAATCCGGGTGTAAACCCACATTACCTGGATTTCTCACAAAGCTTGAAGAAATAGGGGTCAAAAACGTTTTAGACCAAAGTGCTATAGCACAAAGAGCCATCTGCAAAGATAAAATTCTCAAAACCTGTTGTGGACAGTGTAATAACATTTTTATTGTTATTGAAGCTGATGTTAGCTGGGTTTAGGGCATTGCCTGAAATTACACCAGAAAAAGTGAGTTCAGAGCGATTGAAAGCACTCAGGTCTAAGGTGTCAAAACCTTTTCCACCATCCACAGTCCCAGTACCAAACCCTTTGAAGTAGTCATTTCCAGTACCTAGATCGATACCGATACCGCCACCAATAGTAACTTTTTGTCGAACTTCATTGATGGTACTGGTGGCTGTAATTTTGTCATTGCCATCGCCAGTTTTAATCATTCCTTTTCCATAAATGCCATAGGCACTACCATCAATTGTTGCTGTAGCCTGTCCGGTAAGAATGTCACAACCATTTCCAGTATCAATTACTCCGTCGTTAGAGATGCCATAGGCAACGGGGTTCTGGGCTGAACCGTTGCCAGAACCAGTAATTGTGTCGTTGCCCTGCCCTGTGGTGATGGTGGCACCTTTGATGTTCTGGATGCCAGTTCCATTACTGGTGGGGCCGCCAGTACCTGTGCCAGTGCCTACGATGGTGTCTTCTCCGTCTCCGGTATCCAGTTTTTTACTGTTAGTGATGCCAGTTGCATTACCGACGATGCCCCTGCTGTCACCAGTCCCAGTGATTGTGTCATTTCCGTCCCCTGTATTCAGATTGCCATTATTGCTGATGCCAGTCGCTGCACCGTCATAGGTGGGTCCTAGCCCGTTGTCACCTTTGCCGCCGATACCGATGCCAGCGATGGTGTCATTTCCGTCTCCGGTATCCAGTTGCCCAGTATTGCTGATACCTATCCCCAATCCGCCATCGCCGCCGAGGCGACCGCCACCACCAGTGCCGCCCTGACCAGTACCAGCGATTGTGTCATTTCCATCCCCTGCATTCAGTTTGCCACTGTTACTGATGCCTGTTCCAGTACCACCATTGCCGCCACCTAAGCCACTTTCACCATTGCCGCCAGTGCCATTGCCGATGATAGTGTCATTTCCGTCCCCTGCATTCAGTTTGCCACTGTTACTGATGCCTGTCCCTACACCGCCGAAGCCGCCGAAGCCGCCGTCACCGCCGCCACCGCCGCCATTGCCGCCAGTGCCATTGCCGATGATAGTATCATTGCCCAACCCAGTATTAAGGATGCCAATGTTACTGATGCCTGTTCCTACACCGCCATCGCCGCCATCGCCGCCAAAATCATAAATGCTACCGTCGCCATCAAGAAAAGGAGGCGAATCCCCGCCCTCGCCTCCACGACCCCCAATACCCTTGCCGATGATAGCGTCGTCGCCCGACCCAGCATTCAGATTGCCATTATTGCTGATCCCGATTCCAGCACTGCCTTCGCTACCATTGACGTTGATAGCACCATCACCGCCTTTACCGCCAGTACCGTTGCCTTTAATGGTGTCCTTTCCTGAGCCTGTATAAATTAAACCTCCAGTTAAAATATCAATCCCAATTCCTGGAAATTTATTTAAATCTTCCCCTACTATTGTGTCCGAACCAGCAGTGCCTGTGAAATTGGGTGGAACCGTAAATCTAGGCATAATCAAAATCCTCTAAATTTAGATTAGTACTGAGCTTCTAAGTAGAGCAGCGTGAATCATTTAAGGTTTGTAGTGTACCCCTGCTCTTAAGCAAGTTAGCAAGAGCGTCTCGTAGAGAGGACTAAAGTCCTCAAATGATAGCTGAAGCCGCTGATTACAAACTAATCTTAATATTTTTTACATTCCTAAAATCTAGTTTGATTGAAGAAAGGCAGGAGGCAGCTATGCTGAAGGCAGAAGGCAGAAAAAGATACAAACCTTGCCCTTTGTGGGCAAAAAAATAAAAATATTCTTTGCCAGATGCGTAGCACAAAAACATATTCTTCCGTTGCATTCCTCTTCCGTTTATGGGAGAGGTTTCCCCAGCAAGAACTGCCCCCTAACTCCTGCCTTCATTGATTTATTCTTACCAATTTACTTACACATGTAGATTAAGGGAGAAGACCAGGTAATGAATCAGTAAACTAAAAAGTTTTTTAGAAGCCATAACACCGGACACTTCTTCTTAGCCACTTACCTGATTGCAATCTGTTTTTTTTCATTGATCTGCAATGCGATCGCATCGACTGACAATTCGATTGCATCGACTGACAATGCTATTGCATCGACTGACAATGCGATTGTTGCGGCTAACAATGCGATCGCATTACCTTACAATGTAATTGTATTGACTTACAATGCCATTGCATCGCCTAACAATGCTATTGCATCGGCTGACATAACTTACAAGTTTTCATGTTTTTAGACCACACTATTGATTCCTCTGTACGCTTAGAGTGGCTTTACATAAGATAAAAAAGATGTGGTACATTTACCCAAAAATAGCTGTAAAAGCATCCTGTTAGCTTTAGAGTTGTAATGGGCATATTAAATGTATACTTTATTACGATATACATATATGCCTACCCAAGATACAACACGCCGTTTGCCTCCTCAATCAATTAGTCAGGATATTACTTCATTGCACGGTTTTCAAACTATCAGCACATACAATACAACCCGTGCTGATGCCTCTGCTGCAAACTTAGAGCAAGCTTATCAAACTATGTTGAGTTTTCAACAAGCCGAAATCGAGAAACTAACTTTATACCGTGCTGCCGCTGATGCTGCACGATTAGCAGAATGGGAATTTCACAATGCTATATTAGCTATGAAAGAAGTTGTGCGCGGGCAATATGGGTCAGACAGCGATCAAGCTCAAGCAGTTGGACTAAAGAAAAAATCAGAGCGCAAGCGTTCTAACCGGAAAAAGTCAGTTGCGGCTGCAAGTTAATCAACTTAACCATTAAGTAAGCATAGAGCATCGCTGACTTTTCTTCAAAGGCGATCGCTCTTTACTGCTAATTCTGGCGTTATATAGTTGCGGGATTTATCTCGCGCAAAGGGGCAAAGACAAGCCACTGCGCCCTTGCGGCTCTGCCGTGCAAAAGAAACTCTACAAAATCATCCCACATTTATGCAACGCCCTAATTTTCTAAATTGCAGCACTCTACTTTTGGTTCAGTTGCAAAATCATTCAAACCCACAGCTTTCAATAGCGCCGTCCAAGAAGTATCTTGCGAATTGGGGCGACGCAATTCATTAGCAGTACTCAGCGCTTCATACCAAATACCATTCGCCGCATAAAGATTTACTTGCTGGCGTGGTGTTGCTTTTGCCAATTGAGTTTTTAAAGCAGGCTTTAGTTGCTCCCGTTTTATATAGCCTTCAACATTAGCAAAAGGTTGCTTATCCTTCTGACAGTATATGTTAAAATACCATCGGTATTGCTTGCCAATCTCCAAAGGTGCTGCTTTTGATGGCAAGCGAAGGTTTACTACTCCTGGTGTCCCCGTAAAAGAAGTTTTATAAATAGTCTGATGTTTTGCTTCATCTTCTAGGACAAACTCTCCAGATGTGAAGTCGGATGCATAAGGAACATAGAATAAGAAACTAGGATGCTCTTCGATCGTTGTGCCAAACACCAATTCTGAGTTTGAATAAACAGGCACTAAAGCTGTGAGCTGCTTTTGAGAAAAAGTCATGCGCTTATTTATATCTTGACCACAGCCACGACTACCAGCTTCTCCTCGCTTACCTGGTTCCTCGATGCCTTTTGGTGGGGGTGGTGCTGCGAAAATCAATGATTGGTTTAATTGTCCGTTGGGATTTGCAGGCTGTGCTTGAACATCTATAGAGCTAAGGAGTATTAAACTAACGGCGAGGAAAATTTGAATCTTTTGCATAGATAACTTCATTTTTATTTATGCCTCAAGTTGTAAAAATCAGTTGTCTCTGCTTTGTTGTAAAAATACATAAGTTGCCACTGTGCTGCCAGTAACCACTAAAACCAAAGCTGACGGAACTAGGGGAACCCAAATCCCTTTGTAAAAAAGAATTAAGCAAAAAACGTATAAGACTCCAAGTACACCTGCTGCCGCCAATATTAAATATAGTCTTGACCGATCGCTTGGTGCGATCGCCACCGATCCGGCTACGCCAATTGCACCTCCAACCACTGACCAACTCCAAACCCACAAAACTTCGCCCCAAACGGGCAAAACTGATATCAAAGGTCGCCCATCCATCACCGCACTCACTAGCTGACTCACCATTTGTGCTTGCAGAACCACTCCTGGTATTTCTTCGGCAGAAAAAGCCTGCCCATTCATGTAGGGGGTAGGACTATAATCACGAAAGCTTTGAGCAGTAGTACCAATGAGAATAATTCGGTCTTTGACTTGTTCAGCGTTGACTTTACCCTTGAGAACATCTGTGAGTGTGACTTTTGGAGCAATTTCTTCAGGAGAACCTTGGAAAGAGCGGTAATTGAGCAATATTTGGTAGCCGCCTGTATCCGTTTGTTGATAGCCACCCATCTGAGGCTGCAACCGCTTAAAAACGACGTTGCCTAACTGTAAATTTCCAGAGTCAGTGTATTTGGCAGAGATGCCTTTTGCCTCCAAGTAGTGGAATGCCAGTTGAGCATTAAGGGCGTAGGGTGCAGTACAAGGGGAAGTTACATCTGCTGGTTGCATTGCTAATAAATGACGACGCACAACGCGGTCTGGATCTGGGACAATATCACTAAATCCTTGGCGTTCTAGCGGAACCCCTAAAGGCGGCGAAATTCCTGGACGGTCTTTTGTAAGTTCTTGAACTTTGCAAATTGCAAAAAGCTTGCGATCTGTTTTCAACCTAGTCGCCAAAGAAGCTTGGTTGGGTTGTGATGGCCGGTCGTGATAAATATCCAACCCAATGGCTTTGGGTTGGAACTGTGCAAGTTTTTCTAAAAGTCGGGCTAGTGCTAGATCCGATAGCGACCCTCTTCTTTCCTTTTGCTCTGGTAACTGAAAATCTTCTTCGGTAACAGTGACTATCAACAGGCGCGAATCTTGCTTTTCTTGGGGACGCGATCGCATTAATCGATCGTAAGTTTGTAACTCCCATGTTTGCAATCCTCCCATTTGCCGAACTCCCAGTACGCTGATGGTGAGCATCACACTCATTAAAAATCCCCTAATGAGTAGGCGGCTATTAAATTTAATTCCGGGCTTTGGCCAAGTCATCGGTATGGCAGCAGGATTTTCACAAATTATCGGTAACCAAGTTGCCCCTGGAAATTTGTCCTCTAATCCTTGTAGTTTTTCTCTGGCAGTGCGAACTGCAATATATAAAGATGCCCCTGAAGAAAAAGCTTCCAGAAAATGCTTTAAAAATGTTTGTGCCACAAGATCGGGCACAGGTTCCCGCATGACAATGATTTGGGGAATATGTAAATCTTGTAATTCTCGCGCTAATCCCAATCCATCACAGGAGTTGAAAATCGCCAACTGTAACCCATTGGTGATGGTATTTCTCAGGGCATATTTTAGGTCTGCAATCGTTAAACTATCTTTCTCATTGATATAGATGCGACCAGTTTCACCCTCGCTTCTACTATGACCAGCAAAAAATAAAATGTTCCAAGATTGGTTCCATAGACGATCGTTGATCCGATCGCGTTGGGGCTGTGTCAAAAAGGTTGTGGCAGCATTGGGCAATTTTTTCAGTAATTCGCAGTCTTTGTCTATATCAATACCAGCTTTATCGCCCAAAATCGCCAATATGTTGATTTTATGTCTGTAGGTAGATGTCTGCAATCGAGTTACTTGTTCTGACTCTGGAACACTCAAAGCTACTTCGGCTTTGGTGTAGTCGCGATCGAGCAAATCCCATAAATGCCAAGGAAGTTTCTCTAGCTGCATAGAAGCAGTGCGAATCAGCACTCGTACTTCTTCATTAGGCATTAAGTATTTAAGCAATTTTTCTCGAATCCGCCAAAATGACTCTGACTCTAACCAGTGATTTAAGTGCGATCGCAACTCACAAGCTTTGTTTTGAAAGTCATTACGCCCTTGGGAAATAGAACCATCGTAAATAATTTTTTTGGCTTTGATGCGGCCATTTCCTAAATTACAATAAGCCGATCGCCACTCGTCAATTGCTTTAGCTATTTTTAGATTAGGAGGTAAGTGACCAGAGGTTTCTATGTTGGGGCGTTTGCCATCTTCTCCAATCTCCAGCGTTACCCGTACCCCTAACTCCAAATCGCCATCTAGCTTTAGAACAACTAACTTTCCCATTTGCAGCACCCCTATTGTTTTTCGCTTCAGATGAGAAAACTTTTTATAACGCTAATATTCCCCAAGACCAATTTAATACTAAAACGTTCTCCAACCTCGCCACTAAACTGCAATTGAATATTCTTGTTAGTGCTTCTAGTTTGCGCTTCCATAATAGATTCTCCCATCTACTCCTTCAAAGTCAAGCACCATTAGTTGAAGATTTCGTGGCAGATAAATTTCTCTGCATATGATTATGTACTTGTACGATAATGTCTATTTCCTGCTCCTTCTCTTGAATGAAGCCAACGACTAGAATTACAGATTGAATGGTTCCTGTTTTTCCTAAATCAATCAGCTTACCCCTACTAATAAAAGAACCATTAGCACGTCTTAGACTCCAATCTAGATTAGCTCTTTGATTATCAAAGAGGATTTATTTCAAAAAGCAGGTATAATCCCTCTTTTGTCACTCTGGGGAGAGAAAAATATTGCCTGATCTTGAGACTCAGACTTAATCAAGAATTGAGCGATCGCATCCCCATTTTTTCATTGAAATTACCTTGTTGCAAAAAAAACGTAAAAACAAGGGTTTGAGATTATTCTCTGCCGAAAGTGACAAAAGAGGGCTATAGCAGATTGCAAGTGAGTGAGGTACAAAATGCAGGACTGATTTATCAGATATAAAGAGTTTCTACCTTCTGCCTCCAGCAAGAACTGCCTCGTGCCTCAAAACCTGTAACTTTGTACTTCATGCAAATGAAAACTGCTGTATATGACTACGGCTATAACAACCATACCTCTATCGTTCATACCCAATGCCAAGGAGGCAGGAGGTAAAACTTATTAACCCAAGCTGCTAGTTAACTTGGTGCTGTTCTCTACCGCTAACTGATAATAGTCATACACCAACATTTACTAAATCAACATCAGCAAGCCATATTGTTCTGCTTTGGGCAAACTCTTCTTCTAAAATTGGGGAGCGCCACTCTACCCCGTAAAGCCAATTATCTTTAAGACAAAAAATCCCTTGGATAATACGGCGTGTCGGCTGTTCTCCGAAATCAACCTCAACTATGTCCCCCAATGCAAAAGCTGGAGTAGAAACAGTGAATTCTAGTACATTTGTTCGGTGAAATTCTTGCTCAGGTAAGTAGAGAGTTTCACTGTGGCAAACAATTGCATAAATCCATTCTTGTCCAGACCACTCAACACCACAGCAATAACCTGACAAGTCTAAGATTGGTAAAGCCACTTTTTCCAACATTTTCACTGCTAGTGGAGGTATAGTCTTACCCCAACCAGGAGAAATATGCCAACAGGATTCTAAGGCGGTAAAAGGGTTAATCATCTGGGAATGTAGTTCTCTTTTTTATACATACACTCACTTGTATCAGTCCGATCCGGAATATAATTTAAATACTTCACTCGCTACGTCAATTACCTAATCAATAGAGGTTTGAAAGCCAAAATCCCTGAACATTTGACCAAACTATCTAATTTCTGTGCTGGTTCGGTGTATTCAGATCGGCCAAGGATTAAACTGAGCTGCAACTTGATTGTTAATGACGCTCTACGACAGCTTCTTCATTTCGTGAATTCGGCTGTTCATTGCGCTATCGTTTGGTGGATGTCTTGAAGAATATGTAGAAATTCGATCGACTACTTTATAGCGATACCTTCCTTACCAAAGGCTATACCAACACTGAACTTTTCTACGAGACGCTCTGCAAACACTAAACTTTTAGGTGTACTGACTGTATTTTAACTTGCCACGGATATGATAGCATTTGTTCAACGATTTTTAATAGCATACCTTTTCCATGAATCAAGTTCGACTCCCTAAAGTTAGCGTCGCCCTGATTGGTTTGCTACTAGCAAGCGTATTTCATGCTACTCCCGTGCTGGGAGCTATTCTGACTAAACAAGAATTTTCGGGTGATTTTACCTTAGTGGATGCTAACCCTTTTTTGGAGAACCTTTTGCCAAAAGAGAGCGAATATTCGGGATTTGTGGTTTACGCTCCCGATGGAACTTTGAACGATTGGGAGCTTAAGGTCAACAATCTAGACCTGAATTTGAATCCAGGCTCTACTAATGGCGGTGGCTTAACCCGAAATGCTAATTTTGAGCTTGATTCCGAGTCAAATTGGAATCTAGTGGTTGATTTTGGCATTGCTTTTGATGCTCCTAGATATACCTTAGAAAGAACTTCAAGCTCAAAAATTAGCTTGACGGGTGAAGTTGGACGGGCAGGAACATACATCTATCAAGATTCTGCTGCCAATATTATCGTGAGTTCTTCATCTACATCTATACCTGAACCCTCTTCCCTATTAGGTTTATTTTTTGGAGTCAGTGCAATTGCTGCCTCTAAAAAAGCTGGTGGGACTAAAGCTTAAATTTAGCTCTATATACATAAACCCGATCTGGAAATAAGAACCTTGTTTTCACCAAAGCCAGGTTCTTTATTTTATGGTTGAAGAAGAATTCAGAAGTCGTGATAGAGCTATCAGTGAGATAACATCTGCAATTTAACCACTCATGTTTCACCCTTATCTTCACCTTATGCTGTCTCAATAACAACGATGCTCCCGCCAACGCCTATCTTCTTGATGCCCACAAAGCGTTGTGTCTCCTCTATTGAGAAGAACTATAGGGCAATTGCTCTCTACATTTAGCAAAAGCTGACTGTGGCGCTTGCTGTCATTGGAATTGTCCAAACCCGAAGTGTAGTTAGGTGAGACTGTATAAAACGCGATTTCCTTAAAAGCAAGAGTGAAGCTCATGAATAACCAACCAAATCAAAAAAGTTATATTTTACAAAAAACGTTATGTCCTATCTGCGGTTCACAGAATTTCACTTGGGGTCGTACTGTTGGAGAATCACCAAGTCAGTGGGTGTATTTCCGTGCTGATAAAGCTGGCTGGGGGGAAGGCGAAAAGATACGGGCGCGTAAATGCCTTGATTGTAGCAATATTCAGTTATTTACCTCTGATTACACTGATTAATAGCACCAGTGAGCAAATTGTAGTCAAATAGTTAGCATTTGCTAGCAGCCCTTTCAAGGTGTTGTGTTATGGGCTGATTTATTGTTTGGTTTAGGGAGGTGGAAATACTGGGGGAAAACAAAAATGCTGCTAGGTGAGGTGTTTGATAATTTTGTTCAAAAAAGTCCAGTATCTGTGATGGTTCGTGGACTTTTAGAGAAAGTACTTTGTCCACACAGACTCGATAAACTATTTGAGTGCAGTCCAAAGACCCAGTACACCCGCGAGTTACTGTTCTCTACATTGGTCAATTTAATCAGCCTTGTGGTTTGCGGAATTCACCCATCAGTACATGCCGCACATCAGGCATATCTAGCTCGTCAAATTAGGTTCAAAGCTTTTCGCCCTCATCCACTATCGCCCAAAAAAGTGCAGCCACGCACCTTTGTTAAAAGCAAGCCCCATGTCTCTACAGCTAAGATTCTAGCTCACAAAAAACTGGAAAATAACACACCTTGAAAGGGCTGGTGCTAAGAACATCGGAAGTTGGGTGTGGGAAAACTTGCACGCCCAGATTTAACACCAGAGGTGCGCGGGATAATACCCGCCATCGACTCTACCAAATAAAATGCCCAGCCTCATCACATATATTTTCTTAAAAACTTAGTAACTGGTTGCGTTGCGCCTTTCAAGCGCAACGCAAGGTTGGGCATTTTATTACTGGTAAGTGCCTTGCCTGTTGCCTATTAAGAGTTACCTACCATAAAACCATCGCAAGAGCTTACATTCCTTTAGTTTGGTTTCACTCTCAGATAAAATTGTGTAGCAACAAACTTAGTATCCCTCTTGGTTGGATCTACGTTTTCTGCTACCTCCGTTATACCTACAGCAATCAAACCTTGATCGAAAATTTCGCTTGTTGCTGCATCAATTTGTTTTTGTGTTGCACCCGTTTGACTCAAATCGATTGACGAAACTTGAGAAATCTTCGGCTTATTTAGAACCAGCTGAACTGTGGAGAAGCAAGGAGTTGTAATGCAACGAATGCCATTGTCTTTTAGTCCCACAAAAGTCCCTTTCGCCGGGGCATTTGTCGCAGCATAGAAGGCTTCTTTTACTCTCAAATTCCCAAACTCACCGAATCCAGGAAATGTTACTGGAACGATGTTACCTCTGAGAATCACACGGCTACCATCATCATTTTGAATTTTTACCAGTTCGTAAGGCGAGACTTTCAGGGAACTCCAATCAATTGCAGACACATAGCATTCAGAGCGAAAAACGCCATCAACGCAAGGAGTAGCCTTCAAGTTGACTTGCTTGATGAAATATCCCCCACATATAGGAGAAACACATTTGCGAAAATCTCTTCGCACGATGTAATATCCCCACTGTGGAAACTCTTGGTTTTTGACTGCAACTGAATTATTAGTCTCTGGAGCAGAAATATTTTGCGCCGATACTTTGGAGAAAAATCCATTGGTGACAATTAAAGCACCTAATAGAGGAATAATTGAGGATTTGTAGTTAAATAATTGTTTGTTCATGGTAGTTTTCGATTTTATTTGAGGGTTAGATACCTTTATTAAGAGCAGAGTTGACAGCATTTCTGGCAAAAACTGCCTGGGTCAGAAAAAGGGATTGACGATTGGGTGGTGGCACTGGGTAAAAAGGCTGACAAGGCCGTTACTACCATGATTGCTGATGCTCTGACTCTAAACGAATACCAGCAAAGATTTTTCATCAATCGCGTTAGAGGATTGCGTAAGTTCAAGCCCAATGTAACATGTAATACTCGTTACCTTTCCCAAGCAATTTATTCTTTGCCCCAATCTAGGTTAGTTGGTTTAGCGTCCGATATGGGAACTGGTAAAACTGAAATCTTGGCTTGGTCATTATTGCAATAATCATGTATTGAAAAGGATGAGAAAAAAGAGCATGAAAATGATATTCATAACCAACTAATGCACAATTTATTAGGAGTTGATGAGCAACTAATTATTAAATATTTATTCGTAAATCCGAATAAATTTAGAGAAAAAGGTGTCTCGCAAGTATATAAGCAAGCTGTCAAAACCAAATTTTTGAATCAAATACAAAATCTAAAATTTACTTATAAATCAAGAAATTTTTATGAAGAATTACAAGCAATAGCTAACGATATTTAATAAATTAGGAAAACCGATACAAAATATTTCCATTTTCGTTCACTTCAAAGTTAGCATTTAGTTCCTTAGCTTTACCATCTAAATATTGTTGAGCTTTCTGGGTTGATATCTCTGCATTTTTCGCCATTTGCAATACTGTTATCGTTCCAGAATTACTCTCAACTAACTCTAAAAACACTACCTGGAGACGCCTTTGTTCTGATTCAATAACTAATGTTTTTTCTTTTCTGTTCTGCTGCACTAAAGACCAACTCAACCAACCACCGATAAGTGTTGACGGAATAGTAAAAATAGTTAAAGCCGCTACAGCATCTTGTTTGTCTTTAGAGGTAGTTTTGGGATTAAGAATGTCTAGAAGCATTACAGCAGAAAATGGAATACCAAATAAGAGAAAAAATAATGCTAAAAATTTTTTAATTGATTTCATCTAACTTTTACTCACTTAGAAATATTCAATTTATGAATTAAAAAATATAAACAGTTGAGATTCTCTTCATACCTTGGTAAATTTAGTTATTTGCATACATATCTACAATCAAAATCTGCAAGAATGTCGGCTGGCGTATAAAGCAATTCAAAGTACTTACTAAATGTATAGCTTGTATCATGTTGCAACCGCAGGTGACTAATAAAATTATTCTTTATGATACTTGTATATCTTGTAATTTTGCCACCATTTCTGCACGTGCTGAAACCTTCAATTTCCGAAACATCCTCTTCAAAGCTTGCTTGACGGAATTTTGGGTAATCCAAAGTTTTTCGCCAATTTCTGCATTCGTTAATCCCTGCGCCACTAATTCGGCAATTTCTAATTCACGCGTTGTTAGAGGACTTGCTGAAACAGAATTGGATATTTTTGGTTTCGCCCGTAGAATTGCCATTTTAGCTGACAAATGAATACATAAAGCGCTCAAGTCAGCTAAATCATTACCATTAAAAGGGGGATTTCCCTTGTCACGGGCTAGATTAAGCGTTCCGATAAGGCGACCATCGCAAACAATTGGCCCAGTCATGACGTGTTCGTGGTCATGGCGCGAGCAAAAATGCTTCCAGTCTCCTGGAGATAGTATTAACTGCTCGTGAGCAGGCGCGTGACGCTCAACCACATAGCGTCCCACTGGATTGCTTTCTAAGCATACTGCCGGAATGCCCATAACATCAATCTCAGCCGTTGATTCTTCGTCTAGGAGATAGATACCCCAATTTTGCACGCCAAAATGCTCGCTAATTTTATCAGCCAGAGCTAGCCTTAATTCTGGCTCGTTTTGGACATTAGCGATCGCATGAAATACGGCGTGAAGAGAATTAACCATAAGTGTACCCAGTTGGGGACTATCCAAGCCTCAACAATTACTTCTATGCTAATACCAAGAAAACTAAAACGCTAATTACAGTAGCGACTAGGAGAAGCACATGACAGTTACACAACTCTCTGCTCAGGAACTTTTCCGGGCTGCTTACGAGAACCGCTATACTTGGGACAAAAATTTCCCCGGTTATACTGCAAACATTACCTATAAGTATGATGATAAAGTCTTCACGGGCAAAGTAATTATCAAAGCCAATCTCAAAGCCGAAGTTTTGGACGTAGATGACGACCAAGCCAAGCAAGCAATTCACGGCCAAGCATGGGAAATTGCAATTCACCGCGTCCGTCGCAGCTTTGAAGATACCCACAGCACCAATACTTTTCGCTACGGTAAGACTGACGAAACAGGTGCAGTTGAACTTTTAGTTGGTGGTAAGGCTGAGGGCGATAAATACAAAGTCCGCAACAATGAAGTCTGTCACGTTCACCGTCTGATTCACGGTACTTTTGTGACAATTGACACTTTTAGCAGTCACGATACTGGCGAAGGTTACTTGTCTCATACCTATGATTCTGTGTACCAAGACCCTAAAACTGGCGAACAAAAGGGCGGTAGAAGCGAATTTACCGATGAATATGAAAAAGTTGGTGATTATTTCGTCTTAAATCGTCGAGAAATTCGCACCCAAATAGATGGACAAGTATCGATTCAAGAATTTGTCTTTTCTGATATCAAATTGTTGGAACCTGCTGCTGCTTAAGTTGAATTTTGCATGAGAAATTAAAGCGATCGCTCTTTATTTTATAGGAGCGATCGCTTCAGATATAATCAAAATTTAATATGATATGCGCTAGGCAAAAATAAGTTGCCAGCCAATAATAAAAATTGCTATGTCTGCAAAAATATGACTGATATATCCAGTCCAGATTGAGCGATATTCTAAGTAGCACCATGACCATATTGCTCCTGCAAGAAATACGCCCAATGAGCATAACATTGTCGTTTGCCAATCAAAGTAAGCTAGTAGACCAACAGTGTGATGAATGGTAAAAAATAGCGCACAAGTGATGACAGCCAAATGAGGCGTTACTAACATCTCACATTTGCGATACACAAACCAACGCCAGACAAACTCCTCAAGCAAAGAGTTAATGAATATCCAGTATGCTGAACCTAATAAATAAATAGTAAAGCTGTTTAATCCAATCTGAGTTGCTCTATCTCGAACGTATTTAATATCTACCCACTGTGGCCCCAACAGCCAATAAATAATTAGCATTATGGATAGCATCAATAGTCCTAATCCGACTCCAGCTAATAAATCATGTCCCTTCGGATATTGAACTTTTAAATTCTCTTTATCGACAAATAACAACCAAATAATAGGTACAACTAACAACCAAATTTTAGATAATAAACCTATAAAATGTCCTATTGTTCCAGGAAAGATGTACAGTTCGGTTGCAATACCAATGCTAGGAGCTGGTACAAGCAACAACAGAGCTAGTAGTGGATTTAGATTGGGACTAGTTTTAAACATGTAAAAGTTTTACTATATTTGTACGCTTTGAACTTTTAATAATATATGCAAAGTATAAAATCTCAGTACCGCGATGGTAATTAAATAACGTGACAGTTTATCCGTCGTCACATAAATCTATTAACCATAGTTGCTATGTTTTAAGGACAAATTTTTATGCTTACCTACTTAGCTACCAGTTGAACAATAGTATCGCTCTCCTAATTTCCAAAGCTGAAGCGCAACTATCAAAAATAAAATCCCTGCCAGTGGAGAAATGTAACAAAACCACAAAGGTACGAAAAATGTATCTTGCTTTTCTAGAACTGCAAGCAGAGGGAAATAACTTACACAAGCAAGCGGTATCAAGTAAGTGAAAAATCTTTGAAACCATTTGGTATAAATTGCAAAAGGATATTGAGCAGTTTCTACCCCTCCATAAGTGAGAATATTCATAATTTCTAAAGATTCAATAGTCCAAAATGTCAGGGTTGCTTGTACAATAACGATACCTACAAATAGTGCAACTGCACCAATAAATGAAGTTGCCAAAAGCCACAATGTTTGAAGAGAAATAGAAATATGAAGAGTTGAAAGCGACCAGCAGATAACGACAAATCCTTGAGAAAATCTGCCGATTCTCTTCAAAGTAAATTCTGTACCTAAAATTTGAAGCACTGTAGTACGGGGACGAAGAAGTAAACGGTCAAAATCACCGTTCTTAATTATTTGTCCAAATGAATCAAACCCTCGTCCTAAAGCATCAGCACAGGCAAAAGAAATATTAACCATTCCATAAAAAAGAGCAACTTCACTCAAAGTCCACGTACCAATACTATTAAAACGACTAAAAAGTGCCCAAATTCCCAAAAATTCGACTACAGTTCCTAAAAGATGCCCTAGAACTTGAAGCAAGAAGGACACTTTATACTGCATTTGTGATTTTAAAGATACAGAGATATATCGAAAGTAGAGTAAAAAATTATTAAACAACATCCTCAAATTATCTCATCCTCCTTGAATTACAAGCTTTTTGATGCCAAGAATTACAAGCAAACGACCAAGAATAACTATTGCAAATATCCAGAAAAGTTGATGCAACAAGACATTAAATAGAGCATTTGGTGGAAGATTACCAGTAAAAAGTCGAAAAGGTTGGTCGATAAGTCCTGAGAAAGGAAGTGCATTTAGTAAAGGCTTGCTCCAGTCAGGAAAAAGTGGTAAAGGAACAATCATCCCAGAAAAAATAATAATCAAAGTGGGAAGAATACTATTAATTCCTTCACCAGAAAGTGTCCACATCATGGATACAGTAAGAAGCATAGTCAATGCAGACGAAAGTAGAATTCCAGCAATAAAGGAGAAAACAAAGGCAATGAAACTAGCAAAAGAGGGTGGAAAAGAAAGCGATCGCTCTGAAAACCCGATCGCCGGAAAAATAAAAATTGTCACACAAAGAAGAGGGATAGCACGAAGAATAATCGGTGCTGTGCGAAGCGCCAAAGCACGAGTAAACCAAAAATTATAAAGGTCTGTAGGTCGCAGCAGATCGTAGCCTACGCCACCAGATCGGATCGAGTTTTGAATCTCGCGATCGCCTGACCAAGGAACGATCGCCATTAAAAACGCTTGTCCCAACCACACATATCCTACAGCCTGCTGAAAAGTTATTGGTTGAGCAGAGGTTGTATGAGTGAAAAATGCTTCTAGAACCATCACTTTTACGAACCCCCAAAACAACTGAGTTGCAACCCCCGCCAAAGCAGCAGTACGATATTGCAGCAACAACGTAAATCTGGCGATAAACAGTGACCAATATGCTTTCATCTTAATAGTAAGTTGACAAAAGATAAGGAGGATAATTCATAATTCAGAAGAGGGGTATTATTTATAGATGCCTTAAAAAATACTAGCTTATATGTATCACCAATTTCACCAATAGGAGCAGAAGTTGAACTATTTGTGCATTCATCTTGATAGGTTAGATTAACAATACACTCAAGCTCTACTTTGTCAGCAAGCTTCTTTAAAAATCTCTCTCTGACTCTGACAGTTCAACTTCACTTATCGTTACTTGCAAGTCTTTATCCTTCAAGCCAATAAATGCAACTAAGAGCATTTTCTTAAATACATTGCTTCCACCTAAATTATTAAACTCTTCAAATGCATTTTTAGAGAAATATATTAGTTCTAATATGTCTGATTCAGTTCCGTTTTTGATTGTATCAGTCAACTTTTGGATAAAAACGTTGAGACTCATCTTGCTTTTACCTCAGAATTAGCTTGAGTCATAACATCTTAATGTGTCTCTATTATAAATGACAAATGACCAATACTTCTCTACGAGAGGCTGCGCCAACGGCTTCTCTCAGTACAAGTGACTAATGACAAATTAATCTAAAATTCCTCCTGACTTCGCATAAAGTTCAGCAACTATTTCCTCAATCGGTGGATTTTCTACAAAGAGATCCTCAACTTCGTATTTTGAGGTAACTTTGCTAATTAAAGATGCAGCAGAAAGCTTCGTGGGGTCGAAGGCTAAAGTTACAGTGCGACCTTCTTTAGAGATGATACTAACTCCTTGTTCCTCAAAGAAAAAATCATCATTTATGAGGTCTATTCTTAAGTACCGACGCGAGGAAACTTGAGAACGCAACGCTGTCAGAGTTCCATCACAGAGAATTTCACCGCCACCAATAATAATGACGCGATCGCACAATGCTTCGATATCATCCATATCATGGGTTGTCAGAATAGTAGTTACTTGATGAGTTCTATTTAGCGTTTTGATAAATTTTCTGACCGCAAGCTTGGAAACCGCATCAAGCCCGATAGTCGGTTCATCTAGAAATAAAATTTCTGGTCTGTGTAACATTGCTGCGGCAAAATCACATCGCATTCTTTGACCAAGGCTTAACTGTCTGACAGGGGTAGAGAGAAAACTCTCAAGACCGAGCAAATCAATCATTTCTTGGCGTGTATTTTGGTATTCTGAATCAGGAACGCGATAAATATCCCGCAACAAATCGAAAGACTCAATTACTGGTAGATCCCACCAAAGTTGCGATCGCTGACCAAACACTACTCCAATACGACTAACATGGCGAATTCTATCTTTCCAAGGAGTTCGTCCGCCAATTATACATTTTCCGCTGGATGGGACTAAAATACCACTTAAAATTTTAATAGTAGTCGATTTACCTGCCCCATTTGGGCCGATATATCCTACGAGTTCTCCCTGCTCAAGCGAAAATGAAACTCCTTTTAGAGCATGAACAACTCTGGTTTTTCTTTGCACAAGCCCTCGGATTGAACCTAAAAATCCAGAGGAACGTTCAGACACAAAAAAAGTTTTTTTCAGGTCTTCAACAAGAATCTGAGGCATATATATTCCTAGTCTTTTATTGTTAGTCAGACGCCCTATATAGTAATTTTATGAGAGTTGTGAAATTATCGTTATAAATGTCCTTGCTCAATTGTCCTTCGTGATTTGTAATTACAAAGGGCAAATAACTAATGACACTTAACAGTAGCAATATTTCACAAATCATTTAGGACTGCTATATTACAATTTAGGTATTCCCACTGATTGGGAGACTAAATTAAATAGAAATATGAATAAACTAATTGAGTACGAAGAAGCCAGCGACGAAGTACGTGCGGTATATGACGATATCCGCGCCACACGTCAGAATGACTATATTAACAACTTCTGGAAAGCCATAGCTAACCATCCTCCCACCTTGCAACGAACATGGCAAACATTGAAAGAAGTGATGACCAGTCCGGGTGAAATCGATCCATTGATGCGCGAACTGATTTATATTGCCGTGAGTGCGACAAATGGCTGCGAGTATTGCATCGCCTCACATACAGCAGCAGCGCGTGCCAAGGGAATGAATGATACCATGTTTGGGGAACTAATGGCGATCGCTGCCACCGCCAACATGACCAACCGTCTCGCTAACGGCTACCAGATTCCCGTAGATGAGCGATTCAAAACATAGAAATTCCTCTGGAAAAAGGAAAAATAAAAAATAAAATTTCTATAAATCTTAAGAAACTTACAATCATTTCTTCTTTCTTTTGCATGAGTACCTTTTTAGGTAATGTTATTAACTATTTATAGAATTATTAACTATGCCAAAGGTTCAAATTAATGGAATTGATTTGTTCTACGATATTAAGGGAACAGGTGAGCCTTTGCTATTAATAGCTGGCTTTCTTTGCGATCATAGTTATTGGTCGCTGATTATGCCATCGTTGATTTCCCACTATCGAGTCATTCGCTTAGACAACCGAGGTATGGGGCGGAGTTCTGCTCCCCAAAGCCCTTATAGTATTAAACAAATGGCTGGCGATATTGCAGTATTGTTGGATTACATTGGTATTGACAAAGTACATCTAGCAGGTCATTCAATGGGCGGTCAAATTGCCCAAGAGCTAGCACTAGCATCCCCCCAAAAAATACAAAGTTTGATGCTACTTTCATCTTTGGCAAAAGGCGATGAATTATTCAACAGCATTATTGAAACTTGGGGCGACCTTCTTAAAAATGTAAACTTGAAACTTTATGAAAAAGTTGTATTACCTTGGATATTTACAGATACTTTTTACTCAATTCCTGGAATGATTGAAGGTCTGATTGAATTTGCCATCAGATATCCCTTTCCACCTACAACTCACTCACTTTCTCATCACAGCCGAGCCATGCTTGACTTTGACACAACAGACCGCCTCCAACAAATTCATTGTCCTACTTTAGTTTTGGTTGGAAAACAAGACATTCTTACCCCGCTAAAATTTTCCCAGCAACTTGCTCAAGGTATTCCTAACGCTGAACTTGTAGTCCTCGAGAGTGGTGGTCATGGCTTCTTGATTGAGTCTTCAGAGGTTGTGGTTTCAGCCATGCTTGATTTTTTGCAAAATTTAAAGCCAGTTTATAATAATTTTTGACTTTAATTATTTATCATTTATCAGAAAAATTTTTAAAATTATTGGGCAAATTTAATTCCCTATTCATGACTTTCACTATATTTTATTACTTTTGTCTTTTGATGAATAATTATTTGAGAGTACAAAGCAAGGGGATTTATCAGTGAAATCAATCGAAAATTATCATCTAAAATTCTTAAACTCTCTGATTAATCCGTTAGACCAATTCTAAATTCCAAATCCCAAATTTACTAACTTACTTAATCTTATGCTACCTCTTACTGTTGGCGACCCGATTTCTTGGTTTATTCTTCCCTCAACCTCAAATCCAAATTTTCACTTTAACTCGGTTGGTGGATACCGAAGCATTTTATTTTTTTTTGGAAGTTCTAAAAATAACTATATTCGGCAAATTATTGATGAATTTCTTAACCGACAGCAGCAGCTTACTGCCTATGAAGTACCATTTTTTGGTGTCAGCGTAGACCCAGATGACACTTTTTTGGCAGAGTTAATTCAGAATAAAACTTATTTCAAATTTCTTTGGGATTTTGAAAAAAAAATCAGCTTTGAATACGGTGTTTGTCAAGCAATATATCCGGGAAGTAACGAACTACAATACAGACCAACAATTTTCGTTTTGGACGAGAACTTACGAGTTATCAAGGTTTTGCCAATCTCTACTACTACTCATCCTTGCGAGCAAGTGTTTGAGTTGATTAAAAGCTTACCTGCAATCAGCGAAAATATTCCCGCAGCTAGACAAGCACCTGTTTTATTTATACCGAATGTTTTGGATCGAAGCTTTTGCCAACATTTAATTAATTTGTACGAAGCAGATGGTGGTGAAGATTCTGGCTTTATGCGACAAATCGACGGTAAAACAGTTGGAGTTACTGACTATGGATTTAAAAAACGTCGAGATTATTTAATTTCCGATCCTCAACTATTAAAGCAAATCAATAATATGATTATGCGACGAGTTAAACCAGAAATTGAGAAGGCGTTTCAATTTAGTATTACTCGCTTTGAACGCTACTTGGTATCGTGTTACGAAGCAACTGATAAAGGCTTCTTTAATCGTCATCGTGATAACACTACCAAAGGCACCGCTCATCGACGGTTTGCGATGTCATTAAATCTAAATACTGGCGCTTATAAAGGCGGCGATTTACGGTTTCCAGAATATGGACTCCAACTTTATACTCCAAATGTTGGAGAAGCAGTGATTTTTTCTTGCTCGTTACTTCATGAAGCTACCCCTGTAATCGGCGGACGGCGGTTTGTTTTACTGTCGTTCTTTTACAACGAAGAAGATGCTAAATTACGGCAAGAAAACAGCAAGTATCTTGTACTCAATAATAGCGATTCTGATAACAAGTAAAAAACAAATTTTCAAATCATCAACCTGCTATTATAAACAATCGTATGCTAGCCGTCATCCTAGCAAACGCTTTCCCTGTATAAGTTGCAGGTCATTTTGAAATAAATGTAGTTTGTCAAGCTAGGTTATGAATCGTAACAATATCGATAATAATCATAAACTTCCGTCAAAGGCAAAGCGTGTTACGATAAGTAGTTTGATAATTTTAGCTGCCCTTGCTGATGCTTATTTAATTTGGGCACTTTGGCCTAAAACTTGCCCAACAGGTCAACAAAAAATAAATAATTCATGTGCGTTAATTACTTCTCAGACTAACTTAAAAATTTCTCCTA
The DNA here is from genome assembly GCA_036918135.1 of Nostoc sp. Taxonomy (GTDB): domain Bacteria; phylum Cyanobacteriota; class Cyanobacteriia; order Cyanobacteriales; family Nostocaceae; genus Nostoc. The sequence continues at coordinate 37,517 of JBALDB010000054.1, forward strand.
AAGCTACAGTTTCTCCTCCTAATTCCATTCCTATTTATAGTAATTTTGCTGAAGTACCTAATATTCCTCAGGGAATATTTAGGTACGGTGGCTCTACAACTTTTGCACCACTAAGATCTCCAGCAATAACGGCGCAAATTCTAGAAGCTCATCCAGAATTTAAGTTAAGCTATGCTGCTCCACTGGTAGTAACTGAATCTGGCTCTAGTAGTGGAATCAGAATGCTTTTGGAAGGACAATTAAGTTTTTCTCAATCTTCCCGACCTATAAAAACACAAGAATTTCAAGAGGCAAAAACAAAGAATTTTCGGCTAGAACAAATACCTGTTGCCATTGACGGAATTGCTTTTTATGTAAATCATAATTTGTCTGTCCCTGGTTTAACAGTGTCTCAGATTAAAGATATATATACTGGGAAAATCACAAATTGGAATCAAGTAGGTGGCCCCAATTTAAAAATTATTCCTTTAAGCCGCGATCCAAAAAATGGGGGTACTCCTGAATATATTCAAGAAACAGTTTTGGCGAATGAATCATTTGCCGAATCTGTAAAACCCTACATCCAAGATACTACAACTGCTATACAAAAAGTTGCTATAACTCCCGGCGGAATTAGTTATGCTACGGCTTCAGAGGTTTGTAACCAATTGATTAAGCCTCTTTCCCTGGCTAGAGAGGCTAATCAAAATTTTGTGTCTCCTTGTACGGGAAAGCAAGTAAATAAAGTTGATTTTGTCAATGATGCTTACCCACTAATTAGACGGCTGTTCGTCGTAATTAAGCGAGATGGCACTTTGGATGAACAAGCAGGAGTAGCTTATGCTAACTTACTATTGAGCGATCGAGGTCAACAATTAGTAAATCAAGCTGGTTTTGTGCCGATTCGCTAAACCACTTTCAATTGTTGTCGAAGGTTTTAGTCCCCTTGCGGGGAAGTAGTAAGTGGAAGTTTTGTATACTAAGCTGAGAGTGAAGCTTTAACTTGACCAAAACGGCGATCGCGTTTTTGGTAACTCAACAAAGCCTGATGAAATGCTTCTGTGTCAAAATCTGGCCAAAGAATATCAGTAAAATACATTTCTGTATACGCCATTTGCCATAACAGAAAATTACTCAATCGCATCTCACCGCTGGTACGAATTAGCAAATCGGGTTCGGAAGTATCTGCTGTGTAGAGGTGTTTTTCTATAAGACTTTCATTTACTTGTTCTGCACTGAGTTCGCCTCGTTCTACTAATTCGGCTACTTGATGACAGACTTTTGTAATTTCGTTGCGACTACCGTAGTTGACTGCAACGGTAAAATGTATTGCTTGATTATTTAACGTTTCTGCCATTGAACGTTCCATTTCTGTTTGTAGAGACTTGGGTAGAACCGATAAATCTCCAATAAATGAGATTCGCACACCTTCTTGATGCATCTGTGCTAACTCGCGGCGCAGTAATCGCTCAAACAAAAGCATTAGAAAATCTACTTCTTCAACAGGACGCTGCCAATTTTCTGTTGAGAAAGCATAGGCTGTTAGTGCTTTGATTCCCCAATGTTTGCAGCAACGCAATAGTTCTTTGAGAGTTTTTGCTCCTTGGCGATGTCCGGCGATGCGCGGTAATCCTCGATTGGTTGCCCATCGACCGTTACCATCCATAATGACGGCTATGTGTTGGGGTAGGTATTGGGGGTTTAGATCGGCGGGTAATAAAGTCATGGATTTTTGGTAAATAAAAGTATGAAATTTCACTCACAGACGCACAGAGTCGGTAAAAAGTTTATTAGACCTCTTGCAAAAGTTCCATAACACCCCACCCCCAGCCCCAGCAGGCTCTTTGGGGTTCTTTTTTGATTTCTCCAAGAAGTCTATTGAGTAGTTTCAAGTAATTCTTGCAAGCCGTCATCTAGTTTTTCGCCTGTAAGATATTTATCTATAGGCGAACGAATGTACTGCTTAGTTTGCAAGTAATGAGGATGGGGATAGCTTTGACCTTTTTAAATCTTCTGCAAGTGGGCCCAGAGTGTGAAGCATAATTATTTATACTTTGCTTTTTTTCTCTGTGCCCAATAGCCTAAGCGATCGCACTTGCTTTTGTCAGTCAGTGAAAGTAAGCAGTTTTATCTCATGTAGTTGCAAACAGTGAAAATATTTAATGCTAAGTGTATGCTTTTTTACTTTATAAGTGTCGATCGCAGTTAATAGCTAAGGCAAACAGCAGACTACGCCAAGACAACTGTTAACCTGATTTTTATTGTATTGCGATCGCCTTCACACTTTTGGGCATATATTAAAGAAATGTGACATTTAATTGCGCTATTGTAAAAATCAGCTTTATATAAGTTGATTTATGAGCCAGTCCGAAGATATTACTACCCAAGCCTCTGCTGTGACTAATCACGAGCAGAAACCTATTCATATACCTGGCTCTATTCAACCTCATGGCGTACTCTTAGCACTTAGTAACCAGCTAGAAATAGTACAAGTAAGTAATAATACTCAAAAATATTTGGGGAAACAGCCAGAAGATTTGTTTGGTCAACCCCTGAGCTATTTGCTCGATCCAAAAAAAGTAGAAGCTGTTAAGCAGTGCTTGGTGAAAAAAATTGGTAGTTCTAATGCATTTAAAGTCTTAATAAATACTCTAAATGGCGAACAATATTTTGATGCTATTGTTCATCGTACACAAGAGGCTGTGATTGTAGAGCTAGAACCGACTGACTCGAAATCTGAATTGAGTTTTTTGGGCTTTCATGCTTTGGCGGGTGAAGCGATCGCAAAAATGCAAAGTACATCCAATCTCAGAGAATTTTTGCAGATTGTGGCACAGGAAATCCAACAAATTGTTGGTTTCGATCGGGTGATGATCTATCAATTTGACGAATCACAAGCTGGTTCTGTTGTTGCAGAAGTCAAACGAGAGGATTTATCACCTTATTTAGGACTCCATTATCCCGCTACAGATATTCCAGCCCAGGCTAGGGAATTATACACACGTTGCTTTCTCCGATTCATCCCCGATTTGACTACCGAAGCTGTTAAGTTAGTTCCCACAGAAAATCTCACAACATATGAGCATCTTGATTTAAGCTACTCTGTCCTCCGAAGTTTTGATTGGTGTTGTACTGAATATCATCAAAATATGGGAGTTAAGGCTCTTTTGGTGATTTCGCTGATTCAAGAGCAGAAGCTTTGGGGATTAATATCTTGCCATCATCAAACACCAAAATATATTTCTTACGAAGTACGCAAGATGTGCGAATTTTTGGGACAGATAGTCTCTTCGGAATTAGCGCACAAAATTAGTCACTCGGAATGGGACTATGAAGCAAAGCTCAAATCGCTACAGTCTGAGTTTCTCCAGTCAATTTCCGAAGCAGACAATTTTATCGATGCCTTAATCAAACCTGAAATTCGTTTGCTGGGTCTAGTTAGTGCCTCAGGAGCAGCAATTTCTTTGGATAATGAAGTTGCGCTTGTGGGAGCAACACCGAATATTGAACAAGTTCGCGGATTAATTGAATGGGCAGATAATCAAGTTAATGACAACCTGTTTTCCACTGATTCTTTGCCAAAGCTTTACCCAGAAGCGCTGACCTTCAAAGATACTGCTAGTGGCTTGCTGCTACTGCGGATTTCTAAAATCCAGCGCTATTACATCCTTTGGTTTCGTCCTGAAGTCATTAAAACGGTACACTGGGCAGGTAATCCCAACGAATTTATTCAAGCTCAGGCAGATGGTAGCCTCACCGTGCCTGTGCGTAAATCTTTTGCTGCTTGGCAAGAAACGGTTCGATTAACTTCTCTACCTTGGAGAGCGTCTGAACTTAAGAGTGCTGTTGGTTTGAGAAATGCGATCGTTGGTATTGTACTCTCGAAGGCCGATGAGTTAGCGAAAATTAACTTAGAGTTGGAGCGCAGCAACCAAGAACTAGCCTCCTTTGCCTACGCTGCTTCCCATGACCTCAAAGAACCTTTGCGAGGTATTTATAACTTCTCGACGGTACTGCTGGAAGACTATGCCGAAATATTAGATGATGACGCAATTGAATATTTGCAGACAGTAATCTCCTTGTCTGTACGTATGGAAACACTGATTAATGCGCTGCTGCGACTCTCCCAGTTAGGACAAGCACATTTACGAAAGCAAGCAACCGACCTCAACGAATTGGTCGCTCAAGTAATTGAAGTCTTCGGTGCTAGTCGCCAGAACTCTGGACTAGTCGATATTCGCATTCCTCGACCTTTACCTATAGTTCAATGCGATCGAGTTCTCGTCAACGAAGTCTTCAGTAACCTGATTGGTAATGCTCTCAAATACAACGATAAGCCACAGCAATGGATTGAGATTGGCTACCTAGATAAGGACACTCTGACACGGGGAAACTCTGAGGCGGGGAAAGATGAGAACACCGAGAAATTACTCACCGCGTCAGAACGTCATTCCCTCACAACGTCTTCTTTCCAATCCCCCATCTTTTATGTGCGCGATAACGGTATTGGAATTCCAGAACATCATTTAGAAACCATCTTTCGACTATTTAAGCGGCTCCACTCCCAGGAAAAATACAGTGGCGGCACAGGTGCAGGGCTAGCTATTGTTAAGAAAATTATTGAGCTTCACAATGGTCAAATTTGGGTTAAATCTATCGTAAGCATTGGCTCAATATTTTATTTTACGCTCGAATAGTTTAAGATAGTTACCAATTATATACATTTGTTAAGTTCTTTTAAGACCAGAAATGAAAAAAAAACTTCATGAGCCTCTGCTCGTTGTTGAGGACAGCAATGAAGATTATCGGATGTTACAACGTCTGATGCGGCGCATGTCCGTCCAGAACCCCATACATCGTTGCACTAATGGTGATGAGGTTTTAGATTTCCTCCATCAGCAAACGAGCGATTATGCCCAGGGCGAAGACCTACTCAACTCTAAAGTAGTACCACGACCTTCTGTGATCTTGCTCGATCTCAATTTGCCAGGTATTGATGGGCGTGACATCTTAGACCGACTCAAGCAAGACAAGAGTTTTAAGCAAATCCCGGTCGTTGTTTTTACTACATCATCCAACCCCAAAGATATTGAATTGTGCTACCAAAAGGGCGCAAACGGATATCTAGTAAAGCCGATGGATGCTCAAGAACTAAAAAAGACGATGCAGGCGTTCGTGGACTACTGGCTTGAAGCCAATACGTCCCCCGTGTTGGATTAATTTGTTTATTTTCTACCGAGCGGGCAGTTAAGAACAAAGGGCACAGAGACATTCTCGTCTTTGAGTCACTGTTTTTGCTTGTTTAGCTGGAAAAAGGACTATGGAGTAGGCTAAGGATTGCTTTTCTATGTTTTGTTGTGGGATTTTTTGATGAATGATAGTCCTAGATTCGTTTTACCCATTTTCCTGTTTTTATTACTGTCTTTTACTATATTGAGATGGTTGAGAATTGCTAAAGAATTTAGATTTTATTTATATTTATTTGATATTGATTTTAGAATAATCCAATAAAACCCAATCTGGATAAAAGGGATTTACATCGCTCCCCAATCCTCATACGTAATATGTTGGACACATGGACGCTACTCATCATCGATGATTGTACAGCAGATCGGAAAATCTATCGTCGATATCTTTTGAAAGATCCGCACCAGTCCTACCAGATTTGGGAGGCAGACTGTGCAGAAGAAGGACTTGCTTTGTGTCAAAAGATGCACTTTGATGTCATTCTGCTGGATTTTTGCCTACCTGATATGAGTGGGTTAGAACTTTTCGATCAGCTCAAGCAGGAAATATTTCAGACTTCTGTACCTGTGATTATGTTAACAGGGCGTGGTGATGAAGAAATTGCTGTGCAAGCAATGAAACGAGGTGCCCTAGATTATTTGGTCAAACAGCACTTAACACAGGATGTATTGCAACTAATAGTCCGCAACGCCATCAAGCAATTGTGCTTGCAAGCCCAACTCAGTAAAACTCAGGAGCGGCAGCGCTTAATTGCTACAACTGCTTTGAGAATTCGTCAGTCTCTTGACCTAGAGCAAATTTTGAATACGGCTGTAGCCGAGGTACAGCAACTTTTAAAGTGCGATCGCGTGATAGTATATCAATCTGCCGCAGATAGAGAAGGTAAAATAGTTGCCTCTTCAGTTGAGTCATGCTGCACTATAGCAGTGTGCGATCGGGTAGGGGATCGCAAAGAGGACACAGAAAAAACTCTATGCGCCGCCTTTGAGCGATCGGAACTTCTGCTAAGAAAGACGCTGCGCGAACGAACCACACAAACACAAGAAGTCCCAGGGTCTGCTTCTGGCGCTCGAAACTTTGGAGGACACAAAGATACAGATTTTTTCACTGCATCAGAGCGTCATCCTGTCACCACCTCTTATTCCCAATCCTCAATCCCCATTGCCCCTAATCTCCTTCAGGAGTACCGAGACCCCCAATCCCCAATCCCTCATATTTACGAGCTTGGGTTGTGTAATTGTCTGAGCTTGAAAGAGCAATTTAATACTCAATCAAATCTCGTGGTTCCGATTAATCTGAGCAACAATGGCAACCCAACTCCTAAGCCTTGGGGTTTGTTGATTGCTTTCCATAATTCTTTTGAACAACAGTGGCAAGCTGATGATGCCCAGATGCTCAATGAAGTATCGGTGCAACTAGCGATCGCTATCCAGCAAGCGGAACTGCTAGCCCAAACTCAAGCAGCCCTAGCAAAAGAAAAGCAACTCAATGCATTTAAATCCCAAATTATTGGCACGGTTTCTCATGAGTATCGAACGCCCTTAACTTCTATTCTGGCTGCTGCATCAACTTTAGGAAAACATAGCCAGCAACTTGATGAGTCGAAACAACAAAAGTTTCTGGGAATTATTGAACAAAAAGCCAGGTATATGTCCAAACTTGTGGATAATATGCTTTTGGTTAACCAATTTGAAGTCGATAAACCGAAGCTCAAGCCAACGCAGCTTGACTTATTGCAATTTTTTTCTGAACTGATAGAACAAGAGCGAGAAATAGCAGGCGATCGCCACGAATTGATTTTTAAAGTTACCGGGAGTAACCACGGCTTTTGGGGCAATCGCGGACTTTTGCAGCAAATTTTTAATAACTTAGTGTCCAATGCAATTAAGTATTCTCCAGATGGAGGTACTGTAGAGTTTCACCTGATCGGCAAAGAATCACAAGTCATTTTTTCCGTCAAAGATTGGGGAATTGGTATCCCAACGGCAGATCAAGAAAATTTGTTTCAATCTTTCAGTCGTGGAAGTAACGTTGATACAATTCCCGGCACAGGTTTAGGGTTGGCGATCGCCAAAGCTTGTGTAGAATTACATGGTGGTAATATCACCTTATTGAGTCAAGTGGGACAAGGAACTAAAGTTACAGTCAGCTTACCGAAGGTATTCCCAACCGCTCAAGCTAATTTGTAATACTCGCCCTAGTGTGAGAAGCAAGTTATGTGTTTTTGATAATTATTACCCCACACCGCGCATGTGGGAGCTTGAATAATGAATAAAAACTTTAAAAACTGGAAGTATCGATTTTGTGTTATTTCAAGGTTTTCTCAACTTAAACAAACCTTATAACTGGACTTCTCACGACTGTGTGGCACGGGTGCGAAAACTATTGCGCCTCAAACGTGTGGGACATGCGGGTACTTTAGATCCAGCAGCTACCGGGGTGTTACCCATCGCTGTTGGTAAAGCCACAAGACTATTGCAATATCTACCAGAAGAAAAAGCTTACAAAGCCACAATTCGGTTAGGTGTGCGTACCACAACCGATGATTTACAAGGTGAAATTATTAATTCTCAAGCTTGTGCTGGATTGAATTTGGCACAAGTGAAAACTGCACTATCAAAATTTCAAGGAAAAATTGAGCAAGTACCACCAAGTTATAGCGCAATTCAAGTCGATGGAAAACGTCTCTACGACTTAGCACGTAAAGGTGAAATAGTAGAAGTTCCAGTGCGAACAGTGGAAGTTTTTCACATAGAGATTTTGGACTGGCGAGAAGGAGATTTTCCAGAATTGGATGTGGCGATTGCCTGTGGAAGTGGTACATATATTAGAGCGATCGCTCGTGACTTGGGTGCAATTTTAGAAACTGGTGGCACCCTTGCGGCTTTAATTCGTACCGAAAGTAGTGGTTTTAATTTAACAGATAGTCTGACTTTGACAGATTTAGAAACACAACTGCAAGCCGGAATATTTCAACCCATTTCTCCAGATGCGCCATTACAACATCTATCATCAGTTACTTTACCACTAACAGCTGCTCAAAAATGGTGCCAAGGTCAGCGAATTTCTCTAACTTTTGATGTTCCTGGAATAGTGCGAGTTTACGATCGAGAGACTCGCTTTTTAGGTATTGGAGAATTACAAGATGAAGTGTTGATTCCCCAAATGGTTTTTGAAGCTATTTCTTAAAGTAAGCGAACTTAAATGAAATTATGATTTAAATTAGAGGATTAGAAACTAAAACTTAAGGTATTTTAGAACATTTATTTGCCAGAGAGGAGAACGGCGAGTGATGAATGATCGCCACAGTTACAATACTACTGCTGCAAATCTCAACGTCTACGTCCAAGGTCAAGGATTTCCCATTTTAGCCCTACACGGTCATCCTGGTTCTGGTCGTAGTCTTTCTGTGTTCACTAATCATTTATCAAAATGCTACCAAACTTTTGCCCCAGATTTACGTGGATATGGTAAAAGTCGCTATTATGGCAATTTTGACATGAATGACCATTTGAATGACTTAGAAGCCCTGCTAGACCGTTTTGATATTCAAAAATGCTTATTATTAGGATGGTCACTTGGCGGTATTTTGGCAATGGAACTGGCATTACGTCTGCCAAAGCGCGTTACAGGTATGATTTTGGTAGCGACAGCCGCAAAACCGCGTGGTAGTCATCCTCCCATTACTTGGCAAGATAATTTATATACTGGTGTTGCTGCCTTACTAAACTATATAAAACCGAGTTGGCAGTGGAATATTGAAACCTTTGGCAAGCGATCGCTTTTTCGCTACTTAATCCAACAACATACATCTATTAGTTACAGTTATATTGCCACCGAAGCAGTGCCGGCATATTTACAAACCTCTTCTGCTGCGACTCGCGCTCTTTATAGCGCAATTCAAGCCGGGTATGACAGACTTTTAGACTTGCCACAAATTCAATGTCCTAGTTTGGTACTTGCTGGAGTCCAAGACCGTCACATCACAGTTGATTCCAGCTTAGAAACTGCTCGACACCTGAACAATAGCCAATGGCAATCCTATCCCAACACTGCCCACCTTTTCCCGTGGGAAGTTCCCCACCTGGTACTAAATGACATTGACCGTTGGTTAGAAGAACATCCCCAGGTAACAGGACGCGGCGACGCAGTGACGCGGTGAAAGAAGATGCGAAGAAGGGGAAATGTAAGGACGACGTGCTAAAAGAATTCTCGGTGTCCCCGTTTCTTTGTGTCTCCGTGTCCTCGCGTCTTCTTCATTCTGCCTAAATTAAATTTGACCGCCAAAGGCAGGCTGTACTTTGCGGTCAAACCTTTCCCCCAAGTCTTCAGCAATTGTTAAATTATCGGGTTTACAACGTTTGACATTTACTGTAATTCCCTGCGCTCCTTCAATCTCCAAATCTTCTATATATCCCATGCTAGCCAATTTTGCTTCAGAAGAACTCAGAAATGGCCCGAAGTAATACGTGCAGCGGGGATTTTGCGTTACAATCTCTACCCACCAAGCCAAGCCGAAGTAGTCGAATGTATTAAGCAACCCTTCCTTGAGGTTATGCCAAATGGTTTTCATAGTTTTCGCCGATTTATAAACGTGCTACAGGGTGTCAAAAAATATGTTACTTGATTAACATTTACATTTCTTTATACTCTTTTAGGGTTATTTTTTCAAAGAAGTTTTTTGTAATTTATCTAAATGCAGGGTATTTAGCGACCGCTGGCGATAAATTTCATAGAGTGCCATGCCTGCTGCTACCGAGGCATTGAGGCTAGGAGTTTTGCCCTGTAAGGGAATTGATACTAAGACATCGCACGAGCGTTGAGTTAACATACTCAGACCTTCACCTTCAGAACCAATTACTAAAGCGATAGGCCCGCTAAAATTGACTGTATGTAAGGGTTCACTGCCAGTTGCAGCAGTACCATAAATCCAAAACCCAGCAGTTTTTAATTCTTCTAAAGCGCGGCTAAGGTTGACAACTCTTGCTACAGAAAAATTTTCTAAAGCACCTGCTGCAACTTTGACAACAGTGGAAGTGATCCCAGAAGCCCTTCTTTGAGGTATCACTAATCCTTGAGCGCCGATTGCCTCAGCAGTGCGAATAATTGCTCCCAAGTTGTGGGGATCGGTAATTCCATCAGCCACAACAATTACGGCATCGGTTACAGATTTTGCTTGCTCTATCAGATCCGGCAATTCGATGTAGGTGTAGGGAGCAATTTGTGCCGCCACACCTTGATGATTAGAGTTATTGGTAATTTGATCTAAGCGCTTGGGTTCAACTTCGTCAATAACTGTACCATTTTCTTTTGCTTGCAAAAGTAAATGATGAAAGTTGGGATCGTAGCGCAGACGGGTAGTAATCCAGATGCGGTTGAGACCGCGCTGATTTTGCAATGCACTCAATACGGGATGACGACCGTAAATTAAATCGCTATCTTCTGTTGATTTTGTAGATAAAGAGGGATGGGAGAAGTTGCTATTTTGTCGGCGGGAGTTGTCAATAGGCTTACTATCTATTTTTTTGGGATTGCGAATCGGATTAGTAACAACACGCTTGCCCTGAAGTTTTACGGGTTGCCCACGATTCGGTTCGCTGGAAGTCTTCATTTTACTCGGTTTATTCGACATTTGAGTTTTAGGATATAGCGTATAGTAGGCATCTCGATCGGCCAATTTCCCAGACCTATCTCTACTGTTTTAATGATTCGTGAAAGTTCTCACTATTTGTTTAGATGGAGTATTTCAAATAGTTCGGTTAGGCGCTGGTAATCGGTGAGATACAGGTAGCCAATTAAGGTTTCTAGACTAGTTGCCTGTTGATAAATTTCGGGATCGAGTCGCTTAGGGCGTCCTGTGGCAGCGTTTCGACCCCGGCGGATAATTTCTAATTCGCTGTCCCTCAGATGAGGAGTTAGCGATCGCAAATGTAGCGCTTGTGTTTCCGCTCTTACCTGTGCCACTACTAGACGATGGTAAGTTTCTGGTCGCTGTAGTGGTAGCAGATAGAACATTCTAACATACACTTCATAAATTGCATCCCCCAAATATGCTAAAGCAGTGGGAGAAATTTGTTGTACTTGTGAAAGAGAAATCTGTTGGGATAATGGCGCTGTAGTTGCCAAGAGTGCTTGAGTCCAAGATAAATTCTCTTTTGGAGTTTCATCTTGTCCATCTAATAGCTCTTCCTCCTTTGACTTCACAAATAAATGATTCCTTGACTAGCTCAATTTTTCAGGCATTCTTCGCAAAGTATTGATATTTCTGAAGTATGCCATCAGAATATACCTAGCATAATCAACACTATCAAAATTACTGACTAAATTTTATCTTTTTTGATTAAAACTTTGCATTTTGGATCGCTCTGATGTCAACCTTCTGTGAACATAATTTCGTATACTGATTGTGGTCTATGCCTTACATTAGATAAAATTTTGACATCCTAGCTCTCCTTTGAAATTCACTACATTGCTATATTTGCTTAGTAGGCAATGAATCCCAAGCTGAAAATATCAAGTAAAGTTTAGATATACATTAATCTGTTGGCTTTGTTTGCTGACAACTTTCTTTGGTTTGAGCTTTTATCAAAATATCATAACCAACAGGTTAATGATTTTATAAACAAATCTCCAAACTTCCTTTTCTAGTCTGCAAATTGGCTGTTTATATCTTTATCCTTAGTCAGTTTTAAATATAATAGCCAAACTGGCTTTTTGCCTCTCCCACAAGGAGAGAGGTTTTTGCCAGAAGTTTTAATAATTGAGCTATCCGATGTTGAATCTGGATAGCTTAAGTTAATCTCAAGAGGTCGAGCAATCAAGACTACTTGACATTTTCTAGAGCATCTTCAACTGATTTTTGCAGGGAGAGAAACTTCTCTAGGCGAACAAGCTTGACCGTTTGAGTTACGCGGGCATTCGTGACAATTTGCAAAGTGCCATTAGCGTTTTGAGCCTTCTTGGCTGCCTGCACCAGAGCACCCAAGCCAGAGCTATCAATAAAGTCGATTTGTGAAAGATCCAAAATAATATGCTTAGGACCTTCGTCAATCTTGCTCTCAAGTACCTTGCGAAATGTCGGCTCAGAAAAAGCATCTAACAAACCTGTGAGGCGGAATAGCTGGCAGTTATCCCGGATTTCACGAGTGCCTCTCAGGCTCACGGTTAGATTTAGTGGCTCAGCAATAATTCCCTCCTCATAAGTTTAAAGTGAACGCTCAAGTATAGATGGTTTTTGAGCAAGTTGTCTACAATCTGCTGGAGTAAGGGGGATTGGACAAACAGGGAGTCGTGAGTTAGGAGTTAGGAGTTACCCCCCCTGCTCCCCTGCTCCCCTACTCCTGTGCTTGCTCATTTCCACAGTACCTAATCTCCATCACCTTGACGTGCTGTTCGCATGGCTTGAACAAATTGCTCAAACAAGTAATCAGCATCGTGAGGCCCGGGACTAGCTTCTGGGTGGTACTGTACGGAGAATACTGGCAGAGACTTGTGACGTACCCCGGCAACGGTGCGATCGTTTAAATTCAGGTGGCTAACTTCCACAACTGTCGCTGGTAAAGAATCTGGGTCGATCGCAAAACTATGGTTTTGACTGGTAATTTCTACCCTTTGTTGTAAACCCGCAGGCTGATTCAAACCACGGTGACCAAATTTGAGTTTATAAGTTTCTGCTCCCAAAGCATGACCTAAAATTTGATGTCCCATACAAATCCCAAAGATGGGTTTTTGACTCAGCAGCAGCGCTTTGGCAGTTGCAATTCCTTCGCTGACAGCAGCAGGATCGCCAGGCCCATTAGAAAGAAAGACACCATCAGGATTATAGTTGAGAATTTCCTCTGATGGCGTATCAGCAGGCACAACAATGACCCGACAACCGTAACTCGTTAAGCGACGTAAAATATTGCGTTTGATGCCAAAGTCAAGCGCAACAACAGTAAAGGGTTCTTCAATATTATTATTGGCAGTTTCTAGGTTGAATTCCCAAGCTGGAATTGTGGGATCTGACCATTGATAAGTCGTTGGTGTAGTCACTTCACTAACTAGATTTAATCCTGTCATCAAAGGAGCTGCCTGCACCTGCTCTAACAATTCCCCCTCATCCAAAATAGCTGTGGAAATGCCACCGTTGATAGCTCCGAACATGCGAATTTTGCGGGTGAGGGCGCGGGTATCAATGCCATAGATAGCTGGTATTTGATACTGTTTGAGGTAGTCAGGTAAGGATTGTGTCGATCGCCAGTTACTTGGTCGGTGACAAATATTACGGGCGATTGCACCCCGCACTTGGGGTCGGTCTGATTCCTCATCTTCAGGATTGACGCCAGTATTTCCCAATTCTGGATAAGTAAAAATCACAATCTGACCGCAGTAACTAGGGTCAGTTAGTACTTCTTGATAGCCAGTCATACCAGTGTTGAATACCACTTCTCCGATGGCGGTTCCCGTAGCACCGAAAGACCAACCATGATAAGTGGTTCCATCTGCTAAAACAAGTAAAGCTGGTATTGCGTCAGACAAGGACATAGATTAGAGATTGGGGATTAGGTACTGGGGAAGGTGGGGCCCCCTCTGGGGATAAGGGGTAATGGGTACTGGGGATTGGGCATTGAGAAAACTTTTCTTTAGTCCCTACTGCTTATTCCCTACTCCCTACTTCCCTATACTGCGATCCTCAATTTTGCCATAAGTTAAGCAATTAGGAATTTTCAGGTTGTTAATTAAAAATTAAAATTGCTTGTTGCCTGTTGTCTGTTGCCTTTTTCTTACAATCTTTAAATAGGTAGGCGAGAGTGGATTTGCAGGAGCTTGGGCAGTTAATATTAATTATGCTTCCGACTTTTTTATCTCGTGCAACCCTAATTTTTTTTGTACTTAGCGCTCTAGCGGTTTTGAGTGTTGGCTGTAGTGAAGACAAACGAAACACTACGACTGCTGGCAATGAGCAACCTGCCTCAGTTGGGGGTTTGGCATCAGTACAGCCCCCGGCTACCAAACCACCAACACCAGCAGCTACCCCAGAAGCACAGCCGCAAGAGCCGTCTGAAACTGAACCTAGTGTTTTTGAGTTGGCGTTAGATAAAGCTGTTAGCGCTTGGAGTATCAGCCAATCTGCTCAATCTCCAGATGACTGGAATTTGGTCGCCAGTCAATACCAAGATGCAATCGCTCTAATGCGAAAAGTGCGGCGGCAAACCCCAGAGTTTGCCTTCGCTCAATCGAAAATCACAGAATATCAGCGCCAAATCAAATATGCCAAACAAAAAGCTAATCCTCGCCCCATAGTAGTTAAGGAACCTCGAAAAATAGTAGTTGTAGTTCCCCAAACAGCAACTATACCAAGGTTTCGCTCACCGATAACGATTCCTGTACAAAAAAAATTACCACCAGAACCACAGAGAGCTTCATCAGCAGTGGTAATTCCAGATCGAGCAGTGTTTACAGCGCCAATTAAAAGGCGCGCTGGTGGTACGCCAATTGTAGAAGTTACCTTCAATGGCCAGCAAAACTTTGAAATGATTGTAGATACAGGAGCCAGTGGTACTGTGATTACCCAAGAGATGGCAAATGCCTTGGGAATAGTGCCAGTAGGGAGAGCTAAGGCAAACACCGCCAGTTCCAGATCTGTAGAATTTCCTGTGGGCTATGTTGATTCAATGGCACTTGGTGGGGTGAAGGTAAATCGAGTACCAGTAGCGATCGCAGGTGCGGAATTAGAAACAGGACTTCTAGGACATGACTTTTTCGGTAATTACGATGTCACAATCAAGCGTGATGTGGTAGAGTTTCGCCCGCAATTGCGATCGCAAATCAATTCCTTAGAAATTGAACTAACTGCTCCAACTTCGCCCAAGCCGCGCCACTTTGTAGGATATCCTTAGCGATTTTAATCCCTTCGGCGTGATCGAGGAAAGCGATCGTACCCGCTACTTGCAGTGCCAACGACGCATTTAAAGCAACTGCGTCCTGTTGCGCCTGAGTTCCTTTACCTTGGAGTACCGCCTTGAGAATTACTGCATTCTCTTGGACATCTCCACCTCGAAGCATACCTATGGGAGCAGGCGTTAAATCCAAATCTAGGGGATTAATAGTAGTTAACCGCACTTCTCCATCTGATAACACCGCTAAGTCAGTTTCATCTCCCAGCCCCGCCTCATCAAGTTTTTCTCGCCCGTGCAGCACAATCGCCTTTTCCTTACCCAAATTTTGTAAAGCTTCGGCAACAGTTGCCAAAAGCTTAGGAGTAAATAAGCCCACTACTTGCCCAGTTGGACGCAAGGGATTTACTAAGGGCCCGAGCAAATTAAACACCGTTCGCACCCTCAGAGTTCGGCGTAATGACGCAACCGCCTTGAGTGCTGGATGCCAACCAGCAGCAAACAAAAAAGTGATTCCGACTTCTTGTAGTGCAGCTTCTACTTTTTCATTAGAGGCACTTAAGTTTACACCCAAGGCTTCCAATACGTCTGCACTTCCTGTAAGACTTGAAGCTGAACGATTACCGTGTTTAGCAACTGGTATACCAGATGCAGCAGCAACAAATGCAACTGCTGTAGAAATGTTAAAGGTTGATGACCCATCTCCACCAGTGCCACAGGTATCTATTACAGTGCTGAGTGCTGAGGGCTGAGTGCTGAGTGGCGAACATTGAGATTGTAATACCTCAGCCATACCGGTCAACTCGTCAGCAGAAATGCCTCTAAAGTTTAGTGCTGTTAATATAGCTCCTGATAATTCTGGGGGAACCGCTTCACTGAGCCAACCTTGCATCAATTCAGCAGCTTGAGTACGCGATAAAGATTGGCCATCTATTAATTGTTGCAACAGAATATACCAGCTAACAGAGGATTCTTGAGCAGGGTTTGGAGAAGTTGCCATAGCTAAGGTTTTTGTAGGTATGGGAGCCATCCTACCGAAAAACGAGAAAGTAGCAGCCAAGCTTGGGAAACTAAAAGCCTAACTTTTTGCTGTTCTTGGAAGTTGACATTTAAGCAATTACTTATGTATTCTATAAATAGTTAAGCATTTGCTTAAATATATGGTTAATAGGAATGAGTAGACCTGCTGCCAGTGCGGATGTTTTTGTGGCGATCGCAGATCCCACACGCAGAGCGCTACTGGATCTGTTACGTGATGGTGAGCAACCAGTCAAAGAACTAGCCCAGCCATTTGCTATGAGTTTGCCAGCGATTTCTCAGCACTTACAAATTCTTTGTGAAGCAGGCTTAGTACAAATGCGGAAAGCAGGGCGACAGCGTTTCTATCGGCTAAACCCGGAGCCATTGAAACAGATATCTGAATGGATTGCTGATTACGAGCAGTTTTGGCAAGAAAAACTCGATGCCCTTGGCAATTATTTGGAGGAAAATTGATGCTCCGATTGAATATGGAAGTGTTTTATCCCTATCCTCCCCAACGAGTTTGGCAGGTACTCACCAACCGTAAGGCATTGGCAGTATGGCTAATGGAAAACGACTTTGAGCCGCGTTTGGGACACAAATTCCGATTTGTGCATTCCACCCTGCCAGGGTTGGAGGGAGACATAGACTGTCAGGTAATTGAACTCGATGAGCCGAGACGACTGGCATTCACTTGGCAAGACAGTATGATGTGCCAGCCTTCAGTTGTTACCTGGACAATCCAACCCGTAGTTGGGGGTACGAAACTTCTACTCGAACATAAAGGTTTGATTCAAAAAGCCATCAAACTGAATGAACCAATGGAACTTTCTCAACCGTGGCAAGGCAAATTTATGCATGAGTTCAAGGCAGGGATACAGACAGTAATACCAAATAATCGCAGCACTGTATTTTCATCAATACCAGTTGGTAGATATGAGGCATTAGATAGTATCGTTCTTAGTTATTTTCTTAATGGTGGATGGAACTACAGTTTGCATGAAAAACTACCGCAAATCTTAGTCACACTCTGCACAAGTTAAAGTAGCAATTCACATATTGCACGTCAATATATACATTTAAATTCAAAGCAGACGAGTAGTAGCCAAGCCAAATTAAATTGAGCTTTCGGAAAATTCAATATGAATAAGCAGACTTTTGTTGACACAGAAGCTAAAACATGGTTTGAGTTTCAGCCTATTCCAGGTACAAAATTATTGCCATTAGCTGAACCAGTACCAAAAGGTTCAATTCATAGACTAAAAATGATTGCTGGCACAGTGATTCCAGTTCACTATCATCCTTGTGATGAATATGTTTATGTTCTGGATGGAACTATTGAAACTGCTGGACGTGAATGCAAAGCAGGAACATTTTGGTTTACACCTGCTCATACCCAGAATGGGCCTCACAAAGCAGTTACATCCGTTGAAATTATTACAATCCGTCTTGGTGAAATGGGAATATTTGAGGAGTTATAAAAATCGTAATTATATCAAAACATTAGCCTAACAATTTATTAAAAGTATAGTTATTTAATTAAAGTTTGCTCTTTTTTGGAGATATCAAATATGAATGAACAGACTCAAATGAGCATCCCAATGATTATTCAACAGTCGGAAAGAGGGGAGCGAGCATTAGACATTTATTCACGTTTACTTGCAGAGCGAATTATCTTTTTGCGAAATGAAGTTACAGACGAGACAGCTAACCTCATCGTTGCTCAAATGCTATTTCTTGATGCTGAAGATCCAGAGAAAGATATCACATTGTATATTAACAGTCCTGGAGGTTCGGTGACAGCAGGAATGGCTATTTACGATGCGATGAATCAAGTTCGTTCAGAAGTACGTACTGTATGCATTGGTATTGCTGCCTCAATGGGATCATTCTTGCTTGCTGCTGGAACTAAGGGTAAAAGATATGCTCTACCAAATGCTCGAATTATGATTCATCAACCATTAGGAGGCGCTCAGGGAAAAGCATCTGATATTGAAATTGCAGCCAAAGAAATTTTGTATTTTCGCCAATTAATTAACAAAATACTCGCTGCTAATACAGGTAAATCACCAGAAAAAATTGAGCTTGACTCTGAACGTGACTTTTTCATGAGTGCCGAAGAAGCAAAAGATTACGGTTTAATTGACAATATCATCTTGAAAACATCTGTATCTATTTAATCTGCAAACAACTTTAATATGAAAAACCAGTAATAGAATAGAAACAACAAATGAAAATACTCATCATTGGTGGTACAAATTTTATTGGCCCTCCTGTAATCCATCAACTAATTGCAATGGGTCATGAAGTGAGCATATTTCATCGAGGAAAAACTACAACTAACTTACCGCCAGATGTGGATGAAATTTTTGGCGATCGCTCCCATCTTTTGGAGATGAAAAGCAAGTTTAAGCAGCTTTCGCCTCAAGTCGTGGTAGATATGATTGCCTATAACGAACAAGATGCACTAACTCTAACGAACACATTTGAGGGTATTGCCCAACGTGTTGTTGTAATCAGTAGTATGGATGTGTATCGTGCATACGACGTGCTTTGGGGCAAGGAATCTGATGTTGTGCCTGTACCACTTACTGAAGATTCGCCCCTGCGCCAACAACTCTATCCATACCGAGAAATGCCCTCTAGACCGATCGCTGTGCCAATTGATTATGAAAAGATTCTGGTAGAGCGAGTGGTGATGGCATCCAACTTACCCACAACGATTATACGCCTGCCAATGGTATATGGTTCCAGAGATATCCGGCATCGCCTCTATTCCTATCTTCAGCGGATGGATGATAAGCGTCCTGCGATTGTTTTAGAAGACAGTAGCGCTCAATGGCGTGGTTCTTACGGCTATGTAGAAAATGTAGCGTATGCGATCGCACTAGCAGCAACAAACGAACGCGCAACTAATCGCATTTATCATGTCGCTGATGTAGAAGCACTTACCGAAGCTCAACGCATCACCAGAGTCGGGAAAATAGCAGGATGGCAAGGCAAAGTTGTTATCGTACCCAAAAGCCAGTTACCAGCAGAGTGTAAATTGCCTCTCAATACAGAGCAAGATTGGTTTGTAGACTCAACTCGTATCCGTCAAGAGTTGGGATATAAGGAAATTGTGCCGTTAGATGAAGCATTGCAGCGAACCGTTGATTGGCAGCGAACTCATTCACCTCAAGAACCACAGCCGTTTGCAGTTCCGTGGTTGCTGGACTATACAATAGAAGATACGATTTTATCTAAATTCCGTTGAACTTCATAGTTAGTAATGAATAGCTCTTTTCCTTTAGCAGCACCACTTTGTTTGTAGTTATTCATGCCGTACTGTAATTCCCACTCTGAAATATTAGCCCATTGAAAATTTTCTATAATTGGCGTTGAGTTGTCGTAGGTAATTAGCCAGTGATGATGACATTGTTGTAAAGTTTCAGCAAATCTCTGATGTTCAAAAGAAGTGTGTAAGTGACCATCTTTACCATATAGCTTTGATTTTGTAGCACTAAAATATGGTGGATCTAAAAATAAAAATACATCCTCTCCTTCTGTTTTTAATAGGTGGCTGTAATCCAAATTAGTAATTTGCACATTTTTGTCCAAAATATACTCTAATTTTTCTAATCTTTCTATTGAAGAATCAGTAAATCTTTTATAAAAAGCTTCTTGGGAAAAACCACCTGATTCTACAGTTCCTGAGAAAGTAATTCTATTAAGTATGAAAAAGCGAACGGCTCTTTCTAAATCAGATAAATTATTAACATCTACAGTAGTAAATTCTAAAAAGAGTAATTTACCATCTGTATATTTGACTTTAATATGTTTAATTTCTTTAACTAATTGATCTAGATCAGATTGAGCAAACTTCCAGAATAAGAAGAGTTCACGGTTTAAATCGTTAATCCAAATCTTGATATCAGGAAACTTTTGTCTTAAATAAATAAATACAGAACCACCACCCACAAAAGGCTCTCGAAATTCTGAAAAGCTTTCTGGTAAATATTCAACTATTTGATTTATTGCTTTTGACTTACCACCAGGATATCGTAGAGGACTTTTGAGCATAATTAGAAATCGTCACACTTGGGCAAATAACAAACGTCGAAAGCCTTCCTGCTCAAAATGGCGGTCAGTAGTTAATGCTTCCAGCATGATTTCGGAAACGTTGACGAGCTGCTTGTTTCTCTGTTTCAGCTTGCAACTTCTCACCTTTTAAAGAACCATACTGCTGTTCTATGGAAGTAGCTACCAATTCTGCAAGAGATACGCCTGCAACCTCGGCTTGCTGTTGCAATGCTGCGTAGACTTCATCACTTAATTCCAAGCTTAAAACCCGACTCACCGCACTACACCTCAGCTACTATATGTAATTATGGATGTCATACTAGCTTAGTTTATTGACAACACATAACCATAACCTTTTAATCCTAACCATCGTCAGCATATTAAGGTAAAGTTACGTACACTTAATATATGCTAGCTAACTAAATTTCATTTTTTAACTAATTAAATGTTGCATTTTCGTAAAAATCTGTTACATTACTTTACATACAGTCATAACTGTTACAACATAAAAGCTCGGAGTATTTTTTATGACAAACGTTAAGAAGACTACATCTTCGGTTTCAGAAGATCCTAATGCTTTGCGCTGGGGCTTCACTCCTCAGAGCGAAAACTGGAACGGTCGTTTTGCAATGATTGGTTTTTTATCTGCTATTCTACTTGAAGTGTTTTCTGGTCAAGGAATTTTACACTTCTGGGGCATTCTTTAGATTTAAACATTTTTACCTTCATTAGATTATGAGGCAAGGCGAGGATTAGTAAAATTGTCTGCCTTGCCTCGTAATCTCAAGAATTAAAAAACTTGCCAGCAACTACTTTGATGAGCGAAATATTACACGACCTGGAGATTCTTCTTGATTAATTCGCGCATATACTCGAAGACAAGTTAAGACTTCACCAGGAATACCACCAAAATCTAGTTGTAAGTCATCTTTAGATGAAGCACAGATATCTGCATAAAGTCCGGATAATTGGCGAATTCGGACTTCACAACCTGCATTCATAGCTTGCTCGGCGACTTTCTTTAGAATACGTCGTGATTCGTGTTGCAGCTTACCCCACCAAGAATATCGTTCAGCGGGTGGTACAAATACCAAAGAGTGTATTGCTTCATCCATGTCAATCCAGGTACGCAAAATAGACAGAGGATCGGTATTTTCTTCAGCTTTTTTGATACGTTGGCAGCGATCGCTTAAAGCATCAATATATTGATTACGCTGTTCTGGTTTGGAGTGTAAGGAAATAACATCGAAGCTAAAAACGCTCTTTAAAGCATGATGTAAATCTGGGTCGATTTCAATAAAATTCATATATAAAAATAGGAATCCCGCTGGTAAATCGGATGCATTGCTTTGAGGAATTTGAGAATTGGAAAATGCTTGTTGATATAAGCTCAATCCCTGAGTTTGAATAGTACCACTAAGACCGGGGTAGATAATTTCGTCGCGGATAAAGGGAAGTTGATAGAGATTGGAATTATCGGCGATCGCACCAACTTCTTGAGCCATATCTAAGCTGCGCTGTCGCCAACATACAGCCAATTCTTCTGGTATCCGTAACAGCTTGCGTTGAATTTCATTCCACAAATCTGAGTCAGTTTGGCTTTTAAGTTGGGAGTTACCTAGATAATAATTAAGTTCTGAATTAGAATCAAAAGCGTCCTTCAAATGACTGAGTTTTAATTGATTTTGGGATGGTATGATGGTATCTTGCCAACCAATATCTGGCTGTAAAAGTGTAGGTGTAGGTTGCAATAAGCTGTGAATTTCTTGCAGCACCTCATTGCATACCTCAACTCCTGGATCTAATGGAAATTCTATGCGAGCCTGATTTAAAGTAGCTTCAAGTCCGTAGAGAGTAAACCGCAATAATTGAGCTAATTGAGAGTTTTGTATTTCTAATAATTGACGTAAATACTGCATTAATATTACTCTCCTAGAGTAATCATTCTCAGCGTTATAGTTTTCCCCTACACCCTTACACCCCTACACAAGCTCTCTAGCAAAGGTTTCATCTTTACGAGCGTGCCATTCTATGTCAGTGGAAAAGTTTGGTTCCAACTGCCAGAAAACACAAATTCTTCTAAGGGCTTGCGGGTACGCAGAGCTTTCTCTCGTTGCAGCAACTTTTCAGACAGAGTTTGTGGATCTCCGATGTAACCCAAGGCGATCGCGGCGACTGGCTCATAACCTGAAGGAATACTGTAAATCTCTTGGGCTTTGGCAACATCAAATCCAGCCATTTGGTGAATAAATAACCCTACTACGGCTGCCTGAATCGCTAAGGTGGCAGATGCTGCGCCAACATCGTGAAAAGCGTGGCGGTTTTGCTTGCCATTACGCTCAAAATGCAGTTTTGCGACTGAGAGCATCAGTATGGGAGCATTCCGCGCCCACTCTTGGTTCCCCTCTGCAAGAACACTCAGCAAACGCTCAAATTCAGTTTGATTGTCTGAAGTTGCAACAATAAAACTCCACGGTTGCTCATTGAAAGAAGAAGCTGCCCAACGTGCTGCCTCTAAGAGAGTGTGTAACTTTTCTGGTTCAACCATCCGATCTGAAAAAGCTAGAGGACTCCAGCGTTGACGCAACAAATCTTCAATTGGATATTCAGTCTGGGCTGATTTGTCTATCATCAGATCGTTTCTCGCAGTGTTGTTACTCATGCGTTTATGTCAATCCTATTCATTTCACATATTTTGTGCTTGCAATAACTTTATCAATTTCTGCCAATTTTTGCTCAAAAAGAGAGCGCATTTGGTTAACGCTACTACTTTTTGATAGTAAATCTAATAATATTTCATTTACTTTCTCAAGTAACCCTTTTAGTTGTTTTAGCTCTAATTTTTGTGACTTCAAGTATTTAGCTTTAAATTGTTACTTTTACTGAAGTAGCAGCAAAGCGATTGCCTTTGGCACACTTAAGACGCAACAGCCGAAGAAAACTTTTGCGTCTTTATGTGAAGCAATTCTAATGTATACCGCAAAATGGATCGCGTTCTTTATCAACTTCATTAGGTTGTAATTCTAATCCAGCAACATAAACGCATCCTTCTTGTTTGAGAGATTCTTGATTTGTGGATGTCCAATAAGGTACTTCACCTGCGTGCATCCGTAAAATACCTTGATTGTCAAGAGTCACACGATATTGACAAGGGTAATCTGTTGTGATATCTGGTTTACTAAGTGCGCCAATTCGTATCCATTTTTTCATTTGGGTTTTGGCGTCTGTTTGATAAATATAAAAGGTATGCTGGCCAGTTTTCGGAAAGGGAGGTAAGGGATTACTAATTAATCCGATTGCTGGTTGTGTGACACCATCGCGCAAATAATGAAATTTTTGACACAATTGAGCATCATTTCCAACTTCAAATACTAGATGATAAGCATCTGGTTGATCCACAGTTGCAGACTCGATAACATTAACAGCAATATCACCATTACTTAAATCTTTATTGGGGCGTTCTACAGCAATATTCCACTTCAATTTTCCCTCTGAAAATAGCACTGATGTCTCTGAAACTACTGCTCCTAAATCAATGCCGGGAATATTAATTAAATAATGGGGATTTCCTTGACAAAGCAACACCCTAAATTCGAGGCTTTGGTCAATTTCAAACTGAATTTTGATTTTTTTGATAAACTCTGCTTCTTGTATTCCTAATTTATTCATCAGGTTTTTGCCGTCGAAGCTACCCCAAAGTCGTAAATCTCCTTCTTCGTAATCTTGGCGGTAGATGATATTAGTTAATTGTATTCCTTGCCAAGGAGTACGAACTTTGGCGACAGTTTCCCAAGGAGCTAGTTGATAAAGTTCTTGACCGGCTCTGAAGATAGTCAATAAATCATTGCTTTGGGTTTTGCGCTTGAAGTTGCAGGGCAAATAATAAAACAAGTTTTTAACATCAATTTCTAGCTGATTAGCTCCTTTACGCAATAAACTTTTAGATTCTTCGGGGTCGAATCTCAATCTTCGTAATTTTTCGGCATAGCAAGCACCAGCAGAGGTGGCTAATTTGGTAAATTCCAGAACAAAAGTAATCCGTTCTGGATTCCAGACAAAATATGGAGACTTGCTAAATTCTTGATAGATTTGGCGCTGTACTAAGTCAAGACTACAAGTTTTACCAGACAAAATTAACCAATCAACTTTTTGCGAATTCCAAGAATCGTTAGTGAGATTATCGGGACGCAAACGGCTTTCCATCAATCCTTTAGCAATCCCGATCGCTTCTTTAATTCCGGAAACGGCGGCTCGTTCAAATTGCTGATTGTCTAAGGTAACACAGATGTTATTTGGGTCTTTGACTTGCAATTTAACGGCGCTTTGGCTAATGAGTTCGGAAATTTCTTGTTCGGAAAGTGTAAAGGTTAATAGAAAATCATCAGTCGGTGGTTTTTGCCCAAGTTTCAGTTTAGCTGCTTCTGCATAATCCCACAGAAGATAAAATGTTTGTAGGCGTTGCGGTGCTTGTTGCCAACGAGTGGGCAATACTTTTTCGGCAATATCTAAAGCATCTTTATAAGCCAGATCGCCTTCTGGATTTTCCTTATCTAGACATTTTAAAAGACTGCCATTTTTAAATTTGCCTTGTTCTAAAAAACGCTCGTTTAATTCAGAGTTAATTAAATCTTCTAGTTTTTCGCTTTCGATGTCACCTGTACTAACTGCTGTTAATAAAAAATCAGCGATCGCCACTTTCAGAAGTCGAAATATTCGCAGTGTAATTAATTCACCACCTAACTGTAAATGACCAGATGAACCTAATAGTTTGGGAGTCAGTTTATAATAACGTCCTCCCAAACCTCGGTCTTCATGACCAGCAAAAGCCGGGGTTTCATCTGACAAAGTTAACTCAATCAAAGCTAAGTCTGTGGTACCGCCGCCGATATCTAAAACGAGGACATTTTGCGACCATTTATTTCCAGTTTGACGACAACGAGTTTTAAATGATTCAATACCAATATTTAAATTACCGCCAAATTCTCGCCACAAAAAGAATATCGCCACAGAAACAGCTTCATCATAAGCAGTTTGGACATCATCAATCGCCAACTGCTCAACTAATTCTTTAACTTCCTTGCGAACAACAGGCGGAGCGACTGTTGGGTAGGTAACAACTGCTGTTAACAAATTCCCTTCTGAAAACCTGCGTTGTGCTCGTTGGCGGTAGTCTTCAGTTAACTTTATCAAATGTGCCCAAGCAGATTGAATTAGTTGTTTGGCGGTAATTGTTTCTTCCTGACCATCCAAAATAACTGAAAACGATCGCTCCTGACCAAAATAGCGTTTGGGTGAATGATGAAACCTACTAATAATTTCCTTTAAAGTACCGCTTGTACCTTGGGCGATCGCTTTTTTTCTATTATCTCTAGCTTCCCTACCCATCCGCAGTTGCAATTCGGGTAAATGAGAAATTTCTGACTCACTTGGAATTTCTGTTTCACGGCGGTCGATATCTAACACAACTGGAATCAGATTTTGCGATTCTAAAGTAGGAACCCGGAACACCTCATGATAGATTTGATAGAGTTTTTTGCTGACAGCCCGACGAAATCTTTCACTATTTCCTAAACAAAGTTCAATCTGGCGAATCGCTTCTAAAAATCGCTCTTTGTTATCAGTTTCAAAAACTTCACTTAATTTTCTTGGTTCTATTTCCAGGTTTTTGCTTATTTCTAGAATAAACTTTTCCCAATCCTCATTACTAACATCTGGTAAAGCTACAGCAGCAGGAGAACTGAGCCATTGCGACAAGCGATCGCGCAATCGCATTTCTTGTTCTTTGGGTAAAATTTCGGCAATCGGTACTTCGATGGGATCGAAAAGTGTGACTGTAGAATTTGACGTACCAAAATCTAATGCAAACCATCCCGGAAATCTTTTTTGTTGTTTCTCGTTTGGTTGTTGTTCAGTATAGTTGTTCAATTGAAAAAGGTTCATTTTTGTATAAAATTGTTCTGTTGAACGCTAACTTTGTTATTTAGGGCGTAATCGTAGCCCAATCTAGTATAGGGGTGCAAAAACAAACTACCCATCCCAAATCTATGAAACTTTTTACACGTCAAACATCTAAATAAGAAACGGCGGCAATGTCTGAAAGAATCTGCAACCAAGTAGGAACTGCTATCTCAGATGGTAAGTCACCAGCCGTTAAATACCTCAGTAATGCTTCTTTTTTAGAAAGGTTTTGTAGACTCGGAATAATTCGATCCAAAATGCCTTCTAGTTCAAAATTAATTTGCTGATTTACTTCACTAACATACTGCACAAGATGAAGGCTGGCGCTAGTAGTAATTTCATCTCGTAGTCGCAGTACTAAAAGTTGGTGGTTGGTGGATCTGGGTAAGCCTTGGCTTTTTTCTGGTGCCCAGTCAAAGATTTGACCAACGTTATGTTTCTCGTCTTGACGTGCTAGGGGAAAAATGATTTCGGGTGCAACGGATTTGTCTTTGTTACTAATTTCAGAAATAATTGCTTCTTTCCATTCGTTAGGGTCGCATCCTAGTAATAACTTATAAAAAAGGTCGGCTTCTTCTACACCAAATTTTGATTCAATTTCTTGTTCCATTTCTGGATGGAGAATTACTTTTAATTGGTCGCGTTCTGGAGCTACTTGATTTGACAATTGATTTAACAAATCTGCCACAGCCTGACGAATGCGATCCCGGGCAAATTCTTCTACTTCTTTAACGGTTTTTTCAAATACTTGATAAAAATCATCACTCTTGGTAGGTAAAGAAGTATTGAAGCGGTTTCCTCTATCAAATAATTTGCCCGCCGCACCTTTGGATTCAGCGAGGGTGATAGTACCATTATTAACTTTATTAAATAGCAAAGTCCACTGGTTCCAATTAAGTATTTTAAAGGTAAGTTCGTCTTTAACTATATCGCTGACAACAACACCACGTCGGTCTTTGAGTGGTTCTTTCCCTAAATCTTTTTGGAAATTCCTGTAGATTTTATCTAAAGTTTCTACCAGAAAACGCAACTCAATAAAAGCAGGACTGTCTCCCGTGGGGATGCCTTGCTCGTGAATTTCATCTATGATATCTTTCAAATGATCTTGCTGTTGACTCACCACATCGGCAGCTCTTTTAGTGTCTTCATACAATTGCTTTAAACCATGAGTACTGACGTGGTTTTGAATCAATTCCCGTAACTTCGCCAGACTACCATCTTGAGCAAAGTAACCTAATTGTCTGCCCAAATAGCTGCGAGTATCAGATTCTAACAGCCGTTGACTTAAGCGTGCCCATTTATCTTGTAGGCGTTTAGACCTGTCTAAATAATCAGGATAATCTAAGTTAGTTAAAAACTCTGGTGAACCTGCTTTGACTTTACTCGAACGTTTTGCTAAATCAGCCAGTCCTAACAGTGGCGACAGTAAAACAATGCGGTCTTTTTGAATTGTAAACGCCTCTGCACCCTCAATGATGGTTTGCAGAACTTTGAGTTTTTGCAAAACAATGTCTTCGTGCAAATCCCTATCTTCAGTCAATTGGTCGAGTTCTCTTTCACCTCCCTCACTCTCTAAAGGCAGTTGATCGAAGCGACCTACACCGACGAGAATTAAATCTTTCAGGTCTTGTCCAGGTCGCTGCTGCTGCATCATAGTAAAGATTTTATTAGCGCGATCGCTTCCCGGAGATTTACCATTTAGCAATACCAAAATTGTCTGTACTTCTGCTAATTCTCGCAGTGACAAAAAGGTATCTCTAGCCCCGGAATTAGCAGCTCCCAATCCCGGAAAATCAATCAAAATAAATTTAGCAGCACCCGTAACATCCCAAATTTCCCGTGATATTTTGACATCAATATCTACGCGGCGAATCAGTGGAAAGCTGTTTTGTAATAATTTTGTTGGTAACCTCTGGGGTGGACTCGGTAATCGGATATGCGCTGGCGGTAAATCTTCAAAGCTGAGAGTTTGGATGGCCATTGGCTGTTCTACTAGCTGTAGCCCTTCGCGGGCGGTAATCGGATCGAGCTGGTAGCGTCCACCACACATTACTTCCCCATAAGCTTGATAAGCCCGCAGGAATAATACTAACTCTCTAAGCAAATACCGTAATTCTAAATTGTTAGAACTGTTCCATGCTTCCTCACACCAATCAATAATATCTTTGCCAGAGTTGAGCTTTGACACTGGTATAGCTGGAAGTCCTGCTGCTGTTGTCCGCTTATTAGCTTCCCTCAGCATGAAGTGCAGACATTCATGTACCCCTTCATGGGAAAGATATTCTACTGTAAAATTGCTGAGTTGCGTTGTTGCAAAGTCATCTTGGGGTATAATGTGAAGGGCGGTAACATTACCTGTAGTCGGGTTTTCACTTACTGGTAAAGCATCTGCATATCCAATCAAGCTGCCTAAAAGTAAAGTTTTGCCGCTGCTAAACTCTCCCATCACGCCAATTTTCACAGGCGAAGTGGCAAGATTTACAGTTTTTTCAGCAGCTTCTAAAAGACGACGGAGACAGTCATCAAGGCTAGCCGGAACCCAATCTTCTTCTTTTGAAGGGTATTGGGGTACAGAATCTATCTTCCGGAGGATGAATTCACCGTACTCTTTAAAACTGGCCAGTTTGTCTGGTTCCATAGAGTAGTTTCCGCCTAACATAAATTTCTCTGAGCTTTATAACATATAAAATGCGATCGCCAGGGATTTATCTAACGACCTGCCTATTGGGCATTAGAAAACTTTTCCTCAGTTTTTATAATCGGCCAAGATAATTTTGAAAAATTTGGCTTTGCTAAGAAAAATAAATATTGATTTGATATAAAAATCCCGAGGATTGTGAATTTTCTATGAAGAGATCGTTGCTATACTCTTTTAATGGCAAATGCCCTCAATCTCCAACTTAGTTGCCGAAGACCGTTGCCATCTCAACGTCAGACATGATTACTTCTGGTTTTACGAATTTGAAACCAAAACGTTCCGTTGGAAAGAAATTTAGCTGAGCATTTAGGGACTGACAAATAAAAAAATATTCCACTGTTCAGCGTCAATGGTCAACAGGAGCCAGTGCGCCCTTGCGTTCTGCCGACAGCTAAGCAACTGGCGTTCATCATTTAGGGACTGACAAATAAATATGACTTACGCACTTAGATCCCCTGACCTGCGATAAGTTGAAGGCTTTAGACTACCCCCTTTTTTAAAGGGGTAGCGGGCGATCGAGGTTTCAGGCTTGGGTGCGTAAGTCCTAATAAAAAAATATTCCACTATTCACTGTCAACAGTCATCGGTTAGTAACTTCAAACGGGTTGAAGGAGGCAGGGGGCAGCTATACTAGAGATTTTATTAACAAGAAGATTCAGACTTCTCCTTAATTAAAGCGACCTTTCTTAAAATTTGGTCGGGGTTTTAAACCAAAGTTCCCTACGGTCACAGCAGGAGTTAGCAGTTAGTTTCCCTCCTGCCTCCTGCCTTCCTCGATAATTTATTTCTTGGAGTTCCCCTATGTAATATTTTGAAGTGCTTTTACTTCAGAAAAGACAGCCACCTTTGTGCGGCAGTGGGAACAGAACCAGCAAATTTCATGCTGCTGGATGTGCCGTAGTAATCGGTAAGAGCAATAAGGACAGTCGTGCATAATCGTTTACCTCTGTCATTACTTATAGAAAAACAATCTTAGGAACGATACAAATTACGGTTGAACAACTCCAGCAGATAGAATATCTCAACTGAAGAATCAAGCAGCACTTACTTTGCGATCAAAGTTTCGTACAAGCCTGCTGCATTAAAAGATTATTGTCTTTATACACCTCTAAAGTTCCAGACTGCTGGCTATCGAGTGTGCCATCCCATACCCAGTATTTATAATTGCGATTTTGAAACTTATACACTCGAACTCCTTCTGTTGCTTTGGCACTTCCTCTGTCTATACTCAAATTACCGTGGGAACTTGTAGAGCGATAGAGAAGTTCGCCCGATGAATGCTTTTTCCAAACATTGATATTGTATCCACCTCGGCATTTCATACTTAGGATTAAGTCAGCAGTAGAATCAGCAGAGGCTTTTAAGGAGAAATTAGCGCAAATACAGGTTGTCAGAGCAAGAAGTAACGTGGATCTTTTTAGTAGTGTTTTCATGGTTTTTTCTATGGGTGAAGTTTGGCTAGATGCGGTTAGCTTTGCTTTTGTGAGAGTCATATCGTTACCTTGATAATCTTGAGCTATCTCTAAAATGACAATTTTTCTCTACAATTTCTTTGAGCTAGCTCATAGTTGCAACAGAAAAAGTTAAATTGAAAAGAAAAAGTCAAGCCTGCCTGCTGGGGGGTTTAAGGATGCAAGTCACGGTTGAACAGCTAAGGCAAATTCCACTCTTTTCTGGACTCGATTTAGATCGACTTGCACAGTTGCAAGCTCATGCTGTGGTTAAGCAATATTTGCGTGGGGAAATTATCCTCCATGAGGGCGATCGCTTACCTGCTCAACTGTTTGCTGTTCTGGATGGCAGAATTGAAATCAAGAAAACCGCTTCCACAGGTAAAGAAACGATTTTGCGGACGTTACCTGCTGGAGAAATATTCGCTGCACCTGCACTACTTGGCAATGGCTCATCCCCTGCAACCGTCGTCGCACAGCAGGACTGTCAGATTCTCACAATCGAACGCACTGCTTTACTAGCGTTGATTCAGAACACTCCAGAGGTTGCATTGCAGATTATTGCAATACTTACTGAGCGTCTCCAGCAGCTTCATCAAGTTGTGCATGGATTGGCTTCGGAGCGGGCAATCGTGCGGTTGGCGCAATTTATTCAAGCAGCAGCGATCGCTGAGGGAACGGACGCAACGCCACAAGGAGTATTGTTGCGATCGCATTTGTCCTACTACCAAATTGCTCGTAGCATCGGGATTACCTACGAAGAATGTGTACGGCTGTTCAAGCAGATTCAGGCAATCGTCACTTACCATCGAGGCGGTAAAATTCTGGTGTTAGACCAAGCGAAGTTAGATGCGATCGCCCAAGGTGAATACAATCTCTAGAATCAACCTGTTTTATCTGCGCCAATAGTTAGTTGTTAAAGTTATCAATAGAGTAAGTAGGTAGCTGGGAAAATTTATCGTTGAAATGAGGCAGGAGGCAGAAGGCAGTCCCGATGAAACAAATTTCACCACCGAGCATGAAAAATGTATTTTCCCCTACACCCTACACCCTTACACCCCTCTTTAAAGTCAGAGGGCAGGAGGAAAAAGGGTTTTAGCCTAGTTAATTTTTCTTCACATAGTTTGGTTTTATTGTGCCGACTTACTTAGGCGATTAAACGGTTCAACTGTTTGCAAGCATAAATCGAATAAAATAGAAATTTCATCAAACCTCTTCACCTGTTCGGACAACCTGGCATATTATCTCCAAGCAGCAACCTCGCTAGGCTTGGTAATGCTTCACCATAGGTGGGATGGATATGAACCGAGCGCTCTAACAACTGCCAGGTTGCTCCTGCTTCCATCAGATCGAGAAAAACATGCACTAGTTCAGCCGTTTCGTACCCTACTAGGGTGGCTCCCAAGATTTTGTCTGTGTCGCTGTCGATTACCATGCGGTAAAACCCCAAATCATGTCCCCACTCGATCGCGCGAGCAATTTGGCTCATGGGTAATGTCACAGCACGCGCGTTGATGCCGTGCTTTTGAGCCTGTTCTAATGTCATTCCCACTCGCCCAACTTGAGGTTCCGTGTAGATAGCATAGCCAAGCACGCGATCGCTCCGCGTCCGGTTTTCTCCACACAAAATTGCCTTCAAGCGGCGATAGTCCTCCCAGGACACATGAGTAAAAGCAGGCTGTTTGGCAGCATCTCCGATTGCATAGACTCCAGAACAGGTGGTGTGGAACTGTTCGTTAATTTTGATAAATCCCTGCTCGTCTAGTTCAATTCCACTCTTGGCTGCATTCAATCCGCCTGTATTTGGTTTGCGTCCAATCACAACCAACAACGCCTCTGTTTGGAGTTGCTCGCCACTACTCAATGTCACTTTAAATACATCGTTTTCGTGTGCGACTTGATTTACATTCACCCCAAAGTGAAGCTCAATCCCATCCTGCTGTAATGCTTCTGCTAAGACCTTGCTGACATCAGCCTCTTCCCGATCGAGGACGCGATCGCCCCGGACAATTAAGTGGGTCTGACTGCCCAAACGCGCCAATCCCTGCCCTAGTTCCAACCCAATATAGCCACCCCCAATTACCAGTAATCGGGGTGGTAATGCTTTTAAATCAAAGAAGTTGCGGTTAGTTAGGTAGGGAGTCCCTGCAAGACCCGGAATATCAGGAATCAGTGCTGATGTACCAGTATTTATAATCACCAAAGGAGCTTCAACAGTGACATCACCCCCGCTAACAGTACGTTCACCAACAAAGGAAGCTTCAGCACAAATGATTTTGACACTTGCATCATCCAACCGCTTGTGAATACCTTGATTAAAACTATTACGGATTTCCCGTACTCGCTCCATAACTGTGGGAAAATCAACCTTAATTTCCGTGTGGATGCCTAATTTTTTTGCCTGACGGGCACGCCCCGCTGCATGAGCTGCTGCCAAGAATGCTTTGGAAGGAGTGCAACCATAATTAATACAACTGCCGCCTAAAGCATCCCGCTCAAACAAAACTACCTTGCGCCCCTCTTTGGCAAAATCAACTGCCAGTGGAATGCCTCCTTGACCGCTCCCAATCACAATGACATCTGCTGTTTCCATTTGTGCTGGACTCCCTGAGGATAGTTTGCTTTTATAACATTGTCATACTTTAGGTTAAAGATTTTTCACGCATTTGCATTATTGTATATTTGATTTTTTTGAGACTTGATAGTCAATAAACGGAACCTTACCTTTGGGAGCTAGCTTCAGATTGTCTGCTGTAACGATGACGGTGTTATAAGGGAGGTTCGCCATCCGAAACCAGGTTTCAAGCTCCATACAGGCTGGACTAATGCTTGGTAGCTCCCATAGAGATAGGGCAGTGTATAAAGTAATCATTTTCTCAAACTCCTTCATCCGGCTAAAACGGTTTGACAACCTAGTGTTGGATGTTGCTGCTCCTAGTCTTAGGATTATCTACAAAGAACGTGTATGAGTGGAATCAGAAAACGTGAAACCACGAGTAGGGGTAGGGTGTTGGGGATAGGGTATAGTGTTAGGAAATATTCATTTCTTAGAGGTGTAACAGAGGTTACTTCTTCTTCATTCCCCACACCCTACACCCCAAAACCAGTAACATCAGTGATTTCTGCTTATCTTAGTACCATTCGTGTATGAATATTTAAGTTAGATTCAGATACTATCGAGGCAGTAAAATTCTGATGTAGGGATTTTGATATAGCCGTAGTCACACTCTTTAGGACACTTGGAAAGAGTGAATGCTAAAGTTAGCAATAGTTTTACCTCCTGCCCTCTGCCTCCTGCCTCCTGCTATAAAATAAATTACCCCTCTTGTGAGGTGGGCAGGAAAGCCGACCCTGAATATGAAACGGGTGTCCTCACCCATCCCAAAGAAAATTTGGGATATTTTTTATTTGTCAGTTCCTTAGCTTGGGCAAAACTGGACGCGATCGCTCAAGGTGAATACGATCTTTAGAAATCACGTCAGCGAGTTATGCAATTGCTGAAGGTACTTGCTGGGAAAGGCGAAGAGCGGCTTTAATTAAATCGGCTGCTTTTTCGCCGATCGTAATGGTGGGCGCGTTCGTATGTCCCGTGTTGAGAGTTGGCATAATCGATGCATCGACCACACGCAACCCCTCAACTCCACGTACCCGTAGTTCGGGGTCTACAACTGCCATTGGGTCAGTTCCCATTTTGCAGGTGCCGATAGGATGAAACACAGTACCGCAAACTTCCCGGACATAAGCTTCGAGTGCTGCATCACTTTGAATGTCAGCACCAGGAGCGACCTCCCTACCGCGAAACTCATCGAAGCCACTGGTTTGGAACAATTGGCGTATTAGTTTAATTCCTTCAACCAACTTTTGCACATCGGATTGACTTTGGAGATAGTTCAGCCGAATTACTGGTGCATCTTGAGGATTGGGCGAGCGCAAACTCACACTACCAATATTTTCGGGATGAACCAAAGCGATTAGACCCGTGAAACCCAAACCAGAGTTGGGATAGCCAGGCGGTGCCCACAGAATCGGGCCGAAAATTAATTCTAAATCTGGCGCAACCCCCTGATTCCTCTGACTGTGCAAAAACAATCCAGCTTCAGCACACCCATTACTGGTTATTGCTGTGTGTAAATCACCAGTTGCCTCGTATGGCACAGGAACGAGAATATGGTCTTGCAGATTTTGACCCACACCCGGCAAATCAACAACAACTGGAATATCCATTGCTTGTAGTTGTTTTGCATCTCCAATGCCGGAAAGCATCAGCAGCTTGGGTGAATCGAACGAACCCGCACTTAAAATCACTTCCTGATTGACTCTCACTTGGTGCAGCATTCCTTCGTGTAGGTATTCTACTCCAACCGTGCGGGTTCCCTCAAACAACAACCGTGTCACCAATGCACCCGTTTGCACCGTTAAATTCGGACGATGCAGAATCGGCACGAGAAATGCTGCAGCAGCACTGTGCCGTTTACCATCTTTGACCGTTAACTGAATCGGCCCTGCTCCTTCTTGCTGCGTTCCATTGAAATCAGGATTGTAGTCATAGCCTAGTGCGACTGCTGCATCGATAAATCGTTTCGAGATCGGAGCCGGGGAAACGACATCGGTAACGCTCAACTCCCCATCAACTCCGTGATACTCAGAGGCACCGCGTTGCTGGTTCTCAGATTTCTTGAAATAGGGCAATACATCCTGGTACGACCAACCGGGATTTCCCAATTCCTGCCAATGGTCGTAATCGTGCTGATTGCCCCGGATGTACACCAGGAAATTAATCGAACTGCTGCCCCCCAAGACTTTGCCACGAGGACAGAAGATTTGGCGATTGTTGATGTACGGTTCTGGTTCAGAGAAATAGCCCCAGTCTACCTCTGTGCCGGGTAGGCGCGTGCATTCCAGTGGGATATGAATCTCTGGTTTCGTATCTGGATTGCCCGCTTCAAGCAACAACACTGTTGTTTTACTGTCTTCTGTTAGACGGTTGGCGACAACACAGCCTGCCGAACCCGCACCAATTACAATGTAGTCATATTGAGTCATGTCCGTTCTCCTTTTTTGTTTCTAGGTAAATAAAATTGCTAACACAACAAAACTTTTAAAGAAAATTTTTCATGATTTTTCCAATCTTAAAATGTTGGTGAAAAATTTTCTAACTTTGAAGATGTTAACAGGTTGAGAGAATTTTATAGATACTTCTCCTGTATGTGTTCTCTCCACTAAATAGGCTACTCCCCGATAAATTAATTGATAAGTAACTGATGATGTAAAAACTTTCGCAGGCTCGATATTTGAGT
Organism: Nostoc sp.; assembly: GCA_036918135.1. GTDB lineage: Bacteria > Cyanobacteriota > Cyanobacteriia > Cyanobacteriales > Nostocaceae > Nostoc. Next base: position 73,107 of record JBALDB010000054.1, read on the forward strand.
CAACACGATAGGTTAGCCCACGATAAGTCAGGTTATAAGCAGAACCTCGAAGAAGAACTGGTGCAAAGGGTTGTGTTGCTTTTTTAACTACTTCTTCTGAGTTATATTCGTAAGTCAGACCGCGATAGTAAAGTTTCATTTTACGCTCCTAATCTATTTATTTTTACAGGTAAGGACATACCGATTTGGTGTTTCCTTAATTGGTGCAGGCTTCATTTTGGGTTTAACTGTGGGATAGTAACAGACTTATACAACAGAGTTGTCTGTCCAAGTAAGTAGATAAGATTTGTTACCAAGTTTGGTCAATCCTGGGGGAATATTTGATGCCGTAGCAATAGCTTTCTAGTTAACTTGAGATGCAGCAATTTTCCAAGCAGAAGTGCTGATAAGTAAACTAATACTTGCTATCCAGGTTTTTGATAGTTTCATCCGAATTTCTCCTGACAAGTTAAATGTTTTGAGTTTCCCCCAATCTTCTATTCATTTTGTTGGTGAATTATTTCCTGACATTTAAGCAGTAAAGATTTTTCATAATAGTTGTGACCCCGCTAGATATGTTTGTTCGAGCAAATCTAGGCGATCGCCAATTATTATCGAGGTAGTAAAATTCTGGTGTTAGACTAGGCGAAGTTAGATGCGCTTGCGACCGCCCAAGCTGAATACGATGTATAGTGGTTTGGCAACCCAAAATTGCTATGTAGGTCGAGTTGGGGGAGAGGTGCAACTGGCAAAGAAAGAGTTGTTTTTCAATGACCCTTTTTCCTCCCTGCCTCCCCAGTTTGCCACCATGCAAACTTACTGTGACAGAGTACTAGAGAGTGTCATGAACTTTGGCCTGGGCGCAACAACCGAGCATCTTGACGCAATAAACCATTAAGTCTCTCAATCCGACTTCAGTTGTATTTTCTTTGCGTTGAAGCAAAGCTGGTTTTAGCCTTGAATCTTGGCAAACCAGCGTTTTGCCACAGGCTACTTGACTTGAGTAATTCTCGCCGAGTAGAGATGCCATTTTCGCTGCTCTGGAGTTGAGCCAGGAACATCATTGACTCGTCTGAGAACATAGCTGCCCTGAAATCGCTGTGGAGTTCCATCAGTTGCGATCGCAGTAATAGTAACCGGAATCTGAATGTAGGTTGAGCCTGCCCCTGGGTCTGGTCTACCAGGTTTTCCAACCTCTACAGCAACGGATGTGGTGTTGGCAAAACCTTGCTTGAATTGGTCAAACGATTGCTTGCTAGCAGCCCCATTTCCATCCCAAACCGAGTAAGCTTGTTTATAATCTTGACGGGCGATCGCACTATAATAGTCACGAATTACTTGGATTGCTTGCTGCCCTGGCTCGGTATTAGCAGAGCTTTGCGTAGGAGAAGCTGGTGACGGTGTGGGAGTGGAGGCGATGAAATTTCCAACCGATGGGGTATTTACGGAAGGTGGCTGTGATTTAACAGAGTCATTACAGCCTATGAGGGCGATCGCCAGTAGCATTCCGGCAACGGACATCCGGTGCTGTTTTAACCAGAGATATAAATAAAAGTAAATCTTTGACAAAGATACCTCCTTGGGATTCCACATACTGGAAATACACTGGATATAGTCATATCAAGTTCGGTTAATAACTTACAATATGGTTGGTCTTTTTGGTAATTGGGAAAAAGCGAATTGGGAAAAAGCTAATTGGTAATTGGAATAAATAACTGACGATTACCCATTACCGACCCTCACAGATATCATAAGTATTCAACGGGACATGATATCATTGACAAGTTCGGATAAATATGCTTATTATTCCTCACTTGTAGCGAACTGCTGATTTCACTCAATAAGCTAAAAATAGCTCTGACTATGGGTTACAGTATACTTGCAGTTAGTGTATCACTAATGGCTGAGGATGGGCGGTTTTGAGGGTTGATGTTTGCAATTCGCTACACCGACGGTAGTTAGGCGCTGAATCCTCCATCAATCATTAGATTTGCACCAGTGATGTAAGCTGCCTCAGACCCAGCTAGATAAGCGACCATCCCTGCAACCTCCTCAACAGTGCCGTAGCGGGGCAGTGCTAGCTGCTTTTTTAGCATCTCGGCAAACTCACCCTCTGGGGGATTTATATCTGTAGCGATCGGCCCGGGCTGCACGTTATTGATCGTAATTCCCCGCGGGCCGAGGTCACGCGCCAGCCCTTGCACAAGCCCTTGCAAAGCAGATTTGCTCATGGCATAAACAGAGCTGCCGGCAAATGACACACGTTCGGCGCTGGTGCTGCCAATGTTGATGATGCGTCCGCCTTCTTGCATATGCTTGACTGCGGCTTGGGTGGCCACAAATACGGCACGCACATTAATGGCAAAGGTGCGATCGAAGTCCGCAAGCGTGAAATCATCAATAGGAGCCATCTGCACTACACCTGCGTTATTCACAAGGATATCAATGCCACCCAATTTCTCTACTGTCTGTTCAACAGCAGCCACCACCTCACTGGCTTGGGCACTGTTGGCTTGGATGTCCAAAGCCTGAACGCCAAGCGCCTGCACCGCCTGCGTGATTTCCTTGGCGCGATCCGGCGAGCTGATGTAGGTGAAAGCAACATCAGCACCTTCAGTTGCCAAACGCTTAACGATCGCCGCCCCGATACCGCGACTTCCTCCGGTGACGAGTGCGCGTTTATTTTTGAGTGTGTAGTTCATATTCGATACCGTCGATTAGAAATTGGATAATTTGCTATTAGTAATTATCTCGTCAAACTTCTGCTTCGCTCGATAAAACTTTTGTTACTTCAAAAACTGTATGGGGACTTTTGAAGGTTAGCCGTGCTTGTGGTTTCTGGAGTGCCACCATAGTTTTCACATGTTCGCATTCGTCATCACGGATGTTTACAAACACGTCGTATAAATTATCTACTTTGGGACGGCGAAAGTCATGACCTGGTGCAGTCTGAACTTCATCAAACATATACAGATCCCCATCGCGGTAGAAGTTGATTGCAACCTGGGGCGCTTTTTGAGCTTTCAGTTTGGCTTCATTGGTTTGCAAGTATTCGTCATAGGTGTGGTAGGCATGACCTTCAATCAGTTCCATCAAGTAGTAGGCGTAAGCGGGAAACAACATGTAAATCGGCACAACCACCCAGTAGTAAGCCACAGCAACGTGTTGAGCGATGAAGCGATCGATCCAGAGGCGACCGCCGCCCAGTGATTCCATAATCAACAGATGATGTAATTCGTTCCAGGTTTCAGCAAAGTGAACTTTCAACAAGTCAGCTTTGCGCCAGTAACCCAGCGTTTCGTAAAAATGTAGCACCGATAGATAAGAAAAGTAAGGAACGCGGGCGATGGTTTCCAACATATAAAACCGAGCGTAGGAACGATTTCCGTACACAATATCAACAATAAATACGAAAAAACTGACGATCGCTCTAATTAAAACTTTCATGATGGATTCCTCCAAAATCAGAATATATAACTGATTAGCCAATTCTGAAAGCCGATAGACGTAGGTTTGTTTTCTTGCGTCAACCTAACGTCTGCATGGGTTTGACTCATCCTATAAATAATTAAACCTACTAAACTCTAGCTTGAGGCTCCTGTTTTTGCTGCTTCAATAATCAGATTTGCTACTTCAGTCGGATGTGAAACCATTGAGGTGTGACTCGCTGGTAATGAAATCACAGTTGCCCCAATCTGCTTGGCCATAAAACGCTCTAGTTCTGGCGAAATCATCCGGTAGTTGTCAGTGTTTTGCAACAAAATAAACTACTGATTTGACGATTTCGAGATATTATTTGCGTCAGTAGTTATTAGCAGCTGCAATGGTGGCAAACTCTGTTGCAACCATCTGTCCAACTGCAATCAGCATCATGGCATCATTACCATAAACCTCTCGTAACTGTTTGCGTTTTTCTTCATCCGGCTGAGTCAGTTTAATAATTAGCCGTGCCATTTTGACTGCCAATTGTCGTCCTTCTTCTGGTGTCTCAGTCAATAGTGAATTGTTAGGGATCAATGTAACTTCGGGTGGCGTTAAAACAGGTGCATTGGTTGAAGTGATTACATGATTCATGTCAAAATCTCCTGAATTAATATTTTCTTGAGAACAGCATTGCTTATCTAAACTTAATGAACTACTTGGGCTTGATTAACTACAGGTGCTTCAAATTTGGGAGTAACTGGAGCATAAACGACATACACAGAACAAGGAGCATGGTGAAACACATAATTACTCACGCTTCCTAAAATCAACTCATTCAAGCCAGAATGTCCTCGATGACCGACAACAATTAAGTTAGCGCCCCAAGTTTGAGCAACTTCACAGATATTCCGGCTGGGATTGCCAGAATTTTGCGTGAATTCAGTACTTACCCCTGCATTGGTTGCTTCCTCTGTATACGATCGCAATAATTTGAAGCCTTGTTCTTCATAACTTTGCCATTGTTTCCAATAATCTTCTAGAAGTTCTCTATCCAGTGGGTAGTATTGCAAGGTTGTCAGTGTAGGGATTTGGGGGCTATCTTTTTCTTCACTAGACAGGACATGCAATAGCATGAGGCTTGCTTTAGTTACCTTCGCCAGAGCAAGGGCTTCATCAAAAACAGCCTTGCCATTCAAAGAACGGTCAATTGCAACTAGAATCTTGCGAAACATAGAATCTCCTGATTTAAACAATCTTGAAACAATGGCTCTAGAGGAAAGATTTGAGGAACTTATCAGCCTTGAGAACTTATATAACCTTCTGTTCTTGCTTAGTTGCTTTCAATGCCCATCCGCTAATCCAACATCCCAATCCATCTACAATTAATATGAGGATGGCTGTGACTTGGAAAAGCAGACCCCAACCTGCGAAGGAAACTTGAGAAACATGATCGGGGCTAATTGCAATCAAATGATTGTAGATTGCAAAAAGCAGCGATCCTGCCATTGAAAAGAGCAGCAGCCAGCTACCAAGGCGGTAGAACTGTGTCCAAAGTAAAACGGCTGCAATGATGGGGGTTAGGAAAATTACAAAAATCACAAACGAACTCTGAAGCAAAGATAGAGCAACAGGAATTTCTACATGTGCTAAACCATGCAGTCCGTTGGCAAGCGTATGAATGACTACAATAGTTGTCCCATATTGAACAATCTTCATCTTTTTTCCTCCTAAGTAGAAAACTTCAACAGACATCATTCATTGATGAGACTAAGAGCGCAACCGCAAATATGCAATACTGATTAGCGGGACTTAGACTGCAACTAGATTAGATGCGATCGCCTCATTCAGTAAATGTATAGCTTCTTCGCGGAGCGTTTCTGTTTGGGATCGCAGCATCACTTGTTCTGAACACACGAGCGTGAAGAATAGCCGATTTCCCAAAGTTGCCACGCCAACTAAGCGATCGTTTTTCACACCTGTAGTCACAACAGGCCCATATATTGCTTGAAGTTCTAGCTCTCCAAACTGTTGTGCGATGGTCAATCGCGTGAGATTGCTAACAGCTATATCGTAGTCCAACTGGTCTTTAAAAACTTGCAAAGCATCATCAGGACTGGGATTGGTAGACAGCCATTCTTGAAGTTGGAAAATCTTCTCAAACAGTTTGTTAGAAGTCATACTTTGCTTGAGCTGCTGTTTAACAGAACGAGCAACTTCCCAGAAATTGGCATCAGAACTTAACAAGTGCAATGTCCGTTCGGCAGTGATACAAAAACTGACATCTTCCTGGTTTGCAGATATTAAGTAGGGTCTGAGATTAATCGGTGACGAACAGTTGATGTTCTGCGGCTGTTGTGAATGATTTTGCTGGCGGACTGCTAAGAGAAAGGCAGCACAAATCGCAGCATGAACACTCGTCTGCTCTTGCTGACAGCGAGCTATGAGTAACCGCGTTGTTTCGGATGAGAGCAAACCAGAACTGACAAATGAACGGTTATTTTGCTTCGCAGGTTGTTCAAGCAAGAAGGAATCGCTGATGAACTTAGGGAGCGGCTTTAATAAAGAAACTCTTTCCAGGACTTTGCCAATAATTAAGTCCTCTAGTGACGGAGGAACAAATAAGGACTCTCTGAAGGTAGTAGGCGTAGCAATAGCCTGCAAAATATCTCGAATTAAGTAAGTCACAGAGATTCCATCTGCGATCGAGTGATGACATGTCACAATCAATTCTGATAATTCTACACCATTGCTGGAGTGAACCAAGACCACCCGCACTAACGGAGCTTGCCACCAAATAAAGGGCGTTGCGATTTCTTGCTCAACTTCTCGCTGCCAGTGTTGTTCGGATTGCCGCTGCACAACCCGCAGTGGAATGTCAGCAGGGTGTTCGACAAACCAAGGGTGCTTTGATTCATCTAGAACAATCCGAACTCGCAGGAGTGGATGCCTTTGCTGTACGAGGTGAAGTGCTTGCTGAAGTTGAGGAACCGTGAATTTTCCTTTGATTTGGGCAGTGAGAGCAAAATGTAAAGGATGAGCTCGGTCGTGGAGCCAGAAAATTTGCTCTCCGGCTCCCAGAGGGCGATAGACATTGACAGATTGCATATATTTAATCTCCAATACTATTGGGAATGTTTGTTCAAAAAACAATGTTTTCAGCTAAATATCTATTTCCATTGAGGCGATTTCATCAAACAGTTCATGGAGTTGATAAAAGTTTTGACCTTTGACATTCCGCGAGCATATTTAATCTAACTCTTTAAATCGATCGCAGTTGCTAAACTTGGATTCAGTAAGGTATTCACTTGCGATCGCATTGCTGCGGGAATATCAATTCGTGTTGAGTAGACGAACGATTTAGTGTCCTTTTGCTTAGTGGTTGTTGCAGCTATAAGCTTTACTCGTGATATGTGCAATTCTAGTTGTTGTAAAAGTTAATGCGTCCATAGCCTAAGAACTGACCCAACCCATTGTTCCCTGCTGGATATGCGGTCACACCAAACAGATAAACACCATCCAAACTGGGATTTTTCTGGGCTGCAAGTGCAACTGTAACAGTACTACCAGGTTGCACAGGTCGATCGAACACAACGATCGCTTCACCTGAGTTGGAAGACCGATCGTTGCCGCCAATACTGGCTAATCGGATTTCAGAACCTGCTGCAAACCGCTCGCTAGCAAAGGCTTTGCTGTTGTTGATATCAAATTTGACTGTTTCTAGATTTTTCGCCTGAGCAATTTTAACTGCTTTCAAAGGTTGTCCTACGTCTTTAGGAACGGTAAGTGTGAATTCATAAGTAGAGGATGTGTCTCTTGCAGTTTGAGGGGCAGCAGCCCGAATTAATTGTGGAGGGTGATTAAATAAGGTTTGCTCAGATTGGTCAATTGAAATGCTTTCGGCTTTGGTTGAAGTGTTAGTTGCTGATTGTATAGCAGTGGTGGTAGCGATCGCTAAGGTTACACTGATGACAAGTTTATGAAACTGCATAATTAATCTCTTTGAAGTATAAATGGTTAGCTTGGTTAATGCCCTTCGGGCAAGGTATAAAGCAAAGAATTGGCTTTGAAATCAAGATTCGAGCGAGTCAACTATTGTTATGGCTTGCTCCTACACCTCACACACCACACTCCACCCGTTCATAGCAAGGATTTCACCTTTACAAGCCTGCCCAGGATTGCTCGTGTTCCTGCACATAAATCGCTAATTCATTTGAGTTTTTCGCTGATGCTATCAAGAGGATGGGCTGTTTCTCGTAATTCTCGTACTTCTCGTTGTAAAAAGAAGTTGAGGAAGGTACGGATTCCAGTAATCGCTGCAAGTTTTGCCACTGCATCCCACGAGGGGGAAATAGCTGTGCCGACGATATCGGCCGCTAAGAGAAATTCCAGCGCTAAGGCTAACACCACTCCCAGTTCTAAACGGATCGTTTCTTGGAGAACCCGATCGCGTCTCCAGAAACGCAAGATTTTTCGGAGTGTGAGAATTACAGCGATCGCAACTGTTAAAATTGCAATGCCTTCCAGAACAACTTTCAAAAACATTGCGAATTCTTGCAATAGTCTTTCTGCCAAAAGCGTCAACCCAGAGGTGTGTTCTGCACTAGAGGCATCTAAGGCAATGGCTATCCGATAAACTGACATACCCATCTAGGCTCATTTGTGCGAGTGAGGATGATACTGGAAATGAGGCAGTTTGACATTTTTGAAAATACTGGGGTAATCAAAAGTGTGATAAAGTTTTCCAGTCAAAACATCCTGTTGGCCTAGCACGATCAGCCGAAACGCTCCCACTGCGATCGCCGCACCCATTGGCGGAGCAATCCAATAAATCCACTGATGATGCCAATTTCCACTTATCAGTGCCGGAGCGAAACTCCGCGCTGGATTGAGACTTGTTCCCGAAATTGGAGCTTCTTGCCACACCATCCCGGCAATTAATAGCCAAACAACCAAAGGTGTCCAGCGCATCAGCCGATGATGACTGACAAAGATAAAAATCGTCAATACCAAAAGAAATGTAATCGTGACTTCTGAGAAAAATACAATCCACAGCGGATAATTCAACCCAGGTAGCGTCATACCGTTACTAACGCTTCTGGCATAATCTCCCCATAAAGTCACCAGCAGTAACACGGCAGCGATCGCTCCCAAAAACTGCCCGATCGCAAAGCCAACAAAATCTCTAAGGTGCATTTTGCCATGTATCCAAAATGCGAGTGAGACACAAGGATTGATGTGAGAACCACTCAATTTACCAATCGGAGAAATGGCTACAATCGCTCCACTTCCAGCAAAAATTAGTCCCGTAATCAGTCGCCGAATGCTTGAATCAGGCACAAGCTGTTCTATTGGCAAACTGTGCCCAAAGTTAAACACTATTGCACTCAAGCCGATGAAAATATTGAAAGCGGCTCCCAGGAATTCTGCAAAGTATTCGCGCCAATGCCACTGATTCTGAACCCTAGAGTGCATAGTTGGTAAGTGTTGTCAAGGGACTTGTGTTAGTGCCGAGCGATTAGCTAAAAGAGCAATCGTTAGTGTTCTAGATATTACCAGACACTACTTCCGCCAACAATATTTTGGTGGAAGTAGTTGACAAGTAAGATTATTCAGGATCGTCCAAAACTGAACTGTGTGCTTGCGGCTCTTCGATACGGTGTTGTGCGTATTTCCGTCGAGCCTTGACGATCTCTTGATAAACTTTTTTGCGAGCTAAGTTGACGCTACCTAGAGGTTCGTGTTCGGGCAGGGTGTGCCAAGCCATGAACGATAGACCCTCATCCAGTCGCTTCCGCTCCTCGAAGTCAAATTTCTGAGCGGGAACTGTGATGGTTGCAAGCTTAATAAACGGTGAATCTTCCTCCTTCCACTCGTGCATGGGATTTTCAATGGGAGTTTTTTCATCGTCAACGTACAGCTGTACCAAGAAGTCAAAGGTTGCATCTTTGCCGTTTTCTGTGAGGTATTCGACGACTGCCTCGCGCAAGTAAGTCGCGGAAGTAGGGGTTGCACCCGGAGTATCTTGCTCATGAGGTTTTACAGAAAACTTGATGGACACAGAGCCAAGTTTATAAGGAGTAGTACTCCAATACTGGATCAGCAGCGGATTTGCCACTTGTTTGCTCGTAACCTCTTTAAGGACTTCAAACGTGGGTTGTAGCGATCGCAGTTCTTCTTCATTTGCCTGACCAACGCTTGCTTTTGTTAAGTTGGCAAACCCTTGGGCATCGCGGACAAAGAACACCGGATGATTAATCAGCAAAAAGTCTTGGGTTTCCTGCTCATCATCCAGCACTTTTTCACCCTCTACCTGTAAGAGTTTAATAGCAAACGCCCGAACATCGGGATCGAGGTCTGACGCGAGTTTACCGCGCTTTTGTGCAGAGGAAGCGTTGGAGAGCCTCATCCAAAGCGGAAAAGTTTTAGGCTGGGCAAAGACACCGACCTTCAACGATTGCGGAATATCTTCCTCAACTTTGAACTCTCCCCAAACTAAGGCATGACTTTTAGGATGGTCTTTTCGCAGGTCTGGGCCTTTCTCGGCTTGAACTTTGAGATCGATATCCACGATCGTATCAGTAGCCGCTTCTTGGGCAGCAGTGTTCAGTATGGTATCAGTAGCTACTTCTTCGACAGCAGTGGATAGATTAGATTGGCTCATGGTTCTTTCTCCTTATTGTGAGTGTTTCAAGACTGAGAAAATGAGGGTTACAGATGGGACTTTATAAACCCTAACTAGTTTGTCGATTGCTAGTTTGCAGTGCTGTTTCCTCCAGTGTTGCAATCTATGGGAACAATGATACTTCCTAACTCATATACCCTCAAACGTGACGTTTTTCTCCACCGCCTCACGGCTTATATGCAAATGATTAGCGGGAAAATCAGGATCGGAATAACCAACAGCTAAACCACAAATGATTGATAATTCTGGTGGAATGTTCAACTGGCTGCGGATAATTTCTGGATAAGCTGCTAGCGAAACTTCTACGCAGGTATCAATGCCGCGAGCTGTTAAGCTCAACACCAGCGTTTGTAAATACATTCCCACACTCAAAGCATCCGCAACACCCAAATCTTGGTGCATACAGACGATACCAACCACTGGTGCGCCAAAAAATTCGTAATTACGCAGAAGGGCTAGCTGTCTATTCTCTTTATCGTCACGAGCAATCCCCATAGCTCCATAGACTTGCGCGCCTAGTTCTTGGCGGTAATGCTGGAAGGCTTCCGGCAGCCCAAAGCTGTAGGGCAGCTGCTGCTTAGCTTGGTTTAGCAAAGCCTCTTGCAGACCATCTCGGCGTTCACCTTGGGCAAACACCAACCGCCACGGCTGGATGTTTGAATTTGACGGCGCAAGCTGCGCTAGAGCGAGGGCTTCATCGAGCAAAGCCCGTGGCACTGGTTGGGATAAGAATTTGCGTGTTGAGTGTCGGTTTTTGATAGCTTGCTCAAGATCAAACATAATTTTATCAACCTTTAGCAATAGTTATTTAAATGTCTAAATCTTTTTGTAAGCTAGAAGCGACTCTGTTACGACGACGTAGTAGAATACTGGCGGCGATCGCTTTGTGAGTTAGCTTGCATAAGCAACAGCAGTGTCAACCATCCATTCCAAAGGTCGTGGCTGAAAATTTAATTCGCGTTTTGCCTTGGCATTCGATGCGCCTCGCATCTGAGTTCCGTAGTAAACGGCATCCGCACCACCAATTCGCAGAGCATCTTCAACTGATATCTGCGGAGGCGGCGGCGCATTGAGCCATTGGGCAAAAGCAGAGAGCCATTCGCGCACCTCTAAGGGTCGATCGCCTGCAATCAGATAAATGCCAGGATTACCTCGCTCTGCTGCTGCAACTGTAGCGATTGCCGCATCGTCAATGTGTAACCACGACCACACACCTTCGCCATTCCCGACAATCGGGAATTGTTGCTGGCGCACCTGTCGAGCAACGTCGCCATCGGGGGCAAACCAAGTACCAGGGCCGTAGAAGAAGCCATAACGCAAGGCAATTCCCTCTAGGTTGGGCGTTTCGAGTAAGCGACGCTCAATTTCAGTGACCGTGCGAGCATCTGCTGCAACTGCGGCTGAAGCATCTAAAGATAGGGGTGTTTCTTCATCTGCCAATCCTGCACCGGGAACTCCCCAGAATGCGATCGACTGTCTCAAGTAACGACGCACGCCTGCCGCTTGCGCTGCTGCCAGCACATTAGCACCCCCTTCTTTACGGATGCGAGTGTTCGGGGTTGCTGCGGCACTCATCGACTCGCCTGTGTAGGTTTTGGGTAGAGCGGTGAGTTGTTCGATAACTACTTCCGGTTGAGCGCGAATTACAGCAGCTTTGACAGCTTCTACATCGAATACATCTGCGATCGCCAATTCCACACCTTGTTCGGCTAAAGTTTGTGTTTTTTCTGGAGAACGGGTCAACGCAACTACATCATGTCCTTGCGCCAGCAATTGTGCGATTAGCGGACGGCCAATGGCTCCTGTTGCGCCTGCAACAAAAATTTTCATTTGCGAACCTCCTATTAAAGCTGTAAACATTTACATTTTGTTTAACTTATGCTATAGCGGCTTTCATTACATCAGTGTCGATGTAAACTTCTAGTCGCACAATTTTCTCTTTTTGAATTGTCCAGATATGAGCTAGGTTACAACTAAATTTTTTTCCAGTTTGCTTTGCTACGCCACTCGTTTTGCCAATCGCAACGGTTTTATCGCCAGCTTGAATGTAATTAGATATCTCGACTGAAGAATCAATCAAAGGAGAAAACTTGGAGAAAAAAACCTTGCTCTCATCAAAGCCACAATAGTGACCGCCCCAAGGGAGTTCTTCAGTTTGATAAAACTCAACATCAGGAGACATTAAAGAAAAATAACTAGGAACATCTTTTTCGTTCAGGTAAATGTAGGCCTGCTTGACAATTTCTAGAGAGTTTACTGGCATACTTTAGCATCCTTTAAACATCATAGAATCTGTTATTAAAGCAAATCTTTATTGATTTGCGATCGCATTTGGCTTCTGACAAAAATATTTTCTGTACTTACCAAGAGAATCGGTAATCCAATAGATACTTGTACAATTGCTTCATTCGTCTAATTATTACTCACTACATTCAAGATGAACAAAACAAGCGTTACTGCAATCACTATCACAGGGAAGCAAGGCATCATTTCTAATATTTCAAGTTCCCATTTTCGTTGCGGATTCCTTTAATCTCTATTTTGCTTAAGACCGCTTCTTGTCTATTAATTTTGGCGCAGGTACCAATTAATTCATTACCTACAACTGTCGCACTATAGCAACTAGCTTGGAAAGAAGCAGGAGAATTTCTACCATTATCTACTAAAAATCCATCTTGATTGTCTATTCCTCTTAATACAATATGAGCTTTATTTTCCGTACCATCTATTTTTTTACAAATAGCATAAAGCACATTTGATTTTATACTCATATTTCTGCAAGTATATTGGAAAGTACTAGGGGAACGCGCAAAAGCAGGACTTGCTACTGTGGCTGTTAGTAAAGTTAGACCAACAACAGCAGTAATACGAAAATAAAATTGTTCAAAATTACTTGTTCTCTTGGTTATAGTTGTTGTCGTCATGTGTTTTCTCCTTGAGCAATAATATGACTTATACTAATTCTCCAAAATGGAGCAACAAATATAAGCTTTAAAACTTTGATTGACTCTGAGTAATTCATAAATTGGGTAGTCTGTTAAGGCTCTATTTTTAGACATAAATCATTCCTCTGGCTTCTTATACTGCCTAACGAGTATTAATTGAATTTGAAATGTCTATATACTTAGAGTTATTGAAACATAATCAATTTAGATGTGAGATATCACAGTTCAGATAACATATATTGTTTATCTGATGACGTGAAACTTCAGTTCTATAAATCTATGGGTGTAGGTAAATTGAAATTATGCAGCTAGTGAGAAAAAATTTCTTTATACATCGTCGTAGCGCACAGGAGCGGTAACAGCCTTCTTCTACAGTAAGCTTTTTATTGAAGATGGCGAATTGTAACTTTGAGTTCTAATTGGGGAAGATAATAACTTTACTACAAAACACTCTGTGTATTCATACTCTTTTTTACAGCAGTTTTCATTTGCATGAAGTACAAAGTTACGGGTTTTGAGGCAGGAGGCAGGAGGCAGAAGGTAGAAACTCTTTATATTTGATGAATCAGTCCTACATTTTGTACCTCACTCACTTGCAATCTGCTTTAAACCAAGTATTGACTTTGAAGATAGTCTCTAATGAATTTAAACAAAAAGATAGCTCAAATAAATTACAGTTATCAACAGTCTAAAACACTGCTATCTGTCAACTCATCTTGTAAAGAAAATCTAATATTTATTTGCAATTGCTGAGTAATCTACTGTAATCTTTATGCTTAAAGTATTTTGTTGATGTGGGAACTGCGCTGAACATTTTTGTTCGAGCATCGCTGGAGGCAAGACAGCAAGATGAGCCAGTGGCGTCTAAATCTATGGCTTGTGATATGCAGTATGTGGATACTGGGTTGCAATCGACCTACCGCTGCTCAAGTGATTCCCGATAACACCCTGCCTGCGGGGGAGCGAACGCAAGTTTCTGGCAATCCCAATTTCCAAATTGACGGCGGGACGAGGCGAGGTGGCAATTTGTTCCACAGCTTCCAATCGTTTTCTGTGCCCACTGGAGGCTCTGCCTACTTCAACAATGCCGCAGATGTGCAAAACATTTTCAGCCGCGTCACAGGTAGGTCAATTTCCAATATTGATGGTGTGATTAAAGCAAATGGCACGGCGAATCTATTTTTGCTTAATCCCAATGGCATTGTGTTTAGTACGGGGGCTTCACTCAACATCGGCGGTTCCTTTGTTGCCACAACTGCTAATGCGATCGCCTTTCCCAATGGTGAAGTTTTCAGCAGCAATGCAACTCAACCTTTACCCAGTCAATTGCTAACCATTAATCCTAATGCTTTTTTCTTTAACCAAGTGAAGCCACAGCCGATTATTTATCAATCTGATATGAGTTTACAAGTTCCTTCTAGACAAAACCTATTGCTGATTGGAGGGCCTATTCAATTTGATCGCGGAAACTATGGTGGACGAGCAATTAGTAGTGGAAGCTATGTCGAATTAGCGAGTATCGGTGGGTTAGGAACTGTTGATTTATCAACTAAGAGCGAAGATTGGCAATTAACTATACCCGATGGAGTGACCAGAGCAGATGTATCCTTAACGAATGGTAGTGGTATTTACGTTCAAGGAGCCAGTGGCAGTATTAGAATTCTTGCACATAACATTGATATCTCTGGAGGTGAACTTAGAATTGAAATTCCGAGCGATTCGAGATTAGCTGATAGCAAAACCGGAGATCTAGATCTGAATGCAACTGGCTCGATCGCAATTAGCGATTTTGGCTCCTTGGACAACTGGTTATTTGGACAGGGAACTATGGGTAGTATCAATTTGACAGCAGGCGATCGCGTCTCTTTGGATGGTAGTGAGGTACAGAATATTCTAGAAGATACTGGTGTGGGTAACGTTGGCAACATCAACATTATTACAGGGTCACTTTCTCTAACAAGAGGCACTGTACTGTATTCCGAGATGCGCGGACAGGGGAACGTAGGCAGCGTGAATATTAATGCCCGCGATCGCATTTCTCTGGTTAGCAGTGCTGTAGTCAATGATGTATTCAATCCCCTGAAACCAACCAATATTGGTAAAGTTGGCGATATTAACATCACTACAGGGTCGCTTTCTCTGACGAAGGCTCGACTGTTTGCTAGCATGTGGGGACAAGGAAGTACAGGCAACGTAAATATCAATGTCCGCGATGCCGTTTATTTGGATGATAGTGGTGTATACAATTCCTTGGTAGAAGGCATAGGTAAAGTTGGCGATATCAACATCACTACAGGGTCGCTTTCTCTTAGCAATGGTGCTCAACTGTATTCCAACACGTATGGACAGGGAAATGCAGGCAGCGTGAATATCAATGCCCGCGATCGCGTTTCCTTAGATGGTCAAGAATCTTATTCATTTTTCATCACCTCTAGTAGTATCTTTACCCAAGTGGGTCAAGGCAGCGTCGGTAAAGGCGGAGATGTGGCGATTGCAACTGACTCACTGTTTTTGACCAACGGGGGTGCTGTGAATACCTCTAATGAAGGTGGAATTGGCGATGCCGGTCGTGTCACCATTCAGGCGCGTGATGTCCAGATTAATGGAACCTCCCCGACTCGAATTAACTCTCGTGGTGAGCGTACCGACTACTACCGCAGTGGAGTGTTTACCTCCACAACAGCAGGATCTGTGGGAAGCGGAGGCGATGTCAGCATCAATACAGACTCACTCTCGGTTTCCAACCAGGGGAGAATTGACACGAACGCTCAGGGGCAAGGCAAGGCCGGGAATATCCAGATTCAGGCAAAAGATACTGTCTCATTTGATGGGGGAGATGCCATCAGCACGCTCTCGCCAAGTGGAGTTGGCACAGGAGGCGATATTGATATTACAGCGCGATCGCTCTCACTGCTCAATGGCTCTCAACTGGCTGCTTCCACCGCTGGGTCTGGAAATGCTGGTAATATCACCGTCAGTGCAAACGCAGTGGGTTTGAGTAGCGGCGGGCAACTGCTGACTACGACTTCTAGTAGCGGTCGTGCTGGCGACATCACAATTAATACTCCAGACCTGCAACTAAGTGGGGCAACCAGTGGTTTATTTGCCGATACCACCAGTACAGCAGATGCTGGCAACTTGATTATTCAGCCACGGGGGAACGCGCAAAGTGTCAGGGTGAACCTTCAAGATGGCGCACAAGTCTCTGCCTCCACTAAGGCCAGCGGTCAAGGGGGAACGTTAACTATTACTGCCCCAGAGTCGATTACTCTCACAGGCGACGGTTCAATCATTGCCGCTGGTACGGCTGGCAGCGGTCAGGGTGGGGACTTAAATCTCCAAACAGGAACCCTCAGCATTCAAAACCAGGCAGAAGTGACGGTCAGCAGTTCGGGCACAGGCAGTGCCGGTTCGTTGTCTGTGGATGCCAATCGCATCTATCTCAACAATCAAGGCAGTATCCGAGCTGACACCACAGGCGGTGGAGGAAATATCTTTTTACATACTCCCTTGTTACTATTACGCAATGGCAGTGCCATTACTACCAACGCCACTGGTGAAAATATCCCTGGGGGTGACATCAACATTGATGCGGCAAATGGTTTCATCATTGCTGTTCCTCAAGAAAATAGCGATATCAGCGCTAATTCCTTAGACTTTCGTGGTGGTAATGTAAACATCAATGCTCAAGCGATTTATGGAACTCAGTTTCGTGAGACACCAACAAGTGCAAGTGATATCACTGCCACAGGGGTAAGTCCGCAGTTGAATGGCTCAGTGCAAGTCAACACATTAGATATAGATCCCAACAACGGATTAGTGGAATTGCCAGCCAATTTTGTAGACCGCTCTAGTTTGATTGCTCAAGGTTGTCCAGCCTCTAAAGACAATTCGTTTACCATCACCGGACGCGGAGGTTTGCCACCTCTGCCAACCCAAGCGCTTCACCCTAATCAAACTGCAACTGTTGATTGGGTGACATTGAATCCTCAAGAACAAAAAAGCACAACTGTAGGCGAGAATTCACACTTAAGTCGGAGTCTGGGGCGCAAAAGTCCTCAATTAGAAGTTCCACAAATCAGCCCGACTATCGTCGAAGCTACTGGTTGGGTAATGAATAGGTCTGGCAAGGTGCAGCTAACAGCCTCTATACCCATAGCTAATGATACCAACACTTTTATTTCAGCGATCGCCTCCAGCGGGTCTTCTCTCCGAGACGCTACGCGAACACCCATTGCAGCTTGTCCAAATTCATAGGTCAGTAAGCAAAAAACTTTTGTGATTTTTCTTCTTTAGACAATACTGTTTATTTTTCCCAGATTTCGTACTACTTAACGGAGTAACTTACTACAACACATGTTAAAAATATTACGAACTGCTTTTTTCAACTTTTGACTTGAAAATTTTAATTTTACAAAGCATTGCTTAAGCTTTGTTACATTGAAATTTATAATACTATTAATCTTGATAATTTTGATATGAACTCTTTTGAATTAAGTCAACCGATATCGAATGTATTAATCAGAAATTTAGCTGCTATTTATTCATTTCAGACAAATAATAGATAAAACAATTTTATCGAAAGACTTAAATTTTTTGTGGTGAGCTTTTGAAGATTATCAAGTGAAATACGCAATCCAAGAATTGCATAAAAATTATCTGAAAGGCAATGAGAGATTTCAACTTTTTCAAATACTTAAACATTGCTATAACTAGTGCAGTAATTACCTCTGGAAATTTGGCAATATTTACGATGGGCTGCGCCTACGCCCAAATCACTCCAGATAATACTCTCCCGATTAATTCTAATATTCAAAAAATTGGTAACACTATCAAAATTGAAGGTGGAACCACTGCCGGAAGCAATTTATTCCACAGCTTTAGCGAGTTTTCTCTTCCCACTGGCACTACAGCTTATTTTAAGAATAGCCTGAATATTCAAAATATTATTAGTCGAGTCACAGGTAAATCAATCTCTGATATTGATGGATTGATTCGTGCCAATGGCACTGCAAACCTATTATTTATAAATCCCAACGGGATTATTTTTGGCCCGAATGCCAAATTGGATATCGGCGGCTCATTTGTAGGTAGTACAGCAAGT
This sequence comes from Nostoc sp., assembly GCA_036918135.1. Classification (GTDB taxonomy): domain Bacteria; phylum Cyanobacteriota; class Cyanobacteriia; order Cyanobacteriales; family Nostocaceae; genus Nostoc. The sequence continues at coordinate 91,240 of JBALDB010000054.1, forward strand.
AGCATCAAGTTTGCTGATGGATTTGAATTTAGCGCTAAAAATCCTTCAACTACTCCATTACTAACTATTAGTGTACCGATTGGATTACAGTTTAACGGTGGTGAAGGCAATATTGTCGTGGAAACAGCCGCCAGTTCACCACCTGCTATCCCATATACAGAAGTAGGTGATGCAGGACAGTTGCCATCTACAGCCCAGACTACCAATAGTTCAACTTCAGGGACTGTGGTGAGTTCTATCTCTGGGACACTAGACAATGACAACGATATCGATTTATACCAGCTTTTTTTAAGAGCAGGGCAGAAATTCACAGCAACAACTGTTGGTGGTAGTGAAGTTGATACTCAGTTGTTTTTGTTTGATGGCAATGGCTTAGGTCTAGTGATGAACGATGACGATGACAGCGTTAATGATGAAACTCGACAATCAACATTGCCTTTAGGCGAATCCTTCATTGCCCCAACTTCGGGCAAGTATTACCTGGGCATTTCTAGTTATGCAAACAATCCGCACAGTTCAAAGGGTGCAATATTTGAGTATGATAGCCCCATAGGTGCTGGTGTCGAATTTCCAATTACTGGATGGGATGAAAATTATGGTTCCGCAAGCGGAGCTTATACTATTACGCTTACCAATCAGATATCTCCTACCCCCAGTTCATTGTTTCAGGTTCCACAAGGCAGAACCTTAGCGCTCATAGGTGGCAAGGTGACAGTTAATGGTAAACAAGCCATTGCTCCTAATGGACAGGTGACTTTGGGAGGTGTAGATGGAGCGGGAACAGTCGGGCTGAATTTGGTCAGTAATCGTTTGCAGGTGGATTTTCCGAATAATATACCGCGAGCCGATATTTCTTTAAATAATACTAATATTGTAAACATTGCAACTGGTAGTAGTGGCAGCCTTAGCATTTATGGACGGAATGTTGATATTGCTAGCAGCTATACTGGGCCATCACTATTGGTGGATGCTCAAGACAGTATCCGATTTGGGGGTGACATCACTTCTTTACTTGATTCAGGTGATGGCGGAGCAATTACTCTAAAAGCAGGAAATAACATTTTTACACAGTCTGTAATATCTTCTTCAGAGGAGAAGAATGGCGGAAATATTACCATAAGAGCAGGGAATAACATCTTTACACAGTCTGTAATATCTTCTTCAGACGGGGGTGGTGATGGAGGAAATATTACCTTATCAGCAGGTGGCAACATCTCTGCTGACAACAACTCTACAAAAGAACTTTTCATCAGCTCGTACTCTGGTTATGGAAATGCGGGAAATATTAATCTCTGGGCAGGTGGCAACATCTCGACCCAAACTATTTCCTCGTTCTCCGTGAGAACGAGGGATCTCATTGGAGGAAATGGGGGAAATATTAGCTTATCAGCAGGTGGCAACATCTCTACTTCAAAGATAAACTCCTTCTCACAAATTAAGCATGGAGGAAATATTAGCTTATCAGCAGGTGGCAACATCTCTACTTCAGAGATAAACTCCTGGTCATCTGGTAGTAATGGAGGATCTATTATTTTCTCGGCCGATGGTAATATCTCTACCTCAGATATCTCATCCTATGCAAGTGATGGTAATGGAGGAGCGATCGCTCTCACAAGTACTAATGGCATAATCAATCTAAATACTAGTTATGATGATGCTACCTCTATTCAAGTGGATGCTTCTGGTGCTAGCGGTGGTAATATTAGCTTCATCAGCCCAATTAGAGCGTTAAACTTTAAAGATACTTTTATTGATAGCAGTGCTACACAAGGTAGTGGTGGTAACATCCAGATTAATGCATCATCGGTTTTCTTAAATAATAGTGAGTTAACTACCACCACTAGAGGTACAGGAAAAGCTGGTGACATTTCCATCCTCTCTAATGGCTCAGTTTCACTTGATAAAAGCCGTTTATTTACTTCTTTGGAGGTTGAAGGAAATGGTAGAGGAGGAGACATTGGCATTAAAGCGGCAGATATTTCTTTGAATAACTTCTCTTTCCTTGATACTGCTACCTCTGGTCAAGGAAATGCAGGTAATGTCTCCCTGGATGTAGGTGACTTTATTAATCTAGATAATGGAAGTGCTATTTTTAGCATTACTAATAATCAAGGCAATGCGGGTAACGTCAGTTTAAAAGCTCTTGGTGCTGTTGATCTGACTAAAGCTAGCAACATTAGCACTGCCGTAAATTCACTAGCCCAAGGTCAGGGCGGTAACATTAATATTGAAGCGCGAACCCTCTCTGTATTAGATGGCTCTCAATTAATTACCAGTACCTTGAGCAATGGTAAAGCAGGTGATATCACTGTCAGTACAAAAGAAGGCATTATCATCTCTGGAGTTGACTTTGGTTTCATCCCAACTCAACTAAATGTCTCAGTTGGTAATCCTCCTCCCACAAATGAAGTGGAGCCGAATGACTCATCACAGCAAGCACAGCAGATAACTCAGTTTTTCTTAAATAGTAGCGATAATATTAATCCCAACGTTAGATTTTCCACTAGAATTCCCTATGCATCCATTGCTGGTGAAGGTACACCTATTGAAGATAGTGAGGGTAATGTTGAAAAGGAGTCTGACTTCTACTCCTTTGAAGTGAAAGCAGGCACTCGGGCAATATTTGCTTATCCTTCCGATCAGGTGTTTATTAAGCTTTTAGATGGTAATGGAAATGAGTTGAAACTAAATAATGTTACTGAAAGACTTAGCGATGACTCTGCAAATTTTTATGATAAATATACTTTTACAGAGTCTGGCACTTACTTTATTAAGTTGCAATCAGATCGGCCAGACACTATTCCATACACTCTCAACATCTCACTAGAAACACCAAATGTAACAACTAATGTTGACAATGGAATCCTTGCCAGTGGGCTATTTGCCAAAACTCAAGGTACGGGAGTGGCTGGGAACATCACAATTAATAGCCCACAATTAACTATCCAAAATGGAGGCAATATCTCTGCAACTGCAACTGAAACTGCTACCAGTACAGCACGAGGCGGTAATATTACAGTCAATTCCTCTCAATTAAATCTATCGGGCAATACCAGTGGCTTATTCGCCCTCACACAAGGATCTGCACCTGCCGGGTCATTAAAGTTACAGCCCTATGAAAACGGGCAGGCCTTAACAGTCAATCTTCGAGATCAGGCACAAATATCTGCTTCCACGTCTGGTAGTGGACAGGGAGGTACTCTAACAGTGACTGCCCCTGAGTCTATTAATTTAAGTGGTAATGGGACTCTGGCAGCTACAGCTGAAGCTACTAGTAGTGGACAAGCTGGAGATGTACTTCTAGCAACAGAAAAACTCAATATTGGCAACGGAATACAGGTGTCTGCGGCGACGAATTCTACTAACCCCACAGCTAACGGAGGTGAGCTAACTGTGCAAACTGCACAATTAAACTTGACAGATGGCAGCATTTTAGAAGCAGGGACAACAGGAGCTGCACCAGGCGGTAACTTGATAATTCAACCGAATAATAATGGACAGACTTTAGCAGTCAATTTCTCAGGCAAATCAAAGGCATCGGCTGCAACTTCTGGTAGTGGGAAGGGAGGAACCCTGAATGTAACTGCTCCGGGATCGATTACCCTAACTGGCGATGGTTCGCTGATTTCGGCTGAAACAACAGGTAGTGGTGCAGGTGGCGATTTGACTCTGCAAACAGGAGATTTAACGATTCGAGATGGGGCACAAGTAAGTGTCAGTAGTACAAATTCGGGAACAGCTGGTTCATTATTTGTAACAGCTGACTCCATCAGTCTCTACAATGGAGCAAAAATTAATGCAGACACTACAGGTGGAGGAGGAAATATCTTTTTACGTACTCCCTTGTTGTTATTACGCAATGGCAGTACCATAACTACCAACGCCACTGGCGCAAATATTCCCGGAGGCAACATTAATATTGATGCCAAAAATGGTTTCATCATTGCTGTTCCCCAAGAAAATAGCGATATCAGTGCTAATTCTCTAGACTTTCGTGGTGGTAATGTGAATATCAATGCTCAAGGGATTTTTGGAACTCAGTTTCGCACTTTCCCAACTTCAGCAAGTGATATTACTGCTACAGGGGTAAATCCGCAGTTGAATGGCTCAGTGCAAATCAATACACCAGATGTAGATCCTAACAACGGATTAGTGGAATTGCCAGCCAATTTTATAGATCGTTCTGGTTTGATTGCTCAAGGCTGTCCAGCCTCTAAAGGCAATTCATTTACCATTGCTGGGCGCGGCGGTTTACCACCTCTACCAACCCAAGCACTTGGCACTAATCAAACTGCAACTGTTGATTGGGTGACATTAAATCTTCAAGAACAAAGAAATACAAATGTAGAAAGAAGTCCACATTTAGGAAGGGGTCTGTCGCATAAAAACCGTGACCTAGAAGTTAAAAAAATTAATACCCCGATTATGGAAGCTACTAATTGGGTAATTAACAAGTTCGGTGCAGTGGAGTTAACAGCTTCTGCACCCATAGCCACGCAGACAAATGCTTTTAATTCAGAGATTGCAGCTTGTCCATCCCAAGCCGCCGCCACTATTCAAAAATAATGCAAGTTGCTTTTGTGTAACCTGAAGATTAAGAGAAGCCCAAACATACCAATTCTCTAAAATCCAACAACAGATTAAAATCTTTAAATCTAGATTGAAATAGGCTTTCTTGATTACAAATTACAAGTTAGATAGTTCATCGAACCAACTTTCAAGTTGTAAATGCAAGCGATAACTAAAAACTTCCTTTTTAGAATCGATATGGGACAGTAGTGTAAAAGCACGATTATAAGCAGCGATCGCACAATTCCAATCACCCCAAAGATGATAAGTTTTACCATATTCAGCCCAAATGTAAGCTTCTAGTTGACCGAAAAGTAGCGCTATCTCAAAATTCTCAATTGCCTCTTCGTATTGCCCTAAGTCACGTAAGGTAATGCCTCTATTAATTCTAGCTCGAACATAGGTAGGATTTAAATCAATTGCTTGGTCGTAGTCGGCAAGTGCTGCTGCTAAGTCTCCACAATCAACATAGTAATTTGCTCGATTATTGTAAGCAGCCACTAACTTGGGATTCATTTGTAGAGCAGTGTTATAGTCACAAAATGCTTTTTGTTTTTCTCCAATCTGAAAATAAATTAGTCCTCGGTTGTTAAAATCGATGGCATTAGTAGAATGGCAGTAAATTAGCTGATTAAAAAAGGCGATCGCTTGACTGTAATATCCTTCTTTAACTAACTTCAAAGCACTAGAGCGTAAATATCTTTTATCAAAAACTAATTTACTACTTCTTTGTATACGATGCTCTATAGCATTAATCGTAGTACTAACAACATCACAATAATTATTTTGCTCAATTTTAGAAGCCAGAGTTGACATATATTTATCTTAATGATGTGAAACTTTATTTCTATATGTTTATGGGTATCAGCGAATCAATATTATGCAACTAACAAGAAAAAATTAAACGGCTTGATTTGAAAAAATTTTTAAATTATCTGTTATGTTTTGTGAAGATATAAAGAAAATATATTTTTACTCGATATGAAATAAAAGTATGATAATGAGTACTTAGTAGTGGGCAATGACTACTCTTTAGTATGGCTGTATACGTTTGAGCAAGGTAACACCAGATATTCGACTCATAGATTGCTCATGTCAAGCTGCCATTAGTCAAAATTAGTACGAGGCAGAGTCAATGACAAAAAAAAGATTTCAATTTTTCCTTATATTAAAGCGGTTTCTAAAAAGTACGAGCGTGACTTACAATCGCTTTTATTTTAAGAAGTGGTTAAGAACAATTATAATAGCTGTCTTAGTTGCCTTGTTAAGCGTTTGGGGAATTCCATTTCCTGCTTTTTCTCAATTTCCTCAGACTCAACCAAATGCTCAACAATTGGTTGAACAAGGTCGAAAACTCTACGAAACTGGACAGTTATCGGAAGCAGTGACAGTTTTGCAACAAGCAACAGATACTTTCAATCTGCAAAAGGATGAATTAGGAAAAGCGATCGCACTTAGCAATCTTTCGTTAGTCTTTAAGCAACTCGGACAGTGGGAAAAAGCAGAAGCTGCAATTACACAAAGCCTCAACCTCTTAACAAACTCACACCTCAAAACTCAGAACTCAGCACTAATTTTGGCACAAACCCTAGATATTCAAGGAAATCTGCAATTAGAACTAGGTAGAAGCGAACAAGCTTTAGACTCATGGAAGCAATCTGCTAATACCTATGCTCAAGCAGGTGATGAGGTTGGTACAATACGCAGTTTGATCAATCAAAGCATGGCACAGGAGGCTTTAGGGCTTTACCGTCAAGCTCGTAGCACCTTAGAAGAATTGCAACCCCGCCTTGAAAAACAACCAGATTCGCTTGTTAAAGCTATGGCTTTACGTAGCTTTGGTGATGTTCTGCAATTAGTCGGTGATTTAGAACCATCCTTTAAGGTTTTACAACAAAGTCGAGACATTGCCAAAAAATTGCAATCTCCTTCAGAAATCAGCGCTACGTTGCTGAGTTTAGGTAATACCGCCCTAGCATTAGGTAACGGACAAATTTCGCAGCAAGACAGTACCAGTTTGGAAAACTATACTCCCTTGCATTGTACAAACAGACCTGTCTCTACAGAATCTCTCAAGTTTTATCAACAAGCAGCACAATTTTATGAAGAAGCTGTCACCACAGCAACCTCACCACTCTCACAAATCCAAGCCCAACTCAATAATTTAAGTGTATTGTTGAAACTTCAGCAATGGTCACAAGCCAAGCAATTATCTTCCCAAATTCAAGTAAAGCTAGCCAAAATACCCCCAAGTCACACAGCAAATTACGCACAAATTAATTTTGCTGAGAACTTGGTGTGCTTGAAACAAGCTACCAACGCAGATATTCCTTCATGGAAAGAAATTGCTCAAATTTTAGCGACATCTGTACAGCAGGCTAGAAGCATTGATGATGAACGTTCAGTTGCTTATGCTTTAGGCGCATTGGGTGGATTATATCTAGAAAACCAGGATATAGCTAATGCTGAAAAACTGACCGAGCAAGCCTTAATCCAAGCTCAAGCAATAAAAGCTGGCGATATAGCTTATTTATGGCAATGGCAACTAGGATACATATTGAGAATAAAACAAGATGTGGCTGGGGCGATCGCATCTTACACTGAAGCAGTAAATACTCTCAAATATCTCCGCAATGACTTAATTGCTCTCAATCCAGATGTCCAGTTTTCCTTTCGAGATAACATAGAACCCGTTTACCGACAATTAATTGATTTACTTTTGCAACCCACATTTACAGCAAGTACAAAAGAAAACATTAGTCAAGAAAATTTAAAGCAAGCTCGTGGCATACTTGAAACACTGCAACTAGCTGAACTAGAAAACTTCTTCCGAGAAGCTTGTTTAAAAGCCGCACCCGAACAAATTGATGAGATTGTTGACAAAACGGATGCTACAGCAGCAGTAATTTATCCGATTATTTTAGCAGACCGTCTAGATGTTATTCTCAAGTTACCAAATCAAGCTGAATTATCTCATTACACAATTAATAAAAAAGCAAGTGAAGTTGAAAGTATTTTAGATAAATTACAACAATATTTGAGACAACCAGACCGGATAAAAGATGTTAATCAGTTATCTCAACAGGTTTATAGCTGGCTAATTCAACCGTTAGAACTTGAATTAGAAAGAAAGAATATAAAAACCCTAGTATTTGTCCTAGATGGGGAGTTACGTAATATTCCGATGGCAGTTTTATACGATAATAAACACCAAAAGTATTTAATTCAAAAATATGCTATATCCTTAGCTCCAGGTTTGCAATTAATTGAACCCAAATCTTTACAAAAAATCCAATTGAATGGATTAATTGCTGGAGTCAGCGAACAACGTAAAATAGAAGGACGTTCATTTACTCCACTTAAAAATGTAAAAGTTGAATTACAACAAATTCAGTCAGCTATACCTAGAAATGCAGAACTATTTAATCAAACCTTTACTAAAATAAATTTACAGAATCAAATTAAAAAAGTACCATATACAGTAGTTCATATAGCAACTCATGGCGAGTTTAGTTCTAATCCCGATCAAACATTTATTTTAACTTGGGAGCAACTCTTAAAAGTCAAGGACTTTGATAATTTAATTCGACTCAGCGGACAAAGAGAATCTAAAGCTATTGAATTACTTGTCTTAAGTGCTTGTGAAACCGCTCAAGGAGACAACCGAGCTACTTTAGGACTTGCTGGCATAGCAGTACGTGCAGGCGCTCGTAGTACACTAGCAACTTTGTGGGCTATAGATGATGAATCTACTGCTGAATTTATGAGTCAGTTTTATCAAGAATTAGAAAATAACAAAGTAACTAAAGCTGAAGCTGTCCGTCGCGCTCAACTTAAGCTGTTGAATGATTATGAAATCCCTTATTTATGGGCACCATATATATTAGTGGGAAACTGGCTTTAAAAGGACTTTAACTATCGCTAATTGAAAATAATTTATAAGTTAGGGAATTCTTGCTTGTTGGAAGATTTGTTGAGGTGTAATTTGTAGACCTTCAAATAAGGAATCTTCTAAACTATCAGTATCTCGCTTAGTTTGAGGGAGACTATCTGGATAAAAAATAGTAATAGTTTTTGCTTTAGTATCAATAACCCAAACTCTTGGAATTTTAGCTTTGAGATAATCAGTTGCTTTTTCTGTCATTTCTCCGAAAGTTTGACCAGGAGAGATAATTTCAATGACTAATTCAGGTGCAACTGGACAAGCCTCATCTTGCAACCAATCAGCAGAAAGACGGTTATATGAAACATATGTCAAATCTGCCACAGGAACCCAGTCTTGTTGATTCCGTGTTAGCTTAATTCCCCATTCAATTACAACCCGCCCCTTTCCTTGTGCCCATGCAGACAATAGTAGAAATAACGCACCTGTTAGAGAACTATGAAAAAATTTGGGTGACATTTCATCGTTTTTAAATTTAGGAACAGCTTCTCCGTCAATTAGTTCGTAGGTGATGTCTCCTTCAGGAAGTTCAAGAAATTCTTCAAGGGTAAGTTGGGTTTTGAGTTTTATCATGGTTGATTTCGGAGTTAGAGGATAACTCTATTTGAAATTTTTAATAATTACTAAAATTAATACCAAATTATGAATCAAATTGAACTGGAGTGGCAGCATCTCAAAAAAAGCGAACTAGCAGGAAAAATGTTTGACGACGAGTTAGACCTAGCCTATTCAGTAATTGATGGTGTTCAAGCTAGAGGAGAAAGAGGTAACTACAGTACACAGCGTATTAAATTTAACTCTAACCATAGTTATTAATTTTTCGTTACATAGTTGGAATTTCCGACCCAATTGCGGTTGTTCAAGATTTAGCGACAATCATCGTAAACGGTCATTCAGAAGTTGCACTTTGACCAATAATGCGAGCCTCCCGCACATAGTCAAAATCGCCCTCACCCGACCAAGCTTGTCCGTCAGGATAACGCAATTCTATTCCGGCGAGGTCTCTCTCATCCGCTAGCCGCATGTTGACGCCCATCAGGCTATCCCCAAACCTCGATACGGCGTTTGCGGTCAAAACCCAGTGAGTTGTTGAACCGCACTTTGTGCAGAACTGAATTTCCGCGGCCGGGTCGTCCTTGTCTTCCCTACAATATCCTTTTGCTGTTCCCTCAACGCTTACCTCCGACGGATGAAAATAGCCCCAGCGGGCGCCCGCTTTGCTGCATAGTGTGCAGTTGCACTCGTTGATGTAGTCCGGTTGCTTTTTGGTTTCGACGCGGATTTGGCCGCAAAGGCAGGAGAGCTTCAACATCTTGTTACCTCAGTACATGTATTCTCCGTATTTATTTATCTTTACATAGTGTAGTTTTTTCACGCCGACTTACTTATATCACAGCACGAATAATTTAACTAAGATTCATTCTTTACTTACACAGAAGTCTCTCAGCTACGACTATCAGGTAATTATGCAGACAGGAAACTCCTTTTACTGTTTAATTTTGACTTGTCCTACAAGAGGTTTTTGAGCTAAATTCTCTAGTTCGACATTTTTTAGTAGTTTAGCCCATTCATTATCTAGAGTGGCATTTTTTGGTTCAGTAAGGCGAAGTTTTGCTAACTCTGTCAGGGCTGAATACCAAATACCATTTTGGGTATATAGTTGAATGCGATCGCTTTCTGTAATAGCTGTTTTTAACTGCCTTTCCAAGTTAGATGTTAAGGCTATACGTTCTACCCATCCGCGTACAAATACTGGGTCGAATTGTTGTTGATGACAATAAACTTTAAAGTACCATTGATATGTTTTATTAACTTCCAGTGATACATCTGATGGTAAACTAAAGCTAACAATACCTGGTATTTCAGGTAGGGTAAAAGAAGCTCGGTAAATATCATTATTTGCTTCATCTTGCAAAACGAACTCTCCGCTAGGTACATCATTAGATTGATAAGGTACAAACACCCAAAAGGTGGTATTCTTTTCAACAACTAAACCCACTTTTTTTTCGGGTATCAAGGCTATAAGCGGTACTTCCACAGATGGACAGCTACCACGGCTTCCTGCTCCTCCTCGTTGAGAAGGTCTACCTCTACTCGATCCATCTTGTGGTGCTTGATTACCACTGCTAGCTGGCTGCTGAGACTTTGCTATCAATGTTAAAGGATAGCTAGTACAGGTAATCAGTGCTAAAAGTAGAATGATAATGAATTGACTTTCAGAAAGAGAAAAGATTTTGTTTATATTTTTTAATTTCATAGTTAGATATAAATACTCAATATTTTAGAATTATTGACATGAAATTCTCATAAATGCAAGTTCTATCAATAAGGATAAAGAGCGATAATGCTCCCAAACTCTGCATTTTAGTACTTTTTGTGATTATTCGTTGTTCATTAGTCATTCTCCTGAGAAAAATTTGAAACTGAAGATTAGGCTGGTTTACTAACCTTCTATATTGTTAATGGGGAGAAGAAGGATTCAATTATGCAGTGATGAAACTACATTAGCTAAGACCTTGATTTTTTTAAATAATTGTAAATTGAGAGCTAGTAACGTATTTAGCTTTTCTTTTTTATCAATGTTAGTAGCAGTACACTAGACTACTGCAAAAATAAATTCCCGGCTTTTTTAAAAAAGTCGGGAATCTGCACGTATTAACTTTTTTAACTGTCGTTAAGACTCAATATTTGAGTGGTGAGTTCTAAAAATTATGGTAACGCTGGTAGAATAGTCAGCGTCTGAGGACCTGTAATGAACGAGAGACCTGTAGTGGAACAAGCATTAATCTTCGTTGTCGCAAGCGTAAGGGTTTTTATTACAGGTCTATTGTTGAACACATTACCAGCACGGACGTTTCCGTAAGAGGTTAAGATAATTTGACCCCTAATAACATTGCTGGAAGTTGAGGTATATCGCACCGTGCTAGTTTTCCCAGTGTTCCATTTGTATGTAATTTCATAGGTTGGGAAAAACCCGATATCGTTACAGGAGGTCGGACCGGAAAACGAGAAGCTGTAAGTTCCTGATGTAATTCCTCCAGCATTCATGCATCCACCTACAGAACCTGATATAGAGGCAGTAGTATATTTTTCTTTGTCCGTCAACGATGGACTGTAAGTAACTGTCTCTGTCCCCAATGGGCAAGTCGCGGGGATAGTCTGAGCCTGAACAAGTGATTTAGTTCCAGTGAAATCAATACCTATGGTTGCAGTCACAATAGCACAGGCAAAGGCTGACAATTGGCAACGCTTAACGAAATTACTATTAGTTAGAGGTATCATTGAGAAACTTTCTTTCCTTGGGTAGATGTATGGAAAATTAGAGAATGATTGCAATTTTGAGAAAATCTACTGTTTTAAATACAGTTGATTGATTGACATGATACTGTTAATTACTTGACTAAACAAGAAAATTTTGATGAGTTATTTGTATAAATAAATACTTATAAATCAATCTCGTTTTGTGATATACTATTCGACTCAATATAAACAATAATTTTTTAGAAATAACCCTTTTGATTAGCGATCGCCTAGTTTTTACGATTTTATTTACAGCCTTCCTTGTCTATGTCAATACATAAGCTATATACATTTGTGTTTTTATAAATACATTAGTTAGAGCAAAAGCATCTAAGTAATGAAGATTAATAAGCAAGGTAAAATTCCCAAAGACTTAATTGCAAAATTCTCTGAGAAAATTAAGTTTTTTCTGATTGAGAATGATAATTGTTATGAGAGGAGGGTTTTTGGCAGCTAGATAGGTTAGTAAGTGCGATCGGCTTTGACTATCCTGCTTAATAGTGACTACCTTGGCAGAAAACTGGGACGCTCAGACTTTAAATCATATAGATAAATTTATGCGATTTTTTAATGAAAAGTGCATAAACCAATTTACATGACACCCATTTCAAGAATAGAGGGATAATAAATAAAGTTAAACTTCTGCTCAAACAGTCAATTACAACTGTTTGATTCTGGTCTGGAATTGATTTTAACTTATCGATATCACTCTCAAGATAAAAAACAATATACCTGAAAGATTAATTTCAGATAGGAGTCAAAATTTCTTTAACTAATTTATATAAAATACAGGAAAAATCATGAAGCAACGTGAAAGTATTATACAACAATTTTCAACTTTTCTCAGCTTGAAAAATAATTATAAAACTTCCAACTTTATCTGGCAAACTGATGTAGAGCTAGAACGTAATATAAGTTCTTTAGTTCAGTCAGAACCAGATGCAAAAAAAGAATATTGGGCGCGTTATTTTTTAAAAATTATTAAAAATATATTACATGATGACTTAGTTATAGCTAGTTTACAAAGTGAGGATAAACCAAAAAACTATATTTCTATATCATCCTCAGAAAAGTCCTCAAAGTCTTACTCAAGAGCAGAGAAACATTTGTGTGCATACTTACAAGAAGCCTGTCTTTGGGCAGCAAGAAAAAGCTTCCAAAGATTTAAATCGATTCAGCATAAGTATCCATTAGAAGAATACTTTCAAATTGCCAACTCAGCTATTTATCCTCCAGCCAAACTTCTCAAAAATTTTAATCTTGATTATGTTAAAACTAATATAGAAGGTTATGCTAAAACAGCTATTATCCGTTTTATTAGTAATACAATTTATCAAAAAGACTTAGAAGGTAAAAGAGAAAAATTTTCTAATTACGGACTTTTAAAAGATTTAACTAAAAAAGAGATACAGGAAGCTCTAATTATAAAAGGAATAAATCAAAATCGTGTGAAGTTATACTGTTTAGCTTGGCAATGCCTAGATGAAATTTATCAACCGAACCAAAAGCAAGGAAATCGTAGTTTAGAAACACCTAGCACTGAATATTTTCAGAATATAACACTATTATATAATGAAAGGTGCAATCAACTAGGATTTCTGGAAGCACCAGTTTCAAAGGATAAAATTCAAGAAATATTAGAATTTTGTATCCAAGCAGCTCGTGATTATCGAACAAAGCATTTTCTACCTTTAGAAGACTACAATAACTTAACTGATAGTCAGCATAGTGCCTTAGATAATCTTGTCCAAGAAGAAGAATGGCAACAGATAAACTTACTTGTTTTAAATTTATTTTCAGCTATTCCAGAGACTGGTCAAATAATGTTAAGACTTTGGCTAGGATTAAACTTCACTCAAACTGAGATAGCAGCAGTTTTAAAAAATAAATATCCTGAAATGCAAAAACAATATCAAGTAGCTCGACAGTTAGCTAAATATAATAAAGTATTATTAAAAGATTTTATTAATGAATCTCAGAAAATTTATCTTGAAGTTTGTTTTAATGACGAAAAAGATATCGAAAGAATCAAAACATCACTGGCTGAATGCTTACAGCAACATTGCCAGCAAGTCTCCAAAAATATTCTAAATAAAATTGCTCAACAATGGCAAGTTAAAGGTGAAATAAGTACTTTAGAATTTGGATTAATGAATAAAGATTTTGGACAAAATACATTAAAATCTTCTTCTAACATCAATAATTTAAATAAACTTTTAAAAACAGCTTTTATTGAACAATTAGAAATAGATATGGGTTTACCTACCAATTCTTTAGTACCAGTCAGTAATAAGTTAGCTGATTTTGTAGATGAATGGCTAAAAGATAATTTTATTTAATTGAGGAACAGGAATTAATAATTATGACAATTAACTTAGATGATTTAACTCTTATCTATCCCGAACAATTATGCTTAGATATATCAAACCAAGAGCGAGAAGCTGCATGGCAGCAAACTATGCAAGAGTCTTACTCTAACACAGTTGCTCGCTGGAATGCCTACCTAAATCATTTATCTTTAAATACTTTTTTAACTTGGTTACAAGAAGACCCAGACTTACAAGTAATACCTAAGTTAGGCTTTCAAAAAACTGATTTTCCAAGTATCTGGGAAGTAGTAAATGGCTCTTTATTAACCATAGGTAAGACTAGATTAGTGTTAATTATTAGTGATAAAAGCTACTTTCCAGAGTTTCGGATTCCCCAAGAATGGATTGATATTCCCAGTTGGACAGCGCATTATTATCTAGCAGTACAGTTAAATGTAGAAGAATGTTGGTTACGGGTATGCGGTTATGCTAACTATCAGCAAATCCGCGAACAAGCTACTTATGATGTAATGGATCGAACTTATTGTTTAGATGGAGAAGATTTGATTGCAGACTTGAATGTGATGTGGGTGGCGCAAGAACTTTGTCCTCCCAAAACACCAGAGGTTAAATCTTTACCTAGTTTATCAAAAGTCCAAGCAGAGGAATTACTAGAACAATTAAATAAGTGGACTTTTTCTTCCCCTAGACTCAATGTTCCCTTTGAGAAATGGGGTGCATTTCTAGCAGTTGATGAATTTCGACAACATCTTTATCAGCGACGCTTAAAAAAGCAAAATGATTTAGTTGAAGCTAGCTACTCTATGGTTAGCAACTTGAGTTTATGGTTTCAAAATATCTTTAGTACGGGTTGGCAAAATTTGGATGCTTTGTTAACGCCACAACAAAAAACTTTAGCAGTTCAATTCAGAAGTAATTTTGAGTTGAATGAGGGATATATCAAACGAGCCAAATTAATTGATTTAGGGATGCAACTTGGAGGAAGTGCAGTTGTATTATTAATTGGTCTGAAAACAGAGGTCGATGGTAAAATCGGTCTGCGCGTGCAATTGCATCCAGCAAATGCAGAAACTTACTTAATACCCAATCTCAGATTAATTCTGCTTTCCCAAACAGGGACAATTCTTCAGGAAGTTACTTCTAGAAGTGAGGATCATTATATTCAACTCAAAAAATTTAAATCTTCTCCTGGAATTCGCTTCAGCATCCAAGTTGCTCTCGAAAATGTCAGTATAAAGGAAGATTTTGTAATAGAAGCGCTTGATGACTGATAGCCATGACTAAATTAGTCGTGTTGAACTTAGGAAAGGGTAACTTGAAGCAGGGATTTACTACTGTTACAGCTCAGTTGTACAACTATAGCAACCCTATACCAATACAATTTACAGGCAGCTTGCCTGCGGCACCAGAACTTATAGAACTCTACAGACGTTGGCAGTTACTATATTTATTGCTGCATGAAACTCTTTTTCCTGGTCAACGTTGGCATAGAAACCTAGCAAGCGATGCAGAGATTGAAATTGATACAGAAGATATCACTAATATTTCCTCTGTTGAGTTTAGTAATTTATGTAACAACTTACAAGATAAAATTAACGTTTGGCTTAAATCTGAGCTATTTCGCAACATTGACCAGAAATTACGCACGAAGTTAGATCCTCACGAAGAAATTCGGGTGATTCTAGAAACAGAAGATGACCAAGTTCGTCGCCTACCCTGGCATTTATGGAATTTCTTTGAGGATTATCAAAAGGCAGTATTTGGTTTAAGCGCTCCGGAAGTAGATGAAGTTAAACCATTACTCAAACCTATTAGCGACAAAGTTAGAATATTAGCCATTCTTGGTAATAGCGAAGGAATTGATATTCAACAAGACCGGGCAATACTCGAACAACTAGCAGGAACGGAGACTGTTTTTCTGGTTGAGCCACAACGCTCGGAGTTAGACCGATGGCTGTGGGAGAAGCAGGGCTGGGATATTCTTTTTTTTGCAGGACATGGTTCGAGTCAAATTGATGGTGATATAGGTGAAATTTATATTAATCAAACTGAAAGTTTAACGATCGCTCAGTTAAAAAATGGTCTGAAAGCAGCGATCGCTAGGGGTTTACAACTAGCAATTTTTAACTGCTGTGATGGACTAGGATTAGTCCGAGAATTGGCCTCACTCCACATTCCCCAAACGATCGTCATGCGGGAAGCAGTACCAGATCGGGTTGCTCAAGAATTTTTGAAGCATTTTCTAGAAGCTTTTGCAAATGGAGAATCTTGCCATTTGGCAATGCGGGAAGCTACAGAAAAGTTGCAGGGTTTAGAAAGCAGCTTTGCCTGTGCTAGTTGGTTACCAGTAATTTGTCAAAATCCCACGGCTATGTCGCTGGTGTTGAATAAAGTCGGTTCAAAACCTACTAGCTTACACAGCCGAAATATTATCAGCACAATTTTCAAAATCAGTATCGCCACGACTGCTTTGATAATGGGGTTGCGCTCCCTTGGTGTATTGCAATCATGGGAGTTGACGGCTTTTGATGCAATGATGCGATCGCGTCCCTATGAAGGACAAGATAAACGCATTTTAATAGTTACTGTCACTGAAGCTGATGTGCGATCGCAATCTGCTAAAGAAAGAGGCGGAGCTTCACTCTCAGACCGCGCCCTAGCTCAAGTTGTAGAAAAATTAGAGCAGTTCCAACCGCGAGTTATTGGCTTGGATATCTATCGTGAAAATCATGTGGGAGCAGAATTTAAGAATTTGTCTCGACTAATGCAAAAAAGCGATCGCTTCATTGCTATCTGCGAAGTTAGTGAGGAAAACAAAAATAGCGGTGTTTCGCCTCCACCGGAAGTTCCCAAGCAAAACTTAGGTTTTAGTGACGTTATACCCGATCCCGATGGCATTATTCGCCGTCAAATATTGGCTATGGCTCCTGCATCCCCATGCAACACTGATAAATCTTTTAGCTTTCAACTAGCAAACCGTTACTTGCTTGATGAGGGTATCCACCCTAAACTTACCGCAGAAAAAAACTGGCAGTTTGATAATGTTGTCTTGAAAAACTTGGAGGAAAACAGCGGTGGCTATCATCAAATTGATAATCTTGGCCACCAAGTGCTGCTCAATTATCGTTCTTCCTATCAACCTGCGATGCAAGTAACTCTTGCAGACATTTTAAACAATAAACTCACTTCTGATTTAGTAAAGAATCGAGTCGTCCTTATTGGTACAACTGCTGAAAGTTTTCATGATTATTGGTCTACACCCTATAGTGTCAGTCAGTCGTCATATCAACAAATGCCAGGGGTAATACTTCAAGCGCACATGGTGAGTCAAATTCTCAGTGCTGTTTTAGATAATCGTCCGCTATTGTGGATGTTACCGAAGTGGGGTGAATTCATTTGGGTATGGGGTTGGTCGTTAGTTGGCGGCATAATTGTTTGGCAATTTCGGTCATCGTTAAGATTGGGATTGGCAGGAGTGGCAAGTATTTGCGTTTTATATGGGGTGTCCTTTTGTCTATTGCTTCAAGGAGCCTGGATACCGCTAGTACCATCAATTTTAGTTTTGATAGTTAGTGGGACTAGTATAATTATTTATACAAAATTTCAAACTCACCAAAAATAATGACCTCCGGGTTGGGGCGATAGGGTAACGTTAGCGCGTAAGTTACGATTTGCGCTCGCAGGGATAACTTACAATTCAACAATAAAACTGTCTCGTAAATGAAAATCAGGCTGTGCGCCTCGATGAGTTAATGCCCAGTAAGTAACGCCATCATTTATATATTTAATAACAGTCGTAATCGCAACTTCTATTATTTGTTCTGGCGAAATGATTTCATCCAAATCCATCTTCAAGGTCAGTACTAATTTATCGGTTTGATTCTCAACATGAAACGGAAGTATTGTCAAGGCTGTTTCTTCTTGCATTCCTTGACGGTATCCATCAAAACGATAGACATTCCAGTGTCCAGCAGGGGAGAGGTTAAATTCCCAATATTTTTGAGAATTTTTGATCCCAAGAAAAAACTCGAAGCAAGTACCTTCCCACAATTGATGCTTGCGTGATGGTGCGTTTGATGGTGGAGAAACTGCAATTTCTTTCAAATCGCCTGTAACGGTATAACAGATACTAAGTTGATTAATGTTTCGGTTGATATTACCTGCAATTTTTAAATTAGCTAGGGATTCGGTAGCAGCAAAAGGTTGTAAAGAAAATGTCTGGTTATTCATTTCATATCTTTAATAATTTGGCGAATCTGCGTTTCTTGGAATTCGATGCTTTCGGTCAGTTTAAACTGGACGATCGCTCTTGCCAAATTATGTTCTGGGTGCTTCACTTTGAAGTAGACATTTCCTGCTAAGTAATCAGCAAAGAATCTCAATCCTAATTCAAAAGCGATCAGACGAATTGCATCGTAGATATAGGCATAGTCATTTTCGGTGAGAAAAGCCTTTGCCACACCAAGGTAACCTGCTAAAATTTCCTGGCACAAATCGGTATCGAAATAAACATTGTCCCAATTCTCCGTTTCTTCTCCAGCCGGATTGCAACCCGATCGCAGACAATCGCCAATATCATAATGTACCAGACCGGGTTTTACGGTGTCGAGGTCTATGACACTGACGGCTTGCTGGGTAGCAGTGTCGAACATGACATTATTGATTTTTGGATCGCCGTGCATTAGACGCAATGGTAGAATCCCTTGTGCTTTGGCATTTTCTAAGATATGTGCAAAGGTTTGGCGATCGCTAACAAATCGCAAGCAATAATTAACCTCAGGAGTTTTACGCACTTTAGTTGTTGCTAAAACTTTGTCATATTGCTGGAGGTAAAGCGGTGTAATATGAAAGCCTTGTAGGGTATCAGCGAGTTTTTCTGGTGACAAATCGCTAATCAGATTGTGGAACATCCCCAAGGCATAACCGATTTCTCGTGCATGTGAGCGATCGTGCATGGTATCAAAGGATTGTGAATCTTCAATAAAGCTAATCGCCCGCCAAAATGAACCGTCAGCATCTCGCCAGTGGTCTTGTTTGTTTTTAGTCAATAGTACCTGCGGTACTTCCCAGCGACGATTTAAAGGAGTAGATTGTAACTTTTTACGAACATGTTCAGTGAAGGTACACATGTTCTGCATAATCAGTTTTGGCTGGCGAAAGACTTGTGTATTGATGCGTTGGAGGACAAAATTCTTTTGTTCTGAGCAATTTAGAGTTACTAAAAATGTGTCATTGATATTACCACTACCAAAGGCTTTGGCATCTATAACCTTCGCCAGTTGGGCGAATTGGTCAGCGATCGCAACTAAATTTTTTCTACCCTGTGTATTGAATTCTTCTACCATATTCTTGTTTGACCTGACTACTCCTCACATTGCACAAAGGCAATAGGGGATATCGTAGCGCAAGTATCAAGACAATTTGTAATTCGTCATTCGTAATTAAAAAGGTTTGTCTTTTAATGCTACAAAAAGTTCTACCCAACTCACTAGTCAGTCTTTTAGCTGTAGGGTTGGTTCTGCAACCGATTGTTACCTATTGGTAGATTCAAGAAGTAGACTCAGAAAATTATTCAATGAAACCCGAAAGTGCAGATAAAGCAGAATCTTTCTACATTGCTGTAATTTTGTATGAATCATCTTCTGATGCATTGGATTATCAACCGTTGTACCAGGAATGTTTTGTACTGCTCAAAGCTAGTTCTTTAGAGAAAGCGAAATCAAAGGCTGTAAGTTATGGGAAAAAACAAGAAGTAAGCTACAAAAATAAGGACAGAGAAACTATTACCTGGTCTTGGAAACAGGTGATAGATGTAAATTCAGTATTGGATGATGATTTTGATTTAGCTAATAATGGTGTAGATTTATACGCTAGACATTTTCGTAATTATGAAGCTTACCACTCATTTGAACCATTTTTGTCTCAAGAAGAATTATGACTTGGAGAATTATTTTTCAATGTATGTTAATACGGGGTGCGATCGCGCCAATAGCTTGGATGACCCCCAACTTTTGGAATAAGTTGGGGATCGAATCTGAATTCTGGATTATGACTCCTAAATTCTAACAACTTTTAGTTTTTCCAACTCAAAAACCGGGCATAAATATAAGCAATTAGTTCATCAAGAACTGTCCGCACACCTTGGCTAGAACCCCACCATTTCTTTGGATCGTAATCTTGAGTTTTACCAGCAATCACACCAACTCGAATGTTAGGATTCAAGAGTTTTTTGAAAATTAACCAACTCCTACGGGTATGAACGTCTAAAGAAAAAAGATTAATTGATCCTACTTTTAAATTGGAATTGGATAGCCAGCGATAAAATTCAGCAGCAGATGCATAACTACGATCCTTAACTACAAAAGGTGTGGGAACAGCTACTACTTTTTCTGCTTCTAAACCAAGTTTATTGAAGGTGGCGGCCGTCACTTCTGCAAAATTATTGTATCCAGTCAGATAAGTTCCCTTTCCTAATGAACCTCCGGTAGTAATTATTTGACGATAAGAGCCATTTTTAAATTCAATTAACGCTTCTTCTATAGCATAATCTGGTAGCCATCCTTCAACAACTAATATTTCTGCTGATTTGATAGGGGAAGTTACGGCGAGATATGAGTGTACATGAGTAATACTCAAAAACATTAAATAAGCAACCACAGCGATTGCAATCGCCCACCCCGGAGCCGTAAGTGTCCACATTTCTTGGCGTTTTATTAGTTTGATATTTGGAAATTTTTGACGCCGACTTTTTTTCGTCTGCATTAAACTTTAGCTAAACGCTGTTCTTTAAAATAAGCAAATACAGACTTATCACCAATATCAGCAGGAATTGCTTGCACTGTCTTTCGCAGAGCAAATACTAAAAATAATATTGCCCAAATTCCTAATAAAATACTTTCCCACTGACTTGGTAAAACTCCTACCAAATGTCCTAACAAAAGTAGCGGTACTATTGGTGTTAAAACTTTGGTTTCCAGGCGATTAAAGCAAAAAGCTTCTTTAAAATAAATACCTGTTAGAGCAACGAAGATAAAACCAACTCCGAACAAGGTAATAGGCTGATTGTAAACAGCAACAGCCAAAGGTTGACTACTAGACAGTGCCAAGATTGCGGATGCGATAGTACCGATCGCCCAAAAAACTTGCAACATTCGGTGTAGTAAGCTCATGTAGATGTGAATAGTAAATAAACTTACACCGAGAGCTAGAATAAAACAAGCATATAGAGGTGTCAGCGTACTTACAACACTTGGGCTATTGTTAAACAAAACCAAAGCGCTACCAATGGCAAAGCTGAGTGCAGCTATCATTAACCCAGCGCGGTAGATAATTACCCCAGTGCGATCGCTTTGGGTGATTGTAAATTCCCCAAAATGGCCTTGATAAACTTCTGGTACAGGTAGTGTTTGCATAGTCATAGTTAAAGAATATAATTATTGATTCGTTAATCGAGTGGTAGAGTAAATTGCTCAGTGGTTACTTTTATTATTATGGGCAATGAGACGAATTTCATGTAAGTATTTCTCAAAGTATGCTTTAGGATATATGAATAATTAGATTTTTGAATCTAATCAAAAGCGGGCGATGGGATGTGTTGGTGGTTGAGCATTGAGAGTCAGTTGGTTCAACTCTTAGAACCATCAAAGCAGCGAGCGGTACTAGTGTGCCTTCTCAGTCACGCATTTAAAAATCAAAAAGCTTATAGGGTAGACTTTTTAGCGATTTGGAATGGGTGGTTTATTTTTGCCGTACTGTACTAACTACTGTTAACCGTCAACAGTTAACAAATAGTTCTAGTTTTGTCAGAAAAACAAGACTTGTAGCGCACCTTCTAAATTAAGCTGTAACTGGGAGTGAGCATTGCCGCTATTGATGGCAATTTCTACCCAGCCGTGACTGCCAACTAAAGCGATCGCTTCTCCCAGTTTGACATTACTATAAGTTTCACACCCTGGTATACTCAATCCAGCAGCTTGCACGCACCAGGTTTTACCTTCAACGTAACTTCTAGGAATGTTGCTGACTAAGTTGCCAAAGCGATCGATATATTGAATGCAACCCAATACACCAGTTGTTGTCTGCTTGCATTCTTCAATATCCAGCTTGACTAAACTGGCTTTGTCGATTTCTTGTCCTAGTTGTTTGAGGGGGACACCACTGGCAAGATTAGCTCCCACTGGTGCAAAAATATCCCTACCGTGAAAAGTCTTGCTTGGTTGAGCAGTTCTCCAATAATTAAGATTTGTGAGTTCCACAGCTCTAATCGCCGGACTTTGACTTAATACTCCGCTGAAAATGCCATTATCTGGCCCCACAAGAAACCCTTGAGCAAATTCTACTGCGATCGCTCGTCGTCTGCTGCCCACACCTGGATCTACCACCGCTACATGCACCGTCCCAACTGGGAAATAGGGGTAAGCATTCATCAGCGAAAACCTAGCTGCGGCTATGTCTTGCGGCGGAATTTGGTGCGTTAAATCTACCACCGTGATTTGAGAGTTAATTTGGGCTATGACTCCTTTCATCACGCCTACATAGACATCGCGATCGCCAAAATCGCTCAGCAAAGTCACCACTGGTTGTTGACCGATCCAGTCTTTAGACATAATTTTACTAAAAATATAATAAAATAAAAATTTCTGTAGCAACAGCTACAAAAAATGTGTTATGTTAAGAATACAAGATATAAATTCAAAAACTAAAGAGGTAATTCCTATGAATCAAGGTAGACTACAGGCTGCTAGAAAAGCACGAGAAGCTCACAGAGAGAATATTCAAAAAAGCCTAGAGCATCGCTTGCAAGTAGCCAGAGTCAAAGGTGACGAACAGCTGATTCGTCAACTAGAAGCTGAGATGAAGTATTACTAGCTAAATCAAGTTTTCACTGTTCATAGTTTTGTTGTGTAACCCCGCTACGGCGGGTTTTTTTGTCTTCAGGGGGTATTCTAAGTAATAGTACCAATCTTTATCGCAAATTAATCGACTGTAAGGGTGTACACTTGTACCCCAGATTTCTCTACCAAACTTTACTCATATTTAAAATAAAACCAGGCAATATGGGATTGCCACTAACAGTCGCAGGATTATCCAAACATTCCTCTGATAATCCAGGACGATAAATATAGACTTGACGCGGTTTACGGTCAATCAACCAGCCTAACTGTATTCCTGGCTCATTCATATATTCCTCCATTTTTTCTTTCAAAGTTTGGAGGTTGTCGCTGGGAGATTTGAGTTCGACTACAAAATCTGGACAAATAGGAGCAAATTTTTCTTGTTGTTTTGCAGACAGAGAATTCCACCGTTCTAGTTTAATCCAGGAAGCATCTGGAGAGCGTTCTGCACCTGTTGATAATTTAAATCCGGTACTAGAGCTAAAAGTTATACCTGTACCATTTTGTTCTGACCACACCCATAGCTGTCCTGAGATATTAACTTCTCGATTTCCTGTCTCTGAACCAGTAGGAGGCATAATTACCAATTCTCCAAATTTATTGCGCTCAATGCGTAAATCACGATTCACTTGACAGAACTCAAAAAATTGTTCGTCTGTCATTTGCATTGATGACGGAATTTGCAAAACTAAAGGGGATGAAAACATGGAAATTTCCTCCAGGTTCGGACGCTTAGCCCAGTGACTTTATTTTTACGCAAAGAAACAAAGACGCCAAGATATAACTTTGCGCCTTTGCTTTTTTATCCGAAATCATTTTTAGATTTACTTGTTCGGCTGAGGAGTTAACCGCAGATAGGGTTTGACTTCCTCGTAACCTTTGGGGAATTTCTCTTTGAGGACTTCTGGATCTTTGAGTGAGGGGACAATTACAACATCCTCTCCATCTTTCCAGTCAGCTGGTGTCGCCACGCTGTAGTTATCAGTCAATTGCAGAGAATCAATCACCCGCAAAAGTTCGTCAAAGTTGCGTCCCGTGCTGGGGGGGTAGGTGAAAGTGAGACGGAGTTTTTTGTTGGGGTCAATTACGAAAACCGATCGCACTGTCACAGCTGCGTTGGCGTTGGGATGGATCATATCATAAAGGTCAGAAACCTTGCGGTCTTGATCTGCCAAAATTGGGTAATTAAGAGTGGTGCTTTGAGTTTCTTCAATATCTCCCACCCAACCATTGTGTGATTCAACATTATCAACGCTAAGTGCGATCGCTTTAACATTGCGCTTGTCAAATTCTGGTTTGAGCTTGGCAACTGTGCCGAGTTCTGTTGTACAAACAGGTGTAAAATCAGCAGGATGAGAGAACAGCACAACCCAGCTGTCACCTGCCCATTCGTAAAAATCGATGTCGCCGTCTGTTGAGGCTTGCTTAAAGTTGGGTACTGTATCACCTAAACGGAGAGCCATGTAAAATTCCCTGTAGTTAGAAAAGCATAAGTGTTCTACTTTGCCATCATGACACAAAACCCCTATTCCCCAATCGGGCTTTAGCGGTTTGAAACAAAATTTTAGGTTGTCAGCACTCCCGCATCAGGTACGAGGAGAAGGTCAAGATTAGTAAAAGAAATTAGGAATTAGCAATTGGGGATTGGAATTACAGCAGTTTGCAATTAAGTGAGATACAAAAGCAAGGACTCAAAAATTAAATTGTTCTTCTGCCTCCTGCCTCCTGCCTCAAAACCAGTGACTTTGTACTTCATCCAAACGAAAACTACTGTAAGTATTAGCTATTAGGTATTGGTAAGAATTCTCTCCCCAATCCCCATCCCCCACTCCTCACTCCCTAGCCCCTTTTAGTGACGATGATAGTAATACTTTTGCTTGTTGGTGTTATTCTCAGCACAACTGCGAGTTTTGTTTTTGGAATTCCGTGGTTGATGCCGATTTTCGGTGCTGCTATACCCTATCCTATTTTCTTTTTAGAAGTGCGTCGTCAACAATATAGAAGTGCTTTTTGGTGGATGCTACTTTGGGGAGTGTTACAGAGTACTGCTGTAATTGTAGCAACGGCGATCGCCCCCCAAAAAGCAGCAAAAGTCATCCTCCGTGGACAGTCATACACTATAGAAATGTTGCATTGGATTCGCACGGGAGAAGGTACAGAAGGTTCGCTAAGTTTATTTTTACCAGATCATTTATTGCAGTACGGAATTTTTTGTATCCTCTGCGTCGTTACCTTAAGTAGCGTGGCATCGATCTTTGGTACTTGGATGCTAAATTATATGAATTTTTATGTTGCACAATTGGTAAAACTGAGTGCTAAACCTTGGCTAGCAGCTATTTTAGGGTGGTATCCTTGGTCAATTCTGCGGATAATTGGGTTTATTGCAACGGGAGTGGCTTTAGCTGCATTAGGATTAAATCTATTAACTCGCATCAGAGGCGAAGTTCCTAAATCCGCATTTCCTAAATTTTATATGTTAATTGGGATTGGTTTTGTGATTGCGGATATTGTTGTGAAAGCAGTTCTAGCGCCTATTTGGCAAAAAATGCTGTTGTCTGCGTTGGGTTAAATTAATTGGTTTGCCAGAATTTCCTGGTAGGCTTGGATTGTTTGCTTGGCGATCGCATCCCAGCTAAAATTTACATAAGCATATTTATGAGCGTTTAATCCTCGTCGTTGGCGTTCTGCGGGATTTTCCAAAGCTGCTTGTAGTAATTCTACCAGTGCTTCAACTTCTGTTGTACCCACCCAACCCGACTCACTATCACGTATTTGTTGACAAATATGCACTTGGTCGGAAATGACTACGGGTATTCCTGCTACCATCGCTTCAGCTACAGCAATGCCAAAATTTTCATAGTAGGAAGGTAAGACAAATAAATCAGCAGCTTGTAGTAAACTAGCTTTTAATTCACCAGTCACAAAGCCAGTTATTGTAGTGTGCGATCGTAGTGGTGAATTTTGAATTTGGGATATTATCTTTTGCTCGTAATCTGGATCTTGAGGATTTGTCCCAGCTAAAACAAAATGAAACTGATAACCAACCGTTAACAATTTTTCTAGCGCCGGAATCAACAAATTTAATCCCTTTTTTGGGTCAATTCGTGACATAAATAGCACTAACGGTATATTAGCAGAAATATTGAATTGCTGACGCACAATATTCTCTCCCTGTTCCTCTCTTCCTCTGTTTTCTTTCACACCCAAAGGAATTACCAAATCTGGCGTCGAAACTCCAAATCTTTCTGATATTTTAGCTTCTTGATCGCTAGTAAAATGAATCGCTGCCGCACCAGCTAAATTTTGACGTTCGATAATTGCCACATAAAGCTGTTTTAATTGCTTTTTTTTGCGTAAATCAGCCGGATCGAGAGTACCCAAGGGACGCAAAATATAAGGTAATTTTTGCTGGCGACAGACAATAGCCGCAGCGCTACTTATGGGTGAGAATAAAGCATGAATATGTGCTACGTCAAACTCGCAAGCATGACGTTTTAGCCATTTTACTAAATCTAGAGAAAATTTGTAACGACGAAATGGGGCACAACGAAAGTAAACTATTTCATAACCATCTTGTTTGATTGGGCGATTTAAAGGAACATCTAAGGGAATTTGACCACTATCACCATTACTATTAGTTGTAAGAATTGTAACTTCCACTCCCTCTTTTCCCAAAGCTGGAGCTAATCCTAATACCATTTGACTAGGGCCTCCGTAAATCAGAGAAATTGAGGGGACAATTTGTAATATTTTCATCTTTTTCATTTATCATCTGTCATTTGTCTTTTGTCATTTGTTATTCACTAATGACCAATGACTAATGACTATTGACTAACTCTTGATAAAAGTCCAATTGCTGCTTAGCTAAAGCTTTATTCGTGTATTGAATCATTGCTTTGTGATAACCCATTTCACCAAGAGTGTGAGCAAAATCCGGTTTTTCCATTAATTGAAGCAAGCAATTAGCAAGTGCTTGGCTATCACCTTCAGGAAAAATTAAACCAGCGTCACCAATTACATAGGGAATTTCACCAGAATCAGAACCAATCACAGGCACTTGACAAGCCATTGCCTCAATTAGCACATGACCAAATTGTTCTTTCCAACCAACAGATGTTAAGGTTTTAAATTTGTAAGTTGTTTCTGAAGGTAGTACCAAAGTACTCATTAAATTGATATAGTTCGTCACCCGATCATGGGAGACGCTTTCTACCAAAATTAACCGTTCTTTAATATTATTTTCTGTTGCTATTTTGATTAGTTCTCCTTGTAATTCTCCTCGCCCCAACAAAAGTAATTTCCAGGGTTGATTTGTTAAACTTACTAAAGCTTTTAAAAGCGTTAATAAACCCTTTTCTGGAACAAAACGCCCAACAAAACCCACTACAAATTCTTCTTTTTTAATGCCTAAACTAGCTGCTAATTCTGGTTGTACTTTGGGAGTAAATAAACGTTCATCTATGCCCAATTGCGGCATAACTTTGATTGCTCCTTGATATCCCCGTTGTCGTAAAACTTCTGCTCCATCTTGATTGCCAGAAATAATCCCGTGGCTATGGTTGAGGTTATATTTTTCTAATAAAGCAACTGGTAATTTTAACTCATAGGGTAAATTCCACCAGGTAAAAAACATATTTTTGGCCTTGAGTCCTAAAAGTTTATTCAAAGCAATCATTTGAGTGTAAGCCAATCCTCTAGACCCTTGTTCTACCTGGATGATTTGGGGGCGAAATTGTTTTAATAAAGATATTAAATCAGTACCAAAGGTCAGGAGTCCCTGATGATTTTGACTGAAGTTAGAAACAGGAACTATTTTAAATGAGCCTTCATCACGGTATTCAGTTTCAATGATTTTGTTTTGCACACCACCAGGATTCCAGCGCTTTGGAACTACAACTGTTACTTCAATGTCAGGTTCTAGTTGAGATAAAGCGCGTAATTTTTCACAGTTGAGGTCTACAATATAAGTGTGACTAGCAACTAAAATTTTCATTATTATTTGTTATTTGTCATTGGTCATTAGTTATTTTTACCCTCATCTGTCTAATGCTCAATGCTTATACTTTTTGATCCAAACGAGTGTAAATTTGACCATCATTCCATATTGATTGGATGACAGTACCCAAGGCTTTGAAAAAGCCCAAAGTGTAAAAAATACCGCGACTGATAATTTTGATTGGGGAACCGCTTTTATGGCAAGGTGGGCGTCCCAAGACGTGACAATCAAATAAACGGGCGTATAGGCGTAAAGCTTGAGTAACAGTGAGGTTTTTTAGCCCCAGTAAGAAATGGTTGTGGTAAAAGGTGAGTTGATATTTGAGCGATCGCATACTAATATCATGACAACCACCCGTCTCTTCGCCTAAATGCACTAAATGAGCTTCTGGGTCGTACCAAATCTTATATCCCGTTTCTCGCACCCGCAAACAAAAATCTGATTCTTCGCGCACAGCACTACCGCGAAACCTCTCATCAAAACTCAGTCCATGCTTGGTAAAAATTTCGCGGCGAAAAGACATATTACAACCCCTTGCTGTTAGTACTTGCTGGGGTTTGATCGTATGTACTAAATCAATATGATACCAAGCAATTCCTGGATCCATAGCTTCGGGAGGCAAATATTCAATCTCTAAATCTCCTCCAGAATCACCCAATTTCATTCTGTCAAATACCCGTCCAGCAACAGCCCCCACCTCTTGATTTTGCAAATAATTTTTTACATGGGCTGTTAACAATCCAGGTGTTAGCTGAACATCATCATCAATAAATAATATTATTTCACCAGATGACCGCCGTACAGCATAATTCCGCGCCCCTGGCAAACTCGCCCAATCTAACTGCAACCATTTAATTTTACCTGCCGTCGCCATTTCTTCTAGGTAGGCTTGAATTTCTAGTTGGTGTTTTGCAGTTTGATCTACTACTAAAACTTCAAAATTTGGATAGTCCTGTTTGAGGACATCTACAATGCTATCCCGTAGCGGTTCCTCCCGACCGTATGTCGGGATAACTACGGTAATTAAAGGCCAATTATTCATAATTTTTATTAAGTAATTTTACTATTTTAATAGTCATTTGTCATTGGTCATTAGTCATTAGTTTTTTTGCGTTCCTGCGTCTACCCATCTCCCCAGCTATTTTATACCTGCCGTTGCTCCTGCATATAAATTATCAAATAACTCATTTTGCTTTTGGGAATTATGCACAATTTGCGCTTGAGCTAATGCTCCGGCACTTAAAAATTCATAATGTTCTTGTTTATCACTTCTCTCAAGAAATTGCATGATTTGTTGTAATGCTTGCTCTGCCAAATAGTCGTAGGTGCTATTGACAATTTCCCAATATTCATCGGTTTTGGTTTTTTCTCCGTGCAGCCAATTAGCCCAGTGCCTAATGTCGTTAATTGGTAATTCTAAAATATAGCCATTTTCGTTATGACGAATGAATTCTGGTAAGGCACATACATTTGTTGTAATTGCTGGAGTGGCAACGGAAAAACCTTCGATGATACTATAGCCATAAGTATCATGTAATGTAGGCATTAATTGAAAATGACTCTCGGATAGTAACTCAATAACTTTCTCATTAGGAAGATTTTTATGGAAGACAACGTTATTTAAATTGAGTAGTTTTAAATCTGCTAGATATTTACTGCGATCGGGGAAATCAGTCGGGACTCCTGAACCATGTCCTAGTTCTGAAACGATATGTATAGTGATAGGTAAAGCTAATTTTTCAGCTTTTTTCGCTAGTCTTAAAGCAACAATTCCACCTTTGCGGGCAACGTGGTTTCCAATAAATATAAGCTGGAGATTTTGGTCTTCCTGATAAAGTTTTGATTGGTTAGTCCTGACTGGAAAGTTTGGATGAATCACATCCACTTTCTGATTTACCTTTTCTTCTATATTCCAACCTTGTATTCGCTTAGTTAATCTCAACTTAGCATAATCAGAAATAGCGATAATTTTTTGACAATTTTCTTGTGCTAAGCGATTATTTAATAATTCATAAATTGCTGCTTCACCTTGATTTTTTGGATTTCTATATAAAACACGATGATCCTCAAAGGTAAGAAACCAAGGTTTATTTGTATAAAGAATTCTGTTGAAAGAATGAATAGCTTGATATCTTCCCCATAAAGGTTGCCAGGGAATAAAGCTAGCTAAAGGATACCAAATTTTTTCTATGGGATATCTGCCCGCAGGAAAAGGCTTAGGACGAATGAGTGTGTGGCGAGAATTACGAGGTAGGTTAGGAATGCTGAGGTGTTTTTGACCTCCTATAATAACTTTTACCATTTTGATTGCATTTAAATTGTTTTTAGACGTTTTCTCTTGTTTTTTTGCTTCGGGTCGGCATCTTCTCGATCTTGTTTTTCTAATTCTGGCAATTTAAAAAGAACTCCTGCAAAAAACCAATAATAGACAGCAACCGGATCGACATCCAAAGGATAGTAGTAAGTGTTATAGCTAATAAACAATATAAACACCCATAAAGCTGCTGCGTAACTGCGGAAATTACGGTTTTTTATCGAGCGATAGGTTTTAAAGGCAATAATTGTTAAACTACTGACTAAACCCAAAAACGCTAGTACTCCAACAATTCCAATTTCATAAAGTACCTTGGGGTAATAAGTTTCTACCAATTTAGTTGAACCCATTGAACGAGCAGAGTTAGTTGCTCGACCTAAACCACTACCTAAAGGGCCGTCTACGTTTTTCCAGTTTTCTTCAAATTGCTGGACGATAAAATCTTGAGGTGGTGAAGCCTCCCAACGACTAGTGAAACTGTCGGTTCTCTCTTGGACAAGAGCAGGGTTAGTCACCATCGCTATTCCTAAAATCAAAGCCAGTCCTACTCCTATGGGGATAAATCGTTTCAGGTTGCCAATTTGACCAGTGAGCAATAGTAAAATGCCAAAGCAGGTTGGGACTAGAGCTAAAGCAATTCTCTGTCCGGAGATAACAGCATTAATAAATACTGAACCTAAAGCACCTAAACTGATTAACCGCCACATTATAGAAGGATCGGTGAAGCCGGTAGCAAAGGTAAAAAAGGTGCTAGAAATTAAGAACCATGCCCACTGCCAAGGGGCTACAAATGTTCCTGGTAAGCGAATAACTCCTTCTTCAGGACTATATAAGAGCGCTCCACCAAAATAACACCGGGCTTCTAATGATGTGACAAATAGGGCATTTCCTTCAAGACCTCTCGTGCCTTGACATATACCAGTTAGTAATAACAGGTATTGAATTAATCCCAGCACGCAGCAAATCAATATCAGGGCAATTTGGAGGCGCGATAGAAATAGAAAATCACGCTTATCACGTATTAAATAGTAAGCACAAGCAATTAAGGGGACATAACCTAAAAGTACTTTTAGTCCCAGAATTCCCATACCCAAGGGTATTTCTTTTGGTGCCTGTTCTAATAATCCGACACTAGGTGGATTAAACTGCTGTCCACCATTGACAAACAACAGCGTTAATAAACAACAACCCAAAACAATATAAAGTGGAATTTTAATGCCTGGGGGAATAATTATTGGTAGTCCTTGTTTACGGCAAGTTTGCCAAAGTCCAATGAGTGCTGGAATGTAAAAAGCATCTTTAGCTAATTGGAGTATGGGACTATTGCCCAAGTAGTAAGTGATAGTACCGCCAGCAGGTACGTAAATGATGAACGCATATAAGGCTTGGCGGGGATATTTGTAGGAAAGTGACATAACAATTATCCCCAAAACACCAGGGACTGCTGCTTTAATTCCAGCTACGAAAAAAAGTACAATGCCTAAGAAGACACCGCCAAAGGTGGCGGTGGTGAGTAAACTTGTGAGTTCTTTACGCGCTTGGGCTGCTTTGCGCTTTTGGGCTAACTGTTCTTTGAGGCTGAGGGTAGGAGTTTCCTTTTTAGCCTGCTTTTTCGATTTTTTAGATGGTCGGGATTTTGACTTGATTTTCGGCATAGTAATGCTGTAGCCTATCAGCCTCAAAGAATCTACACATCGAACTTGGGGTTTTTTAAAAGCTGAGATATTAGCGAACTTAGTCCATCAGATGTTGCTCGACTTTTGAGACTAATTCATTTGTCCAGTGATTGGCCAGTTCGGCATTGGCAGCTTCCACCATAACTCTGATTACTGGTTCTGTACCGGAGGCGCGAACTAAAATTCTACCAGAATCACCCATTGCAGCCTCAGCAAGAACGATCGCTTTTTGCAGAGGTTGGCAATCTTGCCATCCTAAACGGCGATCGCGATCTGTAACTCGCACGTTCCGTAATAATTGAGGATAGGTCTGGAAGCTTTGCTCTACTAATTCTGCTAGGGAAACATTCGCCTGTTTTACCAAAGCTGCTAAATGCAAGGCTGTTAATAAGCCATCCCCAGTCACCGCATAATGACGGCAAAGTATGTGACCCGATTGTTCGCCGCCTAGCATTCCCCCAGTCCGCAGCATTTCGGCTTGCACGTATTGGTCGCCGACTGCGGTGCGAATCAATTTACCACCAATTTCTTGCCAAGCTTTCTCGAAGCCTAAGTTAGCCATGACTGTAGATACAATCAAGTTATCCGGCAGTTGTTGGTTTTGTTGTAGGTGGCGTCCCCAGAGGTAGAGAATGTAATCGCCGTTAACTTGCCTGCCAGTATTATCTACTGCTAAGACGCGATCGGCGTCGCCATCAAAGGCAAAGCCTAAGTCGGCGTTGTGTTCTTGTACCGCTGCTACCAGAATATCTAAGTGGGTGGAACCGCAGTTAACGTTAATGCGATGGCCATCTGCTTCGTTATGCAAGCAAATTACCTCTGCACCCATCTGTGTAAATACTGTTGGTGCTAATCCTACTGCTGCTCCCCATGCCAAGTCTAAAACAATCTTCATTCCTTGAAGATTCAGGTTACTAGCCAAGGGTTTTTTTAATGCCTCGCCATAATGGCTGATTAACTCCAAACGTGAGTAATGCCGTCCACAATTATTCTCAGTAGCAGTTGATATCTTGCCACGCAGTCCTGCTTCAATTTCTGCCTGCAATAATTGAGGTAACTTCCCACCATCTGCACCAAAAACCTTAATGCCATTGTCCTCTGGAGGGTTGTGACTAGCAGAAATCATCACTCCACCTATAGCATCAGTGATACTGGTAAGATAGGCAACGCAAGGAGTAGGACATAATCCTAAATACCAAACCTCTAACCCCGCTGCTGTTAACCCTGCACTCAAAGCCATTGCCAGCATATCGCTGGAGTTTCTAGAGTCCTGTCCGAGAATCACTGGTCCTATACCAGTAGTGTGGTTACGTAAAACAATACCTGCCCAAAAACCAATTTGCAACGCTAAGGGCGCATTCAGTAATTCTCCAACTCGTCCGCGAATACCATCTGTGCCAAATAACGGATTTGCTGGTAGCGGTAGTAAATTCAGTACAAAACTGCTCTCAATCCCTTTGCTCAATCCATTAGCTTCAAAACCAGAATTCCCAGAAATCGCTGATGTCCGAGTTACAGATGAAACCATATTTTTAAACACTCCACACAACAAACAAAAAAATAGCACTTGAGAGTTGATTCAGCAATTTCAACATTCTTTAATTCTCTTTAGAAATTTATTCTAGATAAAGTTAATTTTACGTAAAATTACTTAATAAATCAACTCAATGTTGTAAATTTTTAGTAAAGTTAGTATTTATTTTTATGTTATAAGTAAAGTTTACTTATTTTAGCTAATTCTTTCTTTTGTCCCCTCTATCTTAGCCTTGAGTCTTATAGATATGAGTTTACAAATAAAAAATTATCTTATTATTTAGTAATAAATGCTACTTCAAAAAATATCAAGTTTTTAGCAAACCTGAAAATATAAAGCAAAGTTTAGCTGAGAAAAACAAAAAATCAAAATATTAGCAATATAAAGTTCTAATTCCGTAGAAAAAATATTGTGTAAAAAGCTACAAATATCTTTAAGCTTAAAAAATTTTAATATAAATTCTCATCAAATAGTTTTAAGGTAACGTTCTAATGGCTTTTTTAGCCATTCGTCAATTAAAACTCGGCAGTTGACTTTTTAAAGTTGAGAAATTTAGTATGAGCAGCAATTTAGCAACCAAATTACGTGTAGGCACTAAAAAAGCCCACACGATGGCAGAAAATGTAGGTTTTGTCAAGTGCTTTTTAAAAGGAGTAGTCGAGAAAAACTCTTACCGCAAACTAGTTGCTAACTTCTACTTCATCTACTCAGCGATGGAAGAGGAGATGGAAAAGCACCGCCAACATCCAATTGTTTCTAAAATTTATTTTCCACAGCTAAACCGCAAGCAGACCCTAGAGCAAGACCTGAATTATTACTTTGGTGCGAACTGGAGAGAGCAAATCCAACTATCTCCCGCAGGTGAAGCTTATGTACAGCGGATTCGGGAAATATCTGCAACCGAACCAGAACTGTTAATTGCCCATTCATATACTCGTTACCTGGGTGACTTATCTGGGGGACAGATTCTCAAAGGCATTGCTGTAACAGCAATGAATTTGTCTGATGGGCAAGGAACCGCCTTTTATGAATTTGCGGATATCCCCGATGAAAAGGCATTTAAAGCCAAATATCGTCAAACTTTGGATGAATTACCCTTGGATGATGCTACAGGCGATCGCATTGTTGATGAAGCTAACGCTGCTTTTGGTATGAACATGAAGATGTTCAATGAATTGGAAGGCAATTTGATTAAAGCGATCGGTGTAATGCTGTACAATAGCCTCACACGGCGTCGTACACGCGGTAATACTGAACTTGCTACTGCTGAGTAGTTAGTGGTGAGTACTAAATGCGGAGTGTGGAGTGTGGAGTAATTAGTGCTAAGTAGTAAAGGCGGAGTGTGGAGTGTAGAGTCATCATTCCAGACAGCTTGATGAAAGATAATTTATAGACGTTTCTGGGTAAAGAGCAATCACCAAAGACGCTCAAATTATTTAGGGGCAATAGCCTTATGAATGCTTTCTATTTGTGAAAGCAAGCATGGGGAAGTTGCCCCTCAATTGTGATTGAAGGAGTTATAGCAGGAGGCAGGAGGCAGGAGGTAGAAGGCTGGAGGCAGAAGGCAGGAGGCAGGAGGTAGAACTATTAGTATTCACGCTTGTCATAATGTCCTAAAGGGTGTGACTACGGCTATATGTCATTGCTTCACTTCGTACCCTACGGGTTCTCCGTTAGCGTAGCGTTCCGTAGGAAAGGAGTAGACACTGGCAAGTGATAAGACGGACATGATCTTACCTAAATAATTTTATACTAAATAAAAATAAATTATAAAAAGGGTTGACTCTCCAGTTAACTAGAGATTTAAAAATAAAATCAGGAAACATTTAGATAATCTCTATGCAACTTTCTACTCTGAAAAACAACTTTTTGTCATTGACCTTAGTAGCGATCGCTTCTGTTTCAACTAGTCTATTAACAGCCTGTTCTACAACCACTTCCCAAAATCAAGTATCAAACCCTGCCACTACTGCTACTGATACTAGTGATAAGCAACCGATGAACCACGATGGTAGCATGATGAATCATGATAGTGGCATGAACCACAACATGACAATGGATTTAGGAGCGGCCGATATAAATTATGATTTGCGGTTTATTGATGCGATGATTCCGCACCATCAAGGCGCAGTAGAAATGGCGAATGTCGCACAGGAGAAATCGAAACGTCCTGAAATTAAAAAGCTGGCTGCGGAAATTATCAAAGCTCAAGATAAAGAAATTGCCCAGTTGAAACAATGGCGTACAGCTTGGTATCCCTCCGCAAGTGTTACGCCAGTGGCTTATGATGCTAAAACAAATAAAACAGTCCCAATGCCTGACGAACAAATGCAAGGCATGATGATGAATATGGACTTAGGAGCTGCGGATACTCAGTTTGACTTGCGATTCATAAATGCAATGATTCCTCATCATCAAAGTGCAATTACAATGGCTCAAGATGCATTGAGTAAATCTAAGCGTCCTGAAATCAAGAAATTGGCTCAAAGTATCATTGATTCTCAGCAAGCAGAGATTAACCAAATGAAACAGTGGCGAAAAACTTGGTATAATCGGTAAGCAAAATTGTCTGTGTGAAGCATATTACAGCAGAATTAGTAAATTCAGGAGCAAATTCTTCAGTGAGGCTCCTGAATTCTTTTTCAATTGGAATGCTACCCGTAATGGGTTATTACTGCTAGATAATTACAATATTAAATTTGTACAAGGAATACAACTTAAAGAACTATTAATCAAAGCTGCAATGGCACGGTTGAATACTATTTTGATAGCAGCTTTTACCTCGACTTTATGATTAGTACCTTTAGTATTTACTTCCATAGCTTTAACTTTAGGCTATGAATAAGGTGTTACTAATCATTAGTTGAATTTCTGAAAATAAGTTTTATATTCTATAACTTTCAATTAGTCATTATCATATTTATATTTTTTTGCTGAATTTTTGTAACCAAATCTTTAATATTTTAAATAACTATATTATTTACTGAATTTATCTGGCAGCTTAATGCTGAAGAACTAGAGCATCAAGCAGTTATTGGGACAATAAGTAGTATATGAAAAAGTAATTACTAATTTGTATTTTATAAAATTACATCTATCTAAAGAAATAATTTAATTAATAATCAAAAAACCAGAGTTAATTCTCAAAGTAGATATATATGAAAAAAAGCTAAAAATTACTTTAATATCCCCTAGTAGGGCATTGCATTAATTATTAGAAAAAAGATGTACTGAATAAGTAATTTAACAATTAAAAATTTATTACTTTAGGGAATGAAAATCTCTGCGTTGCTATTAGTACTTGGTCTGGCACTGACCGCTTGTAATGCGCCTCAAAATACAGCAGTATCACCTACTCCTTCTGAAAGTAGTGCGACTGCACAACCTGTACAGAACCAAAGCAAAAGTAAAGCTTTAGTTGTGACAACGGTAGCTCCGTTAACAAATATAGTAAGTAATATTGCAGGCGATCGCCTTGAAGTCAAAGGCATCATTCCCGAAGGTACTGACTCCCACACCTTTGAGCCACGTCCTAGCGATGCCGATCTGCTGTCCAAGGCTAACTTAATAATCGCAAATGGACTCCACTTGGAAAGCCCAACAGAAAAACTAGCAAAAGCTTCTAAACCTCAAAAAACAAACATTTATGAACTAGGTAGCAATACTATCACCGAAAGTCAGTGGATTTACGATTTTAGCTTTCCGAAAGAAAAGGGAGACCCCAATCCCCATTTATGGGTAAACCCCAAGTATGCTGAAGCTTACGCTAAACTAGCTGCTAACCAGTTGACCCAGTTAGATCCCCAAGGTAAAGAATACTATGACAAAAATTTGAACAACTACTTACAACGCCTCGACGCGCTGGACAAAGTAACACGAGAAGTCGTGGCTAGTATCCCAGCAAAAAATCGTAAACTTCTGACATACCATGACTCTTGGGCTTACTGGGCTAGAGAATATGGCTTCCAGGTAATTGGTGCTATCCAACCCTCAGATTTTAAAGAACCTTCTGCTCAAGACGTTGCCAAACTCATCGATCAGATTCGGAAAGTAGGCGTACCTGCGATTTTTGGTTCTGAGGTATACCCAAGCAAAGTAGAAGAGCAAATTGCCCGTGAAGCGAAGATAAAAACAGCTAACACAGCTGATGACGAATTACCAGGCACTGGTTCGGCTAATGCAATCGAAAATACCAATCCTCAACACACTTACATTGGCATGATGGCAAACAATTTGCGAATCATTGCCGAAAATTTAGGGGGTAACCCCAAGCTGGTTGACAAGCTGAACACTACCAATGTCGTTGGCCCAACCGCAACTGCTGTGACAACGACTCAGTAGTACTTACTAAATTAGTGCATGGAACCAATACTAGAAATTAGAAATCTCGCTTGTGGTTTTCAAACTCAACCAGTTTTGACAAACGTCGATTTGCTCCTCTATCCTGGGCAATTGTCTGGCTTAGTCGGGCCTTCGGGTAGCGGTAAAACCACTCTAATCAAAGCAATATTAGGGTTGGTTGAGCCTTGGGCTGGTGAAATTTGGTTTCAAGGAAAGCGCTTAAAGCCACGAACAGCGCCGCCAAAAGTCGGGTATGTGCCCCAGGTAGAAACAGTAGATTGGAATTTTCCAGTCACGGCACTAGAAGTAGTGATGATGGGACGTTACCGCAAAAAGCAATTTCTACCTTGGTTTTCACGAGGCGATCGCCTTTTTGCCAAAGCACTCCTTGAGCGAGTCGGAATCGCTCATGTCGCCCATCGACCTATCGGTGAATTATCTGGCGGACAACAACAACGAGTATTCATTGCCCGTGCATTAGTGGGAGAACCAGAAATTGTCCTTTTAGACGAACCCACTAGTAGTTCAGACTTGCGCGTTCAGCACGAATTGTTACACCTGTTAGCCGAACTAAATCAGCAGGGTTTGACGATTCTGCTGTCTACCCATGACCTCAACTCTGTGGCAACTCATCTACCTTGGGTAGTGTGTTTCAATCACGGCATCATTGCTCAAGGTCAGCCTAGCGACGTTTTTACTTCTGCTATCTTAAAAAAGACTTTTGGGGCAGAAATGGTTGTATTTCACCAAAGCGATCGCATTTTGATTGCTAATGAAGGCACTTCTTTGCGTCATCAGATGCAAGATAATTTGCCGCCGATTTTGCGACAATCCCACTCGAACCATAATACGCACAATTCCAAATCCTAAATCCCTAATCAAAGCAATGGAATTTCTGCTCAAACCTTTTCAGTACGAATTTTTCAGTCGTGCCGTTGCTGTTGGCATGATGGCGGGGCTACTGTGCGGTGTGATGGGTGTATATATCATCACTCGCCGTATGAGTTATATTGCTCACGGTCTTTCCCATGCAATTTTGGGAGGAGCAGTACTAAGTTACGTTTTGGGACTGAATTTTTATATTGGTTCTGGAATTTGGGGATTTGCAGCTGCCTTGCTGATCCAATATTTAACTGGACGCAAAGTTTACTCAGATGCAGCCATTGGTATAGTTACAACCGCTAGCTTTGCTTTGGGCGTCGCCGTAATCAGCACCTACCGGAAATTTAGTCAAAACTTTGAGGCGGCTTTGTTTGGTAATGTGTTGGGCGTTTCTCCTACTGATTTATGGTTCGTTAGTGGTGTCACAGTTGTAATTTTGAGCTTAGTTTTTTTGTTTTATCGCCCTTTGCTATTTTGGTGCTTTGACAGAGAAGTTGCTCAAGTTCATGGTGTACCTGTAGTGGCAATGGATACATTATTTGCTTTAATGCTAGCGACATTACTGGTGGCAACACTCAACGTTTTGGGAGTGACATTAATTATCTCTGCGGTGGTGATTCCCGCTTCCATTGCTCGATTGTTGAGCGATCGCTTTGCTTATGTAATTGTAATTTCAGGAGTTTTAGGAGCGGCGATCGCGTTTATAGGTATTTACCTAAGCTACTACTTAGATATCGCCTCCGGAGCTAGTGTCGTCCTGCTGTCAACCTTAGTTTTCGGCTGCGTATTGCTTTGGAAGAGTTTTCAAAGTCGGCGCAAACGCTATGTACCATCCCTTTCTTCACAACATTACCAAGGTTAGTCAAGCAAATATTTAGTACCTGGAACTTTGCTTTGGTACAGTTGGTGTCTTATAGCTGAAGCTATGCTGATGAAAATTATCCAAGCTTAGACGTGCAGCAGTTTGGCGTCAGACATTGCCTTTCAATAGACCTCTTGCACGAATACAAAAACTACCCTCAACCCCCAACCCCTTCTGGCAATATTGCTCGAAAGGGGAGTAAACTTCAAAGTCCCTCTCCCAAGTTTGGGAGAGGGATTTAGGGTGAGGGGTCTTGATTTATGCAAGAAGTCTACATTATTTAGCCTTGAATCTCGGTTGTTGCAGTTCTGAATATGAAGTTTCGAGTTCTGAACGGGAAGTTTCGAGTTCTGAAGGTGAAAAGTGGAATTCTGAGCCTCAAGATTGGAGATTAGAGGTTTATTACTCCTCTTTTCTCCTCATTAATCTCAGCTTTTATCTGCTTCTTTACTCCAAACATATTTACGGCAGACTTCACAAGCGGCTTTTGCTTCCTCTGTTGGTGAATTGGTGAAGATGGGATGATAACGCAACCTATCGCAACAGACTTGCAACCATCTACGCCAACTACCACGCCATAACCGCACAGTGCCGTCGCGACCACCACTGACAATTGTCTGCCCATCGGCACTAATGGCGACAGAATTGACAATATCTTCATGACCACGCAAAGGTTCAGCTAAGGTCTGACCTTGCAGGTTCCACAACCACACTGTGCCGTCAACACCGCCACTGACAATGGTCTGCCCATCGGCACTGATGGCGACAGAATGGACAACACTCTCATGACCACGCAAAGGTTGAGCTAAGGTCTGACCTTGGCGATTCCATAACCACACTGTGCCGTCTTCACCGCCACTGACAATTGTCTGCCCATCGGCACTGATGGCGACAGACCAGACATCACCTTTATGACCACGCAAAGGTTCAACTAAGGTCTGACCTTGCAGGTTCCACAACCTCACTGTGCCGTCTTCACCACCACTGACAATGGTCTGCCCATCAGCGCTGATGGCGACACAATAGACATCACCTTCATGACTACGCAAAGGTTCAGCTAAAGTCTGACCTTGCAGGTTCCACAACCTCACTGTGCCATCATCACCGCCACTGACAATTGTCTGCCCATCAGCGCTGATGGCGACAGACCTAACAGCGACAGACCTAACATCACCTTCATGACCACGTAAAGGTTCAGCTAAGGTCTGACCTTGCAGGTTCCACAACCGCACAGTACAGTCACCACTGCCACTGACAATGGTTTGCCCATCAGCACTGATGGCAACAGAAGTGACAATACCTTGATGACTACGCAAAGGTTCAGCTAAGGTCTGACCTTGGCTGTTCCACAACTGCACAGTGCCGTCAACACCGCCACTGACAATGGTTTGCCCATCGGTGCTGATGGCAACAGAAGTGACAATATCTTCATGACTACGCAAAGGTTGAGCTAAGGTCTGACCTTGCAGGTTCCACAACCGCACAGTGCCGTCACCACCGCCACAGACAATCGTCTGCCCATCAGCGCTGATGGCGACAGACAAGACATAACCTTCATGACCACGCAAAGGTTGAGCTAAAATCTGACCTTGCAGGTTCCACAACCGCACAGTGCCGTCATCACCGCCACTGACAATTGTCTGCCCATCAGCGCTGATGGCGACAGACCAGACATCACCTTTATGACCACGCAAAGGTTCAGCTAAGGTCTGACCTTGCAGGTTCCACAACCTTACTGTGCCGTCATCACCGCCACTGACAATTGTCTGCCCATCAACGCTGATAGCGACAGACCTGACAATACCTTGATGACTACGCAAAGGTTCAGCTAAGATCTGACGTTGCAGGTTCCACAACCTTACTGTGCCGTCTTCACCACCACTGACAATTGTCTGCCCATCAGCGCTGATGGCGACAGACCAGACATCACCTTGATGACCACGCAAAGGTTCAGCTAAGGTCTGACCTTGGCTGTTCCACAACCACACAGTACCGTCACCACCGCCACTGACAATTGTCTGCCCATCAGCGCTGATGGCGACAGACCTAACATAATCTTCATGATCACGCAAAGGTTCAGCTAAGGTCTGACCTTGGCTGTTCCACAACCACACAGTACCGTCACTACCGCCACTGACAATGGTTTGCCCATCAGCGCTGATGGCGACAGAAATGACATCACCTTGATGACCACGCAAAGGTTCAGCTAAGGTCTGACCTTGGCTGTTCCACAACTGCACTGTGCCGTCATCACTGCCACTGACAATTGTCTGCCCATCAACGCTGATGGCGACAGAATAGACATTACCTGCATGACCACGCAAGGGAATGGAGACTCTTGCTTTATTCATCACCCGATTCAAACTGTTCTGAACTGGTGCAAGAATCTGCTGGGATAGTTTCTCTTGATTCTCACCCATTGTCTGAATTGCCAGAATTAGACTATCTAAAGGTTGAAAGAGTAATAAATTCTCCACCCTGGCTGCCTTTTCTCGCAATCGTGATTCAGTAAGCGCTCTTTCCAGTTCGGCAATGCGGTCTTTTTCATGGGCATCACTGCACTGATAAAAATCTTTATCTTCTCGCGGTAATCGCAAATAGGGCTGCAATTGTTGCCAGCTATCCCTGACTTCTGCCAGCAATCCCCCTTGCATCAAATATTTGTCATCCTGTCTTTTATTGAACCATTCCCGCCGGGTATCTTCTAACCTGTCGCTCAACCGCCGCAAGTCTCGGTCTTGTTGTCGCCACTGGGCAAATTGCTGCCAACCTTCAATTAAAGCCTCATGGGCTAAATCAATCCAAGCTTCTCCCTTTTCATCTTTCCCTGTAACCAACAAGCGTCCTTTAACTAATCCAGCTTCACCATCTAGCAACTCACTAAGTTCTTGCTGTTGATTGGCATCATCACCTGCAATATTTAAGAGTGTGGCTTTCGGTTGGCGCTGTCGGGTGTCTTTTTCCCCCTCTCCCGTTCGCACTAAGCGCAGAAAAATTCGCCCAATCCATTCTTTCTCTTGCTGAGTGCGTTCTGCGGTTGGAGATTCCTCCTCATAATCTTGGTAAAGATAAACATTTTCTGCATGGAGATTCAACGCCCCGGTTAATTCTCCCAACTTTTCATATTCTTCTAGGGTGAGTTGATGTTTTTGACGATCGCGTTTTTCCCAGAGTTTAGTTAAAGCAAACTCCAACAAAGGCAAAAACCCTGGTTCTTGTTTCACATCTTCTAAAATCTTCAGTACTAGCCCTTCTTCAACACTATGACCTTGAAGCTTAGCAGGTTCGGTAATAGTATCCTTTAAATCAACTCCGACTAAAGGTGGCATATAAACCGCCTGGGTTTGAATCAGATTAGTTAGCGAGGGATATTGCAAACAGGGTTCGAGAAAATCCGCTCGCATGGTAATTACAACTGCTAACCGCGAATCGGTAATCTCTACTACCTGAGTCAATAAGTCAATAAATCTCTGCTTTTCTTGCTGAGTAGCACCGCCAGTAAATACTTCCTCAAACTGATCTACCACCAGCAAAAGTTTTGCTGTAGCAGGGATATTTTCGATAATTGCAGATAAACCACTCTGTTGATTTTCAATCAAATCCTTCAGTTGCTTCTCTTTTTTAGCTCCTGGAAAAAATTGTTGAAAAGCTCCGCGCAACTTAATTAAAGGTTCAAATCCTGGTTTAATTGGTTCTAAGACTTGCCACTCACTATCATCTAATTGGGGAATCAAACCCGCCCGCACTACTGAAGATTTGCCACTCCCCGACGCGCCAATGATGGGGACAAATTTAGCCAAGTCGAGTTTCTGTTGAATATGGTTAACTACTTTTTGACGACCAAAAAAGAATTTTGCGTGTTGCTTGTCAAAAGCTTCTAACCCCCGATAGGGACATTCGTCAAGTACTTCTGTAATAACTACTAATTTCTTGGGTGGATACCAAACCAAAGGAATTGACCTACCACCGCCCATGTAAATTGGTTCTTGTCCACTT
Source organism: Nostoc sp. (assembly GCA_036918135.1). GTDB lineage: Bacteria > Cyanobacteriota > Cyanobacteriia > Cyanobacteriales > Nostocaceae > Nostoc. The sequence continues at coordinate 134,877 of JBALDB010000054.1, forward strand.
CCCTTAAGTTCCCGTGAAATGGAGCTAATCAAATCATTGACATTAATTTCCCCGGTAGCTTCATCAGCTTTGTCCTCAGCCAGTCCTTTGAGAATTGCTTTGGTGAAAATTCCACCTTCAGCATCTTCTCTAGCTCTTTCAAAGGCACGAGAGGCTGTAATTAAGCTGTAGTCTTGTTTACTATTGAAAACAGAGAAACCAGACTTGATAAAACTCCTCTCTAATAAAGACCCAGCATAGCAGCAGTCCAGCAATACTACCAAGCTGCTGAGTTGAGATTTAGCGATTAAAGTGTTGAGGTCATCAAAGGCGATCGCATTTTGTCCATCTTTGTTACAATCCGATGTTGCCAAATACCCTTTAGCTTCACCTGTAAGGCTGGGTGCTTCAAATCCATGTCCGGCAAAATAAATTAATGCTTCCGCACCTTTGGCTTTTTCTAACAGAAATATTCTCAGTGCTTGTCCGAGTTCCTTACCAGTTAACTTTTTATCTGCTGTAATCTCCCAGCGATTCTCACTCTCGATTAACTTGCTAGGTAAAGGCTGAACATCAAACCGTCCTTGTTCGCGCAGCAGTTGGGTGATTTGTTGTGCATCATTGACAGCCTTTGGTAGGTTGCTGAAATTGTCATACTTGGCAATTCCCAGCACCAGCGCATATCTAGCCATATAATCTAACCTGGCATCTGTTTTTACGTAATCTTACCAAGAATAACTTAAAGATTAACTGAGGCTATTATGTCAGAAGTGCAACGTTTAATTATCAAAGAAGACGATCTAGAATATGAAATCTACGTAGAATCAAATACCGCTCCTGAGGTTCCAGAAGAAGAAGAACCAGGATACCGTGATGGTTTACCCACGTTGAATATTCAAGAATTTCAAGGCAAGATTCGTAATTATGCCAAATTAGCTGTTGGTGCATTCAAGAATTTACCTGATGCTGAAGAGGTAACAGTTAAGTTTGGTATCAAATTGGGTGGTAAAACTGGCATTCCATTTTTAACTGAAGGCTCGGCGGAGAGTAATTTTGAAATTGAAGTTAAATATAAGTTTCCGGAAAATAAGCCATAAATACCAATAGTTGGATTATTAGGCTTAATATGATGTCCGGCTGAATTAACCATAATACCCGAAACCACACCCCGCAAAAGCTGTGCTTTAGCTTCCCTAAGAGCTTGCTCTTAGGGGTTAGGGGTAGGGTTCTTTTATTATGGGTGATTTGGCGGACATGACCAACTTTAACATTACAAACTGCTTTTAGGAGTTTCTATAGTCGCAGGTTGCTTAGTATTGGTAAGTTCTTTTTGAGGATTTTTCTGATTACTTTGATTATCTGTTTTAGGTAGTACTTGTTTGGCAAGATTTTCAGCGGCTTGTTGAAATAATGGTTCTATTTTATTTCGCCAATATTGAGTATTGGGCAATTTTTCAGGATGGTTTCTATAATCTAAAACTTTATCCCATTTACCATCATCTATTGCTTTGTTAATCTCATTAGATAACGCCTCCGCCTTAGCCCAGTCATCTTGCCACTGGGTGATGACTTTACCTGTTTCTTGGATATCAGAAGCAGCCTTTGTCGGAACTGATTTTAAAAGTGCGATCGCTCCAACTAAATCTCCGGATTCATACTTATTTCTTGCTTGTGCTAAAACCTGGGCACTGTTATCGCTAGGTTGCGATCGTTCTGATTTTCCAGTAGCAACAGTTGACGCTTTTGATTTTTCTGGTAATGAGGTTCCTACATCTTGAGATTTTGGTTTTGGCTGGGGAATTGGTCGAGTAGTAATTAAAGTACTATCATCTATTGTCTTAGTTGCAATGCCTTTTTCCCGCAGGCAAGAAGCCGATTGTTGTTTATTGGCTATCACATCTGGATGTGCCCAAGCCAAACGTCCTGATTTGAGTTTAACTTCTATCCAACCTCGTTTTGTTTGCTTGCCTGTTACCTCGAAGCTGGTATTATCACCAACGGTTTGCAAAATATTATCAGAATTTATCGAACTAGGTTGAGAACGAATATTAGAATTTCCGACAACAACAGCCGAGCATTTGTTTACTAAAGCGCTATCGTTACCTGTCAAATTAGCAGCTAAATTTTTCACATTCGGATATACATTTGCGACTAAAGCAGCTGCACCACCTGCCAACAATATACCAATTAATATCGGCCAGGGGTCGGATTTGCTAGAGTTCTGAGGGACAGGTCTAGGGGGGACAGGATTTGCTGGTGCAACTGCAATAGTGTGCTGGTGAGATACTGGTTGGGGTCGGGATTTGGTTGCTTGGTAGCTGGAATTTTTAGCAGATTCTTGAGATATGGAAAGTGCAGCTACAGGATTGATTGCCTCTTGACATGCTTGCAATGCTTCTGTGGCGCTTTGGTAGCGGTCTTTGAAGTGATAACGCACCATCTTACTCAACACTGCTGCTAGGCGATGGTTCACGGTTACTATATGACGCCAGATGATTTCCCCCGTTTCCGGGTCTTCTTGTAATTCTGTTGCTTGCAGCCCTGTTAATGCTTGAATGGCAATAATTCCAAGGGAATAAATATCACTGTTGGGGCGGGGTTTACCTTGCCCTTGTTCTGTGGGCATATAGCCAGGAGTGCCGATAACCACCGTAGCAGAAGGCTGTCCGCCAACTGTCACCATTTGTGTACGCAGTTGCTTGACCGCCCCAAAATCTACTAAAACTAACTTATTATCTAAGGCGCGACGGATGATATTATCTGGTTTGATGTCGCGGTGAATCACACCTTGGCGATGGACAAAATCGAGAATTCCTAGAACTTCCTGCAACAGTTGAATTACTTGGCTTTCACTCCAGCGCTTACCAGCTAAAAGTTCCTCAGCTAAGGTATGTCCTTCAATATATTCTTGTACTAAATAGAATTCTTGGTTTTCGTCAAAGTAAGCCAGTAGTCTGGGTATTTGGTCATGATAACCGAGTTTTTCTAAAGTTTCGGCTTCGTTGTTGAATAGGCGCTTAGCTGTATCAAAAACTCTGGGGTCAGTTCCGGGTTTGAGGTGCTTGACAACGCAAATAGGGTTACCTGGCCGCCTGGTATCTTCCGCAATGTAGGTTTGACCAAATCCTCCTGTGGCCAGAACTCGAATTATTTGGTAACGGTGGTCTAGTAGCTTGCCTATCATATTCCCTCCCCAGAGCGATCGCCTAATTTTTCCACTAGTAATAAATATCTCCAAATTTTCTTCAATGAAATCCGCTATCTTGAGAAAAGATTTAGATTAAAAATATAGCTTTTTAATAAACGCAGACTGTTTATTTTTCTTTTAGTGCCCCTATTTATTACCAATGCCACCTAAAATAACAAATTCAGTTGCATGGCAGCAGGCTGAAATCCTCATGCAACCTGCTTTTATTCGCGTTATCGACAATATCCGCAAGCAGCTTGATGAATCTTCTTGGACGGGAACTTACCATGATGTCCTGATTTGGCCGCCTAACACCACTGATGAAATCAAAGCATTGGTGAGTGAACTGTTGCAAGCAATAGAAACCGCAACACCCGAAGAAGCTGATGAAATCAGACAGACTCTAGCTCGTCTGCCAATGCCCCATCCAGGATATCATTTACTTTTGCAGCGTCAACAGCAACAAGCGAGTATCGATTTGTGGGAGTTGTGTTATCAAGTATGTTTTATTGAATACAACCAAGAAAAGGAAGCGGCTAATATTGATACTAGTTTAATTGATGAACTCGGTGAAGTGGATTGGCTGCGTTTGGATGCCAAGGCAAAGCAATTAGTTGAGCAAGCGTTTGCCAATTTACCTGAAAGTTGAAGCCTTATAGCAAGAGGCAGGAAGCAAGAGGCAGGAGGTAGAAACTGTTTATGTCTGGTTTTAATTCTTGCATTTTGTACCTCACTCACTTGCAATCTGCTGTAATAGACTTCTTGCATAAATTAAAAAAAGAACCCCAAAGAGCTTTTGACCTACGCCTAAGTTTCCCCTAAAAGCAAGCGGGGAGAGGCTGGGGGTGGGGTATTAGGGGATTTTTGCAAGAGGTCTAATGAATCAATTCGCAATTTGCAGATTGTAATTACAAATTGTTCGGTTATGTTAGCAAAATAAATTAATACTGATAGTCTACCTTAGGGATAAACATAGTTTCTGAGAAATTCCTTATCCTCATTTATAGAGCTCATCAAGATTTGGATGGCAATAAATGTTGGTACTAATCCAGCAAGGATATAAATGGTTGATAGCCAAAGGCAAACGATTACACACGACCTCATTGTTATTGGAACATCGGCAGGCGGAGTGGAGGCTTTAACTTATTTAGTTCGGCAGTTGCCAGCTGACCTAAATGCTGCTGTAATTGTAGTTCTTCATGTAGCCACTCAAAGCCCTAATGTTCTGCACTACATATTGAATAGTGCTGGAAATTTACCAGCCTTTCTAGCTGAGGATGGTGAAGCAATCAAGACCGGACAAATTTACGTTGCCCCAGCTGATTACCATTTGTTGGTGAAACCGGGATATTTGCAATTGACACGGGGGCCAAAAGAGAACCATCATCGCCCTGCTATCGATCCATTATTTCGCACTGCGGCACGAGCTTACGGACAGCGAACGATCGCTGTAGTTCTAACGGGTATGCTAGATGATGGCACCGCAGGACTGACAGCAGTGAAAATGCGCGGTGGGATCGCAGTTGTGCAAAACCCTGATGATGCATTGTATCCGGGAATGCCAAATAGTGCGATCGCCAATGTAGAAGACATTGATTATATTTTGCCACTGTCAAAAATTCCATCCATCTTAGTAGCTCTGGCTAATACACCAACGGCAACAGAAGCCCAAAACCCTGTACCAAGCCAAATGGAGTATGAATCAGATATGGCGCAATTAAATACAGAACTACTAGAAAATAGCATTAACCCCCCTGGTAAACCATCAACCTTCACCTGTCCTGATTGCGGTGGCACACTCTGGGAGATCAAGGAGGGGAAAATGTTGCGCTTTCGCTGCCACGTAGGTCATGCATTTGGTGCAGAAACCTTACTAGCAATGCAATCAGAGAAAATGGAAGAGGCGTTGTGGAGTGCTATTAGGGCACTGCAAGAGAAAGCTAAGCTATCACAGCAGATGGCTTCAAGAATGCGCGATCGCAACCAACTGGCGACAGCAGAGGAATTAGAACAACAAGCTCACGATGCTCGGCAGCGCTCTGTTTTTATCGAGGAAGTTCTAGACCTCAGCAATAAAAAACGTAAGGGACTTCCGAATAAAGAATAATCAAGGCTTTGGGGAGCAGGGGAGCAAGGGAGAGTGTAAATACGATTCATCTCCCTCAAAGCTTTGTTTATCCACCTCAAACACTCATTCATGAATATCAAAGACTCATTAATGAAGTTCAAAGACTCATTCACGAATATTAAAGACTCATTAATGGAGTTCAAACACTCATTGATGAAGTTCAAACACTCATTTACGAATATCAAAGACTTATTAATGGAGTTCAAACACTCGTTGATGAATATCAAAGACTCATTCATCTCTCTCGAAACTTCAAACTCCCCTGCGCCTCTGCCTCTCGGTCACTGAGCGTACTCCTACGGAGAAGCAGGCTACGCGTAGCGTCTCGTAGAGAAGCCGAAGTGCTGCCCCCTACTCCCCTGCTCCTCTGCTCCCCTGCCCCTCTCCCGTCTTAATGATAAGTCTTTAACCCAACACTATATTATCTTTCAATTGAGCAACGCCGGATTCTTTACTGAGAGCGATCCTTTTGCTGCTCTAAATGAGCCTCCAATCCTTTTTGAAATTCTATCGCTGCTTCAATATAGCTTTGAGTAGCATTTATATGCGCTTGTAAAGCTTCGGTCAATACTTCTGTTGAGCGATTTTCTGCTAATTCTTGCGCCTTATCCATAGATTCCTGTGCATGTTTTTGAATATTTTTTCCATGCTCTACAATGCGTTGACCGCGTTCTTGCTCGGTTTGGTCGCTGTTTTGCAACGTATGACCAATTTCTTCGACAATTTTGCCATGCCTTAGGGAAGTTTTGGCATGTTCGAGTTCCTCTTGTGCTACTTGTGGTGAAATCTCACGCATAATGTCAATACCTGTATTATATTATGTCCGGTTGAAAAGTTATGATATCTGTGAGGGTCGGTAATGGGCAATGGGTAATGGGTAATTACAGCAGTTTGCAAATAAATGAGGTACAAAATGCAAGAATTAAAACCAGACATAAACAGTTTCTGCCTCCTGCCCTCTGCCTCCTGCCTCAAAACCATTAACTCTGTACTTCATGCAAATCAAAACTGCTGTATTAGCCATGCTATACGCGAGTTTTAATAGTATCAATATCAACTAATACCACCACAGCGCCGTCAATTTTGTTGTCTGATGTCCTGTAAGGTCGGATTCGTAGATCGTACCAATGACCGTCTTGGTCTTGCACTTCCTGAGCTTTTAGGTTAAGGGTGCTAATCACTTCTAAAATCTCTTGCTCCAAGTTTGGGATATTTAAGTTGTGTTTAATATCACTGAGCGGTCGCCCTACATCTGTCGGTATCAGGTTGAAGATTCTTGCTGCTACCGGAGTAAAGCGCCGGACTCGCAGATCGCTTTCCAATATCAGAATAGGAATGTTAATACTGCTAAGCACATTCTGCAAATCGTTGCTAGCCAGAATTGATTCAGCATTGCGCCGTTGCAGTTCATCATTAATCGTGTTCAGTTCTTCATTGGTTGCTTGAATTTCTTCTTTGGCTGTTTGCAGTTCCTCATTAGTACTTTGCAACTCTTCGTTGCTCGATAAGATTTCCTCATTAGCGGCTTTGAGGTTTTGATTAGTGTCTTGGTGTTCTTTAATAATCGATTGCAGATACTCTTTAGTCTTTGCTAGCTCCTGTTTGAGTAAGATATTCTCCTGCTTAAGACTCAACTGCTGTTGCTGCCTAGATTTGTCTGTGCCATCGCTAATTGCCACCAACTCAGAATGCTCTAAAAATGGTATATCCTCAAATACAATTAAAAAGTAGTGTCTTTCGTCTGTGAAAGGTTTAAATGGAATTACATCAACTCTCACAAGCTTCAGTCGATCTGAGTCTCTAAGTTGTAAATCTTCCTTTCTTACTGACACTAACTGCTCTTTTGCTTGTTGAATGGCATTGCGTAGCTCAAACCGCAATCCTTCTTTTGTCATTTTTAGCAGGTTCAGACTTGCTTTGCCTGGTGCGGGTTCCAGGTAGGGACTGACCTGCCCCCGAAATTGCATAATTTCTAAATCGTAGTTGATAATCACACCAGCAGGAGCGTATTGATTCAGCACGATTTGGTCAGCTTGGTTTTGCAAATCCATGTCTTTACTGGGATTCTCGCTTACTTCTAATTGAGAGGTTAGGGCTGGTGTAGGATATTGGTTGGCAAGCATATCAATGTTGAGCGGCTCTGATACTGGCTTGCTGGTATAAATCTTGTACTTATTGTCTAACAGTTCAAATAACTTCGTAAAATCACCTACTGTCTCTGAAGTGCCTAACATCAGAAAGCCTGTTGGTTTCAGACCATAGTGGAACAGCCGCAGCAGCTTCTTTTGCACGGAAGCTCCCAAATAAATTAATACATTTCTACAAGTAATCAGATCCAACCGCGAAAATGGTGGGTCAGTCATGAGATTATGCTTGGCGAAGACGCACAACTCCCGCACTGGCTTGCTAATCTGGTAGCCCTCCTCTACCTGGACAAAAAAGCGCTGTAGACGTGCTGGAGAGATATCTACGATCTGGTTAGGCTTGTAGATGCCGTTGCGGGCTTTCTCAATTACGTAGTCATTGACATCTGTAGCAAAAATCTGGATAGGCGGATTAATTCCTTGGACTGTCAAATACTCTAGTAAGCACATGGCAAGGGAGTAAGCTTCCTGACCTGTTGAGCATCCAGCTACCCAGATACGGATGGGCAAATCCGGCGTTCGTCCATTCACAATTAAAGGAAATACTTTACTCTTCAAGGCTTCAAAAGCTTCAGCATCTCGGAAAAAATGAGTGATATTAATTAGCAAATCTTGATACAGTGCGCTCACTTCCGTTGGCTTGTCCTGGAGATAGCGGACATAATCCTCCAGCCTTTCCAGGTTGTACAAAACCATCCGTCGCAGAATGCGCCGCTTGAGAGTGGTTGGCTTGTAGTAGCTAAAATCAACCCCACTACTAGTCCGCAGCAGACTGAAAATTGTCGAGAGAGCTTCGCTATTATCCGACAGTTTTTCAGTCGCTTCTACCGTCGAGTGGATAAGATACGAATGATGGCTGAGCTTTGCCAGTTCGGATGCAATTTCTTGCGGGGGCAGAATGAAGTCTACATAACCCGAAGCTACAGCGGTATTGGGCATACTACTAATTTGTGCCGTGTTCTCACACTGAGCAAAGGTAATGCCACCTGCTTCCTTGATTTTTTGCACTCCCCGCGTGCCATCTCCATCGCCCCCCGATAAGACGATCGCAATCGCTCTACTTCCATACTCTGCTAGCGAAAAAAAGAATGCATCAACTGTCATATAGTGACCGCGCGTCTTCACGCGCGCTGTGAGTTTCAGCATTCCTTGAGAAATACTCATATTTTTGTTGGGTGGAATCACGTAGACATGATTCGGTTCTACGGGCATACCATCCTGTACTTCATGTACGGGCATCTGGGTTGACTTAGAAAGAATCTCGCTCAACATACTTTTATGCTCTGGGCTTAAGTGTTGAACCAGCACAAAAGCCATACCAGTATCGTTAGGTAAATTACTCAGCAATTGTGTGAATGCTTCTAATCCTCCCGCAGAGGCTCCCATACCGACTATCGGAAATAATTGCTTTCCATCGTCCTGCTGCTTTTGTGTAGAGGTTTGAGCTGCCGTGGTATCGCTTTGAGATTTCTTGGAAGAACGTCTAGGAGCCATAATGTGCAGCAGATAATACTTTAAAGTGTTCTATTTCTATTAATCTAGATTAGGCATCTCAGATTTACTATCACCAGATATAAATTTAAGCAAATAAATTTTACACTCTAATTTCATAGTGAGTAAAAATGCATAAATTTTTATTGGATCGCAACTAATCTTGATATAGCTGTCACCAGCAGTAGTGATTGAAGCCGCAAACGCTTATTTGCTAAGATTTCTAGTGCGACAACATTGAAACAGGGCAACTCTCGATCATGCCAACATCTACAATTGACGCTCAAGACGCAGCTGCTATCCAAGCTGCAACACAAGGGGTTGCAATATGCGATCGCTCTGGCTGGGGACGCATCAAAGTGTCTGGCGATGACCGACTCCGCTTTTTACACAACCAAAGTACTAATGATTTCCTCGCACTCAAGCCAGGACAAGGTTGTGATACAGTTTTTGTCACTTCCACAGCCAGAACAATTGACTTAGTAACCGCCTACATCAGAGAAGATGCGGCGATTTTGCTCGTTTCGCCTAACCGCCGCCAGTTTCTTATGGAATGGCTAGACAAATATATTTTCTTTGCCGATAAGGTGGAATTATCTGATATTACACAATACACCAACACCCTGGGCCTGATTGGGCCGGGAAGCGACGCTGTAATTGAAAAGTTGGGTATTGGGGAACTCATTGGGCAACCTTACGGTAGTCACCAAGTTTATACTATTGCACCCGCCGAAGGAGTGCGAATTGCTGTAGGTAGTGGGTTAGCCATTCCTGGATACACTTTGACTTTTCCCTATACTGACAAAGCAACGGTGTGGAACAAACTGTTAGAAGCTGGGGCAGTAGAGATGAGCGATCGCGCCTGGGATATGTTGCGAATCTTACAAGGACGCCCTGCCCCAGAGGCAGAACTCACAGATGATTACAATCCGTTGGAAGCTGGTTTGTGGCAAACAATTTCTTTTAATAAAGGTTGCTATATTGGGCAAGAAACCATTGCTCGGTTAAACACATATAAAGGTGTCAAACAACACTTACTCGGTGTCAAACTCAGTGCTGCTGCGGAAATTGGAAGTGCGATCGTCATTGGAGATGAAAAGGTGGGTAAACTTACCAGTTACACACAAACTCCTGATGGTTACTTTGGACTAGGTTACATCCGCACCAAAGCTGGTGGTGCGGGTTTGAAAGTTCGAGTGGGAGAAACTGATGGTGAAGTAGTAGAAATCCCCTTTGTTTCTCACGAGTACCCCTAAGCAATTCAATTTATATGTGCGATGGTAACACCACTCCCACCATCTGCTTGTTCTGCGGCTTCGTAACGGTCAACTCTCGGATGCTGGTGCAAAAAGGCGTGGACACCTTGTCGCAACTTCCCAGTACCGTGTCCGTGAATAATCCATACCGGGCCTGTAGCTTCGGAGATGGCTTTATCGAGAATCAATTCTGCATCAGCTACCCGCTTACCACGCAAATCAATGGTATTTTTCGAGGTGCGAATTGCTGGAACATTTTGGGGTGGTGGTGTAACTGCGGCTGGGGCTGGTTTGGGTTTGACAACTGGTTCTGCTTTTTGACCATCTAAAGATTCTACGTCTTGCAACTTCACAGTCATCTTCATCAGCCCAAACCGAACGCTTAACTCTCCATCGGCATCGGGTGCGGTTAACACTTCCGCTGTCTGTCCGAGTTTGGGAACGCGGAGGCGATCGCCTACTTTGGGCATAAACCCAGGTTTTGGTTTTGCTGGGGTTGCTGGCTGATATTGCTGAGTAATTTTATTTAAAGCGTTAGTTGCTTGTTGGGCGTCTTGGGCTGTGGGCGTACCTTGTTGCAAGCGGCGGATCACTTGGGCAATTTCATTTTTTGCTTGGGCGATCGCTTGTTGTACTGCTATTTCTTGTGAAGCCCGCAAAGCGCTTTCTCTCTCCTCCAAAGCCGCAGCTTTAGTAGATACTTGTTTGTACAAACGTTCCGCTTGCTGCAACAAATTTTGAGCTTCCGCAGCTTTGGTTTCCTGGCGACGGCGTTGGGCTTCTAACCCAGCAATCACCTGGTTAACTTCATCAGTTGCTTCTCCGACTTGAGTTTTTGCCACTTCTACCACTTCTGGTTTTAATCCCAAGCGCAGGGCAATTGTTAAGGCATTAGAACGCCCAGGTATGCCCCACAGCAAACGGTAAGTGGGGGAGAGAGTAGTTTCATCAAATTCCACAGAGGCATTTTCAAACCTTTCATCTTCATATTTCAGGGCTTTGAGTTCGCCAAAGTGAGTAGTGGCAATGGTTAGCTGCGCGTGATTAGCGAGATATTGCAATAAGGCGATCGCTAAGGCGCTACCTTCGGCAGGATCGGTGCCCGCACCGACTTCATCGAGTAAAACAAGCGAAGAACACGCGAGGACACCAGGAGGTGGGGACGCGGTGATGTTATTATTCTTTGCGTCTTCGTGTCTTTCTGTCTCCGTATCTTCTCCCAATGCTTCTAAAATCCGACTAATCCGGCGGATGTGCCCAGAGAATGTAGATAAACTTTGCTGTAAGGATTGTTCATCCCCAATATCTGCCAGCACTTTGTCAAACCAAGGAATTTCCACTGGTTCGCGGGCGGGGACAAATAAACCGACTTTGGCCATCAATGCTGCTAACCCTAGAGTTTTTAGGGTTACAGTTTTTCCGCCTGTATTCGGCCCGGTAATTGTCACTACCCGAATGTAGGGACTGATGAGTAAATCCACGGGAACCACTGGTTGTCCTTGTTCGTGCTGTTGTTGCCACACTAACAGAGGATGCCGCAAGTTCCGCAAAGTAATCATTTCATTTTCTGGCGGCTGGATGAATCGTGGGGGATTGGCTCCTAGCCAGTAACTATATCGGGATCTAGCGGTTGCTAAATCCAAAGTCGTGACAATTGCTAACAACCTTTCCAAATCCGGTTTGACTGCGGCTACTTGTTCTGTCAAAGCGCGGCGAATTGCTTCTTCTTCCGCTTGCTCTCTTCTGATGATTTGCCGCAGTTGATTGCCCAGAGGTACGATTGAATTAGGTTCGATGTAGAGCGTCGCACCGCTAGTAGAGGAATCGTGGACAATACCGGGAATCGCGTCTTTTTGGGGTGCTTTGACGGGGATGACAAAGCGATCGCCCCGTTGGGTAATAATCTGTTCCTGAACTGCTCCTGATTTTGCCTGGATAATATTTTGCAGTTTTTGGATAATTTGCGAACGCAATCGCCGCAACTCTGTGCGGATTTCGCCCAGTTTTATACTGGCGCGATCCGTTACCTGTGCCCGTTCATCAATACAGCGGTGAATTTCCTGTTCTAGTTCTGGGTAAGTCCGCAAATCGGCAACCAAATCAGTGAGTATTGGCAAATCTTCCTGATTGTCAATTACACGCCGCAAATTTCTTGCACCAGCTAAAGTGGTGGCGATGGCTAAGAGTTCATCTCCTGCCAAAATTCCGCTGCGTTCTGCCCGTTCTAGGGAATCACCGATATCTTGAATTCCCTCAAATGACAGTCCTGTAGTCAGGCGAGTTTCCAGTTGATAGACTTCTTTAGTTTGCTCTAATAACTGTTCGCTTTCTGCCTGAAAACCGGGTATTTTCAGATGACGCGCGGCTATAACCCCCAGTTTAGTTGCCGCAAAGGTGGAAAGGTGCTGGCATAAACGATGCCATTCTAATAGTTCTAAGGTTTCAGATTGGATCAAGGCTTCAACGTCTAATCTGAAACTATCGTAACAATTCTAGCCCCTGGATGGCTAAGCCTCAAAGGATAAAATACAGATGTTTACTGATGCTCAAGACGCTCTCAAGAGATAGCAGTATTCTCCAGGATATGACTACCTTGTTCTAAATATTTATACTAGCTAAATGTAGCAATAAAAACAATATTTTGGGATTATGGTTCAAACAATACAAGCTAAAGAAATAACCCTGCTTAACTTAGAGACCAGCTTTAGACTTTAATTGGTTGAGGATGAGCAATTTTTTAGAGAGTGGCAAGATACCTTGCCTGAAATTACCAACCCTCAAAAACAACAACTCGACTGAGTTAAGGCAAGTTATGCCAATTTGCTCAAGTATCCTCCCTTGCTGGAAAATACTGTCAAGATGGTGGTGTTATCTCCCTTGTTGGATTTAGCAGACTTTTATCTATCTCGGTTTCATATCAAATCTGAAAAATCTGTAGAAGTTGCGGCTGTTGACGAAGGTGTAACTGGTTAAAGGGCAGATTGATGTTTTAGTTTTGTTTGAACAGCTAGTAGTAGTAGTTATAGAGTCCAAACAAGCAGCTTTTTCTGTGGAAGTGGGGAAACCACAGCTGCTAGCTTATATGCTTGCAATTTCTAACATGGATAAACCAATATACGGACTAATCACCAATGGTGGTAGTTTTATTTTCGTTAAGTTAATTCAACAAGAAATACCAAAGTGTGCTTTGTCTCGCTTGTTCTACATTTTCAATCCAAGGAATGAGTTGTATAGCAGGAGGCAGAAGGCAGGAGGCAGGAGGCAGGAGGTAGAAACTGTTTATGTCTGGTTTTAATTCTTGCATTTTGTACCTCACTTAATTGCAAACTGCTGTATTTGAATAAGGATAATTGGTGAAGGCTAGTAAACCTTCTGATTGGGAATTATCAATTGTTATGCTCCCATCCCAGAATATCGCTTCAAACCCGCGCGCCAAAGCAAACGATTTGCACCCAAAAATATTAATATCCAAGCCACCATTGAGAAAAATCCTTGCCATACATTCACAGGTAGCCCTACCAAAATACTCGCAGGAAAATCAATCAAATAAGGAAACGGTGTAAACGTGACTATTTTCCGCACAGGTTCCGGAAAAACTTCTAAAGGTGCTATCAAACCAGATAAAAATATATAAAACAACAACCAAAAATTTTCTAAAGCGCTAGCCCGTTCTGTCCAAAAGGCAAACATAGCAAAGGTGTACTGAATTGTAAACCGCAAAGTAAAAGCTAGTACCACCGCCAATATAAACAGTAAAAATTTACTGAAACTTGGTAACCAAAAAGCTTGAGGATAAAGAATAAAAAATAATCCTACTAACAAAAAAGCAAAGCTTAAGCGGGCAAATCTTTCAGAAATATGTCCAGCAATATGATGCCATGCTGGGTCTAGTGGTTGTAGCAATTTAGGCGAAAGTTTGCCTTCTACTACCTCTCTTTCAAAGTCCCAAATTACCCAAACAACGGTGAGTTGCCTAAGAATGAAAACCGTAATGAAGTAACGGGCAAAATCCACAGGTGATAGCCCAAATCGCCCACCTTGGGCTGCTTGTATCCAGACACCCATCAGGATAATCGGCAAAGTCCCAGCCAAAACCCAGAAAATTAGTTCTGCTCGATACTCAACCATATAGGCATAGTATACTAAGAGCAAAGTTGAGACTTTTCTAACTATCCGCTTCATTTATTCACTTCCCAGAACAAAAATTACCCACTACTTACAAGTCAGAATTCACAACTCAACACTCAACAGTTAACACTCACTCTACAACCCCCGCCTGAAACACTCGCCCAATCACTTCTTCTACAGGCGGTTCGGTAACTGTTAAATCAATTACCTCTAAATCCGTTAAAATCCGAGATACAGTCCGGGTAAGCGACTCTCGTGGGATCAGAAAACGCACTGCTCGCCCTTCTAAGAGTTGCACATTACCATAGCTCGTGAGTTTTTCTATTGGTAGAGGTTGGGCTAACTCGATATCGACTTCACGGTAAGGAGCAAAACGTTCCAACAATCCATCTAAACTACCGTCATACATCAGCCTTCCTTGGTGAATCAATAATACCCGTTGACACAAAGCTGTGATATCAGCCATGTAATGACTAGTTAACAGTACTGTAGCTTGATAACGTTGATTGTACTCACGCAAGAAATCACGCACCGCCGCTTGAGCATTGACATCCAGTCCCAGGGTTGGTTCATCTAGAAATAATACGTGGGGACGGTGCAAAAGTGCTGCCAATAGTTCTGCTTTCATCCGTTCACCCAAAGACAACTTCCGCACAGGTTGGGTAAGTTTGCCCTCTAGGGAAAGCATTTCTGTTAATTCTCCCACCCGCCGCTGGAACTCTTTATCAGAGATATTGTACACAGCAGCATTGATTTTTAAAGAATCCAGCGCTGGTAAATCCCAAATTAACTGCTGCTTTTGTCCCATCACCAAAGTAATTTTTTGCAAAAATGCTTCTTGGCGACGAAAGGGAACTTGTCCTGCGACTGTAACTATACCGCTAGAAGGATGAATTAGCCCTGTGAGCATTTTGAGTGTGGTGGTTTTACCAGCACCATTAGGCCCCAAAAACCCTACTACTTCACCAGGAGCAATTTCAAAGGAAACATCCTGAACTGCTTTTATTGTGCGGTAAGTGCGGCGGAAAAAGTGGCTGATTGTGCCTTTAATACCCGGATTTTTAATTGCTACAGGATAAGATTTGCTTAGCTTTTCGGCAATGATAATTGACATATTTTTTATCTTATAACCACAGAGAACCAATTTAAAAGTCAAAAGGAAAAAAGGTTTTTCTAGTCAACCTCTTGGCAATTTATCGTTGGCAATTTAAATGTAAATGAGCTTAAACACAGATGATCGCAGATAAATTATCTGCGATCATCTCTAGTTCCAAGTAATCAAACGCGGATTTAGTAATTATAAGTTCCCATTTTGGGAATTATCCAGCTAAAAAGCATCAATTTTATCGTAAACGTCCCGATCGCAATGTACTAATAATTAACCAAAAGCCTAATAAACTAGCGACTGCAAACAGGACGGTGCTTAAAAAAGATAGCTGAGTTGTCTGCGCTCTGGTGGAAATAATTGCCGCACCCATAATCAGCGAACCGACTAAAATACTGAAAGATAGTCGGTTTGCCGCATCGTCCATAGTCCGCCGCACACCATCTAAACCCCGCAGCGATAGATTCCACTGTAAGGTTTCTGAGGTTACTCGGTCTAATAACAGTTCGATTTGGCGGGGAGATTGGAGAGACAGACTTTTAATATCTAAAGCTGTCCTCAAAAGCGATCGCAAAGGATTATCGCCCAGTAATTGCCGACGAAACAAGTCTGTAATTAATGGCTTGATTTCATCGAAAAAATTCAGCTCTGGGTTGAATGTCCGCGCCACTCCTTCTAAATTTGCCAGAGTTTTGGCATACAATCCCATATTGCTCGGCAACCTAATTTTATTGTTGCGGGCAACTTGTAAAACTTCATAAATAATCTGACTGAAGTTTATTTCTGTTAGGCTGACATTGTGATACTTTCGCAACATGCGATCGTAATCATTTTCTAACCGCGACAAAATTACTGCTTGACCAGAATCCGATAGCTGTAAAGTTAACTGAGCGCACCTTTGAGCATCTAAATCTACGATCGCTAACAGCATTTCTGTTAATATCTGCTGTGTGCGGGGATCGAGTCGTCCTACCATGCCACAATCTAAAAGGGCAACGCGACCATCTTTGAGATAAAACAAGTTTCCGGGATGGGGATCGGCATGAAAAAAGCCATCCATATATAGTTGCTGAAAAAATACTCGAAATAACAAAGTAGTTATTTCTTGACGCTCTACAGCAGGGTCTTTACCGTTATTGTTGCTGTTCAAATCCGCCTCTAAGAACGGCACCCCATCGAGCCATTCCATTACGAGTAATTTTTCAGTGGTCAAATCCCAGTTAATTTCTGCAACCACTATTTTTGTGGGATCGTACCAGCGACTCTGAGATAAATTACGCCGCAGTTGGTCTGTAAAACCCGCTTCCCGGGTAAAATCCAACTCGTTTTCTAGAGCTTTAGTGAACTCTTCAGCGATGGATTTGATTTCGTAAGTTTGCCCAAAATCAGTACGCGCTACTAAATCAGCAATGCCTTGAATTAAGGCAATATCTTGGGCAATAGTAATATCAATCCCCGGACGTTGCACTTTGAGCGCGACTTCTCGACCATCTATTAATGTAGCTCGATGTGTCTGGGCAATCGATCCTGCCGCTACTGGGATTGGGTTAATTGTGCTAAAGGTTTCTGCTAGTGATTGTTTTAATTGTTTGCGGATGACTACTTCTATTTCTGACCAGGGAACTGGCGGTACTTCGTCTTGTAGAGTTGATAGTTCCTCAATGTAGGCAGCGCTGAGTAAATCTGGACGGGTGGAAAGTAGCTGGCCAAGTTTAACGTAGACTGGGCCTAAGTCTACCAGAATATTTTTTAAAACCGCAGGTGTAGGTAGCTGGGGTTCATCAGTTTTGCCACCGGTAAGCAACCTTCGCATGTAGTCCCAGCCATTGCGAAGGAAGACTTCAATAATTTCTCGTTGACGGGGAACAGTTTGGGTGAGGAACATTTTTGTAAACAGCTGCAAAGATGCAGAGGAATTAAAGAGGTAAGCAACAGGGGATGACAATACAACGGAAGTCGGCTCTAGCTTTGGTACTTGTTAAAGTTTTGCTAGCTGCGGCACAGTCTTGAAATCTTTTTATGAATAATTGTACGGCTTGGTAGAGGTTTTGTTCGCTCAGCATCCGTTTGACGAAATTAGAGCAAGAATCACCGCCGTGTAATAAGCGATGCGAGCAACAAAATCCTTTGGACGGAGAAATATATTTTTGATAGGCAGTAATAGACTCGATTGCTATTGTCTTGGCCAGAGGCTCAAAGCTAATAATCTGCATAACTGTTAGATGAAATCAGAGACAGTCAAGTTATAATAGGAAAATAGGCTTTTTAGCCTCTGCCAGGGGTTTTAACTTTTATAGTAGGTCGCTGAATCGGGAATCTCTTTGGAGAATTTTTAGGATCTGCTTGATTTCCTGGGTAAGTTCTTTTTTGACCACGAGGGTGACATTGCGATCGCGCACAATCACCACATCCTCTAAACCAATAGTAACAACTACATCTTCTGGATTTGAGGCATAAATAATCGCCCCCTGCGTGTCTAATCCTACGTGGGTAGCAAGTTCTACATTGGGAGTATCTTCTGTTTTCAGTAAGCGTTCGATCGCATTCCAATCTCCTAGATCGTCCCAACCAAACTCAACGGGCAATACGTATGCTAGACTTGTCTTTTCCATGAGTGCATAGTCTATACTCTTTTTAGGTAACTGAGGATAGATATTAGGGCCGTGTTGTTCTAAAGGTTCAATGATTTCTGGAGCATGGGTGTGTAGTTCCTTGAGAACAACTCCTGCCCGAAAAACGAACATGCCACTATTCCAGCTAAAACGTCCCGTAGATAAAAAAGTTTCTGCTATTTCACGGTTGGGCTTTTCAGTAAAACGGTTGACGTGATAAGCTGGCAACTCATTAAAGCTACCTATTTTTTCACCTTGTTCAATGTAACCGTAACCAGTTGATGGAAAAGTAGGCTTGATCCCCAGTGTGACGATGGCTGCTGTACTTGTCGCCAGTTGTGTAGCCGCGCTTAATGTGTGTGCAAACGCTTCTTGGTCAGCAATCCAGTGGTCAGCAGGGAAAAAGCCAATCACAGCGTCTTCTCCATAACGCTGTTTGATTTCTAAACTTGCCCAAGCAACGGCGGCGGCGGTGTCTCTTCCTTCTGACTCAATTAGTAAGTTCCCAGACGGTAGATCGGGTAATTGTTGTCGTACCCCTTCAGCTATCTGACTAGAAGTAATAACCCACAAGGAATCCCAACCCGTAGGGGTTCGCCAGTCGTCTAAGGAGGGTTTCCCTGCTACAACGCCGGACTCACCGCCAGCGAATGTTAACAAGCGATCAGCGGTTGCTTGTAATAAGCTTCTAGAACTACCATCAAGACTTAAAAATTGTTTGGGTCGGTCTCGCCGACTTAAAGGCCAAAAACGTTCACCTTTACCACCAGCAAGGATTACAGGGAACAATAAAGTATTCATGTTGTCATACACAGTCTACTTAAGAACATTACAAGTTTACAGTCAGGTTTTCCACTGGCAATATTTGTAGCTTGCATTAACATACTTTTAGGGAGTGGTTCAGTGGGGAGATAATTGTGATAAAACAAGTCGAATGGTCGGAAAATCAGGTCACATCTGAGCAAGTAGCAGAGTTTGAAACCGAAGTGCGATCGCCGCAACTTCAACAGCCGGAAAATCAAGCAACACCAACACCAGTAACAGACCTCCAAGAGGAGGTAGAACTCAAAGCGCCAGCAAATACGAACCGTAGTGTTGTCGAATCTGTAGGTGCAATTACCAATCAGCTTTCTGAGAGACTGGGCTTAACCATGCCTCGATGGCTGTTGTGGATGATGACAGTTGTTATCGGCATCATTTTATCAGGTTTACTGGTGTCAACGTTAGCGCTTTGGACTCCGTTATGGAGCAACTTAGATAGAACAGATGAAGATTTAGGAACTGCTGGTAAAGATGAGCAAAACATCCCATTACCAGGAGAGTTATGGAGCAAACTCTCCCAATACCAGCTTTCACGCCCAATGAATATCTTAATTATGGGGATTGAGCCAGTCAACGGTACTGTTGATGGTTCGCCAGAAAGCTTTGCTGGTAAAAGCGACTCCATGCAGCTAGTAAGGCTCAATCCTGGTGAAAAATCTGTACGGGTGCTTTCGATTCCCAGAGATACGATGATTGCCATCCCAGAGAAGGGAGAAAAGGGTTTAACTAAGGTATCTGATGCCAATGCCCAAGGCGGCCCAGTCTTGGCTGCACGGGTAGTTAGCCGTACTTTGAATAATGCTCCAATCGATCGCTATATTCGCATTTCTACCAGCGGTTTACGCCAGTTAGTCGATCAATTAGGCGGAGTAGAAGTCTTTGTTCCCAAATCAATGGAATATAAAGACTCTAGCAGTCGGCTGTCAATTAATTTAGTCAGTGGCTGGCAAACCCTCAACGGCGAGCAAGCAGAACAGTTTGTTCGGTTCCGCGAACCAGGTTTGGGAGATCTGCCAAGAGTGCAGCGTCAACAAGCACTTATAGCAGCGCTGTTGCAACGCCTCAATAGTCCCACTGTCTTACCCAGGTTGCCTCAATTAACTCGCCTAATGCGAAAATACTTTGACACCAACCTGAAACTGGAAGAGATGATGGCGTTGGTAAACTTTGGTCTGAACTTAAATCGAGATAACTTCCAAATGACTGTATTGCCTGGTACGTTTAGCCGCTTTAGCAAAGACCCTGATAGCTATTGGCTAAACATGACCGGACAACAAAGCCTGTTGAATGATTATGTTGGGGTAAATGTACCTGGTCTCAAAGCAGATACTCGCCGGGTTCCTAACCTCAAAATTGCTATTCAAAATGCTTCCAATCAACCTCAACTAACTGAAAAAGTTATTGCTTATCTTAAACAGAAAGGCTTTACTAATATTTACAAAGTGCCTGATTGGCCAGATACTCAACGCCAAACTCAGATTATTGTTCAAAAAGGTAACCGACAAGTAGGAGTTGATTTGCAAAAAGTCTTAGGCTTAGGTCAAATAGACGTATCGGCAATTGGGGATTTAGAATCTGACCTCACAATTCGCATTGGTAAAGATTGGAAATAGTCATTGGTCATTAGTCATTGGTCATTGTTACAAAGTTCTGATCGGAGGAAACCTCCGCTCAGACTTTGCGCTTAGTCATTAGTCTTTGTTAAGCAACAAAGGACAAAGGACAATGACTAAAAACAAAGTACGAAGAACAAAAGGCTAATGACGAAGGACAAATAATAAAGTTATGAAAAAGATTTTATTCCGCTTTTTAAGTTTAATTGTAATTTTGACACTAGCATTTATGTGGATAATACTTAATCCCAAACCTGCTTTTGCTCAACTAAACACAATCAATTACAACAATATAAATTTAGAAAATCGTGACTTTTCTCATGCTGATTTGGCAGGTGTAACTTTTGTCGCCGCAGAAATGCGAGGGACTAATTTTGAAGGAGCAAATTTAACCAACGCAATTCTCACTAAAGGAGTTTTATTAAACGCAAATCTAGAAGGTGCTAACCTGACTGGCGCTTTAGTGGATCGCGTGACTATGGATGGTGCTAACCTGAAAAATGCCATCTTTACAGAGGCAACTTTAACCCGTAGCCGCTTTTATGATGCAAATGTCACTGGGGCTGATTTTAGTGATGCTTTAATTGACCGCTATCAAGCATCGCTATTGTGTGAAAGAGCCGATGGTATAAATCCGGTTACTGGTGTGTCAACACGAGATAGTTTGGGTTGTAGATAAATAATCTCATCGTTGACCTTCAAAACAGAGACATTTCTACTCAAGAATGGAAGATAAAACTGCCTTATTAGACTATACATTATTAATTACGAATTTGCTTTTATTTTTGTATTATATCAAAGGGAAAAATCTAAAAATTCATGAGCAAACACAGAAGAAACTTAACTTTTATATCGAACCGAAGTTGCTTCGATTCATTGGGTTATTTATTGGGCAAGTAGGAATAATTTACTTATTTGCTATTTTTGCGATCGTACCTGTGACACAACTTAATTGTGACCGCATAACGCAAAAGTTAGAAGCTTCCAGTATTGAGCAAAAGTCAACAACAATTATATGTCAACTGAGAGAATTTGATTTTTTTGGTCATGAAAAAAGCCAAAAACAAATTGATGGATTAATTGGAACTAGTTTAAAAAAACAAACTAAAACAGATAAAGAGGGAAAAATTATATATGAATATCAAGTTCAGCTATTGACTAATACAGAGAGTATTCCATTTAGACGAATTCCTTACAGTAATTATTTTTCTGAAGAAGCAGAGTTTATAATATTAAAGATTAAGAATTTTTTGGCACAACCTTTAGAAAAAAATTTATTGGTTAAGCAAGATGACACTATATTGCTTTATGGTGCAATTGGAATGACCCTATTTTGGTTTTTATTAGGTTTACTGATTATTGCACCAGGTTCATTTATTAACTATAATTTTGATAAAGAATCAAATAGTTTCACTCTTAGCCGCTATCGATGGTTTGGGATATTAGGAAAAGCGATTTATTTGTACTCGTTGAATGAAATTGTTAATGTTAAAGTTGAAAGCTTTAATTATGATGAAGGTGGCACAGGGCATCGAGTTACCTTAATTTTAGAATCTGGTGAAACCGTGCCTTTGAGTGGGTGCTATAGTTCTGGGTTTCAAGAGGAACAAGAAATAGTTAATATGCTCAAACGTTTTCTTGCTGCAAATTAGTAAGTGTAAATCCCACATTCCGCACCCGGAACTGTCACAAAAGAAATGGCAAAGGATTTTGGGATTAGTTTTTGGATTCAAAACTAAAACTGGAGGGATGGAAAGTTAAAATTCAAATTAGAGTTTGGTAAAAAATAAATCGGTATAAAAATTACCACACAAAAAAGTAGAGTTACCGAAAATAGAGTAAGTAACTCAAAAAAATGATAAAAAGAATGCTCCCTTCAAATGACAATTAAATTAATAAATAATAGCGACGACAAGTATTAGGAAAGAATTGTAGTATCAATAATCTTTCATCACAGAGGTTTGATATTTGTGAAATCCCATTAACAATTAACGTGAGTTCGACGGTGAAAAAAAGGCAAAAAGCTTGCTATGCCTGAATTTGTACAACTGGGTAAGCAGTAGGCGATCGCTATAATTAAT
>JBALDB010000055.1:0-108400 GCA_036918135.1 Nostoc sp.
TTGGCCGTCTGCGAGTTGCAGCACCTTCTTCTCTTGTTGCTGGTGCTTTATATGCTTCACGTGCTTTGGCGTATTTTAATTGTTCTTCTAGCTCTCTTGCACTTTTACGTCTACTCATATCAGTATTTCATCAAGTTGTGTATTTATCTACACTTCCGTCATAGCAGGTGTTTTGGGTCATTATTTCCAGCCGGATAACATATATGTTGTCCGCTAAATTTTTGTGATGGTTGTGCATGATTCTGTTTAAACTCGTTCGATGACACTTCTAAGACGAGAGCCAGACGTTGCGACCAAGTTAACGGGGTTTTGCTTACCCCAGACTAGTAGTTGAGCAAAACGGAAGTTTACCGGTGCCGTTCTTCTACGAACAAATTTTTTAACTGTACGCCCGTAAACACGATGAGTTCCAGGACTTGTAGAATAAGTTCGGTCATTATCGATAAATTGAAGAAAGTCACGCTCGAATGGGTGTTCTTGGATTTCTAGTACTGCACGAATTATTCTTTCGCCTTCAGCTTTGTTAGGGACTAATAACTTTAATTCATAACCGCGTTCTTTGTCTGTGTAAGAACATTTGAAGTGCCCTTTGTGCCAAGTAAAAACAGGTGTAGCAAATATATTTTTAATTTGCCTAGTAAGTCTTTCTGCATCACTTCTACTAATAGTTTCACTCTTTTCATGCATGAGTCTAAAAGTGATTTCACCTTCTAGCTGAGGAGTTGATTCACTGCCGTGAATTTCAAAGTTGTATGGTTCTAAAAAATAAAGTTTTACTTGAGGTTTGAAAGTCCGCTCTGATTGAACATCAAACCAGGGTATTCCATATACAGGACGCTGGACACTTTGCAATCTTCCTGCCGTTACTTCAAATAACCACATTCTCATCAATGTCATTGTTGAAGTATCTTCATCCTTCATTGTGCAAGCTACTCGCAATGATGATTTAGGCGTTTCTAAACTATCAGCAGGTGTACTTTTAAAATATTGATTTACAGCTTTGTTATGCCAAAGTCTTAGAGTATCTTGCAGATGTTCCCATTCACTAAAGTTGTCTGGTAATGACATTATTGGGTGTCCTAATCAGCTTCAAAATCACTATCATTAAGTTGTAATCCAGTAGCACTTACTAATTTGGAAGCATCAAACCCAGATTTAACTTTAGTTGCTTCTGGAGGAAT
Organism: Nostoc sp.; assembly: GCA_036918135.1. Taxonomy (GTDB): domain Bacteria; phylum Cyanobacteriota; class Cyanobacteriia; order Cyanobacteriales; family Nostocaceae; genus Nostoc. The sequence goes on from JBALDB010000055.1 coordinate 1,182, forward strand.
AGCGCCTTGTTTTGATTCATTTTCTTCGCTCAATGATTTATTCAATTCATTTTTTAATTCTCCAATTTGAGCAACATTTTGCTCGACAGAAACGACCTCTGACGCTACTTGGTCAACTTGAGAGACAACGTTGGTAGCTCCTTCAATTGCAGTGAAGAATTTATTATGAAAGTTTGGTGTAGGATTGAACCAACGATATGCACTCTCGCCAACTTCGCCCCATTTTCGCAAGGCATTACCAATTAATGCTAGATAACTGCCAACAACTTCTAAAGCACTAAGAATTGAATATCCAATAGACTGTAAAGCATTAAATATATTAGCTGTCGCTTGATAGATTCGATTAGCTTTTTTGTAATTTGCTACTAATTCTGTATAATTTTCTTCCCCAAATATGGTTTTGAAAAAGTCAGCAGTCCATTCACTAACGATACTACCAAAACCTGATTCCTCACCTTTTTCATTCTTCCATTTAAACCCTACTGCTTGAGAGATGTTATCAATAGCTGCAAATAAAGTTTGAGCTAAATTATTGGAAAGCATTAAGGCATTATGAAAAGTAGTAATTAGAATTAAAATATTGAGAATTCTATCTACTTGTAATGTTTGCCACAAACGTCCAAACGTGCCCGATAGTCCCCCTGGTAGTTGCGCTCCTAGTCGTTCTAAAATTGTGGCTTGCCCTGCCAACAGTTGAGCATTAGCTCCTAAATTTCCTGCGTTCAATGCTGCGTTTATGGCGTCTAATTTATTGCTATTTTGAGCGTTTTGTTGCTGTGTTTGGTCGTGTCTGGCACCGAGACAGCCGCCCGGTTGAGCAATTTCACATACTGCTCCTTGTACGTCATCTCTATTAGCAGCGCGAATATTTGGATTGTTGGCGATGGTGTTTGGCAACTGTGTTAAAACTGTGCCAATACCAACAATCAGCAATGCAAGCTCGTTAAGCTTTGCAAGCTGCTTGTCGAATTCCTTTCGGACATCCTCAGTTGTCGCTTGCTGTTCTGGTGCGGTTTTGGGTGATGGCGCGCTGTCTTTTTTGGGAGTTGGTGAAACGGAATCGGGTGTTGGGTTTGCTTTTTGGGTATCGGGTGATGGAGAGGGTGATTTATCCGGGGAGCCAGTATCAATTTTGGGTATCGGCGTCCCGTCTAAGGTGAAATATCCGCCTTTGCCATCATGGTAGTTGCCAAGTGCGTCTGTCCCTTCGGCAGGTACGGGCATTACTACCCCATCGGTTGCAGGTGTAATCGTTGCAGGTGTAATGGTTGCAAGTGTTGATGTCAAACCAAATCGGCGAGGTATGGGCTGGTCTTCTGGTTCGGCAAATGGTGGTGGTGTCGGTGCAGGTGATATTAGTGGCAGCATTCCCCCTAAATTGCTTGGTGTGGTATCGGGGTTAGGGTTGATACCCGGTGCTAAGTAACCTCCTGGTATCCAATCTCCGCCATCTCCTCTAGGACTGCCACCGCTGAGTTTGCTTGGGGCTACTTCGTTGATTTTTCCCTTTGTACCATTACTGAGAGTACCACTTGGTATCGTGGCATCCCTGTTTAAGGGTGGGTCGTAATAGTAACTTGGCCTACCATCCGGCGGTGGTGTTGGTTGCTGTTTATCTGGAGCTACATCCGGCTGTCCGTCTAACCGGAATATGTTAATTGAATTTATACCTAGTATCTCTCCAGATGCATCGCCATAAATATCCTTCCAAACAGCCTCGTGCTGCCAGGAGCCGTTGATTTCGTTTGTCAATCCTACACCAGGTGAATCTTGGTGTACTAAGGCTTTTACTGTGAAGGCATCAAATTGTATGTCTTCTATCGCTCCGATTGCTTTTACGGCAACATCGTAATTAGGAGTCCCTTTAGTTTTGATACCGACAATAATTTGGTAACCGATAGCCTGGGCCTGACCACCCTGGTATGGCGGATAATTAATATAGGGTTGTTCTTGGAAGATGGATGTGGTTGGCAATTGCTGTCGAAAAAACATGTCGGCGATACGTCCGCCAATCATGCCGCCTACTGCACTGCCAACTAAACCGCCAATTGGGCCGCCAAAAAAGCTGCCTACTGCTAATCCGACGCCACTACCGATTAAGGAACCCGCTGTGCCAACTATTGCTTGTTCCACGGGTTGTCCTGAAAGGAGTCTGCTAGCTAGGTCTACACCTGCTATTACGCCAGGAGCGACCAACCTACCCGCTGCTGTTGGCAGGGATCTAGGCAATGCTTTTTGTAGTACCCCAGCTGTTACTGGCAGTGCTTCCTTGAGTAGGGCGGGCGCTGGGGTTTGTGTTGGTTCTACAAGTGCGCTTGCTCTGGCAGCAGTTCCCTTTGGGGTTGGCGGCAGTGAGGCTGGAGACGGTTTAGGAATCTCTGGCGATGATGTTGGCTGCTTTTCGTACTGTCGTTCGTAGTTTCTGTCACTTACTGTTAATGGCTCTGGTGGTCTAGATGGTATTTGCTGTAATCGCAGATTTCGCTCTTGCTCTCGCTGGGCTAGTGCTTGTTCTCTTGCTAGTTGTGCTTCCCGCTGTTGTTTGAATAACTCATCGGTTCTAGCAGTTTCTTCACGCAAGAATGCTTTTTCTAGCGGATCGAGGTTTTTCGATTTAGGTTTATTAGCAAAATCTTCAAGAGGTAGGTTTATTGGTACTGCTGACGATGGGCGGTCTAGTACAGCCCCATACAAGTCAGCATTCGCGTAATCTAGCGAATTAAATTGTCTGGGGTTCTCTGCCATAGCAACTTAATTGGATGTGAAGGCTGAGGGGATGGCTGTATTGGACAATTCGCTTGCATACGTCCACAACTTGCCGCCTCCTGAGAGATACGTATCAGAAATTTGCAGGGAGACTCGATAAATTCCACGATACTTTGCGTCTGCGGCTACCCAGTAAATACCTTGTTGCGCGGCACGCTCTGTATACCCTACCCCTTCGATAACCGTCAAGGTTGGATTGCAGGCATTCAACGCCATCGCCGACCACGCATGTAGTTTTTCTAAGGTATTAATCTGAGATGGGATTTGTGTAGCGAGAGTGATTGCGGTCATAACTGCATTTTTAAATAGTTACTCTCCTGTTTTATTCAAGTTTCAAAAATTCGTAAATCTTCTTCTTTTATGTAAAACAAGAACAATTGCTGAGGACTTTGAAAGCTTGTGGTAATTACGATAGAGGTCAATTCAGTTAACAGCTGAAAGATGAAATGTTCCAGTTTTACCCTTACCAATGGTTAAACCGGAACAGTTATCCAAGAGAAAATAGGTCGAATGAAAAACGATAGAGAAGGTCAAGCGGCTATTCTCACAAATGAGGATTACTCGAAAATTCGCAACAGAATTAGAAGCCGCAAGTACAAGTTACTTCTTGACTTAGCATGGTACACAGGGGAACGCTGGGGGGCACTAGTGCAGCTGCGCGTTGCAGATGTGTACAACGAAGATGGTACTGTTCGCGAGTATATCAACTTCCGAGCGAGAACGCGCAAGGCTAAACCCAAGGCTTTGGATAAAACCAAGAATACCCAAAAGCCCAAATCTAAAAGGGCAAATCGACAAGTGGCAGTGCATCCAGTTTTGAAAGAGCTATTGCTTTCATACAAGCCAGAGTCAGGTGTAGAGTGGCTATTTCCTTGCAGAACAGCCGAGAAACCTATCACCTTACGATGGGCTGACGGGATTTTACGGTCTGCTGTTAACAAGGCTGGATTGTCAGGTAAAGGCATCAGCACTCACAGCACCCGCCGCACTTTCATCACCAATCTGGCAAAGAATGGTATCAACTTGGCGATGATCAAAAAAATTACTGGACATGCTGATTTAAAGGTACTTTCGGCATACATCGAGGTCAGTGAGGAGGATATGAAAAACGCGATCGCCACTCTCTAACTTCTCAAAACCTGATTAAAGCAGTAACCTGGAATTTCTTAAAGATTACTCTTTTGCCTTTTGCGATCGCTTTCAAGGTCAATCTAAGGCGGTCGCTTTTTTGTACCTTGCTGATAAGCTGTATTGAAGTGTCACACGTCAATAGAGAGTTTTTTATGAGTAAAGGTGGACAAACTCAAGGGACTTGGGGAAGTGGCAGCAGTTGGCACAGTGGCCCCACAAAAACGATTCGAGTACCAATTGCGCTAGAAGCCCAAATTATGGAATATGCCAGAGCAGTAGATAGCGGTATTGGCGTGTCACACGTCAACACGGGCGATTTACTTCTCAAAGTAATTGATAGCTACGTTGACTACAAACGCCTCAATTACCACCCTCACCAGAACTCGAAGCAACTCGACACCAGCACTCGCGCCTGGGATGAGCTGCGAAAATTTCAAAAGCTGCTGCAAGAGAATCCTGCGGCTTTGGGCATCGCTGACGAGACTTGCAACAAGTACTCCGGCGAGTTATAATGTCAAGTTTTTTCCACATCTTCCTCTATTTGCCACTGACGGCACAAATCTACTACACGAGGAATATATTTTTTGGGAATTCGCACTGACTCGCTCACTGAGTTCCATTTTGGCTTTCGTCCCTGTCCGTTTCCCGCACCGGCTGTCTTGGGTACTCGTTTTTGTACAGAATCAGTCACAGCCGAATAAATCAATTTTTGGTATTGGTGAGCCATTGGTATTTCTGGCTCAGGTATTGGCTGAAATCTACGAGGGTAGCTCCAAGCCATAGAATCGCAGCTGTATAAAAGTTTCCGAACTTCATTATTCTCTAAAGCCAAGATTTTCAAGCCAAACCCATGCAACCGTAAGTCAGAGCGTAGCAACTTTATTGACCTGAGAATATTAGCCACCTCATCCGGCTTGCCGTTACGGCGGCATACAGAACCGATGCCTACCCACGCTCCAGGCTTGAGCCGTGAGCCGTATTCTAGTAAACACTCAATGTATTCAGAACTTCTGTATCCTTGCAGTACAGGCATTATCGGCACTAATGGTTTAAGCGCCATCAGCTTGTCGTATCTGTCGATGGTCAATCTTTGATGGTCTTGTACAGTTAGCCCAGTACGGTCGAGTATCCACGGTTCGCACATCCAATCTTGGGACACGGCAATCAACAAATTGCCACAGCACTTCCATTTGTGGATTAGTTGAAAGTGTTCTTCAACACTGGTTCTGTGAGTACCATACTTGCTGACCTCCATGAATCCAGAGCAGTCAAAAACCCAATCGCCAACCTCAAAATAGCTAATTCTTTGTTTCAAGGTGTTGAGTTGAATGAAAGCTCCGGCTGCGGGATAATCGCAGCTGATGATTCGACTTGCCAGTGACGGGCTGCTGCCGATGAAAAACAGAGGTACACTGGGGGATGATTTCGTACACAATCGCTCGGCGATCGCCTGCTGATTTTGTACGTTATCGTGTGTCATGGTTATAATGTCAGGCTTTTGCAAGTTGGTGAGGCCAGTAAGGTTTTCGTAGAGTTTTTTTGCGATCGCTGGATTTAAGCCAGATGCCATCGGCTCGAATGTCGGTAATGGTTGCGAAGGTTTGTTTAAGCTTGCCAGTCAAAATAACTACCATGTCGCCAACGTTGAAATCGTGCCTGGGGGATTGCTCACAGCATTGCAAGTCCCTAAACTCTAAACTAAATGTGCCCCGTCCCGGAATTTGACAGCTGGCTTGAGTCATCTCATCAAAAATCAGGAATACTTTGACTTCTCGCTTAAATGAAGCACTCCAGTAGATACCTTTCTCTTCAAGCAAGGGCAGGAGGGGTAATTTTAATTTTGTCGCCGAGGGGGTGGGGTGGTGATCGCTAGCGAGGATCACCCCAGGATCACCCCCCGGATCACCCTGGGTAAAACTGCCAGAATCGTTAACTGGTAGTGGTTTAACCTCTATTCCACTAAGCTGTATATTTTCGCACAGGATCGGGGGAGGATCGCCCCCTGGATCGCCGACAGAACTCCCATCTGGTAAAGCATTCGAGCGAAGGTGATCCTCGATGTTACTTGGCGCTATCAAAATTTCTGAGTCAGGTGTTTGATCGCTATTTTTGTCAGCTTGAGGATCACCTTTGCTTGCATTGCTTACTGTGTCTAAGTTTGGCAGGTGATCCGAGGGGTGATCCTTTGGCGATCCTGTGTTTTTTATACCAATCTCTAGATTCGACTGTAATTCATTACTATCAACACTTTCAGTATGTGAAGCAAGGTGATCCGAGGGGTGATCCTTTGGCGATCCTTCCTTAAAGGCTAAAAAATAGGTGTTAGCTTTCCCCGGTTGACGTTTGACGCTAATCATCCCATCAGCAGATAGCTCACCCAAGTAACGCCGTGCATAGGCTTTAGAGAGTCCTAGCCTGTAGGCTATCTCTTCACTAGTAAATTTGATATTTCTGTTGTCAGCCAAAAGTTGCAAAGTTGATTCCTTGGCAGACTGACCAAGACCGCCAAGCTCGTCCCCTTCTTCACCTAGGAAGGTAAAACTGAGGTCATCTGGGTTGAAGTACATACGGTATTTTTTATTAGAGGAGCGCGATCGCGATTTATCGATTTCTAGGATGCGGTCGTAAGGGGTAGCGGTTTCTTTGTTGTCCTTGGTCAGCGTCCAAACTTCTGAAACTGCATTTCTAATTGCGGTCGTGCCACGCACGCCACCTTCTTTGTTTGTGTGGTGAATGATGACAAAGGTGGTTTTGTACTGGGTAGCCAGCCCGGTCATCTCCAAAATAGGGCGAGCATATTCCATTTCTGACTCGCGGTAAATTGAAAAGCGGTTGGCAGTCGATAACGAGTCAATAAAAACAAGCTCTGGCTGAAATTCCTTTAAATCCTGAATGAGTGTTGGCATATTCTCAGCACTCCAGCCAAAGCGTACGCGAACTGACTCGCCGATATCTTGCTCTGAATAACCGAGAGAATCCAAGGCTTGCAACATATCACCTGGGCTTTCGTCTCCTTGGTAGTAAAGAATCTTCCTTTTGCCTGTAGTTACAAATGGGCCAAATTGAGTGCCTTGAATCAAAATTTTACCAATGGCATAGGCAAATTTGGTTTTACCAACTCCACCATCTGAGGCTAATAAAATTGTCGTGCTTTGAGGAATTAGACCATTTAATAACCACTCTCTAACTGTAGAACCTGCTAGTTCTTTCAACTCTTCATAGGTGAGTAATTTAGTACATTGGGCAATGAGAGTTTTTAAGTAGAAGTGTTCCAAGAATCCCATCGAAAGATGATGGTCATCTGCTAGTCGTTTGAGTTTTAAAAGTCTTAAGGATGGTTGAGAACAAGTTGTATAAATAGCTGTCAATTCATTAAGTAATCTGTCATGCAACCATTGCTCGTGTTCATCCTTAGTTGCCGCAACTGGAAGTTCGATAATTGACCGAGTTTTATCAGAAACTATTGAAAAAATCTCTGGGATATCTAACTCTGTTTGATATCCTAATGCACTAATTTCATCAGCAACACGGATTAACTGGCGTCGAACAGATGCATCAATGACTAATTCAGCTAGATTATCGATATTAACTGCGCTTACGGTTCTATGTAGTACAGTTGCTAGCTTGTTTCTACCGCCAATTCTAGACAGAATATTATGGTCAGACAACCAACTAGTAACACTCAGCAAATCAGTAGGTTTCTCTTTGTTGCAAAGCCTTAAGCAAGCTTGATAGATGTCTTTATGGGCACTAATATAAAAATGTTCTGGTTTCAATCTATCTTTAATTCGATAAATTGCTTCTGGGTCTAATAATATACCACCTATTATCTCTTCCTCTGCTTCTATATTGCATGGTGGTAATCTGTCTGAATTGGATTGGAAGTTGAGTGAGTCTTGGGGGAATTTATAAATACCTTGTGTCATTTTTGTATCCCCCGAATGCCTGTTATTGTGTTAGAATTAAGGCTAGTGAAGGCACTAGATTCTATCTGAATATCTAGAAAATTCTTTCTTTTTTTGATAGTATTCATGTTGATTATTTTTTGCTTTTTACAAATTAATCACTCACTTGATGTTTAAGTGAGTGATTTTTTTTAGCCTAGCTGCGATCGCCTTTGCGTTGTTTAATAACTTCACACTGTGTTTTGAGTTCAGCAAGCATTTGGGGATTATTTTGGAAGGCAGATGGTAGCTGGTTAACAATCACTCCTGCCACCACTGTTGCTTGATAAAAGTCGAGTTCTGGGTCAACGCTTCTCACGTAGTCAACAAAGTCCGCCAATTGCTTGCCACAAAAGTCAGAAGCACCTTGTACTTTGGCAATGAATTTATCTGTAGTCATTGGTCATTAGTTATTAGTCATTAATAAATTGGTCAGTTGCGAGCGCTAATTTTTCTGATTCAACCAGTGGTCATCGGGGAAACTGGAGTCAGCTTCAAAGTCAGCATGATTACAGCCGATGACGCCAAAATAAGATAATCCGTTTTGCTGGGTTATAGCTGTGCCCACGTCGCCGGCTCTAGCTTTGTCTTCATGCCAGCACAGCGGTACTAAAGCTCTGGTATCAAGGCTTAAGGCTAGAGCAATGTAAATCTCTTTCTTTTTCATTGGCGTTAGTTATTGGTCATTGGTTTCCGCGATCGCAACCCTAAGACAACCGCTCTAGGGTCGCGATCGCATTAAAAACCGTCCTTACCTATGCAGGCAGGACGGTTTTTTATTGAGTTTCCTCAGTTGAGTTTTGGAGATTTTCCGCTAACTCTTCAAATTGCTGAATCCTTGACTGAAGATAATCTATTTCATCTTGGGTTTGCTCAATAAGAGATTGTTTAGAAGCCACCTGACTACGGTAGTCCTGAATCAGCTGGCTAACTGTTCCCCCAAGATATGTTTCTCCAACGGGGACATCAAATGAGTCCGTGCTATACGCTCTATTAACTCGCTGCGACTGATTCCTAGAGCTTTCGCCCTGCCGTCCAGTATCTCCGCTCCTTCTGGCGTTAGCGAAACTGTGAAATCTTTCTTGTTCTGTCCATACAAGCCGTGTGTTGTTTTCCGACCCATCTATATTACCCATGTAAATTATTCCTATTTTACCCATGTAATATGTTGCAGTCTTTACCCATGCAATGTTACTATAACTCAAGATTGCATGGGTAATGTAATTGTACGCAATATTGCTCCCCAACGCCTTGCATTTGCGTTGCACCCTGGAGCTTTCCACCCGCGCCTTGACCTTGCGTGGACACACCCTCTACCTAACTCCCAACCAGACAGAGATAGCAGCCTGTAGCCACTGAGGCAATGTAAAGATCTGCTGGGGAGTCAATTAACAAGACAAAACCCAAAAGTAATGGAGGTAAATTCTAACTCAAAAACGCTAAAACCCAATCAGGACATGGCTTTTACCAAAATTAGTATTGCGCGATCGCAGTATTAAAACCCCTTCGCAGCGGCACTTAAACCCTGCTACTTCCACAACATGACCCCAGTACGCACAAGCCTAAGTCCTACTTAAGACTGTGCGTTATACCCTCATATACCAACTATGGAAACACTACAAACCGCCAGTAATGGCACTCAAACCCCACCAAACACTGACAACAAGCCAAAAAAGGACGAGAGGGATAAAACCAGACGACATCTGCCTTCACTGCCAAGTGCAATTTCAGCCGCAGACATGTACTCAGTTGAGTATTCCGCCTTGGCTGACAAAACAGCCGTCGAATGGAGTTCTTTAGCAAATTACGAGCTGTTCAGCCTTTCACCGGACGGCTCATTTCCGATGATGAAAGTCAGTCGTAGCAAAGCCGTCCGCATTGCCGACAAGCAAGTAATGATGGTCGGTTCCGGCCGCTGCTTTCGCGTCTCATTGTCCAATCATCCAAAACCAAAACAAGCCCCAGTCGCGAGCTAGGACTTGTTTGGGGAAATTATCATAAACCACTCAGAATTTACCATGATTGACCCCCAACCGTTAACACCACTTAAGGAATTACTCGCCCAAGTCTCGGCGCTAATTGTTAACATCAGCCAACATCCAGATTACAAAAGCCTTGTCAGCAAAGGATATCAGCCAGACCTAAATTTAGCCGATGCCCACACAGCAATCGTGTATTTGCTTTGGGAAGTAGCACCCCCGCCATTAGATGAGATTGAGGTAAATCATGAGTAACCAGCCGCCCAAAATTCGCTGCATCCCTCATATCTCCAGTTCTGCCTCACCAGAGAAGTTTCACCAAATTCTCGGCGAACTGGACGACAAAAACCCCAACTGTCCTTACAACGTAGATGCAGCCGAAACCCTAGCAAAACCTCCAGAGAGACGCGGCTGGCAACAGTCCTATGTTGATGCAGTAGAGCGGTGGGAGGAAGAATGAGCCAACTACTAATTCTGCTGTTGACCCTAGCTGCACTGCTCGTCGGCATCATTGCACTTTGCAAACATCAATCTAGCCAGCCTTTCTACTTCAAAATTGAGGTGCAGTATGGCAAATGACTTAATTGACATCAAAGTTGCCACTCCTCCTAAAACCGCTAACGCCCACACCTGGGTTGAGATGCACTTGCCAGACAGTAAAACTCTACTGCGTTACTGTGCTTGGGGAGTAGGGAGAGTACTGTTTTCAGCTTCACTGTTCGGTGTAAATGTCACCCGCGCTACCTTCAAATTCGGCGTTTGGCTGTGTGACGGCTTTGAGAACGGGGTCAAGCGCTTGCTTAAAGTCTACGACGCTCTCCCTTACGCTGGCACTCCCATGACTCAAGTCATTGAAGCCAGCGCTGCTGTTGTTGAGGAGCCACTAGAAATAATCACCGATATCATCAGTGCCATTGAGGGTAAACAGGTGATGATCATCGGCGAGATGGGCACTGGAAAGTCTACCCTCGCCCAATATCTCGCCTATACCGTGGGTGGTCGCGTTCGTGTCTACGAGTGTGAAGGGACGCCGACCGACTGGCAGGGGCTTGAGGTACTGGGACGCGGTGAGAATTGGTCTGCTATTAACCAGGGAATGAGCGATGACCTAGAGGACTTGTCTAACCAGATGAAGATCCGAGAGGAACACGGTGACGCTGCTCTAGTTGGCAGTGAGCGCGTAATCATCGTCGAGGAGTACCCCGAACTCGTTTCAAAGGTAGAGAATTCCGGCGAATGGCTCGACCGTCACGCAAGAAGGGGACGCAAGGCAAAGCGGTTTACAGTCTTACTCTCGCAGTATGACCGCGTTGGAGCCTGGGGGCTGGAAGGCAAGAGCGATTTGGGTGATGCTTTCTACCGTATCCGCTTGGGTAAAAAAGCTCTAGCTCATGCCAAAAGCTTGAAAAATGAGCAACTTATCAACTGGTTAAAGCTCGACCAGTCCCACTGCTTGCTCGACGATCAGCCGTTAAGACTCCCCCCATACCGCGAGATGAAAGCCGCAGCGCTGCGCGGTGGTTCAACCATACCCCAACCATACACCGACAACGCAAATAAGCCCGAAAAAGGAGTAGAAAATGACCTCAAAACCGCTCAGGGAGCCGATTTGTCCGAAAATTGTTCGGATAATGACCGCTTACTTTGGCGGCTAATTGTGCGACTTGGAGAGGGGAAAAGCGATAGCACGATTGTCACTGAGGTGCTGGGCTTCACTGGCAAGCGCTACGGTGAGGGGATGTCCCTGCTGGAGCGGTTAAGAAAACAGTTCGGCAACTAATTAAAGGCGATCGCGGTTGCATTACGCGACCGCCGTGCATCTATTCAAGTTAAAAATATCACAAACCTATGCAAGTCAAAACTATTTCTTACAAACGAGTCCTCAACCTCGGAAGTTACGAAAACAAGCATCTAGAACTCTGGGCTGAAGTATCAGAAGGGGAAGACGACGAGGAGGCAACTTCTCTACTAATGGAGAAGGTAGAGCGAAAAATTAGGGAGTCGCAAGAAAAGGGAATTGTGACTCAAATTCAAACTTTAGAGACAAAAGCTAGTTATCTAAAAGAGCGGATTTCCTACTATGAAGAGAAGCTACAAGAACTCAAATACAAGGAAGAGGAGTTAAATCAACAAGCAGAAGAACCCGACCCAGATGATATCCCTTTTGAGAGCGGGGAAGCTCCTCAGACCAACAATCAAGAACTTAGCAATTTTTAGGAGATGTAATGGTTGTTGAAAAAGACGACGAATTTATTCATATCCCTAGAGATGAATATGTAATTAACGTTTTGGCAACGGGAATAGCTATACAAATTCTTTCTCAAAAAACTGGAATATCAATTCAATCATGGAGCCAGCATCTATCAAAAAAAGCCGCTGAGCGATACGAGCAGCTATCCGCCAAACAAATTCAGCAAGTAATTGACACTTGTGAAGCAATAAGAAAAGCCTGACGAGCCGGACTGACTCATCGGCGAAACGCGATCGCACCACCGCGTCGCGTCGCGGTCTGGAGTCCAACCCAGACGTACAGCGCATACACACAGCAGCTTAGGGCTTTTCAGTAGAAACAAGCTTTATGGCTTTCTTTGATTCTCAAGCTCGGCTGCTGTGGTTGTGCTGTTCCCTCCCTGTGTCGCCGTCAGTTCCCGCTGACGGCTATTGCCTTGAGAGTGAATTAGGCTCAAAGGGCCTTCGGGTGATTCGCAGGCAGACATCAGGGACATAAACTGAACCACCCAGGAGAACTGAATGATTAAAATTTTGGGACTTGATGTGAGCAAGTCCTCAGTTTCGGCTTGCCTGCTAACAGAAAAACCCGAAGACCCACGTCAATTTTATTATGAATGTCCGTTTAATTGCTTTAGCGCCAATGCTCAAGGGATTAAAGCTTTGTTAGAGCTAAAGCCGGACATTGCTCTGATGGAACCGACTGGCAGTAACTACAGTAAGCTTTGGGGTACTCATTTAGCACGAAGCGGGGTAGAGGTGCGGTTGGTCGGTCATAAAGAGTTAAAAAATTATCGGGCTAATCATCTTGCCTTGCCAGACAAGGATGATGATGCAGATTCGTTAGCCTTGGCTTGTTACTACTTCGACTACCACGCCGACCCACGGCGATTTGTCCAAATCCGCGACCTGACGATAGTTAAAATTCGAGAACTGGTGCTGAGACTGGCTCACCTCAACCGAGTGCAATCACCCATTATCAACCGTGCCCGTCAGGATTTAGCCTGGCAGTTTCCAGAGGTAGCACTGGTACGCTCTCTGCGGGGTGAGTCTGGTGAAGTGCCTTTACTTTGGGGTTGGCTAGCTGGTGAACGCAAAAGTACGCGTTACGATCGTCTTTACGCTCAAACGGCTGGCTTGGGGATTACAGACACGGTTCGCCAACATGCAAAACGCATCTGTAATCTCCAGCGCGAAGAATACGCCATTGAGGTAGAGTTGCAACAATTGCTTGCTGATGCGCGGTTTCAACCTTACCGTCAAGTTTTTAAAAAGTTTGGCTTTGGCGATCGCCTCTCATCGGTGCTGATATCCCAGATTTACCCGATTGAGGGATTCCTGGATGCCGACCGTAGACCAGAGGTGAAAATCCTAAGCGGGCGAAATTCTAAAAAGCCAACTAAACGGCATCTATCATTACGCCGATTCCAGAAAGCGTTAGGTGCTGCCCCGTCGCTGGTGGCATCGGGTGACAGCAAGAAGACTAAAGTTGTGGGCGGTTCTGACTTATGTCGTAAGGCTTTGTGGCAGTGGGTCTACACTCGGATTGAGCCACAGCGATCGCGATTAAAAAATGATATTGGTCAACAACTGGGGAGTCAGTTGGATGCTGAGAAAGCTGCTGGTCGCCCTGCAAAGTTGATTAGAAATCGCATTGCAGCTAAGGCGGCAAGACTATTATTTAGAGAACTAGTTAAAGATTTGACGTGACGAAATGGAGATTTTAACTTGCTACTACAAACTTGAAGGACAGACACCCGTCGCTGTTGAATCGTTTATGGAGTGGTCTTTCTGGATGGCGGCGGCTGCCATTGCCGACATTACAGTTATGGTCAACGAATTCAACGGCTGCATGATTTCAACCAAGTTTGTAGGCATAGACTTAAATCCTGGCAGATGCAACTCTGGATCTAAGCCAATGGTGTTTGAAACGTTAGTCATGGGTGGGGTAATGGATGGAAAAAGAAACTTCTACCCTACCTGGGATGAAGCAATACAGGGGCATCTCAAAATATGCACTCAAGTTTTTAGATTGTTAGAGTGAATCAAAACTGCGATCGCTCTATTTCAGTCTCAACTTGTACAATCTGTAAGTCGATGAAAGCCCTTTTGGCGAAAGCGTTCATTTTTACTTTTTAAACTTGATGAACTAATTTCCAACTTACCATCATTAAGATTGCATAAATAATAAACCGTAGTGGGCGTTGCGGAGCTAGTTGGCAGACTTTAGCACCTACTAATACTCCTGGAATAGAACCTAACCATATAGGCACTACCACACTCCAATCAACTGTTCCCAGGCTGAGGTGTCCAAGGGAGGTAAACAGTAATAAAATGGCTGCGTGGGAAATATCTGTACCCACTAACTTACGTGCATCAAGACGGAAAAATGCAATCATTAGTAGGGCAAACATTGAACCTGAGGAGACGCTTGTTAAACCAACTAAGCAGCCCAAAATTGCTCCTAAAGTCATTGTTTTCAAACGACCAAAGTTAGTTTCTAAGTTTAATTTTGGTAATTCGGGTAAATTAAACTTGGGGAAAAAAGTCAACAGTAATAATTGTATTAATGCTAACAAGGTAACTAATAGAATCATCACCCCAAGCAAACGAAGCAAAATACTATCTAGGTTATACTCGCCGGTGCGTTTGATCGAGTGCAAAATTCCCACCCCAAACAGTGAGCCTGGAACACTTCCAAATGCAAGCCATTTGACAACTTCTGTGTCAAGAGTTTTCTGTTGACAATGCTTGACGCTACCAACAATCTTCATCAATGTCGCAGCCACAACATCAGAACTCACAGCAATAGAAGGCGGAACCTGAAAGACAAAAATCAACATTGGGGTGATCAGAGAGGCTCCGCCAATTCCGGTTAAACCAACAATGATGCCAACGAAGAAGCTTAAAAATGGTAGTAATAGATAGTGCATATTCTTCAGGAATTTCCACAATCAGCTATCAAGTATCTGCACGTTCAAAGTCGTGTTATTAGTGAAGAGACTAAGTTAGGGTTTAAATTCCCAAACAAAGCCTTGATAACTGTTCTTGTTCGCTGATTGCTGAATTACTACTCCTAACTAATTTTTTTGCAGTATTACACATAAAAGCCGGTAATCCGACTAGCTTACCGTATTTTAATCTTAATTACGATCGAACGTCTACTGTATTCGCTTTGTATAGGGAGTGGAGATTGGGGAAGGTGGAGCTCCCTCTGGGGATAAGGGGTAATAGAGAAAAGTTTTCCCCAATCCTCAATCCTCAATACTTTGGATTGAGAAATACTTGATTTTTAAAATTTTTAATGCTAAATTAATTCAGACCAAAAGGTCTCAAATAATTTAATGTCTAAAGGTAAAGAAACGAAAAGCAGAATTCTCCAGCAAGCAGCCGAACTGTTTAACCAACAGGGGTATGCAGGCTCATCTATGTCAGACATCATGCGTGTCACTGGATTGCAAAAAGGAGGAATTTACAATCACTTCCAAAGCAAAGATGATTTAGCGCTACAGGCTTTTGAGTTTGCGATCGCCTGCATCCAACAGCACACTAGAGCTGCCTTGCGAAACAAACGCCATGCAGTGGAACGTCTGCAAGCAATCATTGGAGTCTTTAGCAGTTTTGCAGAAAATCCACCGATCAAGGGAGGATGTCCATTGCTCAATACTGCTGTTGAGAGTGATGATGCTCATCCAGCACTGCGCGATCGCGCTCAACAAGCAATGAACTCTTGGCTGAATCTGATTGGTAAAATTATTCAAACAGGAATTGCAAAAGGTGAAATTCGTCCTGAGGTAAACGCTGATGAAATCGCTACCATCATCATTGCAACCTTGGAAGGAGCCATCATGATGAGCAAGCTTTATGGTGATTCAATTCACATGCACAGGGTAATTAATCACCTGAATCAATATTTAGAAACTCACCTTTAAATATATAAAAGTTTGAAATTATTGTAATTATCCAGGCTAAAAAGATGAGCAAAATTTATCTCAGAGGAATTATTTCGACCATTTACAGACCGATTGGTCTTTAAAATTAGTTTATTTAGGACAAATCATGATAGTAAATGACATACACAGACCATTAGAGATAGTATTGGCAATTTCTGTAAGGACATACGACATCGACTTCATAGGAATTGTTAGTAATATTGTTTATATCAGATGGCTAGAGGATTTACGTTTAAAATTTTTAGATGAACATTGGCAACTCAGTCAACAGCTTGAGCAAGGATATGCACCTGTTTTAGCTGGAACTGAA
This sequence comes from Nostoc sp., assembly GCA_036918135.1. GTDB lineage: Bacteria > Cyanobacteriota > Cyanobacteriia > Cyanobacteriales > Nostocaceae > Nostoc. Next base: position 17,494 of record JBALDB010000055.1, read on the forward strand.
ATTGAATATAAACGTCCGATAAAGATTAGCGATCGCGTGATTGGGCATTTATGGTTAAGTAATTTAGGACGTTTGAAGTGGACTGTGAAAGCAGAAATTATATCTAACAATGAGTTAGCAGCAGTAGCTATCCAAAAAGGTGCTTTTATTAGTTTACAAAATGGTCGTCCGATTAAAATTCCAGAAGAATTGCAAAAGAAATATTTTCACTATCAGCAAACGACTTAGTAAATTGAAATGTCGAAATTATTTTATTGATTAAGGATTCAAAATGTTGAAATTTTACTATAATCCTCTTTCGCCAAATGCTCGTCGTGTGTGGCTCACTTTACTGGAAAAAAGAATTCCCTTTGAATCAGTTTTGATAAAGTTAGATGGCGATCAACTCCAAGGAGAGTTTGCGACGATTAACCCCTTTCATCATATTCCGGTTGTTGTGGATGATGGTTTTCGAGTTGTCGAATCCTTGGCAATTATGGACTATTTAGAAGCTAAATATCCTACACCCGCGATGCTACCTTCTGAACCTCAAGCGTTAGCTACAGTGAGGATGGTGCAATTAGTCACTAGTAACGAATTATTTCCACAAATCATTTCACTAATTTATGAAAGTGAAGATTCTCCACAAGCTGCACAAGCAAAACAGCATATAGATAAGGTACTGCAATTTTTTACTCAAGTGCTTGGCGATTGCTCTTTTTTTGGTAGCAAACAGTTAACTTTAGCAGATATTGTTGCGGGAATAGGTATATTTTCATTACCTAATTTAGGTGTTAATCTTAGTGACTACCCCAGATTAGAGGAATGGTCTGAGCGCTTGATGCAACGTCCAGCATGGCAGAAAACCAAATTAAGCAGCGAAGAATTTGAAGTATTTAAAGAGCGAGTTAGAGCTTTGGTGATGTTGCGTAGAAAGAAAGCCAATGAAAACAAATAACGAGTTATACGCAATTTTTTGACACAAAATAGCAGAAAATAATTACGGTATTTTAGTCCTCAATTTACTATAACTCAGGAAAATTATCATATCTTTAAGAACATGAGGAGTGAGGAAAATCTCTCCTCCTTACTCTTCATATAGCTACTCCTTACACTTGCTTCAAGTACAACAGTTTACTGATGCATTAAACCTCTAACTAAAGATGCAAATTTATATTAAATAATTAAGTATATCTTTAAACAAATACTATAGAGATAGCATAGTTACTCAGTATATATATAGAGTTTATTACTGTTAAGTCATTAGTACTAATGTAATAATTCAGGAGTCACAAGGAGCCAGTGCAGTCTTGGTTTCCCCAAGTGAACGAATTGCCGTGTCTCTCAAAATTAAGTAATCAGCGTTCAAAATAGTTAAAAATCAATGATTATATACCTGCTTGATTTTAGTCAAGTTATCAAGTTTGGGTATCTAAACTTAATTAATTTTTAATTCTGAATTATTACTTACTAATGACTAAACAGAATTACCATTGTCAATATTAGCTGATTACCAAATAGACCAATTTATTTAGTATCAGTCAAGATTTTTTCAATATCTGATAGCTCCACTACTCCTGAAACAGTTGGACTATTAATTATGAAAAAAGGTGTGCCAGAAACAGCTAATTTTTCAGCTAAATCGATATCTTTTTTAATTGCCGGAGTGGCAAGAGTGCGATCGCGTTGAAATTTTGCCAAATCCAAATTGAGATTTTTTGCAATATCTAAATACAATTCCTCTCCCAGTTGCTTTTGATTTGTAAATAGGGCATCATGATATTCCCAAAATTTCCCCTGCTGATATGCTGCCCAAGCCGCTGTTGCAGCTGGCAATGCTTGAGAATGAATTGAAGTTAGCGGCAGATTCTTGTAAATTAATGTTACCTTGTCTTGGTATTTTGCTAACAATTGTTTTAAGGTTTTATGCGCCTCAGCACAGTAAGGACATTGAAAATCTGAGAACTCCAGCAGTAGAATTTTTGATTGAGTTGAACCTGTGGTTGGAGAATCACCAATCACTGCTTGAGGATTTGCTTTGAAATTCTGTAAAAATCCTTGCCGCACTTGATTGAGTTTCTGTTGTTGTTGCTGCTGATACACTTGAACAGATTCAATAATTTCCTCTGGATGTTCGCGGATAATTTGTAATACTTGCTGTTCTAATTTAGGATCGATGCGGCTAGCAGCTTGTGCAGGAAGTGAACTGAGAAGTAAACATAGCATACCTATTGCTGCCAAGGTACGCAGATATTGAAGTAATTTTCCAAACCAACTAAACAATGTAGTCATACAAAAAGTGTCAAAAAATCAACATTCTCTTAGTATTGCCCCACATGTGTCAATTTACAGCTGGTTAAAGCTAATCTCTAAACATAGAAGACCGCAGTCCAAAGGGGTGACGATGAAGCCCCGATCGATTAAATTATGTGCTGCTTGTTATGCAGAAGTTCCTTGTCACTGAATTAAGTGGCAGTTTAAGGAGAAAATAAAGTGCGATCGCCAGATTGCAACTAAAAATCCCAGCAATAGGCACAATAGTAGTTGAAATGATTTTTAAATCATATCATTAAAAATCCCATACTTAAAAGTTGGGAAATATCATAAGTTAAAAAATTATATGAATGCCGAAGATTTTTTCAATCAAGGATTTAACAACAACTTGCAAGGGGATTATCAAGCAGCCATTACAGCTTACACTCAAGCAATCAACCTCAATCCTAAGTATGCCGAAGCCTACCATAATCGAGGGATTATTTTAAGTAGTCAACTCAAAGATTATCACAATGCGATCGCCAACTTTAACCAAGCAATAGAAATCAATCCCAATTTGGCCACAGCTTACTGTCACCGCGCAAATGCACGCTACTTTTTAGGAGATTATGAAAAAGCGATCGCCGACCATCACCAAGCATTAGCAATCGACCCTAATCTCGCCCAATCTTACCACAGTCGGGGAAATGCCTACTTTGCTTTAGCAGACTACGACAAAGCGATCGCTGATTATATCCAAACTATAGAAATTAGCACCCAATTAGCTGATAACATCAATATTGATATTGCCAATGCCTATCACAATCGCGGTGTAGCTTGTCTCGATCGCGGCGATTCTCAAGCAGCAATCGCAGATTTTCAGCAAGCTTTGCAGTGGTATCCCCATTTTGCCGCAGCCTACAGCAATCGGGGTAATATTCACCAAATACTAGGAAATTATCGCGAAGCGATCGCCGATCATAACCAGGCATTACAATTAAATCCTAACTTACCAGAGGCTTATCATAACCGAGGTAATGCCTATTACGCTTTAGCAGACTATGAAAGTGCGATCGCAGATTACAACCACGCCTTAAAAATTAACCCCAACTTTGCCAGCGCATATTACAATCGGGGTCTGGTTTTGTCTCAACTCAAAGACTATCAAGCAGCAATTGAGGATTTTAACCAAGCGCTCAAACTCAATCCCGATGATGTCCAAGCTTATTGCGAGCGGGGTCTGGTGCGTAGCACTCTTGAGGACTATCAAGGAGCAATTGAAGATTATGACCGAGCATTGCAAGAAAATCCGACTTTAGCTTTAGTGTACGGCTTTCGCGCAAATGCTCTGCGCCGATTGGGAGATTATCAAGGTGCAATTGAAGATAGTAATCGCCTATTACAACTCAATCCTAATTTAGCTGAGGGATATTGCGATCGCGCGGCGGCTCGTCGTTCTTTAGGAGACCATAAAGGAGCAATTAAAGATTACGACCGGGCATTGCAAATTAATCATAACTTAGCCGCAGCTTATTATGGTCGGGGTATTGCTCGTGAAGCTTTGCAAGATTTTCTAGGAGCAATTAACGATTACACTCAAGCTATAGAGTTGATTCCGGACTTTTCCCCAGCTTACTGCAATCGAGGCAATGCTCGTCGTCTTTTAGGAGATGAACTCAAAGCAATAGCAGATTATGACAAGGCTTTAGAAATCAATCCTGATTTAATCGAAGCATATTATAACCGCGCTTCTGTCCGCTACGCTTTAGAAGAATATGAAAGTGCGATCGCAGACTATACCCAAGCTTTGCACATCAATCCTCAATCTGCTGTATTTTACAGCGATCGGGCTAATGCTCGCTACGCCATAGAAGACTATCAAGGTGCGGTTAAAGATTACACTCAGGCAATTGCGATCGACCCTAGCTTTGCTGAAGACTGGTACAATCGCGGGCGTAGCTATTCTCTGTTGGAAGACTTTAACTTAGCCTTAGCAGACTTAAACCAAGCTCTACAGCGTCAACCTCATTGGGCTTCAGCTTACATCCTGCGAGCAGATGTTTATCGAAATTTGGGTAACTATCAACGAGCAATTACTGATTTTCAGAAATCCGCACACTTGTATTATCAAGAAGGAAATATCGAGTATTATCAACAAATTATTCAGCTAATCGAACAACTTCAATCAGAATAACGATTTTGAGCTTTGGATATCTAAGTAAGTCAGCACAATAAAACCAAACTATGTGAAGAAAAATTAACTAGGCTAAAACCCTTTTCCCTCCTGCCCCTTGCCGACGCTCTCTACAAGACGCTCTTGCTAGCTTGCTTCTCTGTAAGAGTACGCGGACACGGCTTAGCTGCGCTATCCTGACGATAAATTTTCCCACCTACTTACTTAGGAGTACTAGTAAAACAGTATATATAGCCGTAGTCACAGCCTTTAGGACATAATGACAAGCGTGAATGCTAGCAACAGCAATAGTTTTACCTCCTGCCTTCTGGTTGCTGAGCGTACTCCTACGCAGAAGCAAGCTAGCAAGAGCGTCTCGTAGAGAAGCCGAAGTGTGCCTCCTGCTAATACATACATAATTTTTATCTGCACAACTAGCCCTATAATCACTGCTAGGGGCAATAACAAATTAATCGATGAATCCTATGATGCCTCCGGTTTGATAACTTTTTACTTCAATCGTTCAGCTATGCGTTAGCGAAGCGCTGCTGCAAGCAGGTCGCCAACGCGCAAGGCGTTAGCCATAATTGTTAATGTCGGATTAGCACCTGAATTTGAGGGAAAGAAACTACTATCCACTAAGTAGAGATTATCGATATCATGGGTACGGCAATTAAGGTCAAGGACTGAAGTTTTAGGATCTGTACCAAATCGACAACTACCACACTGATGGGCTACTGCTTGTTCTGGGATATAAGTACGGGGATAAATGCTAAATGGTAGGACGTGTTTAGCAGAGTTAGGGATTGACTTTAATACAGATGTCCAGCGATGAATTAAGCGCTCGCTTGCTTCGGTATTATTCAGTGTATAGTCAATGTGAATCTTCTCACCCACTAGACGAATCCGATTATTCGGGTCTGGTAAATCTTCTGTTTGCAACCACCAGCCCACCGAACGCTCGGCAACTAAATGTAGCTCATACTGAGGAATTAACTTAATAAACGGAGCCATCAGTGGTGGTGCTTCTGCAGGAATCATATTGGCAAGTACATTACCTGTATTTTGCACCATGCCCATCGGATAAGGAAAATCCGGCTCTCCCCAGTAAAAGTCATTGACAGCGATCGTTTTTTGAAATCTGGCGTGATTTACATCTAGATGTATGGAAACAATCGCGCTTTCCAACTGTTTCATATAATTGCGCCCCACCTGGTCGGAACTGTTTGCCAATCCGTTGGGATGCTTATCATTAGCAGACCGTAACAGCAAGACAGCTGAATTGATAGAACCACAAGCAACAACCACAATATCGCTGGCAAACCAATATTTTTCTCCGGCAATTTCAGTTTCTACACTTGTAATTTCTCGCCCCGACTCACTAGTATGCAGCCGCAAGACTTTGGCATTGGTCTTGAGAGTTAAATTGGCATACTTTTCCTGGCTAGGACGAATAGCGTTAACATCGGCATCAGCTTTTGCATGTACCAGACAGGGGTATCCGTCAAAGGTATCGCAGCGAATACAGGGACTATTTGCGCGATCGCTTTCATTCAGCTTTAATCCTAGTGGTAGGTGAAATGGGTAATAACCCAGTTCGCGGATACCATCAGCCAATTGCTGCATATCCGGCTCATGGCTGACTGGTGGATAAGGATACGGTTCGCTGCGAGGTGGTTCAGTTGGGTCTTCTCCTTCTTTACCATGCACGTCATACAGCTTTTCTGCTTTGGTGTAGTACGGCTCAAAGTCTTGATACTTTAAAGGCCATTCTGGAGAAATTCCTCCTTTGTGAATTACCCTTTCAAAATCTCGCTCCCGAAATCGAATTAAGGCTGCACCGTAGAGTTTAGTATTACCGCCAACCCAGTAGCCTGTCTGAGGCTTAAAGGTCTTGCCTTCTTTATTATACCATTGCTCATCAGTATGGTAGCGATGTTTTTGATAAACCTCCTGTGGATTCCAGTTATCTTTTTCTCTGGGTAAAAAGTCGCCTCGTTCCAGCACTAGAATTTTTTTACCTGTGGATGCCAGACGATGAGCCAGTGTACCTCCACCTGCTCCCGTACCGATAATGATGATGTCGTAGCGTTCAGTGATGTTTGTCATACAGCAGTTTTCTTTCGCATGAAGTACAAAGTTACAGGTTTTGAGGCAGGAGGCAGGAGGCAGGAGGTAGAAACTTTTTATCTGTAATGAATCAGTCCTGGATTTTGTACCTCACTTACTTGCAATCTGCTGAATATGCAGGAGGTTGCAAATTATTTTGCTCTCGAATTTATTAGTCTGGTTAATTTATAGTCAGCACTAAAGTACTGAATTGAGTACTAAAGCACTGACTACAAAGCTAGTGCTGATTATTAACTTCAGGCAGTTTTTGAATCAAATCAATTATGCCGCTGCGTAATTCTTCAACAGTTAGCATCTGGTTCAAGCGCATCAATTCTGAGATAGCTGCTGTTTCTGTATCTTTATGGCTAGTTGCAACTGCTAAGACTTTATTTTTTTCGACGTAGAAAGCAATGAATTCTTGTTTTTGCAAATCTCCATCTACAATTATTTCATCCCAACTTTGGGCGTGTCCAATGTAGCGCAAGGGAAACTTAAATTGCATTGTCCAGAACAAAGGAAGCCCTCTGAATTTGACTGCTTTCCCTGCCATGTTATGAGCTGCAATTCGCCCTTGCTGAGCTGCGACTCGCCAATGTTCAACGCGAATCGATTCGCTGGTACGCCAATCGGGATAACGGGCAATATCACCTGCGACGTAGATACCATCAGCTGCACGCAAATATTCATCAACAACAATACTATTATCTTTGGGATGCAAATCAACACCCTCTAGAAAGTCTGTTGCAGGCTGTACGCCAATTCCGACTATTACGATATCTGCTTGCAAGCGATCGCCATTATCTAAAACTACAGTTTCTACTTTACCGTTACCTTCAAATTGCACCGCTTTTCTTTCAAATTTAAAGGAAACACCGTTTTCTTCGTGAACTTGTTGAAATTGTTTGCCAATTTCCTCACCCAGGATTTTCTTAAAAGGTACAGAATCTGGGGAGACTACAGTTACTTGCAAGCCGTGTTGACACAACCCGGCTGCGGTTTCCATGCCGATAAAACTGGAACCAATGACTACCGCTTGTGCTTTTTCCTTAATGTTTGTCAAGATCCAGTCGGTATCCTTAAAACTGCGTAATGTCACAATATTTTCTAAGTCCGCACCTGGAATATCTAGCTGGCGTGGTTTTCCTCCTGTTGCTACCAATAGGGCATCATAAGTTAATGAATCACTAGACGCTTGGGCGTCGCTACTGCTGGCGCTATCGGTAAAGGCGATCGCTTTAGCCGTTGTTTCCACCCGTTCGACTCGCTTATTCAACAGCACTTCTATGCCGTGTTCTTCGTAGAAATCGGAGGAACGTAAGGGCATTTCGTCGGCGGATGTCTGACCAATGAAGTAGTCTTTAGTCAGTTTGGTGCGATCGTAGGGTAGCTTGTCATCCTGAGTAATCATCACGATTCGCCCTTGATATCCAGCTACTCGCAAAGTTTCTGCGGCATGGGCACCCGCTGCTCCTGCGCCTAAAATGACAAATGTGCGTCCATCAACGTTGGGGTCGAATTGCGCCATTGCAGGCGATCGCAATCCCGTTGTCTCCTCTGGGACACTGACAATAATATTTTCACCTTCAATGCGTACTTGATAGCAAGCTATACCATCCAAGCCAGGTGGCTCTAGTTGGTCGCCTGTAGTCACATCAAAATAGGCATTGTGCCAGGGACAAACAACATAATGTCCACTCAAAACCCCCTCTGCCAGTGGCGCTTTATAATGAGTGCAGTGTGGGCCGACGGCATAATACTTCCCATCTATCCGACTCAATAAAATTTCTGTCTCACCGACAGACAGCTGTCGCATTTCACCATCATTGAGCTCGTTGATATTGGCAACAACTGCTTCTATCTGTTTCATGATCGACTTTTAAATTAAGAATAATAGTTATACCAATTGTTTCAAATCCAGCGACAGATTCCAACCCGAAAAACCAGATACAATCTCAGAGTCGGTCAGACTACTAAGCTAAAACACATATTCATTGCATAATCACTTGTAAGGTTCGCTCTGAGGTGACTGTTAACACCAACTGTCAACTCTCAACAGCCAACACGAAAATATATGCCCTCTTAAATATAGAACAGCTTAGTTTCCTCTACACCCGCTTCACTCACAAACTTGCAACCGAACCACCATCTACCCGATAGTTAGAACCAACCACAAAGCTTGATTGCTCAGAGCAAAGGAATGCAATCACAGCCGCTACTTCTTCTGGTTTGCCACGTCGTTTGAGTTCAATGTGAGGGCGCTGTTCCTCAAGGAAACTGTCAATTGCCTCATCAAAGCTGACACCCAGTTGTTTTGAGCGCTTTTCCATCATTGCATCAGTCATTGGGGTGGCAATATAGGCAGGAGAAACTGCATTTACCAACACGCCATCCTTTGCATAAGCTTTGGATAAATTTTTAGCAAGATTTAATACTGCTGCTTTGCAGGCGCAGTAAGGTATCTCTTCTGGGTAAGGCTGTAGTGCATCTTCGGAACTAATGAGGATGACTCTTCCCCAACCAGCTTTACGCATTGCCCCAATAAAAGCGCGACAGGTACGTACCGTCGCCATCAAGTCAACCTCAATCGTCTCATACCACTCCTCGTCGCTAAGCTCCAGGAAATCTCCTGTAGCACCTGTAATTCCTGCTGCATTGACAAGAATGTGAACTGTTCCAAAGCGTTCAAGTATTTGCTCTTTGGCAGTTTCAACTTCTTTAGGCTGGGTGAGGTCTGCCTGAACCGTAAATATTTCTCCAGATTTTCCCAACTCCTCGGCCGCCTGTTGAAGAGTTTCTGAAGTCTTATCGATAATAGTAACCTTTGCACCCTCACGAGCAAGCAGTTGAGCTGTCGCTTTCCCAATCCCAGAATCAGCTCCAGTAACTACAGCGACTTTATCTTTAAGACCAAGATCCATAGCTATTTGTTTGTATATAATGTAAACAATTTATTCTAAGCCGAATTAATTGAAAAATATTCAAATAGTTTTCGCTTAGACGCTTTACTTTATCTTATCGAGTTTGAATTTTTCAACTCATCAATGGTATATATGTAAAATAAAAAATTCACTCTTTGGACATAGATAAATTTTGAAAACAATTGTTTCAACTAAGATTTTAACTGAGGATTGAAAAATTTTTTGTGAGAGATAAATTAGCAAAACCCAGACCAACAGCGAGATTAATAATTTAATATTTTAGATTATTCCCGATGGCTTAACTTTTATTTATATCTAGAGATAGACTAGTGTTTACTATTAATTTCAGATTTTTGTAAATTATTATGTAGTTGGGATAGAGTTAATAGATAAAATGCAGAATATTGGACAGTGTGTACTTTTTAAATATAGTGTTTGAAAAAGTATTTGATTAAAGAAAAGAATTGTTGACAACAGGATTAATTATCTTAATAAAGTTAAATTATCTAGTAACTAAAAATAATTTTTGAGTGAGAAAATACTTGTACAATATATATCTATGGTTTGAGGGAAATCAAAGCTCATTCAAGAATAATTATCTTCATACCAATTATCTGAAGAATTATACTTAAGAATTGGTGATAAGTATGAAAGTTAAAAAATTGTACTTTTACTATTCAATACGTAGATATACATTTATATAAATTTGGTATTAATTTAAACCTGCTACAGATTGCCAGTAACTAAGTTGAATAACAGGAGATTCTGATGGCCCAAGCCATTAAGATTTATGACGATCGCATGTGTACCTTAGTACGCCCAGGTGCTTTACTCCAAAAGCTTGCCAACGGTGCAGTCCATAGCGAGGGGCCTGTTTACTTCCACGAAGATGATAGCGTTGTCTGGAGTGACGCTCACAGTAACCGCCTGTTACGCTGGAGTCCTACTGAAAACGTAACCGTCCTCCGCGATCCATCTGATTATCAAAGCGGTAATTACCGCGACTTGCAGGGTCGTCTGGTTGCTTGTTCGTCTGGTTTGCGGGCGATCGTTCGATGCGAATACGATGGTGAATGGAAGATTTTAGTCGATCGCTATCAAGGCAAACGTCTTAACAGTCCTAATGATTTGGTAGTAAAAAGTGACGGCACAATTTGGTTTACCGACCCGCCTTATGGGATAACCGAGCCAAACCAAGGTTATGGGGGCGAACAAGAACAACCCGGAAGTTACGTCTACCGCTTCGATCCGACAACTGGTGAAATTCATCCTGTAGTCACTGACATGGTGCGTCCGAATGGGCTGGCTTTCAGTCCAGATCAAAGCCTTTTATATGTTTCAGACACAGCTGCATTTAATATTCCTGGCGGCCCTCATCATATTCGTGTCTACGAGACTGTAGACACCCGCCATGTGAAGAATGGTCGCGTGTTCGCAATTATCGATCCAGGACAACCTGATGGATTGCGGGTTGACGAACATGGCAATGTTTTTACTAGTTCTCAAGACAGCGTGCAAGTATACGCCCCCGACGGGACTCAGTTAGGAAAAATTCTTGTACCGGAAACATGCGCTAATCTAACTTTTGGTGGTAAGGAACGCGATCGCCTGTTTATCACAGCAGGTAAATCCTTATATGTTATCGACCTTAATACCCGTGGTGTGCAGTTATGATTTATCAATTTGTGCTAGGTATAGCGATCGCTGTGTGGGTGCTACCGAAGATAATGGTTGTATTAGCTTCAGTTAATTATCCATTTCTAGGCCCGTATCTATTAAGTTCTCTCTCACATATCTATCCTGGCGGACTTCCGGGATTAGCGCTTTTATTGCTCAGAGTCAGCGTTGGTGGGTTGTTCCTGCTCCACGGCTATCCAAAAGCAGTGCATCTTCGCCAATGGGCTGAGTCTTTGAAAACACCAGTGTTTCTTTGCTTTATCTCTGCATGGACAATGTTAGGTGGTGGATTTTTCCTGATCTTGGGATTTCTCACACTTTTAGCAACTTTGCCGATTTTGGCTTCTATGTTGTTTGCAATCTGGTTACATCTAATTGAAGGTAAGCCCTTTGTTGCCGCAGATCCTTACTTAATTCCCGAAGATCAGTACAAAGGCCCTTTAGGAAAAGCCGAACCGCCAAGTTGGGAAAAAGCGTTTCTCTTTTGTGTAATGCTGATTGCGATCGCAGTTATCGGCCCTGGTGCTTATTCACTTGATGCTTTAATTTTTGGACGATGAATCATCTTTAACACCGCACCAGACAGGCAATTTTATGAGAGATAATTGAAAGTATCTCTTCTACAGGAGTACGGTAGTGATGACCGAATTACTTGAAAAAGCGATTGCCAAGCTCAAAACTTTGCCTGCTAGCGAACAGAATGCGATAGCGGCACTAATTATTGAAGAAATTGAAGACGAAACTCTTTGGGATAAAACTTTTGAGCAATCTCAGAATGGACTTGCTACACTTGCAGCCGAGGCAATAGCTGAATATCAAGCAGGTAAAACACAACTACTAGACCCAGAAACGTTGTGAACTCACGTACAACAGCTAAATTTCGCAAAGCTTTTGCCAATTTACCTAAAGAAGTTCAACAACAGGCACGGGAGGCTTATCGTCAGTTCAAGCAAGATCCTTGGCATTCGAGTCTTCGTTTGAAACAGGTGCATCAGGAATTACCTATTTATTCTGCTCGTATCAGCAAGAATTATCGCGCAGTTGGTCAATGTGATGGAGACTTGATTGTGTGGTTTTGGATTGGTTCCCACGCAGATTATGACAAGTTGCTATCTCAGTTGTAAGCGAAGTCTAGCAACAAGCTGCTGCACGTCTACGCAGTTATCGGCCCTGGCGCTTATTCACTTGATGCTTTAATTTTTGGACGATGAAACATATATTATTTACTGACAATACTGTGAGTAAATTACCTGGAAGCCACTTCACAACTTTTCAGTAATTTTAGTTTAAATTTTCTTAATCAGCTAAGTCAAAATAATTCTTAATTATTATCTTATAACTAAAATTACGGGCTGATACTAGGAATTACGAATTACTAAACAGTAATTATTTAATTATTTGAGCGAGAAGAATTTAGAACTCAGGAGCAAAGCCAAAAACGCTCCTGAATTCACCAATTCTGTATTCTGATTTCTATTTATTTAAGAGCTGCTAAAGTGCGGCGTCCAGCTATTCCGTCTGCTCTTAATCCTTTGGACTTCTGAAATTTCATCACTGCTGCACGAGTCTTGTTATCAAAGACACCATTCACACTTGCCGTATAAAATCCTTGCTGCTTCAAAGAATTCTGAACATTTTTCACAGCCTCTCCCGTGCTGCCTACTCTAAGTACACTACCACTACTAGGCTTTGCCATAGTATTGGACTTGTGCATAGCACTAGGCTTGTGCATAGCATTAGGTTTTTTCATAGTGCTGCCTTGCTGAGTACCTTGTGCGACACGGGTAGCAGTAGCCGGATTTTGGCTTTTGTTATTGGTTAAAGAGTAAGCAGGCACAGCAGTAGCTATAGTTAGAGCCGGGAGCAAAGCAAGTACTTTCCAATTCATCTTTTTATTTCTTCCAACTAGGTGAGATTTTGCAATTTCGATTTGATAGAATCATCTTTATAAGAGCTTGTGCCTTATCAATGATTCTCCTTAGTAGATTCTGGTGTGTGGATTTAGTATCAGACTATTTCCGAATCCAGAGCTATAGCATTACACGTGGTATTGACAGAGCTATTGCAAAATTGTGACAAAAATATGACTAAATTTATTACAATTTATGTCGCACGGAATTCTGTTATTAATTTTTGAAAATTCTGCTCATCTTCTTCAGCAATCAGCAAAATTGGATGTCCGTCAGGATCTTTTATTAAATAACCTTGACTATAAGGAAATGAGCTATCTACAAACTGCACTTGGTTCTGTCGTAGCTTATCCACTAGCGGCTCAATATTATTTACAACTAATTCCATTTGAATATGTCCAATATCAGAACTTTTCCAGTCACTCGGTATAGGACGACCCTTTCCAGGCAAAATGTAGTCTAACAGTTCAATTCCCACACCATTTTCAACAGGTCGCAGTGCTGTAATTTGGACTTTAGCTTTTGGTAAATTATCCAAGTGAGTTTGGGTTGATTGCCAGTTAAGACTGCGGCTATCAATTTGTATTAACAGAAGGTCGCGGTAAAAGTGTAGACTCTGCTCGGTGTTGGAAACTGCGATCGCACTATGATCGATTCCTAAAAATAAGCGATTCGTGTGCTGATGCCATTTATCTTGTCCTTTGTCAGGCGGAAACCAAATTAACTCTAAATCATGACCGTCAGGGTCTTTAAATTTGAAAGCGCGCACACCAGCCGAGGCTTCATTATCAGGAGGCATTGTTTGCGGTGCAACGGATATGGATTCAATGGTAAACGAACGCAGATGAATATAAGCGCGATCCATATCACTCACCACAATCGCCATGTGTTGAAACCACAAATCATTACTCTGTGAATCACTAGGGATAGATTTTCCCTTCAGGTTGAGATACTCCATTAACTTGATAAGTTCATTACCTAGCCGTAAAGTCACAATCCGAATCTTTGTGCCAGTCACAGCTTCTAGGTTGCTATCATTTTCTGCTGCAACAGTGATGTCAGAAACGAGTTCAAAATCAAGTGCTTGTCTATAGAAATCTAAAGAGCGATCGCAGCTTGTCACCGTTAAGCCAATAGCTCTAATTTTCTGTACCTGTACATTGTGACTACACATATTTAACAGCCTCTGTACTAAAAAAATCAATTTGCAAGTTGCTATAATATCTATTTTTTGATTATCACAAACTGCCGTAATTTTCTGTTTTAAGGATTTCATCCAATAATTAAATTTTTCTAATTCTTTAGTTAGAGATGTTTTTTACTTCAACAGTTAGAAGCGATCGCCACTACAAACTTCTAAAGTAATGCCAGAATCTAAAAATTGTTCTCCTAAATCAAGTACATATAAGTGATATTTAGCACAAGCTAGTTATAAGTTTGTTTTATAAGCAGCTCCACGATTGAAGCTATCAAATCAGTCATCATTTCTAAATGCTGCTAATTGGCAGTATCACAGACAATAAAGCTCTACATTTTAAGGAAACACTATGAGCTACTCCCCTTATCTGCTCAAAGGTCAAAAAGCACTTGTAACGGGTGCTAGTTCTGGTATTGGTGAAGCTATAGCTCGCCATTTAGCTTCATCAGGTGCAGCAGTAGCTGTTAACTATCATTCGGAAGCCGAAGAAGCCCAAAAAATTGTTGATGATATCAAAGCTGCAAACGGTGAAGCTTTTACAATCCAAGCCGATGTCAGTAACGAAGATGAAGTTAAGGCGATGTTTAGCCAGACACTTAAGCACTTCGGAACCATTGATATTTTAGTGAATAACGCAGGTCTGCAAAAAGATGCACCTTTTGTAGATATGAGCCTTAATCAGTGGAATACAGTTATTGGAATAAACCTGACAGGACAATTCTTGTGTGCGCGAGAAGCTGCTAAGGAATTCTTACGCCGAGGTGTGAAGTCTGATATTTCTTGTGCCGCAGGTAAGATTATTTGCATGAGTTCAGTGCATCAAGTAATTCCTTGGGCAGGTCACGTCAATTACGCTGCTAGTAAAGGCGGAATTAATATGATGATGCAAAGTATTGCCCAAGAACTTGCTCCCCACAAAATTCGCGTCAATAGTATTGCCCCTGGTGCTATCAAAACTCCAATTAATAAATCAGCTTGGGACACACCAGAAGCAGAGGCGAAGTTATTAGAATTGATTCCCACAAAACGTGTGGGTAACGTAGACGATATTGCTAAAGCAGCAGTTTGGCTAGCTTCTGATGAATCTGATTATGTCAATGGCACAACACTTTTTGTAGACGGTGGCATGACCTTGTATCCGGGGTTTGCGGATAATGGGTAAAAAAAGGACTAGGGACTAAAGAACAGAGTCAGTATTTCTCCACAGCAGTTGCTACAACACTCTTAACCCTGGCAACGCACTGCCTCTCCCTGCTCAAGAACTGCCCTCTTCTCCTAACTTCTATGCCTACAAAAGTTATTGTCAATTCTGGTTTAATAACGATTAACGATGGTTCTTCATTTTTGGTTACAGCTAGTGATGGTTCCATCGATGACAATCAAGCTCAAGGCTTTTTCGTTGGTGATACGCGCTTAATTTCTTACTACGAAATTTCTCTTAATCGTTATCCACTTATATTACTAGCTTCTAGTAACATCACGCATCATAGTGCGCTTTACCAATTTACCAATCCGCAATTTACCACTGTCAAGGGCATTTTACCTTATGGTAGTTTGCTTGTAACTATCCGGCGTGACATTGTAGGGGGGATGCACGAAGATATCGATATCACAAACTATCACTTAGAACCAGTTGAGTTTCAACTGATGCTAGCAATTCGTTCGGATTTTGCAGATATTTTTGAGGTGAAAGCAAAGAACATTCTGACACGGGGAGAGACAGCAACAATATGGAAAGATGGAATACTCTCTACTGAGTACCGAAATGATTCTTTTTTACGAGGCATTATAACTGAGACAGTCTGTGCGAGTTCAACAGCAAGATATGCCAACGGTCGTTTAATGTTTGATGTTGCGATCGCTCCTAAGGAAACATGGCATACCTGTATCAACTTTACAGCCAAAGCCAATGGAAATGTCCTCAAACCTCAAGCAACCTGTACTGTGTCTCACAATACAAAAGCTGGAGAGGTAAGGGATGAATTTCTGACTCATGCGACACAGTTGCGATCGTCTAATGCTGAGATTCAAGGATTTTATCAGCAGGCGCTGGTCGATATGGGAGCCTTGCGGATTGAAGTAAATGACAACGGCCAGCGATTTTGGATGCCTGCGGCTGGTATTCCTTGGTTTGTGGCTGTGTTTGGACGAGACTCAATTATTGCCAGCTTGCAAACGATCGCAGTTTACCACGATTTTGCCCGTGGTACGTTGATTAGATTGGCTCAACTACAGGCAACTGAGATAGATGACTGGCGCGATGCCCAACCAGGCAAAATGCTGCATGAATTGCGTGAAGATGAGTTAACTCAAATCAATGAGTTGCCTTACAGACCTTACTATGGAACGGTAGACACTACCATTCTCTGGATTATTACTTTAGCTGAAACCTATTCTTGGAACGCTGACATTGGTATGCTGAATGAATGTCGAGCGTCATTAGAGAAGGCACTTGTATGGATTGATAAATACGGCGACTTTGATGGCGATGGGTTCGTTGAATATTTAACTCGTTCCTCGAAAGGACTAGACAATCAGGGTTGGAAAGATTCGGGTGACTCAATGGTTTATCCGAATGGCAAGTTAGTTGATCCACCAATAGCTTTGTGCGAGGTACAAGGCTACGTATACGATGCTTGGCTAAAAGCAGCTTTAATTTATGATGTGTGGGGAGAAAAAGAACTAGCCCAGAAGCTACGGCAAAAAGCAGAATCACTTTATCAAAGATTCAATGAACAATTCTGGATGGAATCAGAGAACTTTTACTGTCTTGGTTTAGATAACAACAAGCAGCAAATCCAATCAATTACCTCAAATCCTGGGCATCTATTATGGTCTGGTATCGTACCCCAAGAAAGAGCAAAAAAGGTTGTTGAGCGACTTTTCCAAGGAGATATGTGGTGTGGTTGGGGTGTGCGGACTCTTTCATCTCAAAATCCAGCTTATAACCCAATTAGTTATCAACGGGGAAGTGTATGGCCGCATGACAACTCGATTATTGCCGCCGGATTAAAACGTTACGGCTACCACACAGAAGCTAACCGCATCGCCGAGGGTATTTTTGCTGCTGCTAGTTATTTTCAATCTGGGCGAATGCCAGAATTATTTGCGGGAATTGAACGCCAAGAGAATAACTTTCCCGTACCTTATCCAGATGCCAATATACCCCAAGCTTGGGCTGCTGGCTCAATTCTTTTACTCATTCGCACCATTTTAGGACTCGAAGCCGATGCACCACAGCGAAACTTAAAGCTACAGCCTAATCTCCCAGATTGCTTGCCAGATTTAGAACTGACAAATTTATCCGTGGGAAACGCTAATGTATCATTGCATTTTTGGCGGGAAGGAAAACAAACGCGATGGGAAATTACTCATCAAGATGGCGAATTACAATTTTCTACTTAATTATCAAATAGTATAAAACTCTTCTAATAAAGATAGACATTCATAAAAATGCACAGTATCAACCCTTTTACTGACCCGATAAGTGGAATTTTTCTAGCACTCAACATGACATTCTCCATGTTCTGGGAAATTCTCTGGGCGCTGATTCTAGGTTTTACACTATCAGGCATTGTTCAAGCGGTAATTTCCAAAGGGGAAATGAGTCGGCTACTGCCAGATGCATCACCAAAGTCGATTGCAGTAGCTTGTGGTTTAGGTGCGGCTTCATCGTCATGTTCTTATGCTTCTGTCGCCCTTGCGCGTTCCATCTTTCGCAAAGGCGGAAACTTTACAGCCGCAATAGCATTTCAATTTGCCTCAACTAATTTAGTAATTGAACTGGGCATTATCTTGGCAGTATTAATGGGGTGGCAATTTACCCTAGCTGAGTTTGTCGGCGGACTGTTAATGATTGCAATATTGGTGCTTATATTCAAAGTATTCCTAAAATCCAAGCTAGTGCAAGCAGCTAAACAGCAGGCAAACCGTGGTCTCTCTGGCAAAATGGAAGGACACGCCAACATGAATATGTCGGTGACAGAAGGTTCTATCTGGCAAAGGATTTTTTCCGATCGAGGGTTTACAGCCATTAGCCACTACTTTGTGATGGACTGGGTTTCGGTGTGGTTGGATATTGCACTAGGATTAGTGATTGCAGGTGCTTTGGCTGCTTGGATACCTAATGAATTTTGGCAAGCATTCTTTTTTACAGATCACCCGATATGGTCGAAATTATGGGGGCCGATTGTCGGCCCAATTGTCGCGATCTTCTCTTTTGTTTGTTCTGTGGGCAATGTTCCTCTTGCAGCTGTGCTGTGGAATGGAGGTATTAGCTTCGGAGGCGTAGTAGCATTCATTTTTGCTGACTTGATTGTACTGCCAATTTTAGACATTTACCGCAAATATTACGGACTAAAAGTTAGCACATTTTTATTCATTACTTTCTACACAGCAATGGTGAGTGCAGCACTGATCGTTGAAATTTTGTTCCAAGTTTTAGGGTTAATCCCACAAGAACACAAAGCCAAAGTAGTTGAAGCATCTATTAGATTTAACTACACTACAGTGTTGAATATTTTATTTTTAGCTTTAGCAGTTTTATTAGTTATGCGGTTCTTTAAAACTGGTGGGCCTAATATGCTGCGAATGATGAATAGTGACAGTCAACAAGAACATAGTCAACATCATCATAGTATGCATTACGCTGTTGTTAAGAGGAGAAAATCTGTTAAAAAGTTACCTATTTAGGTATAAAATTATAAGTCTTAAGCTAGCTACTACTTACCTCATGGCAACTGATTCATCGAAAAAAACAATCTTTGCAGCGATGGGTGCTAACTTAGCGATCGCTGTTACTAAATTTATTGCTGCCGCCATTACCGGCAGTTCGGCCATGATATCTGAAGGGATTCATTCAATTGTAGATACTGGCGACCAACTGTTACTTTTGTTAGGACTCCGCATGAGCCAAAAGCCAGCAGATGATAGCCATCCCTTTGGTTATGGTCAAGAACTTTACTTTTGGACTTTAATCGTTGCTATCCTGATTTTTGCCATTGGTGGGGGTATGTCAATTTATGAAGGAATTACTCATTTAAGAAACCCCAGCCCTTTAGAAGACCCAATGTGGAATTATATTGTATTAGGTATAGCAATTATACTTGAGGGTTATTCTTGGACTGTAGCTTTAAAAGAGTTCTTGCCAACCAAGGGTAAAGAACATTTCTGGCAAGCAATCAAAAACAGTAAAGACCCTACAGTATTTACTGTTTTATTTGAAGATTCGGCGGCAATTTTGGGCTTAGTTGTTGCCTTTTTAGGAATTTTTTTGGGACACTTATTTAATAATATTTATTTTGATGGTATTGCCTCGATTATTATCGGTATTATCTTAGCTATAGTAGCAGTATTATTAGCAAAGGAAAGTAAAGGATTATTAGTTGGAGAAAGTGCTAATCCTCAAACTATAACCAGCATCCGTTCTTTGTCAAAAACAGAACCAGAGGTAAAAGAAGTTGTCCGTGTGCTAACGATGCAGCTTGCTCCCCAGGAAGTGTTACTCAATTTAGAAATTCAATTTTTCCAAAATCTTACAGGCGAGCAAATAGCAGTAACTGTAGATAATTTAGAAACTAAAATTCGCCAAAAACATCCTGAAATTAAACTAATTTTTATCGAAGCTAAATCCTTAAGTGCTATTCGCAAATCTTCTCAAAGTTATGAATAAAATTTGACTTCTAAATAAATGAATATATTTAATCATTAAATAGACAAAGTTCAAAGAAGTTATACACTTCAAATATTTAAACACTAAAGTGCTGACTAAAAACCTATTGATTAAAGATTTTTATAACACAAACGCACAATTAAATGGAGCTATCTTTATGCAGAATAACCAATCGCCCAAGCCGACAATTGAATACTGGCACGTCTGGATTGACCAAGACGGTGTAAGCCACCAGTCCCGTTGTCAAATTCAGGACTTCATTCAAAAAGGCATAGCCCCGGATACCTCGCCCCAGTGGCTTTCTAATTTGAAGCAGTCTGGTGCAACAATCAGCTTTACTGTGCTACCTGTGGGATGGGTTGGCAGCTGGCATGAGAACCCGAAACCCCAATGGGTCATTCCTCTGTCAGGACGTTGGTTTGTGGAGACTATGGACGGCCAACGAGTAGAGATGGGGCCTGGTGAAATTTCATTTGGAGAAGACCAAGGTACGAAACCGGACGCACAAGGTCATAAAGGTCACTTATCTGGAACGGTGGGCGATGAGCCAGCTGTTTTGATAATGGTACAACTCGACGAGACTCCGACTATTGAGCAATCTTGTCGATTTAGCTAAGACTTACTCAAAACGACTAGCATTTGATATCTTTCTAGAGGACGATAAGAAACTATAGTAATATCAATACTATAGTTTCTAAATATGTATATCATCTAGTCCAACAACTCTATTTTCTACTGGAGTCATCCATTAAAAATTTTCATTTGGGTACAAATATTCCTCCTATAGCATTCCTAAATCATTTGTGAAAAACTACAATTAACTGATGACTAATAACAGCCTTAACAAAAAATTTCACAACTAACAATCGGATTGCTATAAATTGCATAAATGTTTTGTCGGATTTTGTAAGAGCTAAACTCAACAGTTACCAGTGTTGTTTTCAATAAGCAAGAAAATGGAAAAATAGTCAGTTTATTTTTGAGTCTGTTAAGCCTTAATTTTAATTCTTTGATAACCAAAATAAATTATCATCTTGGTTATCGATGTTAGTTCTAGTTATGTCATCTAAAATTTGCAGTCATCCTTATTTTTTAACTACCCAGCCATCTAATCCTAGTTATCCACTTTTTGTATTTCTACCAGGGATGGATGAGACTGGAAAGGAACTAATGTATATCCAAACAGCAAGTTTAGAAGCCGCTTTTAATGTACGTTGTTTTGTGATTCCACCTGATGAGCTAACAAGTTGGGATAAAATTACAGAACAACTAGTAAATTTAATCAAGATAGAACTAGAAAAAGTACCGCACAGACACGTTCGCGTAGCGTCTCGTAGAGAAGTGGCTTGTCGTGAGATATCGCCTGTTTATCTCTGTGCAGAATCATTCGGTGGTTGTTTGGCGCTAAAAGTTTTAGAGAAATTTCCTCAACTATTTACAAAAATTATTTTAATTAATTCTGCTTCTTCATTTCATAAAGTACCTTGGCTAAATTTAGGTTCGCTGTTGTTTCCTTACACACCTAATTTATTTTATAAAATTTCTTCATTAATATCTTTACCTTTTTTAGCCAATTTAAATCGAATTTCACCTGCTGCTAGCCAAGCTCTTTTAAAATCGACCAGTTCTGCACCAAAAGATACTGCTAATCAGCGTTTATCTTTAATGAGAGAATTTGAGATTGATGAAAAAAAGTTATCTAAAATTACTCAACCTGTCTTACTGATTGCAAGTAAAAATGACCGACTCTTACCTTCACAAGCAGAGGTACAATGTTTAAGTAATATTTTTCCTAATTCTCAAATAATAACTCTACCTAATAGCGGTCATGCTTGCTTAGTTGAAACGGATGTTAATCTTTATCAAATTTTATTATCAGCTAATATTGTTACATAATCTACTATTTTGAATTGCAGGTATTATTTTTACAAGTGCAATGATACTAGGTGCGCTCGTTGTCTTGATTAGTGATACTAGTTAAATATAGCCAGTTGCATAATAGAATTTTAGCAGTATTTGGCGGTAATCCAATCAAGAATAAGCTGGAGATTTTATTAGTATAAGGGCGCTCATCTATTAAGTTGAAGATATTATCGTTAACTTACGATCGCGATCGCAGTTTTAGATATTGACTCTAACTTAGTTGGTATTCAAACAGAGTATGGGAGTCGGAATTGATGAATTTTGGCTAAATGTTGTCTTTGAATCCATTATGTAGCCGAAACAAATTTAAAAATTATTAAACAAGTTGAAATCTATACAAACTTGATTTCAACTTGATTGTGTCGCTTTGATTATTGTATCCGAGCGATCGCTTATCTAATTTGCGTGATATCATATTAAGTTAAATAGCCTTAGTAATATAACTAACCCTACCCCCTCTCAGGGGTGGGGTTTTTTACGTCAGTAGCGACTTTTTCGGATGTCAAGTGATGCAAATACAACTTTCAGAAGATTGGCATCTGCTTAGTAAGATAAATCCAGCTAAAATTGCGTAAATTGTCTATAAAAATTAAATTTTTGAGTTACAAAAGTTAGTTTCTGGCTTAGAAACTCGACTTTTACCCCTAATTTCTAATTCACAATCCCTTTTACTGCAATTTAAGATTGAAGCCGCCACGCAAACCTTTAAGATTGTAATCTGCATAATTTGAGAAATTACTACAGTTTATTACCATAAGTGTTTGAATGCAGAATTTAATTAAAGTTAATTATCTGATTGACTTTACTGAACAATAAGTAAATATTAGTACTCAAAATACTGAGAATAGATTATAAAATGAATTGACGATCGTGAAACTGGAAAATGAAACGTTCAAATCGCCTCGCTTGGATGGGAGCGATCGCACTTGCAGCGATCGTTTTACTGACTTTGATTGCAGCTCCTAATAATACCAAACTTGAGGCAGGTTCTACTTATAACCGTGCCCCTAATGGCTATGGAGCTTGGTATGCTTTCATCCAACATCAAGGAATTTCTATCAAGCGCTGGCAAAAGCCTTTTAGTGAAATTAAATCAGAGAATAGCCCAGTTACCTTCCTTGTAATTAGCAGCTATCCCAGAGATACAACGCTTGATAGTCAAGAACGTGAATGGGTAGAAAAAGGAAATACTTTGGTAATCTTAGGTATCGGGGCGCGAGTTACAGAAGCAGACTTTACCACTTTGCAAAAATCCCCCCAAGGCGATATTAAAATTGATACGCGCAGGCGAAATAAAAAAGTTAACCAAAAGCAGATTGATTTAGGCGATCGCTTTGGTGCTATTGTTTGGCAAGAAAAATACAAGCAAGGCAACGTAATTTTTTCTACCACTCCTTATTTAGCCGCCAACGCTTATCAAGATAATTTCAGTAATTTTAGGTATTTAACCGATATAGTCACCAAAAACAGTAACACAGTACTTGTGGATGAATACATCCACGGCTATAAGGATGCCGATGTCAGGCAGAAAGAAAGCGAAGGAGATTTATCTAGTTTTTTTGCTAAGACTCCTTTATTTCCAATATTTATCCAAGTAAGTATTCTATTATTGGTGCTGATTTGGGCGCAGAATCGCCGTTTTGGGAAACCAGTAACTTTAGATACACTAGTCCTAGACAACAGCAAGGCATACATCCAAGCCTTAGCCTTAGTGTTGCAGAAAGCTGATACCACTGACTTTGTAACTGAGATGGTGGGAAAACAAGAACAATTGCAACTGCAAAAAGCCTTGGGATTAGGACAAATACCTCTAGAACACCAAGCTTTGCTCAATTTCTGGGTAGAAAAAACAGGTGCAAGTGCCGCAGAACTAGATGCCGTTTTAAAGCTACAATCACGCAAACAGCGCATGAGCGAACAAGAGCTGTTAAGCTGGTTGGGAAAATGGCGAACCATTAGGGAAATTCAAAATTCAAAATTCAAAATTCAAAATTAACTTTTTGGAATTATGCATAATATTTCTGCGTTGCTTATTTATCAATAAAAAATATGAGCGAAACCCATCCTATCTTAATTCGGCTTGGTCAAGGTCTTAATCAAGTAATTGTCGGACAATCTAGCTTAATACAGCAACTTTTAGTGGCGCTGCTAGCTGGTGGACACGTAATTTTAGAAGGAGTACCAGGGACTGGTAAAACCCTACTAGTAAAAGTGTTGGCGCAGTTAATTAAAGGGGAGTTTCGCCGAATTCAACTAACACCAGATGTTTTACCGTCGGATATTACTGGTACAAATATTTTTGACTTAAATAGCCGCAATTTTACTTTAAAAAAAGGCCCAATATTTACCGAAGTGCTGCTAGCAGACGAAATTAACCGTACTCCTCCCAAGACACAAGCAGCGCTATTAGAAGCGATGGAAGAGATGCAGGTAACATTAGATGGTGAAAGTTTACCCTTGCCGGAGTTATTTTGGGTGATTGCAACTCAAAATCCTCTAGAATTTGAAGGGACTTATCCATTGCCAGAGGCGCAGTTAGATAGGTTTTTATTTAAGCTGGTGGTAGATTACCCTGAGCAAGCTGCTGAAAAGCAAATGTTACTCAATCGTCAGGCAGGATTTGCAGCACGGCGTTTGGATATTAGCCGTTTGAAACCAGTAGCGACAGTAGCCGACATTTTGCAAGCACGACAAGCAGTCAAAGAAGTTAAAGTATCAGAAGCGATCGTTGATTACTTGTTAGCGTTGGTGAGAATATCGCGTCAATATCCGGATTTAACTTTAGGTGCATCGCCTCGCGCCGCTGGTGCTTGGTTACAGACATCTCAAGCCTTAGCGTGGTTAACAGGAAGGGATTTTGTCACACCAGATGATGTCAAAGCAGTTGCATCCCCGTTGCTACGTCATCGACTAATTTTGAAACCAGAAGCAATGCTAGATGGCTTACAAATTGACGCGGTAATTGCGTCGGTAATCAATCAAGTGCCGGTTCCCAGGTAAGGGATTTCCAATTAAAAAAATATTTCATCGATGGGGTAGGCAGTTTTTAGCAGGGAGCAGGAAGAGAAGTTGGAGCGGAGGCTTCCTCCGATCCAAACTTCGGGGGAAGATAGAAAATATCACCTGATTAAATTGGATAATTTATTTTCTGGAAGTCCCTTAAGTCACGAGAATGGTTTAATATTGAATCTGTTGCAAATGCAGCACTGCATCTGGCTGATGAACCGTGCTGATATCAAACGCGCTCGTAGACCGATATCAATGAAAGCGATCGCTGGAGGATTAATTGCGCTCTTAGGTGTGGGAATGTTGATAGGTCAATCTTTCCAAACGCCCGTAACATAACCAACACATAATCATAAAGCTAGTTAATGGAAATCGGCAATATCAACAACCCCAAAGTCAACTTTTGCACAACTCAAATCGTTATAAGCCCGTATCAAAGCAAGTTTTTTAGGTTGATTAATACTGATTTTACATCTTCAGTTTTACTTTTTGTAACCTACAACTTTTCCAGAATCGTCAAATATAACATCACTCGTCCATAAACACGCATCTACATCAGGAGTGTAGACTGTGCGACCATTAATGCAATGACCAGGAACATTACATGGGCCGCAATCTCTTTCAGTAGTAATACCACCGCTACAGGAGATAAATTTAGTTGGGTCTGACGGATGCTGATAGTTTCCGTCCTTTTTGGCTGAACAATTAAAAGGATCAGAAGTATGTGTCTCTGCATATGCAGGAAGAATTATAATCCCCAAAACCGTTACGAAGATTATAAGACTACAGCTAATTAGGTTAATAAATTTTTTCATTGTGGAATTGACTATGTATACAAAAAGCTAAGTAAGTCACTACAAAAGAGTAACAAACACAAGAATTGTTAAAGAAAAATAAGTTTCTAGAACACCATTTCTCATAAATAAAATTACTTAACCCATCGTTACTGATGGGTTTTGCGCTTTCAATATGTCGGGAAATATGACTTAGGACTTCAAAATAAAAAATATTCTATATTTTTTGTGGGATAGGTGTCCTCACCTGTCCCATATTCAGGGCGGGCAAGATGCCCACCCCACAACAGGGATAGTCTATTTTCGGAAAATCCCTTATCTAGAGATATTTCTGCCAGCTTCTGCTGCACTATTGCCTACATCACTAGCAGTGTTTTTAGCGCCCTCTACATAGCCTGAGCCAAATTGTTTAAAGGCTTCTGCTGACTCTTCTCCAATTTTTTGAAGCCGTTCCCCAGGTTTACCTTTTGTTTCACGAGCTTCTTGATTCCACTCACCTGTTGTTTTCGGTCTGCGAGCATCATCTTGCTGTACCTGTTCGCGAACTCTTTCACCTAAGTTTTTGTCAGTGTACCCAGAAGTCATATTCGTGGTCAGCACTAGAAAACCAACTAAGGCAACAGCTAAAAAACGTTTTACCTCAAGCCCTTTAAGCAGAGAACTGATATGGCCAAAGATGTTAGAAATAAAATTCGTCATGGAAAATAGGTTACTTTTTTCAGTACAGATAAAAGACTAACTAGAAATAAATAATTATCCTTCTAACAAAAGACATATCTCAGATATCAAAAATCAAAGATTTTTCAATCCTGGGTAATAGATAATTTGTCAAATAAATGAGCTTATTCCAATTAAGCAACGTACTGACGTAAAAAAAGGCAGCCATAACAATCTTATTTGATTTATTCAAATCACAAGACTGAGATACCCAATCTCTTAAATAACTTGACGATATTATCATTTATAAATGATTAAGTAGCACTATATGCTTGAGGTAAGAACAATAATTTATAATTCTCAAATTAAGGAAATCTGGAATTTTTCCTTAGCTCTAACTTCTATCTCCATTTTTAGCAAGTACTCTTCAAGCTTGCTATAACCAGAATTTACCACAGAAGAAAGTCTGATGGCAAGGCACAAAAATCTTTATCACGTGCAAATGAGTGAAATAAGGAACAATACTTTGGAAATAGGCTGATTTGAGCAGCCACACCAAATTTTTATAACTCGTGCTTGAGATTTATTACTAGATTAAATGTAGCACTTAATACAATTTTAGTGCTACATTTGCTTTTTAATACAATAAATCTAGTTTAAAAGAATATATGTCTTTAGATATATAAGTTGTATATCTGAAGACATAAAAGCTTGATGTATAAATTTTTGTGGAAAATGCATAATTTCTGAAAATTTACTAATAGCAATCAAAAATAACACTATTTTTCGGCTATCGAGACTTAGCCAACATTTTTCTTCTCAACACGATAACTGCTTGAGGTGGAAAGCTAAAAAATGAAATACTGGATCGGTAAGTTAATAATATTTATAGTATTATTGTACAACTTGTTACTAGTGACAGATTACGCAAGAGCTAGCCAACTTTCAAATATTGATGTGCAGTCATTAAATGCACTCTCAGTAATTGAAAACTTAGCAAGTGCTGACAATAATTTTGGCAACAGTAAAAAAGCAGGTTTTCGTCGGTTCAGTGAAATAGTCAAAAAGTCAGGTAAATTAGAGGGACTTTTTACACTTTATTGTAATGATGACTCAAGCAAGATTTACTTAGAAATTAAACCAGAGCAACTAAATAAGAATTATTTAGCTACAATCACATTAGAATCGGGCATTGGTGAAAGTGGGATTTATAGTGGATTACCTCTTGCTGATTTTCTATTTTATTTCCGACAAATAAATAATAAATTGCATTTTGTGATTCGGAATGTGAAATTTCGTACGGAAAGTATTACAGAACAGCGATCGCTTGCTCGTTCGTTTAGCGACTCAGTTATTTATTCGTTAGAAATTCATAGTATTCATCCATTTAGTAAAAATATTTTGCTCGACCTGGATGATCTGTTAATGCAGGATTTTCCGGGACTAACTCCTTTATTAAAATACTCTTTGCAAGCTGATTATCAGTTGGAACCAAGTAAGTCTTATTTTGGTGATGTCAACAGCTTCCCCGAAAACGTAGAGATTGATTCGATTTACGGTTTTTCATCATCAGAAGGAGCAAATTTAGTTACCGTACCTGATAGTAGGGCACTCAGTCTCAAGGTACACTACAGTTTTTCCCAGTTAAGAGAAAACAACGGTTATATTCCTAGACTTGCCGACGACCGCGTAGGATATTTTATTACTGCCTTCCAAGATTTCTCTAGCAATAACTCTGAAGAAGAATTTGTACGTTACATCAATCGTTGGCATTTAGAACCATCCGACCCTAACATTGTATCTCCACCCAAAAAACCAATTGTATTTTGGATTGAAAATGCTGTGCCGCTAGAGTATCGGGATGCAATTCGTGAAGGCGTCTTGATGTGGAACAAAGCATTTGAAAAAGCTGGATTCCAAAATGCCATTCAAGTCCAGCAAATGCCGGATAATGCTGATTGGCAACCAGCGGATGTGCGCTACAACACTATTCGTTGGTTCAATTCTCTGGATGCGGGTTTTGCCAAAGGCCCGACCCGCGTTAACCCACTCACAGGAGAAATATTAGATGCAGATATTATGGTTGATGCCAGTATGGTGCGCTCAATTCGGCAAATATACCGCACCTATGTGGAATCAAATAACAAGCAATTTAGGAATAGAAACATTACTTTAGCCTCTGAATGCACTGATAGACAATTACCCCAGACTACTAACTTTCTAGCTTTGACTTCCACAAGAAATGCTGATATCTGCTATGGTAAAGGACTTGTAAATCAGGCAAATATGGGAGCGCTAGCATTGTCAATTTTACAAAATGCCACACCCAGTAGTGAAGCCATACAAGAATATGTGCATCAATATTTGCGTTCTCTAATCGCTCATGAAGTCGGGCATACTCTTGGTTTGCGCCACAACTTTCACGGCAGCGCTATGTTAGCACCTGAAGAGTTAAATAACACTGAAATTACTCACACTAAAGGTTTAGTGGGTTCGGTGATGGACTATCTACCCGTGAACGTAGCACCACAGGGAGTAGATCAAGGTGACTATTTTCCAAAGATTATTGGCCCTTACGATGAATGGGCAATTGAGTATGGTTATAAAATAAACCCATCAGCAAAAATTGAGCCAATGATTCCAGAAACGGAAAAAAGTTTTTTGGAAAAGATTGCTTTAGCCTCACCTCAACCAGAATTATCTTACGCAACAGATGAAGACATCTTAGACGTTAATCCCCTAGCAAATGTTTGGGATATGAGTAATGATGTTTTAGTTTATTCTCAGTGGCAAATGGATAATGCCCGCGTTATGTGGCAACGCCTAGAAAAGGGTTATTTATCACCGGGAGAAAGTTACAGCAATTTGCGCGTTTTATTCGATAGAGTACTTCTATATTATTTTAGTAATGCTAAATTGCTCTCTCAATACATTGGTGGGCAATCGTTTCGGCGTCTTCATGCTGGTGATGATAGTTCCTGGGCATTTGTACCAGTTTCATTATTCAAACAACGTCAAGCATTGACTAAATTACAAGAATATGTATTTGCTGATAATGCTTTTAATTTCTCAGCACAATTGTTGAATCAGTTAGCACCATCGCGTTGGCAACATTGGGGTAGTTTTGTACCCAATTATCGCCTTGATTATCCGATTCACGATCGCATTTTGAATTTCCAAACTGCGATATTGCGATCGCTATTAGATAGCGATCGCTTAAATCGGTTACAAGATATAGAATTAAAAACCCAGCCTGGACAAGCACTTACTATTCCAGAATTATTCGACACCTTACAAACAAGCATCTGGACAGAAGTTTTAACCCCAAGAGAATTCAAGTCAATTTCTAGCATCCGCCGTTCATTGCAACGAGAATATTTGAATATTTTGCTAGCAATTATGTTGCATACTACTGATGCGCCTGAAGATGGTCGGACACTGGCTTGGTATAAATTGCACCAATTGCAAAAAGCGATAGATATCAGACTCAAACAACTGAGTGAAAACATCGATATTTACACCTTAGCTCACTTACAAGTTTCTGGCGATCGCATTAATAAAGCATTACACGCACAGTTACTCTCGAATTAGTCATTGAGCGTTGGTTATTAACCATTGATGTATTTATATAGCGACGATCCTCTCTTGGAAACCGAACTACATCTACGACAAATAATTTTACTTTTGACATGTTTAGAATGGCTGTGGCGAGATAGAAGTAATTTTTATACACTAGCAAGACTAGATTTTTGTATTTAAGAACAGTTTTCTAGATAAAATACCAGCGAAACTTAATTTCTTTTCCTAATACTTGTCGCCTTTACCTTTAATACAGTAAATAGATAAAATAAGATGCTCAATTACTAATAATTTTGATAAATATTTAAATTATTGAAATTATTGTAAAATTATTGACAATAAATCTTATTAAAGAAGTTATTAATTGCCAGCTATGACCATTACTCTCACAGAAAATGAAAGTAGCGAACTTTGGGCAGAAACTAAAGTAAACAACCTACAAAACCCAGAGCCGGATGAATTTATTTATCAAATGCCAACAATTCTCGGCAAGGGCTATGAGCGAAACATTAAAGTCTATCCTAATCTCCTGCTTACAATTCACGACTTAGAATATCACGATGATTTATTGGTGAAATTTCCGGAATCGAATCATCCTCTGCAATTTAGTGTCGATATTTTAGGAGTTAATGCAGACAATATCACTTATTTCTGGTGCTGGCATTCAACGCTCATGGACTGAGGAGAATCCGAAATTTGAACGAAGTGTGTTTGTTAATATTCATATGCCACCTGAGCTATTGGCAACCTTTTTCCCGACAGCAGGTGGTGAAATTCCTTGTGAGTTCAGCTTTCTGGTAAAGGGTGATGATTGGCAGACAATGCTACAGCCCAAAAAGACACCTGTTATTAACTCTGTGGCACAACAAATCATCAATTGTCCCTATCAAGGAATCACCAAGCGGTTGTTTTTGTAGACAAAAGTGCCAGAACTAATCGGGTTGCATTTAACTTCTATTCTGGTGGGTCGAGGTGGAGTACAAAGGTCGCCACGACTGAAGCCCGAAACTATCACCCGAATTTATCACGCTAGGGATATTTTGCACTCCCGTCTGGAAAATCCACCATCGATACTGGAATTAGCGCAACTAGTAGGTGTGAGCCATCGCACTCTCAAACGTGGATTTCGAGAATTGTTTAATACAACGGTATTTGGTTATGTGACTGATAAACGTATGGAACAAGCAGAACAACTGTTACGTAACAGCCATCTTACTGTTGCCGAAGTTGCCAATTTGGTAGGTTATACCCACCTTGGACACTTTGCTGCTGCCTTTAAGCACAAGTTTGGCATTTTACCGAGTGAATGTTTATCGGGTAAAAAGTTCTTGACGGGACTATGATGAACCTTTTGGGATAGACAAAACCACGAGTCCCACTTTACAGTGTGCTTTATTGCAATTAATAAATATCTGCAATAAGGTTTTTAATCAAAAGTGTGTGAGAAGTGGGATGAAAAGTTGGCGTTTATCAGCCGATTCCTCCAATTTCGCTGTATGCCAGCTACAGTCGGTCATTTACTCCCAATACTGGAACCGACTTTGAGGGCAATCAATTTAAGCCAGAGCGCGGTACGTCCTATGAAGTGGGCATCAAAGGTGATATCAGCAATCGGCTGTCTGCGACCCTAGCCTTCTATGACGTAACCCGCTCCAATGTTTTGACTACCGATCCCGTCAACATTGATTTTTTGATCCAAACGGGAGAGCAGCGTAGTAAGGGGTTTGAATTCAGCTTGGCTGGTGAAATCTTACCGGGATGGAACATCATTGCAGGTTACGCTTACACGGATGCAACCGTCACAAAAGACAATGACATTCCCGTTGGCAACCTGCTGAACAATGTGCCGAAACATAGCTTTAACATCTGGACTAGCTATGAAATTCAAACAGGCAGCTGGAAAGGATTTGGCGTGGGTGCTGGAGTATTTTTCGTTGGTGATAGGCAGGGAGATTTAGACAATACCTTTGAATTGCCTAGTTATCTCCGTACCGATGCAGCCATCTTCTACAGACGCGATCGATTTAGAGCAGGGGTTAATTTCAAGAATCTGTTTAACGTGGACTATTTTGAGTCTGCCATTAGCAGATTGGGTATTTATCCTGGCGATCCGTTTGTCGTTCAGGGAACGGTTTCGTGGCAGTTTTGATTCCCATTATCCTCTATCTTTATGAACCGCAAAACTCTGCGTAATTTTGTATTCATCCTCCACCGCTATATTGGCTTAGTCGTGGGAGTGCTGTTAATCATCGCTGGCTTAACAGGTAGCTTGCTGGTGTTTTCACCTGAAATCGATGAATTTCTGCTCACTCATCAAATTGGACACGTCATTCCCTCTGGACAAAAAATTC
Source organism: Nostoc sp. (assembly GCA_036918135.1). GTDB lineage: Bacteria > Cyanobacteriota > Cyanobacteriia > Cyanobacteriales > Nostocaceae > Nostoc. Next base: position 49,695 of record JBALDB010000055.1, read on the forward strand.
CTATTGAATCAGTCATAAACACTGTAAAAGCAGCCTACAGCAACCAGCCAGAACTCAAAGTAGATCGCATCTATACATCCAAAAAAGCTGATGCTGCCCATGAAGTGATGCTTGAATCTGCACGGGGGGAAGCTACAGCAGTTTATGTAAATCCTTACACAGGCACAATTATCGGTAGCCGGATGAGCGATCGCACCAAACTCACCCTAGCAGGTGAATATAAAGAGCGTAACAAAGATAATGGTAATTTTGGTCTTCCATTTGAAGGTACTTTATTACCTAATCCGAATGGCAGACTCCCTCGCAATCTTAATCCAGTCTGGCCAGATCCCAAAAGAACAGAAATAAGTAAATATGGAGCTAGTTACGACCTTGAGCATCGTTTTAGCAAAGACTGGCAGCTACGCAGTCGTTTCCTGTTTTCTCATGATGTAAATGATAGAGCTACAGTCGATCTCGGCGAATTTGCCCCAGATTTCCGTACTGTGGATAGATACTATGGATACAATCTAGCCACTAGTGATAACTATAATTTTGACACTTATACAGTTGGCAAATTTCAGACAGGCAGCATTAGGTATCAACTGGTAACTGGCTTTAATTACCAGTGGGCAGCATACTCAGAGGTTGGTGGCGGTGGTGGACCTTTTGACCAACTCGATCTGTACAACCCCATATATCGTCAACGAGTCAAACTTGGACTAAATGATACATACACATTTGCCAATTTATATAAATCAAACTCATATGGCTTTTATATCCAAGATCAACTGACCCTGGCGGAAAATTTAAAACTGGTTTTGGGGGGACGCTACGATATTGCAAATTCAAAAGCAGGGAATATTGGTGAGGACTTGATTGAGTCCCCACAACAGGAAGCTTTTAGCCCAAGAGTTGGGATCGTCTATCAACCAATTGAGCCAGTTTCCCTCTACGCTAGCTACAGTCGCTCATTTACCCCACAAGGTGGACAAGATTTTGATGGTAACTTGTTTCAACCAGAACGTGGCACACAGTATGAAGTGGGTGTGAAAGTAGATTTGAATGACAAGCTTTCTACAACCCTGGCTTTGTATGATTTAACCCGTTCCAATGTCCTTACTGGCGATCCCGATCTAGCCCGTCGAAATTTAGGATTTTTTGTTCAAGTTGGCGAACAGCGTAGCCGAGGTATTGAATTTAACGTGTCTGGTGAAATTTTGCCGGGATGGAACATTATTGCTAACTATGCTTTTACAGATTCAACAATCACAAAAGATAACGACCTTCCAGTTGGTAACGAGCTTGATAACGTAGCAAAACATTCTGCTACCCTATGGACAACCTACGAAATTCAATCTGGTAGTTTGCAAGGATTAGGCTTTGGAGTCGGAGTATTTTATGTTGGTGAAAGACAAGCACTTCTCCCCAATGATTCACAATATATATTACCCAGCTATGTCAGCACTGATGCCGCAATTTTTTACAAACGAGACAGGTTCCGTGCTGCACTAAATTTCAAAAACCTATTTGACTTGTACTATTTTGAGTCTATCGGTCTACTAGGCGATCCATTTACTGTACAAGGTACAGTTTCGTGGGAGCTATAATCCTACGTTTACTTAGGCGGAGGGGTTCGTTTGATGATTCTCAAATTGCGATCGCCCTTCTAAGAAAAGTTTTTGGTTTACTGATAAAAGCCTTACTGGAGGATTTTCAAAATCATACCAGAAGATTCACTCTTTATGGTTCACCTTACTCAGTTTTTGCAGCGTTTGTTTTAACTACGACCGCTTGCTCACATTGAGAGCGATCGCTGCTGAATTGTTCGGGTAATTCCTATAAAATTATTGCTAATTGCTAGCATTAACTCTATTGTTCGCTGACCTTTGCTTGGCAAGTTTAAGACTGGTTCAATTACAGACCAGGTTTTAGTGGGTTTTGATTTTAACTACTTTAACTGGAGTCATTCTCCTGTATTTGCAAGCCGCATCCTCAAGGTAACTGAGTTAATTTCGGTTGGTCTAGATATGTATACACCAATTGAGAAACTTGACGAACAAAATCCCTTCCTCTAATGTCATTGTAAGGTCTTCTCACAAAAATTCCTGCTAAGTAACGCTTGCCATTAGGCATCTCAACAATACCTGCATCTCCAATTACAAACCCTATGTCCCCTGTTTTGTGAGCAATTAGCGCTCCCGAACCCAAACCAGCAGCCAGCAACTTTTTGTTATGGCAATGACTCAAGATGTCTAAAGCCTGAGAGCGACTTCCATCTGAAATTAACTTATGATACTGAATCAATGCTGACAATTTTACTAAATCTGCGGGACTAGTAGTATTAGTTCCCTTAAAATCTCCTAGCAAATTACGAATTACAGTATTTTTCAATCCCCAACTGCCAAACCGTTGATTCAGTATTGCTTTACCACCCAAACGGTCAATAATTATATTTGTGGCAGTATTATCACTGATACCAATCATTTTGTTAATGGTTTGCAGCACAGTCAACTTGGTTCCTACACGTTGATACTGCAAGTCTCCAGAACCACTTGCAACTAAATCTCGTCGTATTACCAAGGTGTCATTTAGCTTGACTTGACCAGCGTCTATTTTCTCAAATAAAGCAATCAGAATTGGGAACTTAATTGTACTAGCAGCGGGAAATACTTTGTCGCCACTAATATCCAAATAGTTACCCGTCTCTAAATCTACAAAAAACATTCCTGGCTTTAGGAAACTATAACGAGCCATCAACGCATTAATTTGAGATTTTAGTTGTGGTATTTGCTCACCTAAAGCAACTACCCCAGCAAACATAGAAGCATTGATTGGTTTAGTGAGTATATCTGGTGGACTAGGCTGATTAATAATTGCAATATCTTGAAGAGGCGCTCTAGTTTGAAATAAGAGAACTTGGGATTTTTTCTGGAGATTAGGGGTAATGGAAATTGGTGTTTGAGAGGACTGTTCTCCAGTCTCTATTCCCCATTCCACAACCCTCCTCACAGGCATTTTTTCAATTGATGATAATTTGACGACCCAATGAGAGTCAGAATCTCCCTTGACTATGACACTTTGGGGAGAGACAGTGTAACCGGATGCTAATTCAATTACGAGTCGGGTTGTCTGGGGGTCAAGCTGTGCTACCCGAATTTCTCGAATCACTGAACCAAAGCTTTGTTTGGTTGTAGGATAACCCAAAATATTACCTGATAAATCAATAACAAGTCTTTTAGGATTATTAATTAAAAAAACTCTCGGTTGGATACCTGAGTCAGTGGTTAAGTCAAGCTGATTTTGAATGGGGTCAAAGTGCCAGGATTCTAATCAAGTAGCTCTTGCAGGTGAGGATAGCAGCAAAATGCTAATTAAACTCAGTAAAAACCAGCGTAATTTCATACAGTATGGTGAGGGTATTGTTGAATTTACTTATTGTAGATTTTCTCAAATAGTAAATTATATTAGAACTGATTGAGAATCATAAATAAGAAAATATGAAATGTCAAGAATTTTAGATGTCAATAAAAAATTATGTAGTGAAGATAGATTATATTTTATATAAGTTAGTATAATTTAATTCACATTCGTTTTAAAAATGGGTGATAAAGCTTTCTCAAATTACTATAGAAGCATCTATAAAACTGAGATTTTACTATTGAGAATTAGTTTATGTATTTTTATCTGTACAAGGTCTGATTTTCTCTGTTGGTGAAAGATATCCACCTTCAACTCCGATAGTTATTCCCCTTGTCTGACGTAACACATTTATCGCTTTCGGACAGTCACAACGAAATTTAGAAATTGCAGCATCGCTCTCCTCATCTGTCATATTTAGTTCTATTACCTTTTGATTATCAGTCTGAGTATTATCAGCTTTTGCTATAAATAGGCGATTAAAAGTTGCTAGATGAGCATTTCCGCTACAGTTTTGGCGTTGACAATTTAAGGTGGCTGTATGAGCATCATTTGTGGAAGTATTTTCAGGTAATTTCTCTTGATTAAGATTATCTGCTTTTGCAGATTTTTCTAAGAATAAATTCAGTAGCAACGAAGTAACAAATGTTGAACTGGCAAATAAAATTAGGGGTAGCTTTTTTACTACTTTCTTCTAAATATGCGATTGGACTGCACAATCTTAACACTTTCAACTTTGAATGTCAGTCTATTTTTATCATCAAAATTAGATTTTAATTATTTCATCAATAAAGATTAATATATTAAGTACTAATTCTGAAAACCTATTAATAAATATTTTACATTAAGTGATAATTTCCATTAATTATAAATAAATGGAAATAAAGTAAATATATTTTATAGAATTACCTACTTTTTAAAATTATTTAAAAAGTTAAAAATTTAATATTTGAGTCTTTGACTTTGCCATTAAATCTTTGTACATTGCAATTGTAACAAAACGTTAAAAATAGAAAGCTTATTTTTATTTGAGATGAGTATCATTATGTTTTTGCTTCTATTGAAAGGGAATGTTGAGGTTTAAATTCTGCCCATTCTTTGCATATAGCTTGGTAACATTGCGGTGGTGTAATAGGTAAATTAGTTAAAGAGAAAAACCCAGCCTGATTACCGTATTCCAACAAAAACACAACATCTATATGAGGATTATACTTATCTACAGCTTCGAGAATATGAGCATTCATGAAGTGTCTTTGTAAAAGTACAGTATCGGGTGCTGCTAACCAAGCATTTAAGAAAGCTGCAAGATTTTTACGCGGGATAAAATGCGCTCTAAATGTTTCACCACTCATACTTAAATACTGAGAATTGGTACTGCAAATTACCACACTGCGTTCTCCTCCTAAATAACCAACCCAAGCGTTGTAACCAATTGCCAATAAGTTAGTGGCGATAAAATCTTGTTGCCAATCTTGAGTGTTTATTTCTGTAGTCATCTCAAATTAACCTCATAAATTGATAACTGCCAAAGTTGGATGGAATAACACAGATGACTCTCAAAAATAGTGCGTGCTGCTAACCCTTCAGCAATTGGCTTTTCTAACCAACGCTTAAACACCCAACGAGCGAGTGTATGTAATGGAGGAACTGCGATCGCACCCAACACTTCTTCATCTTTAGTTCAGGGTTGTACAGCCAGTGTTTTACCCGTTTACAGCAAATTCTTTTATGAAAAGTGGGCAAAGGGTTCAGTACCCATCGCACCGCCTTACATTCAGGATAATTTATGGTTCTATGTCGAGAATAAAACACTGGATCAGAAAAAAGTGGTGAAAGCGATCGCTACAATCCAACAATGGATTGACACTGGAATTTCAATGGAACTACTGTTTAATCTCAACGCTGGAGTTTATTTTCCTGACGAACCAGAGCGTTGTCTTACAGCTGTTGATATTTTTGAAACCCTAATGCTGGCTTGGGAATTGGGTTGTAAAGCAATCTACTATATTCGCACTGTCCAAAAAGACAGTTTTAAAGAATCGAGCGAACAATGTGTTGCTTGTGCAAATTAACTAGGGAGTAGGGAGTGGGGAGTAGGGAGTAGGGATTAAGAAAGCTTTGCTTTCAAGGATTTTTGTAAACCTCGAAGCATTCGTTGTATTTCGTCAGTTTTGGTTAGGATTTATTTGAGTTTAGGATTGGTTATGTATTCCAATTGTTCGGCTACAATTAGTTGGGTTTCAAGTTCCGCCAAAGAACCGAGAGCGAACGCTATAAATCTAAGGAATTCTTATGTTGAATCTCTAGCATGACCTTCTGCCAAATTTGATGGTATCGATACTGCCACCCGTTGCATTTGGCTACTCAAACTATATGTTTCAGACTTAGGAAAATCTCGTGTTAATAGATAAACTTGCTTGGTCAAACTTATACCCAACTGCCAAACTTTCAAATCCCGATAACTATTAATTGTCATAGATGCTGAATCAGTATATATATCTTTTTTAATCTTACTCCGCATTCCCTACTCCCTACTCCCTTTCAACAGAAAAATGTACCAACCAAGACAATCTTTAATGCCGATTAATCCTGTTTTCAATCCGAACGGAAATGATGATACAGGAAACCGTTTGATATGGTTCGGAGAGACTACGAACTTAATGCAACTAAACGACGTTCGTTACTCGTGGGCTGTGTCTCTCTACCGTCAAATGCGTGAGAACTTCTGGGTTCCTGAAAAGATTGATATTACTCAGGACGTAACAGATTACGTCAATCTCACACCTAGAGAACGACGTGCATTTGATGGCATCCTTAGTTATCTCACCTTTCTCGATTCAGTACAAACCTGTAATGTGCCTCACATCAAAAACAGTGTCACTGCACCAGAAATAGCGCTGTGCATGGCGGAACAAATTTCCCAAGAAGCAATGCACAATCAGTCTTATCAATACATTATTGAGACAGTGATTCCCAGCGATCGCCGGACACACGTCTATGATTTTTGGCGGAGCGATCGCATTCTCAAACAACGATGCGAATTCATTGCTGGATTATATCAAAAGTATGTCGATAACCCGACACCAGAAAATTATTTTGTATCGCTGTTAGCAGATTATTTGTTGGAAGGATTGTATTTCTACAACGGGTTTATATTTTTCTACAATCTGTCATCACGAATGCTGATGTCTGGAAGTGCCGATATTTTTAGAATGATTAACCGAGATGAACTCTCCCATGTGCGACTGTATCAAAAGTTGATTCCAGAAGCGATGCAAGTTTTTCCCCACAGCCGCGAACAAATTTATGAAATGTTTGCTTTAGCTGTTGAGCATGAATGCAAGTGGACAGAACATATTGTTGGAGATAATATTCTTGGGATTACGGCAAATAGTACAGAACAGTACACAAAATATCTGGCAAATGCTCGCTTGAAGGCGATCGGTTTAAAGCCATTATTTCCAGAAGCTATCTACAAGAAAAGCCCCTATACTCACTTGGAACGTTTCTCAGATACTAAAAAAGAAGCGAATACAAAAGCAAACTTTTTTGAGGCGAGTGTGACCAGTTATGTTATGTCATCTAGCATTGAAGGTTGGGATGATTTCTAAGAGAGGTTTATTATTGGTTTAGATGTGCAGACGCGATATATCGCGTTTTTATAATCCTCCATGAAGGGTGGTTATACGGAAAAATTCGGTATAATACCCAAACAAGGGGGTAAAAAAGAAGTTTTCCGTATATTCAGACAGGAATTCGTTGTAATGCTTGATATATTAGGATTGAAAAAAGATTATACAGAAAGTTTCCGTATAATAAATAGTTATGCATACTTTTTGAGGAAAGGTGAACAGACTCAAGTCCTCTTGCTTCGTTATGATTGATTACTGACCAATCAAGTTGTTACGCAGCTTTTCTGACAAACCACCTTGATTCTATGGAAACATTTGAAGCAAAAATCCTTGAGATTGCTAGAAAGCAGCCCAATTCCGAAGCTCAATACTACTCAATAACTTTTACTGCCAACTCAAGCGGAGAAGTGTTTTCGTCATGCTACTCTCACTTTGTTGGATGGGAGAATTCAGAAAGACGGATTGAGTTACGGGCAGCTTCATTAGTTAAAGCTGATACAATACTGAACTTTTATCGAAGCATTGGAGAAAGTTGTCTAGTTATCGACAGTTTTGAAGAGGTGGCTATTTTCCTGCTTTATGGTGGACATGGTTTAGTCGAGAAGACCGTTGCTAAAAACGCCCTTGCAGATGAACTCAAACCTCAGCCGTGTATTTGGACTAATGAATTTGGTGGGTTTAAGCATCCTTTATCCTTACCAAAAGAAGTGTTCAATCGCGCTCCTTCTCCAAAGCAACGGATGAGGGTTATGCAAAGAGATGATTTTCGATGTCGCGTCTGTGGGCGCAGGCCGGCTGATTATGTTGATGTTGAGTTGCATATTCACCATATTCGACCGTGGGCGCAGGGCGGGATAACGCAAGATGAAAATCTCATCACCCTTTGCCACACTTGTCATAAAGGACTAGATCCGCACTACAATCCAAAGCTGTTCGATTTAATTTCATCAACAAGAACAGAAATCGATCCAGAACAGCCATCGGAACTTTATTGGCAAGGTGTTCAGTAGTACTACGAGACAATGACAAAAATGCTGTCCGGGAAGATAGGTGTTGGTAAGAAGTCTAAACAACGCAAGAAAGCAAAGTAACGTGGTTGCGATGTATGCCTAACAATCCCGTTGCACACCGACCGTATCAAGTTTCTGCGTTGCGTTCGAGAGGTTGTTTGCGGCGGGTGAACGGGGTCGTTGAATAGTTGTAGCGATCGCCTCGCCACAATTGTTCATCAAACGTTAGATTTACTCAAAATCAAATCGGTATAATCAGTTGTACAATCTCTCCCATGTATGACGATACCTGCTGATTCCTTGCCGAACACATCTGGGCCGACTTCGCCAGTTGGCTGTTAGGAAAGCCTGTCACGATGACAGAACTCAAACCCTCTGAACTCTCTCTCGATCCGATTCGCGCCGATGCCCTAATTTTGCTGCAATCAGACGAATCTGTTTTGCATATCGAGTTTCAAACATTTCCCAAGAACAATATTCCATTCCGTATTTTGGATTACCGCGTGCGAATGTACCGCAAAGATCCAACCAAACCAATGCGGCAAGTTGTGATTTACCTGAAGCAGACTAGCTCAGAGTTGGTTTATCAAACGAGTTTCACAATGGAACGCACACGTCATGAATTTGATGTCATTCGATTGTGGGAGCAACCTGCCTCACTCTTTTTGCAATATCCTGGACTATTGCCCTTTGCTACACTGGGACAGACGGCATAATCCAGTAGAGACATTACGCCAAGCAACTGAGATTGTAGATCGGATTCAAGACCCAACGACACAGGCGAATTTGATAGCAGCCTCAGCAATTCTGGCTGGGTTAAGATTAGAGCAAGACATAATTTATAGTCTAGTGCAAAGAGACATTATGCAGGAATCTGTGATTTACCGTTCGATTCAGGAAGAAGCAGAGGCAAGAAAACAGAGAGAGATTGCCAATAATTTACTAAGGGAAGGTTTACTGATTGAGATGGTTGCTCGTGTAATAGGCTTATCGATAGAGGAAGTTCAACAACTTCACCAGCAACTGAATCAGTCTCCACAAAATTAGCCCCAACTGTGTGGCGATCGCGTCGGTTTAGAGCAATTATGGACACAAGCTATCTACAAGAAAAGTCCCTATACTCACTTGGAGCGTTTTTCAGATACCAAGAAAGAAGCTTACACAATAAATAGTTAGCTTGACTTGAACCTGTCTATGACTAACCTGCTACCCTCTATATGTAAGGTTCAGGAGTTAAGAAAAATGGAAAAGGCATTTGGGCTAGAAGTTCCTGAAAATTTGGAGGATGCCTGCGAACTTAATCGAACAGCTTTGATCGTTTATGATATGCAAATAGGCATCTTTAGCCAGTTAAATGACGGCTCTAACATAAAAACTCAGGTCATAAAAGTTCTTCAAGCAGCGCGAGAAGTTGGTTTGCGCGTATTCTTTATGCGGCATATGTCATTACCCAAAGAATTGTCGGGTGTCTTTCAACTGAAGACAGCTAAGGCATGGCAAAGAGTAACCTCAGTTGATGATGTAAAACCTTGGTTTCTTCCTGACTCACCCGGATTTCAATTAATTCCTGAAATAACTCCACTTCCTTCCGAAGGAATTTTTAATAAAATCACGATGTCTGCATTTGAGGGAACGCCTCTCGACATTGCCTTACGCGACTGTGGCATTCACACTGTAATTATAGTAGGTGTAGCAACTGAAATCGGGATTGAGCCGACAATTCGCCATGCTGCCGATCTTGGCTATATCCCAATCATGGTCACTGATGCTTGTGGAGCGGGTAATGAAGAAGCTGGTCAGCGAGCCGTTGCTAGCCTTAAATTTATGGGGGATGCCTTCTTCACAACTGTAGAGGAAATAAGCTTAATACTTCGCAAGAAAGCTAAAATCTAAAGCGGTTTCAGGCGCAATCACAATGCACAGCCTAACAAACGTGTTGCAGCGGAACTTATCAGCCTGCCTAGTTGAGTTGCAAAGGCGATCGGCGTCCGCTGAACACAATCGTTACGGAGGGACATTATGCAGGAATCAGTCATTTATCGGTCTATTCAGGAAGAGGCAGAGGCAAGAGCAGAAACAAGAAAGCAAAGAGAAATTGCCAATAATTCACTAAGGGAAGGCTTACCGATTGAGATGGTTGCTCGTGTAACAGGCTTATCAATTGAAGAAGTCCAACAACTTCAACAGCAACTGAATGAGTCTCCACAAAATTAGCCCCAACTGTATGGTGATCGCGGCATAACAACCCGGTTGAAGCGCACTGATAAAGAAAGGTTATCAGTGTTGTCGCAAAAGCGATCGCTGCACACAACTTTATGATTTTTGGCATTTGGTTGCTTTACAATGGACATTAAACCTTGAAATTAAGTGGCGGCAATGGATAATACGGATCATTGCCTAGTGGAGAATAGCTTGTCAGCTGACTTAGTATCTGCGACAGAGTTACAGCGCTAATGCGTCAGAGTTGGTGGTTATATGGAAAAATTCGGTATATACCAGAATCAGGATGTAAAAAAGAATTTTCCGTATATTCAAATAGGAGTTCGTTGTAATGCTTCATATATTAGCAATTGAAAAAGAGATTATACCGAAACTTTCAGTATGTTGAGTTCAACAATAAGAAGAGAGCAAAACTCTCAAACTAACCTCTGAGTCTAGTTTTACTGCGATTTTACAGTTGTGTTTGCTTCCTCTCGCAAGACTTTCGTCGCTTCTACCATGTTTTTTAAAGCTGGAATCACCTCTGACCAACGACGAGTTTTCAAACCACAATCTGGGTTCACCCAAATTTGTTTTACAGGTAAATTAGCAACTCCAGTCCGTAATTGCTCTAAAATCTGTTCAGTTGTCGGCACAACAGGACTATGAATGTCATAAACTCCATTACCAACTTGATGTGAGTAGCCACCCTCTGTAATTTCTCGTAGAGTTTGATTGTTACTGCGACTATTTTCAATGGAAATTACATCAGCATCTAACCGTTCGATATCCTTGATAATGTCACCAAATTCGCAGTAGCACATGTGAGTGTGAATTTGGGTTTGGGGTTGGGCTATTGCTGTCGCCAACCGAAATGCATCTACAGCCCAAGAAAGATATTCACTCCACCGTTGAGGCTTTAAAGGTAAACCCTCACGTAGCGCTGGTTCATCTACTTGAATTACCTTTGCACCAGCTGCTTCCAAATCCGCTACCTCATCCCGCAACGCTAAAGCAATTTGAAAAGCTTGTTCTGACTTGGAAACATCTATCTGAGGGTAAGACCAATTTAAGATAGTTACAGGAGCAGTCAACATCCCTTTTACAGGTTTTTCCGTCAATGATTGAGCTACTTTAAACTCACGTACCGTCATTGGCGTAGTGCGAACCACATCACCGTAAATAATTGGTGGACGGACGTAACGGCTACCATAGCTTTGTACCCAGCCATTTTCAGTGAAAGCAAAACCTGACAACTGCTGTCCAAAAAATTCCACCATATCGGTGCGTTCAAATTCACCGTGTACTAAAACATCTAACCCTAATTCCTCTTGTAGTTTAATACTTTTGGCTATTTGAGCATCAATAGCAGCTTCATATTCTGACTGATTCAATTCACCCCTTTTATAACGCACCCGGAGTTGACGAACTTCAGAGGTTTGGGGAAAGGAACCAATTGTGGTTGTTGGGAACATCGGCAGAGGAATTTGAGAATCCAGCCGCAATCCGTAGGATAATGAGCGCTGAAAATCATCAATCTTCAGAGTTTTTAGTCTTTGTTGAACTGACTGATTGGCTGGACTAAACTCCTCGAATGTACTCCAGGTTGACTCAATAAATTCTTGCTCTATTTTAGTATTGTCACCTTTTATTGTTCGAGCCAAGAAAACCACTTCTTGAAGTTTCTGTTCGGCAAAGCTCAAGACATTGCGTAGCTGTGATGGTAATCGTTTTTCTCGTTTGGCATCGTAGGGAACGAACTGTAAGGAAGCAGATGGTTGAATATCTAGAGATGTTCCATGTAATGTCTCTACAATCTCTTGTAATATGGGAATAACTTTCTCTGGACGAACTTGCCAAATATTTCTTGCATCTATGATCCCTACTCCTAGTCGCTTATTTTGCGGGAAACCGTGAGTTTTGATTAACTCTGAGTTGCGTCCGCGTGTCAAATCTAAGCTAATAGCAGCAACTGGTAAATCTATTACCCAGGGGTAGGTTTCACCTAAGTCATCAAAATAAGTAACTAGATGCAAAGATATTCCTACTGCATCTAGCGAATTATAGACAGTTTGAAAATGTTCTTTACAAGAATTAGCATCACCTAAAACAAGTGCTGGCTCATGTATTTGTACTTCTGCTATTCCTAGATTCTTCAGTTCTGTAAGCAGGTTAACATAGAGTGGCAAGAGTTTTGATACTGCCTCGTCTATTTTTAATTCCAGTCGGCTCAAACGTAGTAGAGTGCATGGGCCCAACACTATAGGAATTGCTTTTTTACCCAATATATTTTGAGCGCGAGACACAGTTTCTATAAAGTCTCTGAAATCGGCTGGTAATATATCTGTTGCAATTTCTGGGACAAGATAGTGGTAGTTAGTGTCAAACCACTTAGTCATTTCCAAGGCTGGAATTCCTTCTTGACCCCGCGCCATCACAAAGTAGCGTTCTAACCCACTAAATTGCTGAAATCTTTGAGGAATTAGACCAAAACGAAATATCCAATCAAGTACATGGTCGTAGAGAGTTGTGTCTCCAATACCAATGCGGTCAATTCCGGCTTCTAGTTGAGTTTTCCAGTTAGATTCCTCGACTTGTCGCATCGTTTGCAGTAATGATTCTGCCTCTAGCTTGCCACTCCAAAATGCTTCTAATGCTTTTTTAACTTCCCGATTTTTACCGATACGAGGATAGCCTAATGTTGCGGTTTGAATCTGCATGATTTGTTATTCCTTTGAAGATTAAATAATTAGGCACTATGAACTGGAAACTGGTAATTTTCACCCAGTCTTCCATTAACAACAACTTATGTTTAATTGCGTCCACTTACTTTGTGGTGGAATCTTTGCTAGAATTCCTTTTCTTAGAGGTTCAGGTCGTTCTGACCATAGTAGTGAACCATCACTTTTAGCATAGTATTGACTGGCACATTGCAATATTGCAGATGCAAAACTATCATTTGATAAATCGCCAAACAAATAGGTTGGTTTCCCCGATCCAACAAAAGCAATTACACAAGAACGGTTACAAGCACTCATACATTCAACTCCCTGAATAGAGAATTTATTTTGCAATTCCCAATTGAATGCAAGTTGTTGTAGATGTAGTAATAGTTGCTGACCGCCACTTTCTCCAATTCGCTTGCCATCTTGCCACACGCTAGCGCAGGTCGTGCAAACAAATAAAGTATGTTCTTTGTTGAGCATTAATTTTGATGTGTGTAGGATTAAGTCCCAAGCGCAGATATTACACAGTTTTGTCAGCATGAAATCTAACCTTGCTGACTGTGCAATCTATCTGTTGCGAACTATTAGTAATAATTGACCAACAATTCCTTGATAGTAAAATCCGCAGATTTGTCTGTAGAATCAATTCAAAATCTCAAATTGGATCATCAGTATCAGGTCAGATGATACAAGAACAGCTGTTATCAAGTAGCTGTTGATGTCCTTTTAAAAAAAGACTACTACTTTTTATATCAGTGATAATCGTGCCAAATAACCCAGTAGTACAGACACTTCCTGAAAAATACACTTTTAGACGCAATTTGTACCGCCAATTAACTATTTATCATTTCCTCACAAGCCGTGACTTGAAGTGTATCTTTGGTGCAATGAAGAAATAAAATTGATTGATTGTAAAAATATTCATATTTGCGCTTATCTATACCTCGTAGATTTTAGCAGGAGTTAACTGTTCGGCGGGCATTCTGACTCACAAGGCAAGCCTTGATTACAGCTGCGGGACAGCGCCGGATTTGCACCGTACTTTCCCCCTTACGTCCGATGGCTGCTCCCCATCAGAACCGAGATTCCTTTGTATATTAACACAACTGGATTTGCTTGCGTAAGTTACTCCAAGCAATTAATGAAGCGATCGCATTGCTGATAGATCTAATTGTTTTGATATTCAACTACATTTACTACCTCACTGCTAGCAATGTCTCAACGACAAGCCAAACAAGCGTCTATGCCTCAGACCCCACCTTTATGGGAAAATATCGCAAATATTGCCTATCGCTCAAGCTGAAAAATGACCATCACCATTTCGCGACATAACTTTTTCGATGTCTATTTTGAAGTTGAACAAACTAAGCAACGCTACGATCGTGCTGACGAATTTGATAATCTTTGGCAGTACCCATCCCAGTTTGGTGAAGGATACAGCCGAACCATCCAACTACAACACGGATTGGGACTAATGATCAATCAGTATCAACTCCATGAAGATTTGGCGATCAAAGTCTCGGAACGTGGAGATGATTATTTACATTATGGATGTTGTCTTTCAGGGAGTTATGAAAGTCGGGATGTCCACAGCAGCAGTAATAGGTTTGGTGGAGCAGGACACTATCTTGTTTTGAGCGGTGGGGCATTACCTAGCCAAATCGGAGCAAACTCAGCAAGGCAGCGCTTTGTGATAGTAAATGCCTGGATTTCACCGGAGCGATTTTGCTCCTTTGCAGGCAATGCCTCAGGAGAAATCCCAGCAGAGTTAGAGTATCTAGTTAGGCAGTCAACCCAGGAACCACATATCAGGTATGAAAAGACCTTACCTGCAATGCAGCTAGTCGCACAGCAAATTCTGCATTGCCCTTACTGGGGCATGACTAAGCGGATCTATCTAGAAAGTAAAGCTTTAGAACTGTTGGCACTGATGCTCACAGAGGAAAGGGAAGCACAGCAAGGTAAACAACTGCCATCTAAATTGAAATTGCAACATGTTGACTGCATTCACCACGCCAGAAATATTTTGCTAGGAAGTCTTGACAATCCACCATCATTAATGGAATTAGCGCGAAAAGTAGGATTAAATGAACGCAGTCTCAGGCAAGGATTTCGTCGAGTCTTTGGTACAACTGCGTTTGCCTACCTACATGACTATCGCCTGGAGAAAGCACGCCAACTCCTCAGTACTAGGGAAATGAAAGTGATTGAGGTGGCGTATAGCATCGGCTTTGTTAATCGCAGTTACTTCGCAGCCGCATTTAAGAAAAAGTTTGGTCTTTTATACCCTTTGTTCTAGTGTCAAATAGCGATGTCTGATGACAAGCCCTTAAGAGCGTCTACGCCTCACACTCCAGTTTCACGAGCAACTCTTGCAGCAGAAAAAAGTCCGGTTAACGTTCAAAAAAAGTCTGTATCACGTTCAAAATTTCTTTGAATCGCACTAGTCTATCCAGTACTCTTATTGAGAGTACTTGTCAGGTTTGGTGGGGAAGTGATGACAAATCAGTTGCAACAAGTGGCGTTGATGGTGAGTGCGCTGCTAGTATTGGGTATTGGGCCTGCCTGGGCACAAATATCTGAGAAAAAGACCGCTAATATTCCTAACATCCGTGACGTGAAACTTCCGCTCACTAGCGCCGAAATGCTTGTGCAGTCGTCAACATCAGAAGTTGTACAGGTTACTGGAGTTAAGGCAAATCCCACAGATAAAGGTGTGGAGGTGATTTTACAGACAACCAAGGGCGAACAATTACAACTAGTAAATCGCAGTGCTGGTAATAGCTTCATTGTTGATGTTCCCAATGCTCAACTGCGTTTACCGTCGGGTGAGGCTTTCACATTTCGCTCTGAAAAACCAATTGCAGGTGTTACACAGATAACAGTAGTCAACTTTGATGCCAATACAATCCGGGTGACGGTGATAGGTGAGGTAGGTTTGCCAGTCGTCGATTTGTATGACAGTGCTAACGAGGGTATTATCTTTAGCGTAGCTAGTACCGCACCTCAAGCGCAACAGCCGACACAACCTCAAGCACAACAACCACCTACACAGCAGCCCCAAAATCAGACACAGCCAAGTCAACCGATTGAGTTGGTGGTAACAGGAGAGCAAGATGGATACAATGCACCAGATGCATCAACTGCTACTAAGACTGATACTCCTTTACGCGATATTCCCCAGTCGATTCAAGTCATCCCTGCAACTGTGATTCAAGATCAAGGCGCAGTTCGTCTCAACGAAATCGTCCGCAATGTCAGTAGTGTATCAACTTCAAACAATGATGGCGGTCAGTCACAAAGTTACAAAATTCGGGGATTCGATGCTAACGTTTACAAAAACGGTTATCCTGACGATTATTTCTCCGATCAAGACAGTGCCAATATTGAGCGAGTTGAAGTCCTCAAAGGACCAGCGTCAGTGTTGTTTGGACGCTTGGAACCTTCGGGTATCATCAATCTTGTCACCAAGAAGCCATTAGCTTCACCCTACTACAATGTAGGTTTTACCGCAGGTAGCTATAGTTTTTATCGCCCCACATTAGATTTTTCCGGTCCACTGACAGAGGACGGAAAATTGGGTTATCGTCTCAACATTGACTACGAAAATTCTGGAAGTTTCCGTGACTTTGTAAACAAAGAAAGATTTTTTATTGCTCCTGTACTCGCTTGGAAAATTGGTGACAGGACAAACCTGACTTTTGAAGGTGAATATCTTCACACGGAAAGTCCTTACGATCGCGGGTTAGTGACAATTGGCGATCGCGTTGCAGATATTCCGATAAGCCGCTATCTCAGCGATCCGAGAAATTTAGTCGTTGCAGATGGATCGAAAACCTACTTGACTTTGAATCATGAGTTTAATCAGAATTTATCGATGCGTACTGCTTTTCGGGTGACGACTTCACAATATACATTTAATAGTTTTGTCCTTCAGGGATTAGGTGCTAGTGACGACGGAACTTTAGTTCTATTTAATACTCCCCTAAGTCTGTATCGTGAAACTTACTATCTACAGAATGACTTAACAGCTAAATTCAATACTGGTTTTATCAAGCATACACTTTTGTTTGGTCTGGAGCTTGGTAAAGAGTCTCAGTGGCAGCAGAACGAGGCAGGACCCGATCAGTCGATTAATATTTTTAATCCGGTCTACAACTTTTCTTTTGGTCGATATCAGCCAACTCGTGATAATGCAATCAATAGCACCTCTTTCGGAATTTATCTCCAAGATCAAATAAGTGTGTTTGATAATCTCAAACTCCTCGTAGGTGGCAGGTTTGACACTTATCATTCCACAATACAAGATTTCCTCAATACCTCAACCACAAAGACAGATAGCGATGCGTTTTCACCCCGCGTGGGAATTGTTTACCAACCGACAAAAGAAATTTCACTGTTTGCCAACTATAGTCGCTCGTTCGTTCCTATAACTGGTAGCGATAAGAATAACAATGCTTTTGTGCCTGAACGGGGAACTGGCTACGAAGCTGGCATCAAAGGAGACTTTTTCAATAATCGCCTCTCCTCTACTCTAGCTTTCTACACAGTTACCAAAACCAATGTCGTAACTGCCGATCCCAGCGATCCCGCTAACTTTGAAATTCAAGTCGGCGAACAACGCGCTCGTGGAATTGAGTTGGATGTGGCTGGAGAAATCCTACCGGGTTGGAAAATTATTGCCTCTTACGGTTATATAGATGCACAAATTACTAAAGACAATAGCTATCCAATCGGAAATACTCTCTCCAATACACCCCAACATACTGGTTCCTTGTGGACAACTTATACATTTCAAACAGGCCCTTTAGAAGGGTTTGGTTTTGGTGGAGGCATTTTTGCAAACAGCAGAGCTTATGGAGATTTGAATAACTCTTTTACTGTACCTGGTTTTGTACGGACTGATGCGGCACTTTTCTACAAAAAGGATCGCTTGAGAGCATCTGTTAATTTCAAGAACCTATTTAGTACCAGATATTTCGAGACTGCTTTTTTCGGTTCAGCTTATCCGGCTGCACCTTTTACCGTGCAAGGAACAATTTCTTGGGAGTTTTAACGTCAGCCTCCACGGCTGAATTCTCGTGTAGCAATAATGTTTTAAGGTACCTGCTATAAACTCTAAAAAAGTACGTGACTTGGTATTTACCCTTGGCTATAAGTTTGTGGGCATGATTGGTTTTCTGATGTCTTTTATAAGTATTTGAGTTATTTTTGTGCTTGTTCTTCTGGTGTCAAATAGCGATGTTTGACCACAAGCCGCTTTAAGTGTCTACGCCTGACACCAAACTTTCATGAGAAACTATTGCAAGTATTGCAATTATCGCTCAGTTCCATGACCATCTCCATTTCGCGGAATTACTTCTGGGAAATCTATTTTGAAGATGAACCAAGCAAGCAACGCTACGATTCTTCAGACGAATTTGACATGATTTGGCAGTACCCACCCCAGTTTGGCAAAGGATACAGCCGAACCATTGAGTTACGAGAGGGATTGGGACTGCTGATCAATGACTACCGACTTGATGACCGCCTAGTTGTAAAAGTGCCAGAACGTGCAGGCGATAACATACAGTACATCTTTCGTCTTTCAGGAAGCCATGAAATTTGGGATATTCATACAAGGAATCATCAAACAGGAGGAGCAGGACAGTATTTTTTCGGGGGTAGTGGCGCAGCTCCTAGCGAAATTTGTGCAATTTTACCAGAGCAACATCATTTGGTTATGTGTGTTTGGATGGCACGAGAGCTATTTTGCTCATTTGCAGGCAATGTAGAGAGAAAAATTCCTTCTGCGTTAAAATCTCTCATTAGTCCAATAGAACAGTCCAATTATAGGGGTAGTGGAACAACTACAGCAGCAATGCAAGAAATTGTACAACAAATACTGCACTGTCCTTATTACGGAATGACTAAACGGATGTATCTAGAGAGCAAGGCGTTGGAGTTGATAACACTAATCGTTCAAGAGGAGTTGGAAATAAAAGAGAATAAGCAGAATCCTACTCTACTGAAACTAGATGATGTCGATCGCATACACTTGGCGAGAAATATTTTGCTAAAAAATCTTGACAATCCACCATCGTTAATTCAGTTAGCAAAGCAAGCCGGAATTAACGAGCGCAAACTCAAAGAGGGCTTTCGTTTTTGCTTTGGTACAACGGTGTTTGGCTATTTACACAACTATCGCATGGAACAAGCGCGATCGCTTTTGGTGGCGGGGCAGTTGAGTGTTAAACAAGTTGCCCGGATTATTGGTTATGCAAGTCCAACTTCATTTCATGCTGCATTTCGTAAAAAATTCGGCATCAATCCTGGAGATTATTTGAAACGCTGCTGAACATTTGCTAAAAAAGTCCGGCTGCAAGAAGAAAAAGTCCTGCTCGAAGAAGACACGCTCATTAACAAAAACTCTATCCAAGGTAAGATTCTTGAGAAAGATTGTTGATTTTTTAAATTTTTCTCAAATTCTTGGATCTTAGGTGTGTGGAGTGATGATAAATAAATTGCAACAAGTGGTGTTGATGGTAAGCACCCTGTTCGTGTTGGGTATTCAGGCTGGGTTAGCACAAACGCAACAGCAGAAATCTGCAAGTTCTAATATCCCTAGTATCCGCGAGATCAAACTTCCATTCACTAGCGCTCAAATGTTAGTGCAGTCTCAAGCTCCACAAAACCCCGCTTCGCAAGAGGGAAAACAGGAAAATGAAATTGTGCCAATAACGGGGGTGAAAGCTAATCCTACCGATAAAGGTGTGGAGGTGATTTTAGAGACACCTGTTGGTACTCAACTGCAAGTTACAAATCGCAGTACTGGTAATAATTTTATAGTCGATGTATCAGGTGGACAATTACGACTGCCTAGTGGCGAGGCATTCACATTTCGTTCCGAAAAACCACTTGCGGGAATTACTCAAATAATAGTAACGAATATTGATGCCAATACTGTGCGAGTGACAGTGGTGGGTGAGAAAGCTTTGCCCATAGTTGAGTTATATGATGATGATGCAGGTCTGGTTTTTGCAGTAGTTTCTACAGCAACGGCGACTTCTCCACCACAGCCACCTCAAACACCCCAAGCTAATCAGCCTCTAAATCAGACACAGCCAACTCAACCATCAACAAGTGATGAGCCGATTGAGTTGGTGGTGACAGGTGAGCAAGATGGATACAATGCAACAGATGCATCAATTGGAACCAAAACAGATACTCCCCTGCGTGACGTTCCTCAGTCGATTCAGGTGGTGCCGCAACAGGTGATTAAAGACCAGCAACTATACCGCTTGGGTGATGTGTTAAAAAACGTACCGGGTGTGGTACAGTCAGGAAGCTCTCCGCGCAGCGTATTTGAGAGTTATTTGATTCGGGGTTTTAACAGTTCGGAAATCCTCAAAGACGGACTCTTAGATCGTTCGCTGGCTAATGGTGGCTACGAGTCTGTCACGGTAGATCGCATCGAAGTTCTCAAAGGACCTGCCTCGGTTCTGTTTGGGCAAGGGTCACTGGGGGGTATTGTTAATATTGTCACGAAACAGCCATTGAGGGAACCCTACTACTTCCTAGAAGGCTCTGCGGGGAGTTTTAATTCTTATCGAGGGGCGATTGATCTGTCGGGTCCAGTTAATGCCGACAAAACGGTGCTGTATCGTTTAGGTGTTGCCGCCCGGACGACCGAAAGCTTTATTGATTTCTATCAACATCAATTCTACAACGTTTCACCTTCTTTAACCTGGCAAATTAACGACAGAGCCAAGCTCACCTTGGCAGCCCAGTATTACGAAGATAAAGGACCCTTCGATTACGGTCTTCCAGCAGATGGTACTGTGTTCCCAAATCCTAACGGTAAGATTCCGCGCAATCGCTTCCGGGGTGAACCTTCAGTTGACGATAGCGATACTCGCATCTATCGAATTGGTTATAACTTTGAATACCGCTTTAGCGACAACTGGCAAGTACGTAGCGCCTTGCAAACCTCATTTCTGCGTCTAGATAGAGAAGCTGTTTTTGGCAGCCTTGCAGCAAATAAACGTACCTTCACTCGAAGTTACGGCGAACAGAACTTCAACGATCACATCTACAATTTCGATACTTATGTTGTTGGCAAGTTCGCTACTGGCAGTATTCAACATCAACTGGTCACAGGATTAAATCTATCCAGACAGGATACCTTTGCCACCAATTTCAATCGCGCGATCGCTCCTTTAGATCTATTCAATCCCCAGTACGGCAGCAGACCAACCGGACCTGCTTTTAGTCCCTTGAACTATCGCATCAGGAACGATGCACTAGGTATTTATCTGCAAGATCAAATCACATTGGCAGACAACCTTAAGATACTGTTGGGTGGACGCTTCGACATTGCCAGTAATGATTATCGTCGATTAGACACTGTGCTGGGTGGCTTCCGACAAGATGAGGCATTTAGTCCCAGAGTTGGCATTGTCTATCAACCGATAAGACCCATTTCTCTCTACGCCAGCTACGGCAAATCGTTCCTCCAAGCTTCAACCACAGCCCGAGCCCAAGCCGAGCCTGAGCGTGGTACCCAATACGAAGTGGGTGTCAAAGCAGATTTGAGTAGCCGTCTGGCGGCGACTTTGGCATTCTATGACCTGACTCGCACGAACTTGCCCACCCCAGATCCCAATAACCCATTGCTCTCTATCCTAGTGGGAGAACAGCGCAGCCGGGGGATTGAGTTTGATATTTCCGGCGAAATTTTACCGGGATGGAACGTCATTGCTGGCTATGCCTACACTGATGCCGAAGTTACCAAAGACAATACACCTATAGTGGGCAATCAAATCAACAATATTCCAAAAAACTCTTTCAACCTGTGGACAACTTACGAAATTCAATCTGGTGCCCTGCAAGGATTCGGGGCTGGTTTGGGATTTTACTTTGTGGGAGACAGACAGGGCGATTTAAACAACACGTTTCAAATACCGAGCTACTTTCGCACCGATGCTGCTCTGTTCTACAAACGTGGGCAATTGCGTGCTGGGCTGAATTTCAAGAATTTGTTTGACATTGATTATTTTGACTCTGCCGCGTTTCGCGATCGCGTTTTCTATGGCGATCCGTTCACAGTGCAAGGGACGATTTCTTGGGAATTTTGACCAAACAAGGCAAAAGTAAAAAATTAAAAGGTAAAAGAAAGAAAAAGAAAAATGGTTTCTATATATATGCGATCGTGTGCGATCGCCTAACTGCTACTTTAGCATTCTATGGCTTGACTCGTAGCGATCGCACGTTTGCAAGCCAATGTTTGCATCTTCTAATTAATCATGCATTTGAGCGCTTCAGACTCAAATCCTCAATTGGCGATCGCGCACAAATCAACGTTAATCTATATACTGGTGTTCAGCTCCTTTCAGGTGCTAGATTCCCGACTTTTAAAAAAGTCGGGGATCTGAGTATTCAGGTCTCTAAACACTCGTGCCAAGAGAAGACTTTTGTGTTTCGTGCAGGCGGAAGCAACTTCTGTCATCCCAGAAGTAACTTCTGCCGTCACATTTCCGTGTTTCGCGCAGCCAAAAGCAGCTTCTGTCATCCCAGAAGTAACTTCTGCCGTGACGAAACCGTGTTTCGCGCAGCCGGAAGTAACTTCTGCCTTGACGTTTGTTTCAGTGGGATTTTACTTTGCCGGAGACAGGCAGGGAGATTTAGCCAACACGTTTGAATTACCTAGTTATTTCCGTACCGATGCTGCTATCTTCTACAAATTCCAGGGTCTGCGGGTAGGACTCAATTTCAAGAATTTGTTCAATATCGATTATTTTGACTCTGCCTCGTATCGCGATCGCGTTTTCTATGGCGATCCGTTCACAGTGCAGCCAACAATTTCTTGGGAGTTTTGACACACACAGCTATCTGACATTTTAGGCGATACTCTTTGGGTCACTTCTCTACTCTATGCTGTACCTTAAGCGTAGCTATGCCGTAGGCTTTACGCGATCGCATCATCTAAAATGAGGCAAGGACATTCAAACTACCAAACCCTGATATAGTCTAGCTTTCTTAATTACGAATTACGAATTGACAAAAGCACACACGCTTCCTCGGCTTGTCAATAGACATCGCTTCACACCGACTTTATGAGAAACTATTGCAAATATTGCGTTCACGAAGTGACTCGAAAGAGTATCGCTGAAGCTCAAAGATGACCATCACCATTTCGCGGAATCTCTTTTGGGATGTCTATTTTGAAGTTGAACAAACCAAACAACGCTACGATCCTTCAGATGAATTTGATATTCTTTGGCAGTACCCACCCCAGTTTGGCGAAGGATATAGCCGGGATATTCAATTGCGCGAGGGATTGGGATTACTAATCAACAATTATCAACTGCATGAGCGCCTAATTATTAAAGTCCCAGAACGTGAAGGCTGTATAAATTATGGCTTCTGTGTTTCAGGAGGTGGTGAAGCTTGGGATGTGCATACAAAGAATCATTTCACTTGGAAGGAAGGACAATACCATTTGTCGGGAAATGGCGCATATCCCGATGCAGTTAATGCAGGTTCAGCAGGGGAACGGTATCTGCGAGTAAATATTTCAATGTCACCAGAGCTATTTCGTTCCTTTACAGGCAATATCGAAGGAGAAGTTTCCCCACAACTAAAACATCTAGTCAGAAAACCAACACAAGAAAGATATATCCGTAGTGGGGCGATCGCACCAGCAATGCAAGAAATTTTACAGCAAATACTGCACTGTCCCTATTACGGAATGACTAAACGGATGTATCTAGAGAGCAAGGCGCTGGAATTAATGATGCTAACGGTTGAAGAGGAGTTGCAAATAAAACAGGGCAAGCACAATTCTACTGCATTGAAACTAGATGATGTTGAACGCATACACCTAGCGAGAAATATTTTGCTCAGAAATCTTGACAATCCACCATCTTTAATTGAGTTAGCAAAGCAAGCCGGAATTAACGATTGCAAACTCAAAGAAGGCTTTCGTCAGCTTTTTGGCACAACGGTATTTGGCTATTTGCACAACTATCGCATGGAACAGGCGCGATCGCTTTTGGTGGCGGGGCAGTTGAGTGTTAAACAAGTCGCCCGAATTGTTGGTTATGCAAGTCCAACTTCATTTCATGCGGCATTTCGCAAAAAATTCGGCATCAATCCTGGAGATTATTTGAAACGCTGCTAAACATTTGCCAAAAAATCCGGCTGGAAGAAGAAAAACTCCGGCTCGAAGAAGATATGCTGATTAACAAAAACTCTATCCAAGGTAAGATTTTTGAGAAAGATTACTGATTGTGGAAATTTTTCTCAATTTCTTGGATGTTAGGTGTGTGGAGTGATGATGAATCAGTTGCAACAAGTGGTGTTGATGGTAAGCACCCTGTTCGTATTGGGTATTCAAGCTGGGTTGGCACAAACGCAACAGCAAAAATCTGCTTTAGCTAATATCCCTAATATCCGCGAACTCAAACTTCCGCTCACTAGCGCCGAAATGTTAGTGCAGTCGCCAATATCAGAAGTTGTGCAAGTTACTCAAGTGAAGGCAAATCCTACCAATAAAGGTGTGGAGGTAATTTTACAGACATCTAAAGGCGAACAATTACAACTAGTAAATCGCAGTGTTGGCAATAGCTTCATTGTAGATGTTCCTAATGCTCAACTAGAGCTACCTAATGGCGATGCATTCACATTTCGTTCCCAAAAACCAATAGCGGGTATTACACAGATAACGGTAACAAATTTCGATGCTAACACTATCAGAGTGATAGTTCAAGGTGAGGCAAGTGTACCAGTTGTCGAGTTGTATGACAGTCCAGATGAAGGTCTTGTCTTCTCTGTCGCCAGTGCTGTACCTTCGATGCAACAGAACCAACAACCACAAACACCCCAAACTGGTCAATCTGAGAGTGAAACTCAGCCAAGTCAACCATCAGCTAGTGGCGATGAGCCGATTGAATTGGTGGTGACAGGTGAGCAAGATAGCTATCGCGTGCCTGATGCTTCAACTGCCACAAGAACTGACACACTAATCCGCGATATTCCTGCATCTATTCAAATCATTCCACGCCAACTGATTGAGGATCGCGCTGTCACCAATTTAACGGATGTGCTGCAAAACACGAGTGGTGTGAATGCAGTCAATTTCACCGGGAATAACACTAATACTTACTTGCGTGGCTTTTCTGGCAGCAATACCTTTTTCAGAAATGGCAGTCCAGTTCTCAATTTCTTTGACAACTTCAATTTAGATAACCTGGAACGAATCGAGGTTTTAAAAGGGCCTGCCTCTGTGCTTTTTGGTCAAGGGAACCCTGGTGGGATCATTAATCTCGTTACTAAAAAGCCTCTGAGCGAGCCATATTACAATCTCAGCTTTCAAGCTGGGAGTTTCAGTTATTATCATCCATCCTTCGATATTTCTGGACCCTTGAATCCTGAGAAAACGCTTTTGTATCGATTTATCGGCTCTTATGACAGAGCAGACAGTTTTGTAGAATTTGCCAACTCAGAGCGCTATTTTTTCACACCCACCATCGAGTGGAAGATTTCTCGCAACACAAACTTAGTAGTTGATTTCGAGTTCACCGATTCTAGTTCGACTAGCATCGACTCCATTCCTGTCATTGGACGAAACATTGCTCCCATTCCCATATCTCGCGCTCTGGCAGAGTCAGGCGGTTTTGGCGATCCGTTTAATAAGTATGACAATCGACGATACACTTTCAGTACAACCCTCGAACATCAATTCAGTCAAAACTGGTCGCTTCGTAACACATTTTTTTATAGATCGAACAGCGTGCGGCGTGCGTTGCCAAATGATGATACCTTCGATGAAACTACGGGAGATCGTACACGAATAATTTTAACTACGGATGATTCGTTTCACAATTTAGCGAACAATCTAGATATTGTTGGTAATTTTAAAACTGGTTCAATCGCTCACAAGCTGTTGCTAGGGTTTGAGTTTGGTAGAGAAACTAGAAATCGCAGGATCTTCCGGGGCGCAGAAGGCAGCTATCCATCCATCAATATTTTCAATCCCATTTACTCCACAGAGCGATTTTTATTTGACACGTTTCCGTTTACAAGTTTCAATCGCGATGAAACCAACACAAATTACGGTGTCTATCTTCAAGATCAAATTGCATTTACAGACAACTTGAAGCTAGTACTTGGCGGACGTTATGACAATTATCAACAAGAAACTTCTAATCGATTAACTCCAGTCGATACAAGTCAAACCTCTTCTGCTTTCAGTCCGAGAGTCGGACTTATTTACCAACCGACAGAATCTGTGTCCCTTTATGCTTCGTTTGTACAGGGATTCGATCCAAACACTGGTGTAATTCTGGTAAACAATTCTGCTCCCGCACCGCAAAAAGCCACCCAGTATGAAACAGGTGTCAAACTTGATTTTGGCAAGTTTGCTGCATCCCTAGCCGCTTTCGAGATTACGAAGACGAATGTACCAACAGCCGATCCCAATCGAGCAAATTTAGATTTTTCTGTTTTATCGGGAGAGGTGAAAAGTAGGGGTGTCGAGTTTGATCTATCAGGTGAAATTCTGCCGGGATGGAACATTATTGCTGCCTATGCTTATACTGATGTCTTCGTGAGTAAAGACAATATAATTCCTGTTGGCAATCGATTTACTAACACGCCTCGTCACTCTGCAAGTTTGTGGAACACTTATCAAATTCAACAAGGAAATTTCAAGGATTTAGGATTTGGTTTAGGGTTCTATTATGTAGGTGATAAAGCAGGAGATTTAGATAATTCGTTTGAGATTCCCAGTTACTTCCGCACTGATGCTTCTATTTTCTATCGCCGAAACAACTGGAAAGCACAGATAAACTTCCAGAATTTGTTCGACATAACGTATTACACAGGCTCAAGTGAATCTCGTGATGCTTTTGCAGGCGCTCCTTTTTCCGTCATTGGTTCTATCTCATTTACGTTCTGAGCATTTAAGTTGAAGTGATCCAATCAATCCTGGCGATGCCTGCGGTGCTTGCTAGCCTACGCATCACGTCAAAAGAGCGTAGACTTCCTTGGCTTGTCGATAGGCGATCGCTTCACCCCACTTCATGAGAAACTATTGCAAATATGACGTTCCCGAAGTGACTCTCTCAAGAGTATCGCTCAAGCTAAAACATGACTATAACCATTTCGCGCAATAATTTCTTTGATATCTATTTTGAAGTAGAACAAACCAAACAACGGAACGACCCTGCTGACGAATTTGATATTCTTTGGCAGTACCCATCCCAGTTTGGCCAAGGATACAGCCGAACCATCGAACTACAACAGGGATTGGGACTAATGATAAATCAGTATCAACTCTATGAAGATTTGGCGATCAAAGCCTCGGAACGTGGAGGTGGTTATTTATATTATGGCTGTTGTCTTTCAGGAAGTTTTGAAAGTCGGAATGTCCACAACAGCTCAACATTGCCTATGAAAATTCTGGCAGTTTCCGCGACTTTGTAAACCAAGAAAGATTTTTTATCGCTCCTGTACTCGCTTGGAAAATTGGTGACAAGACAAACCTGACTTTTGAAGGTGAATATCTCCACTCAGAAAGTCCTTACGATCGCGGGCTAGTAACAATTGGCGATCGCGTTGCAGATATTCCGATAAGCCGCTATCTCAGCGATCCCAGAAGTCAAGTCGTTGCAGATACATCACAAACCTACCTCACCTTAAATCATGACTTTAATCAGAACTTATCGCTGCGTACTGCTTTTCGAGTGACGACTGGATTACAAACATATAATCGTTTTGTCCTTCAAGGATTTAATGCCACTGATGACGGAATTCTTGAACTTGGGAATACTCCCCTAAGTCTGTATCGTGAAACTTACTATCTACAGAATGACTTAACTGCTAAATTTAATACTGGCTCCCTCAAGCATACACTTTTGTTTGGTGTGGAGCTTGGTAGAGAGTATTTTGCCCAGCAGATCGACTCAGGAACCGCTCAGTCGATTAATATTTTTAATCCAGTCTACAACTTTTCTTATGGTTCAAATGAACGGATTAATGATACTGCATCTAATACAAACTCTTTCGGAATTTACCTGCAAGATCAGATAAGTGTGTTTGATAATATCAAACTCCTGGTGGGTGGCAGGTTTGATACTTATCATAGTGAAACACAAGATTTCCTCAATGCCTCAACGACAGTCACAGATAGTGATGCGTTTTCACCCCGTGTGGGAATTGTTTACCAACCGACAAAAGAAATTTCACTGTTTGCCAACTATAGTCGCTCGTTTGTTCCTGTTACTGGTAGCGATAAGAACGGCAATACTTTTGTGCCTGAACGGGGAACTGGCTACGAAGTTGGCATCAAAGGAGATTTTTTGAATAATCGTCTCTCTTCTACCCTAGCTTTCTACACAGTTACCAAAACCAATGTCACAACTGCCGATCCCAGCGATCCCACAGGTAACTTTTCAATTCAAGTCGGCGAACAACGTAGTCGTGGGATTGAGTTCGATATTACTGGAGAAATCTTACCCGGTTGGAAAGTCATTGGTTCCTACGCTTATACAAATGCAGAAATCACGGAAGACAATAGCTATCCAGTTGGAAATACTCTGTCTACGACACCGCGACATAGTGGTTCTTTGTGGACAACCTATACCTTTCAAACAGGATCGTTAGAAGGTTTCGGTTTTGGCGGAGGCATTTTTGCAGCAAGCGAGGCTTATGGAGATTTAGATAACTCTTACAGTGTACCTGGTTTTGTACGGACTGATGCGGCACTTTTCTACAAAAAGGATCGGTTGAGAGCATCTGTGAACTTCAAAAACTTGTTTAGTGTCAGATATTTCGAGAGTACTTTTTTTGGTACAGCCTATCCGGCTGCACCGCTTACAGTTCAAGGAACGATTTCTTGGGAGTTCTAACGTTAGCCTCCACAGCTCTTTTCCTTCTGGCAAGGCTTAATATTTTAAGGTATTTGCTATGAACTCTCAAAAACTCCGCGACTTGGTATTTACCTTACACAGCTACATCGGTTTAGCGGTGGAAGTGGAATGCTCATCATAAAAGAGTGAACTTTGATGTTCACAAAGTTGCTGGTGTTGTCACAGCGATTTTTTTGCTGTTTGCATTTTTCACAGGATTTTGTTAGAGCTAAATCGCAGTAAAATTATTGCTAATTATTAGCATTAATTCTGACGATATACCAGTCACTAACTATGACAATTATTCTCACGCCGGAACAAGAAACAGAATTTTGGGCAGAAGCTGAACAAGATAGCCAGCAGCACTCACTCTTTCCATTTGAATCCTATTGTCAAATACCCAAGCAACTGGGCAAAGGATATGTGCGAGATATTGAGGTGCATCCTCAAGTATGGCTGGGCATTGGTAAGCGCGACTACTACGATCGCATACTGGAATCAGGGTGTGAATGCGTTCACCCTTTAGAATTTGGTGTTCGCCTTTGTGGAACAATTATAGATGAATATGGTGGGCAATTAGGAGAAGGATACACGCTCATTTCTGGTGGTGGCATTCAAAGAAAGATGACTTATTTATATTCACAATCAGGCATGGGTGTAGGCTTTAGTATGCCTCCAGAGTTGTTAGCAACCTTTTTCCCAACAATCGATGGAGAAATTTTACCGCAACTACGCTTTTTAGCAAAAACTAATGACTGGCAGACATTGCTCTACCCAAAAACCACAGCCGCAATCGAGACAGTAGCACAGCAAATTGTCAACTGTCCCTATCACGGGATGACGAAGCGTTTGTATTTACAGGGTAAGGTGCTAGAGTTGATGGCACTGCAACTTGCTCCTTTTTTAGCTGAACAAGATGGAGTGCAACCATCGCCAAGATTAAAGAATGCAACGATCGCTCGCATTCATTACGCTAGAGAAATTTTGCTCTCTCGTCTAGAAAACCCACCATCAATACTAGAATTGTCGCAAATAGTGGGGGTTAGCTCACGCACTCTCAAACGCGGATTTCGAGAATTATTTGGCACAACGGTACTTGGCTGTTTGTTCAATAAACGCATGGAGCAAGCACAGCAATGGTTACATTCGGGCGATTATACTGTCGCACAAGTCGCTAATTTACTAGGTTACTCAAATCCGGCACACTTTGCGACTGCATTTAAACGCCAATTTAGTATCACACCTAGCGAATGTTTGTTGGGGAAAAAGTCCTTTTAGCGAAGATGATGCCCTTTTTGGGTAGACACGAAAGCGAGAATCGCTATACAATACCCCCCAGTCTTATTAACAACTCTTCTCATTTAATTAGAGTTGGTTTGGTGGAGTGTGAGGAATAATGAGAATTGAGCGATCGCCATCTAATACTTGGCTGTGGTTAGTAATAATTTTTCTGCCGTTGTTGATGGCACAATCTGTACAAGCACAAGTCAAACACAATCAGCCAACAGCAATCAACACTGGGGAAAGTTTTAAAGCGACTGCCGATTCTTCTACTAACAAAAGAATTAGGCGAACCAACGAGATTGAACACCCAGCCACCAATGCTAGTGGATTACTTTCGCAATCGTCAACCCCACAAGCAACGCCGACATCAGGAGTTGTGGTAGTAACAGGAGTGAAGGCAAATCCTACTGATAAAGGTGTGGAGGTGATTTTACAAACAACTAAGGGGCAACAGTTACAAGTTACGAATCGCAGTGCTGGTAATAATTTTATTGCAGATATTCCTAATGCCCAGCTGCGTTTACCTAATGGTGAGGCATTTATATTCCGTTCCGAAAAACCACTTGCGGGAATTACTGAAATTACAGTAACAAATTTTGATCCTAACACCATCCGGGTAACGGCGATCGGTGAGGCAAGCTCACCAAAAGTCGAGTTATTTGATGGTGATGAAGGTTTAATTTTTGGGTTGACAACTGCTGCATCTACTGCACAGCAGCCACGCCAAACACAACCAACACCTGAACAAGAACAACCAGCGAATCAAACGCAACCAGAGCAACCATCAGCACCGGGTGAGGAACCAATTGAGTTGGTTGTGACGGGTGAGCAAGATGGGTATCGCGTGCCTGATGCCTCGACTGCTACCAGAACTGATACGCCCATCCGCGATATTCCCGCCTCAATTCAAGTCATCCCGCGACAAGTGCTAAAGGATCGACAAATTACACAAGTTCGAGAAGCAGTTTCTAACGTTAGTGGAATAACTGCTGGACCCGGTGGTTCTCAAACTACGTTTGGTGAAAGTTTCATTTTACGAGGATTTGCAGACTCCTCTGATTCTAGTACTTTTGTTGATGGTTTTAACAGGAATAACGTCCTTAGTCGCAGTCTGGATCTAGCAAACATAGAACAACTTGAAGTTCTTAAAGGGCCAGCATCTGTTCTTTACGGGCAAGGGGATCCGGGGGGGATTGTCAATATTGTAACTAAGCAACCTCTTGCAACACCTTATTATGCCGTTGAAGGAACCATTGGTAACTTTGATTTTTACCGTCCGACATTGGATCTTTCTGGCCCCTTAAATACCAACAAAACGATTCGCTATCGCTTGAATATGGCGTATGAAAACTCTGGTAGCTTTGTGGACTTTGTGCAAACAAAGCAGGCATTCATAGCACCTGTTATCAGTTTTGACCTGGGGAAGAATACGACCCTGGTTCTAGAAGGTGAATATCTCAATACCTCCAAAGTAGAGTATATAGGTATTCCGGCAGTAGGTTCATTATTACCAAACCCCCTTGGCAGAGTTCCCCGCTCTCGGTTTATCGATGACCCAGATTTGAAATTAGAACGAAATTTTGTGGGACTTGGATACCGTTTACAACACAAATTCAGTGACAATTGGTCAATTCGCAATGCATTTAGAGCAGAGCTAGAAGATTATGATGAGGCGTTTGCCTATAATTTAGGGCTACGAGCAGACAATCGAACAATAGATCGTAATGCTAGGTTTGATGAGGCCAAGTCACGGAATTACAATGTACAAACTGATGTAATTGGCAAGATTCAAACTGGCATCGTTAAGCAGGATTTGCTATTTGGCTTGGAATTAAGTAGGACTGATTTCACCCGAAAGATATTTAATCCAACGCCCACTTTGCCACCCATCGATTTCTTTAACCCAAATTATGACCGACCTGCAATTCAATTTGATACGAAAGCTAATGATGAAAAAAGTCCTCAAAATTTTATCGGTGTCTATACCCAGGATTTGATCTCAATTGGAGATCAGTTAAAGATTTTGCTAGGTGGACGCTTTGATTTTGTAGAATCCTCCTATGAGGATACAGTAAATGGTATCTCACGCGATCAACAAGATACTGCCTTCAGCCCTCGTATTGGCATTATTTACCAACCCATTCAACCAGTCTCTTTATATGCCAGCTATAGCCGCTCATTTCAACCCTCTCCTGCTTTCTCCAGAAATGCCGATGATACTCCGTTTGAGCCAACTAAGGGTGAATCATTTGAAGTCGGGGTGAAGAGTGATTTTTTCGATGGCAGACTGTCTGCAACGCTAGCAGCTTACCAAATTACCAAGCAAAATATTATCGTAAACGATCCAGCTAATCCAGGATTTAGCCTTCAGGTTGGCGAACAACGCTCTCGTGGCATTGAACTAGATGTCGCTGGTGAAATCTTGCCGGGGTGGAAAATCATTGCCAATTATGCCTATATCGATCCGGAAATCACTGAAGATACCAACCCAGAGTATAAGGGGAATGAACCGAGTAATGTTGCCCGAAATAGTGCTTCTTTATGGACAACCTATGAAATTCAAACTGGAGGTTGGAAAGGGTTGGGATTTGGGGGTGGAGTCACTTTTGTGGGCGACAGACAGGGAGATTTAGAAAATACATTCACATTGCCCAGCTATGTGCGAACCGATGCAGCCATTTATTATCGCCGTGACAACTGGCGAGTAGGACTGAATATCAAGAACTTATTTGATATTTACTACTTTGAAAGTGCCGATAGTTTAAACAGTGTATATCCCGCAGCACCATTTACAGTTTTGGGAACAGTTTCAGTGCAGTTTTAAGAAGGCTAGTATTCGCAGAGTGACACAAGCTGTTTACGAACGCGATCGCTTCCGTTATGGATGGGAGAAACAAGTCAAATCCTCTTCCCTTCTGCCTTCTGCCTCCTGCCTTGTTTCTTAGGAGAGAGTTAAGTATATGGACAAAAATATTTACAGTCATTGCGAGTGTACTCCTACGGAGAAGCATTGAATTGGATGTTGTTGGAGAAATTCTTCCAGGCTGGAATATTATTACTAACTACGCCTACACCGATGCTAAAGTCTCAAAAGACAATAGTCCTCTACAAGGAAATCGATTTGAAGATGTGCCCTATAACGGGGCAAGTCTGTGGACAACCTACCAAATCCAACAGGGTGATTTGTAGGGGTTAGGCTTCGGCTTAGGGTTATTTTACGTTGGTGAACAAGAAGGCGACTTGGAGAATACCTATGAACTAAGCAGCTATCTGCGTACCGATGCCGGCATCTTTTATAAGAGAAATAACTGGCGGGCGGGAATTAACTTCAAAAATATTTTCAATGTGGACTACATTGAGAATAGCTACAGCAGAGAACAAATCACTCCTGGCGCTCCTTTTACTGTTGTGGGGACATTTTCAATTGAATTTTGATTGTTCATCTTCTATGAATTTTTTGTTTCAACAATTTTGTCTGTAAACGTTGAATATGTCAGGAGTATGAAGTTCAACAAAAAGGATGAAATCAGCTGGGTGCAATTTGCAAGAATATTGAGATTGTCCTGGGTGATGCAACAGAATGTGGCGAGGTCTGACAACAAGCTATTTAGCATCTACATAACCACCAATTACTAAAATCCCACAACTGGGTGAGATTGAGCATCCGTTATCAGAGTAATTCTTTACAGATTCTTAAACTGACGAATTAGGAAGTATTTACTATGGTAAATTATGATTTATTGAGAAATTTTTCTAAGATATTAAACTGATTTCTCTAATTGCAGAGCATTTATCATGCAAGTAAAATCCTTTCATCATCTAGTGTTTACCTTACACCGCTACATTGGTTTAGCGGTAGGACTGATTGCAATTATTGTCGGCTTAACTGGTAGTTTATTAGTCTTCCACTCCGAAATTGACAACTTCGACCGGCAGCGTCGAATTGGCCCAATCACACCTGAAGGAGAAATGCTGCCAGTTGAGGTTGTTCTCAACGCTGTGAAAAAAACCTATGCAGATCAACCAGATGCACCAGTGCAAAGGATTTACCTGCCAAGCAAGCCAAATGAGCCGATAAATGTAATCCTGAAAACCAAACAAAACGAATGGACAGAAAACTACGTTAACCCCTACACAGGAAAGATTATAGGCAATAACTTAAAGCCAAGCTTTGTGCAAAAGTTTTATGAAATCGCCTACCCACTCCACTATGCTCTTTTAGGCGGTGACTGGGGCTATAAGTTTGTGGGCATAATTGGTTTTCTGATGTCTTTTATGAGCATTACAGGTATTATCCTGTGGCCTGGTTGGCGCAGATTGATATCTGGATTCAAAATCAAGTGGAATGCTCATCCTAAGCGAGTGAACTTTGATGTTCACAAAGTTGCTGGCGTAATCACCGCAGTATTTCTAATCTTCGCATTCTTTACAGGATTTTGTTGGAGCTTTAGTGAATTTGTCAACCCAACGATCTATGCAATCACCTTCAGTAAACAGCAAACCGATCCGGTATCTGTTCTCATTGCTGGTAAGTCTGCGCTCGAACTTACACAACAATTAAAAACGGCTCAGGCTGCTTTACCAAATGGAGAACTCAGGAGAATTTATTTTCCAACTAAACCAGAAGAAGCTTTAACAGTTGCTTTTAAACTTCCCCAAGAAACTGAGGACTATGGTCAAAGCAGTGTTTATCTTGACCAATACAGTGGTAAGGTATTGCGAGTAGATAGTTCTTTGCAGATGTCATTGGGCGATCGCATTCTCAATTCTTTTACTCCTCTACACTACGGTACATTCTGGGGATTGCCATCTCGTATTTTCTACCTATTTGTTGGACTTGCACCGTTAATCTTGTTCGTTACTGGCTTTGTCATGTGGTGGTATCGCTACAAAGGAAAAAATCGCTTCCCACAGACTAGGGAAATGGTGAAGTTAAGAGTAAAGAATTAGATTATCAATTAGCAATTTCACCATATCCCCTGTTGAAGTAATTTGAACCTATTTGGTGTCAAATATTTCGAGACTGCTTTTTTTGGCTCAGCCTATCGTGCTGCACCGTTTACAGTTTAAGGAACGATTTCTTGGGAGTTTTGACGTAAGCTTCCACGACTGAATTCCTCTCTAACAAGGCTTGAATATTTTAAGGTAACTGCTATGAACTCTGAAAAACTGGGCGACTTGGTATTTACCCTCTTTCCCCAAAAATAAGCTTCTTTGAGGGTTTCTACTAGAGAGCCACTTCATTGGCAACCCGCTTGCGCTTGGCACCCCAGTCAGGTGATTATGGAAAATGCAAATCTTTCTCATTTGCTCTTGGCAATTGGGCATAATTGTTGCCAACTTCACCAGACTGACTCAAAGCAGCTATGACAATCATTTATTCTCAGGCGGGTTTCAATGAGATATTTGAAGCGTCCCACCAAAATGACACAAACCCTCCGAGATCGAATGATTTTGTCACACGCTGGAAGATACCTAAGTTGATTGGTCGGGGGATTGGGCAGTTCTTTGAATTGCGGCAGGGTCTAAGTTTACATATCAATGACTGGCAATTGCGCCATGACCTCGCGATCGCCGATTATTCAAAATCTGAATCGAGGTTAAACTATGGCTTCTGCATCGACTCAGAAAGGTTTCGGATCGAGAATACGGCGGTCAACTCCGGGCAATACATTCTGTGGGGCAAGGGTATGTCGGAGGGTAAAGTCGTAAAGTTACCAGCCATTGAGCAAGGGTTTTGGATTCAAGTTTATATGATGCCCGAACTGCTATATTCGTTTGTGGGTGATGCATCCGAGCAATTGCCTGCCGCCTTTGAGCATCTTGTAAAACCACCGGATGAGGAGCGATCGCTTCAAATCGGCACAACCACACCGCAGATGCAGGTTGCTTTGCAGCAGATATTGTGCTGTCCCTATCAAGACATGACACAGAAGATGTACTTAGAAGGTAAAATCTGGGAACTGACGGCATTGCTCCTAGAACAGGTAAAAGCAAAGCAGGATTTGTCAGATCCAATTTGGCAATTGAAACCGGAGGATGTAGACCGCATCTATTATGCTAGAGAACTGTTGCTCAATCGGCTAAACAATCCTCCTTCCCTGACAGAACTAGCGCGGCAGGTAGAGCTAAATGAATGTACGCTCAAGCGTGGCTTTCGGCAAGTATTTGGCAAAACTGCGTTTAGCTATTTGCATGACTATCGACTAGAACAAGCGCGGCAGTTATTGACAACGGGCGAAATGAAAGTTGCAGAGGTTGCTGAAGCGATCGGGTTTGCAGATCCGGGATATCTGGCAAGAGCATTCCGCAAAAAGTTTGGTTGCTACCCTGGTTGCTATCGACGGCAGTTTAAATAAGATGAAAAATTCCCTCTAGTCAGCAAAAAAATTCCGTCTAGTCAGCAAAATAATCACCCATTGCTCTCGCTTCCTGGTAATCTTTTTGAAATAATTTCCTGATTATTGGTTTGATTACACTGGTGTGGAGAGTCATGGGTTATTCATTCAAATTGACATTGATTGCAAGTATCGTCTGGGTCATGATTGCTCCAACAGTTCGGGCACAGGAGAGATCCCCCCTTAACAATTCAACTGAGCAAACCCAGAGCAAGATTCGACAACTAAGTGAGATAGAGCTTCCAAATACTAGCGCTCAATATTTAGTGCAGTCGCCAACACCAAGCAATCAAGAGAACCTTGGGGGAGAAGTTATACCAATAACGTCCGTGAAAGCTAATCCGACTGCTAAAGGTGTAGAGGTGATTTTAGAGACACCTGTTGGGACTCAACTGCAAGTCACAAATCGCAGTGCTGGCAGCAATTTTATTGTGGATGTATCTGGAGGTCAGTTACGTTTACCTTCGGGAGAGGCGTTCACATTCCGTTCTCAAAAACCAGTTGAGGGAATTACTCAAATAACAGCACAGAATATTGATGCAAATACTGTGCGGGTGACGGTGGTAGGGGAGAAAGCTTTGCCCACAGTTGAGTTATATGATGATGATGCAGGTCTGGTTTTTGCAGTGGCTTCTACAGCAACGGCAACTTCTCCACAACAGCCATCCCAAACACCTCAAGCACAACAGCCAGGAAACCAAACACCTCAAGAGTCACCATCAGCACAAGGTGATGAGCCTATTGAGTTGGTAGTGACAGGGGAGCAAGATGGATACAATGCATCCGATGCCTCAACTGCAACCAAAACCGATACTCCCCTACGTGACGTTCCCCAGTCGATTCAAGTCATCCCCCGCGAAGTGATTCAAGATCAAGGTGCGGTTCGTCTAACCGAAGCAGTTCGTAATGTCAGTGGTGTGTCACTCTCAGGCACTAGTGGCGATCGCGGAGAAGATTACACAATTCGGGGATTCGCTGCTAACATTTACAAAAATGGTTTCCTTGATGATTTCTACTCCGATCGCGCCTTTCGAGACAACGCCAATATCGAGCGAATAGAAGTTCTCAAAGGACCAGCGTCGGTGTTGTTTGGACGCTTGGAACCTTCGGGTATCATCAACTTAGTGACCAAGAAACCATTAGCCGAACCCTACTACAATGTAGGTTTTACCGCAGGTAGCTATAGTTTTTATCGCCCCACACTAGATTTTTCTGGTCCATTAACCGAGGACGGAAAGTTGGGTTATCGTCTCAATGTTGCCTACGAAAATTCTGGAAGTTTCCGCGACTTTGTAAACAAAGAAAGATTTTTTATTGCTCCTGTACTCAGTTTGAAAATTGGTGACAAGACAAACCTGACTTTGGAAGGTGAATATCTCCACACAGAAAATCCTCTAGATCGTGGGCTACCCGTAATTGACAATGAAATTGCAGATATTCCGATTAGCCGCTATCTCAGCGATCCGAGAAATCAAGTCGTTGTAGATGAATCAAAAACCTACCTGACTTTAAATCATGACTTTAATCAGAATTTATCGCTACGTAGTGCTTTTCGGGTAACGACTGCATCAGAAACAAATAATCGTTTTGTCATTCAGCCAATTTTTGCAACCAGTAATAACGGAACTATTAATCTTTTCAATAGTGGTCCCGCTAATCAGTATTATGAAACTTATTTTCTACAGAATGACTTAACTGGTAAATTCAATACTGGCTCAGTCAAGCATACAGTTTTGTTCGGTGTGGAAGTTGGTAGATTGTATAACCATAATCAGGGCGAGAAAGGACCCGATCAGCCGATTAATATTTTTAATCCTGTCTACAACTTTTCTTATGATGGTCCGTATGAAACGTTTAACAATACAACAACCAATACCAACACTTTCGGAATTTACCTTCAAGATCAGATTGCCGTTTTTGATAATCTCAAACTCCTTGTTGGCGGCAGGTTTGATACTTATCACAGTGAAACACAAGATTTCCTCAATGCCTCAACGACAGTCACAGATAGCGATGCGTTTTCACCTCGCGTAGGAGTCGTTTACCAACCGACAAAAGAAATTTCACTGTTTGCCAACTATAGTCGCTCGTTTAATCCTGTCAGTGGTACGGCTAAGAACGGTGATGCTTTTGTGCCTGAAAGGGGAACTGGCTACGAAGTCGGCATCAAAGGAGACTTTTTAAATAATCGTCTTTCCTCTACTTTAGCTTTCTACACAGTTACCAAGACCAATGTCACAACTGAAGATCCCAGCGATCCTACCGGAACCTTTTCAATTCAAACCGGCGAACAACGCGCTCGTGGAATTGAGTTCGATATTGCTGGAGAAATCTTACCTGGTTGGAAAGTCATTGGTTCATACGCTTATTCCGATCCAGAAATTACTGAAGACAATACATATCCAGTCGGAAATACTCTCGCTAATACACCGCGACATACTGGTTCATTGTGGACAACTTATACTTTTCAAACAGGTTCGTTAGAAGGATTTGGTTTTGGTGGAGGCATTTTTGCAAACAGCGAAGCTTATGGAGATTTGGATAATTCTTACACCATACCTGGTTTTGTAAGAACTGATGCGGCACTTTTCTACAAAAAGAACCGCTTGAGAGCATCTATTAACTTCAAGAATTTATTTGATGTCAGATATTTCGAGGGCACATTTTTGAGGGCAGCCAATCCGGCTGCACCGTTTACAGTTCAAGGAACAATTTCTTGGGAGTTCTAACGTCATTACACGACTGTTTTCCCTCTGGCAAGAGCATACCGCAAAAAGTTTGGTTGCTACCGACGGCAGTTTAAGTAAGATAAAAAATTCCCTCTAGTCAGCAAAAAAATTCCGTCTAGTCAGCAAAATAATCACCCATTGCTCTCGCTTCCTGGTAATCTTTTTGAAATAATTTCCTGATTATTGGTTTGATTACACTGGTGTGGAGAG
Source organism: Nostoc sp. (assembly GCA_036918135.1). GTDB lineage: Bacteria > Cyanobacteriota > Cyanobacteriia > Cyanobacteriales > Nostocaceae > Nostoc. Next base: position 89,172 of record JBALDB010000055.1, read on the forward strand.
TCATGGGTTATTCATTCAAATTGACATTGATTGCAAGTATCGTCTGGGTCATGATTGCTCCAACAGTTCGGGCACAGGAGAGATCCCCCCTTAACAATTCAACTGAGCAAACCCAGAGCAAGATTCGACAACTAAGTGAGATAGAGCTTCCAAATACTAGCGCTCAATATTTAGTGCAGTCGCCAACACCAAGCAATCAAGAGAACCTTGGGGGAGAAGTTATACCAATAACGTCCGTGAAAGCTAATCCGACTGCTAAAGGTGTAGAGGTGATTTTAGAGACACCTGTTGGGACTCAACTGCAAGTCACAAATCGCAGTGCTGGCAGCAATTTTATTGTGGATGTATCTGGAGGTCAGTTACGTTTACCTTCGGGAGAGGCGTTCACATTCCGTTCTCAAAAACCAGTTGAGGGAATTACTCAAATAACAGCACAGAATATTGATGCAAATACTGTGCGGGTGACGGTGGTAGGGGAAAAGGCTTTGCCCACGGTTGAATTATATGATGATGATGCAGGTCTAGTTTTTGCGGTAGCAAGTACAGCAACGGCGACTTCTCCACAACAGCCAACGCAAGCTAATCAGCCCGAAAATCAGACACAGCCAACTCAACCGTCAACTAGTGGTGATGAGCCGATTGAGTTAGTGGTCACAGGGGAGCAAGATGGATACAATGCATCCGATGCATCAACTGCAACCAAAACCGATACACCTTTGCGCGACATTCCCCAGTCAATTCAAGTTATCCCCCGCGAAGTGATTCAAGATCAAAATGCGGTTCGTTTGACTGACATCGTCCGTAATGTGAGCGGTGTGGCACTCTCCCAAACTTCTGGCGATCGCGCAGAAAATTATACAATTCGGGGATTCGATGCCAACATTTACAAAAATGGTTTTCTTGATGGTTTTGAGGCCTCTCGCGGCTTTCGAGACAGCGCCAATATTGAGCGAGTTGAAGTCCTTAAAGGACCAGCATCGGTGTTGTTTGGACGCTTGGAACCTTCGGGGATCATCAATCTTGTCACCAAAAAGCCATTAGCCGAACCTTATTACAATCTAAGTTTTACCACAGGTAGCTATAGTTTTTATCGCCCCGCCCTAGATTTTTCCAGTCCATTAACCCAAGACGGAAAGTTGGGTTATCGTCTCAACATTGCTTACGAAAATTCTGGAAGTTTCCGCGACTTTGTCTACAAAAAAAGATTTTTGGTCGCTCCTGTACTGAGCTGGAAAATTGGTGACAAGACAAACCTGACGTTGGAAGGTGAATATTTCCACTCCGAAAATCCTTATGATGATGGGCTATATCTACTTGGCGGTACGATTATTCCAGATGTTCCGATTAGCCGCAATCTCAACGACCCTAGAAGTCGATTTGTTATAGATCAATCACAAACTTACCTGACTCTCAATCATGAGTTTAATCAAAATTTATCGCTGCGTACTGCTTTTCGGGTGACGACTGCATTAGAAACAGATAATCGTTTTTCCCTCAGAGGATTTGCTGCCAGTAACGATGGAACCGTCGATCTTTTTAGTTTTGCTTACGATCAGTACCATGAAACTTACTTTCTACAGAATGACTTAACTGCAAAATTCAATACTGGCTTTGTCAAGCATACACTTTTGTTTGGTGTAGAGCTTGGTAAATTGTATGACAGAGAAGTGTACGATGGAGCCGATGTTAGTGACTCGAACATTTTTAACCCTGTCTACAACTTTTCTTATGGTTCATCTGAACGGGGTTATGATACTACACAAAATAGTGATTCTTTCGGTGTTTACCTCCAAGATCAGATTGCCGTATTTGATAATCTCAAACTACTGGTGGGTGGCAGGTATGACACTTATCATTCCGAATTGCAAAATTTCCTCGATGCCTCAACCACAGTCACAGATAGCGATGCGTTTTCACCGCGTGTGGGAGTCGTTTACCAACCGACAAAAGAAATTTCACTGTTTGCTAACTATAGTCGCTCATTTGTTCCTGTGAGTGGTTCTAGTAAAAACGGTGATGCTTTTGTACCTACAAGGGGAACTGGCTACGAAGTCGGCATCAAAGGAGACTTTTTAAACGATCGTCTCTCTTCTACTTTAGCCTTCTACACAGTTACTAAAACTAATGTCTTAACTGAAGATCCCAGCGATCGCAATTTTTCCATTCAGGTAGGCGAACAACGCGCTCGTGGAATTGAGTTGGATGTGGCTGGAGAAATCTTACCTGGTTGGAAAGTGATTGGTTCATACGCTTACACGGATGCAGAGGTCACTCAAGACAATACATATCCAGTCGGAAATGCTCTACGTGGTATACCCCGACATAGTGGCTCATTGTGGACAACTTATACCTTTCAAACAGGCTCGTTACAAGGGTTTGGTTTTGGTGGAGGCATCTTTGCGGCTACCGAAGCTTATGGAGAAATTGATAACTTCTACACCGTACCTGGTTATATACGGACTGATGCGGTACTTTTCTACAAAAAGGATCGCTTGAGAGCATCTGTTAACTTCAAGAACTTATTTGATGTCAGATCTTTCGATGGCTCAACTGGAGGTGTAGTCGATCCAGCCGATCCTTTTACAGTTCAAGGAACGATTTCTTGGGATTTCTAAAATCATCTCAGTAGCCGTTATGACGAATTCATCACCAGAACTAATGAAAAAACTATTATCCTTTTTTCTTGACTGAGAAATATTTCTCGTTAGGATAAGGCAGTTTTGATTGGGAAAATTTCAATCTCATCTATGCAGGAGTACCTACTATGAAATCTAAAAAACTCCGTAACTTTGCATTCACCCTACACCGCTACATCAGTTTAGCTGTGGGATTGATTCTGGTGATAGTCGGCTTGACAGGTAGTGTGTTGGTGTTTGCCAATGAAATTGAGCATATTCTGTTTGTCCAACAATTCGGCACTGTTGTTCCTCAAGGGCAGATGTTATCTCCAACATCTGTGGTGGATACCCTCAAAGCAGCGTTGGACTGGGAACCAAATGCTAAATATGCGCGTTTATACATACCCATAGCACCAGACGCACCTTACGTGCTTGACGTTTTACATTCACCTGAGAATCTAGTGACGGAAATTTCACTTGCTCAAATCAGTAGCGTTTTTGTCAACCCCTACACAGGCACTATTATCAGTAAGCAGGGATGGAACGAGCAACTGATTGCTTCAGTTGTTGATTTACATTGCAATCTACTAGCTGGAGACACTGGTAAAACTATAGTTGGTATCGGATGTTTTCTACTTTTAGTTCTCAATATTACAGGCTTGTTTCTGTGGCCTGGTTGGCGCAAGTTGATATCTGGCTTCAAAATTAAGTGGAATGCCCATCCGAAGCGGCTCTATTATGACATTCATAAACTAGCAGGTATCATTACTGTAGTGTTTCTTTGCTTTACTGCCTTTACAGGCGTGTGCTGGAGTTTCTATGAGTTTAGTGAGCCTGTGATTCGAGTAATCACGTTGAGTCCAGCGAAACTTGAACCAGTTTCTCAAATCATTCCTAATCAGCTTCCACTCAAGCTTGCCAATCAACTGAAAACCTCTCAAGCTGAGTTACCCGATGGAAAACTTAGAGCGATTAATTTTCCGCAAAAACCAGATAGTCCTTTGATAATTCGTTACAGTATGCCTCAAGAATATACATATAATACTGGACAGAGCAAAGTTTATCTTGACCAATACAGTGGTAGGGTTTTGCGAGTAGATAACTCCCAGAAAGAGTCTTTAGGCTCGCGTGTCCTCAATTCTTTTCCTTCCCTACACTATGGTACATTTGGTGGCTAAATGTGATGAGAGTTTACCTCTTCGCTTTCCGTTCTTACGAATTTCCGTAGCTCCGCAGTATGGACATTGCACAGTAGATGACCTCAATTCATCCCTCTATTATGCAACGCCAGAAATCTTGCCGGGATGGAAAATTATTGGCAGCTATACCTACATTGATTCTGAAATCACCGAAGATACCAATCCTGATTTTAAGGGAAATATACCCAATAACGTGCCCCGCAACAGTGCTTCTTTATGGACAACCTATGAATTTCAAACCGGAGGCTGGAAAGGGTTTGGATTTGGTGGCGGTGTAACTTTTGTCGGCGACAGACAGGGTGATTTAGAAAATACATTCATCTTACCCAGTTATACCCGCCTGGATGCCGCCCAGATCCCCGACTTCTTCAAGAAGTCAGGGATTTATAGCCGTAGTCATATAGGTTAGGACATTCTAAAACCGTGAATGTCAGAAAGAGTAATGTTTTTACCTCCTGCCCCCTGCCTCCTGCTATAAATTTAACGCACTGGCTTCCAGCATCAAATTTATATCTCTAGTCGGTAAGTTGCACAGGCATCACCGCACCACCCTAAGTACAGCCCATCATAAAAAGAGTACGTAAATCTTACTGCCAGGCACAATTTGTGTAAGTTTTTGACCTAGCGATTGCAAGTGAGGATAGAGGTGTATGGGTGGCAAATGGTGTTAAGGCGAATACTAAAGATTCTGCTGCTTACAAGTTCTATTTAGTTGTGCGTTGCAATTAGTGCAACTGCTAATGAAGTCAACAAATAAGCACAGGGCAAATCTGTTGCGTCAGTACTACTCAATTCCAGGACGATTAGAGAGATTTCACCACTAGGGGAAGTAGAACTTCACAACATCAGCGCTAAAGTACTACTATGCAGTTGCCAACTTCTGAAGTAGTACAAGTGACTGGAGTGAAGGCAAATCCCACTGACAAAGGTGTAGAAGTGATTTTAGAGACACCTGTTGGCACTCAACTGCAAGTCACAAATCGCAGTACGGGTAATAATTTTATTGTAGATGTCTCAGGTGGACAGTTACGTTTACCATCAGGTGAAGCTTTTACATTTCGTTCGGAAAAACCACTTGAGGGAATTACTGAAATAAAAGTTACAAATATCAATGCAAATACTGTGCGAGTGATGGTGGTAGGTGAGAAAGCTTTACCAACGGTTGAGTTATTTGATGATGATGCAGGACTGGTTTTTGCGGTAGCTTCTACTGCAACTGCAACCCAGCCACCTCAAACTCAAGAAAAGCCAGCACTCCCGGCACCGCAGGAGACACCATCGACACAAGGCGATCAGCCGATTGAGTTAGTCGTGACAGGGGAGCAGGATGGCTATCGCGTACCGAATATCAGTGTAGGAACGCGAACCGATACCCCCCTACGGGATATTCCTCAATCCATTCAAGTTGTCCCCCAAGAAGTGTTGCGCGATCAAAATGTCACTAACATAAATGAAGCCCTGAGAAACGTAAGTGGAGTAACTGTAAATAGTCCTCCAGAAACCCTCTTAGAATTTGGATTTACGATTCGAGGCTTTGAAACCACAGGTCGCAGTGGCGGCAGTTTTCTGAGAAATGGACTTAGAGAGGGTGGAGATATACTCCAGGAAATCCCCAACATCGAAAGAATCGAAGTGCTTAAAGGTCCCGCTTCCGTGCTTTACGGTAATGGCAGTCCGGGTGGAACCATCAACCTGGTGACGAAACAACCGCTGCGCGACCCCTTCTATGCCATTGATGCTACCATTGGCAATTATGACTTCTATCAGGGTGCGATTGATTTGTCTGGACCGTTAAACGACTCTAAGACAGTGTTGTATCGACTGAATGCAGCCTACCAAGATAGAAAAAGCTTCATTGATTTTTTTGAAAAAAGTAACTTCTCGATTGCACCGGTCGTGAGTTTTGCGCTTGGAGAGCGAACTCGTTTAATCCTGGAAAGTGAATACGTAAACGCAAGCAGTGTTGTCTACCCAGGTTTGCCAGCGGTTGGTACGGTACTCCCCAACCCCAATGGTCGTATTCCGCGCAATCGTTTCACTGGAGAGCCTGACGGTGTTCTTGATACCTCTATTGTCAGAGTGGGCTATCGGTTGGAGCATCAGTTTAGCGACAACTGGTCATTACAAAATGCATTTCGGGCGAGAATTCAAAGAGCTAGACCTGGAAACGAGTTTTATCTTGTTACTGATAGTCTTGACTTTGATAATCGAACCTTCAACCGTAATGCGATTATCAATACTGTCGATTACGACGACTACGACTTAGCCATAAACTTAACTGGCAAATTTTCAACTGGGTCAATCGATCATCAGCTAGTCTTTGGCGTTGATTTGAGCAGATCGTTTTTAGGATATGAGCAGTTTCGTGCACCTGCACCAATAGACCTGTTCAACCCTGTGTATCGGCGACCTATTGCTGAACCTTTCACTTTCGCTTTTGATGGCGATCAATTAACTGATGCTCTAGGGATTTATATTCAAGATCGGGTGACGCTGGCTCCTAATCTCAAGTTGTTGCTGGGCGGACGGTTCGATCTGTTTGAGCAAAGCAATCGCTTTCTGAGTGACACCACCAGTCAATCAGGGGATGGCTTCAGTCCGCGTGTCGGTATTGTTTATCAGCCCATTGAACCCATTTCACTCTATGCCAGCTACAGTCGTTCATTTTTTCCAAACAGTGGCACTGCCTTTGATGGTAGCGTTTTTCAACCAGAGCGGGGCACCCAGTATGAAGTTGGGGTCAAAGCAGATTTGAATGACCGACTTTCGGCAACCCTAGCCTTTTACCACCTGACCCGCTCTAATATTTTGACCGAGGATCCAGTTAATTTTGGCTTCTCTATCCAAACGGGCGAGCAGCGCAGCCGAGGGATTGAATTCAGCATTGGTGGCGAAATTCAGCCAGGGTGGAACATCATTGCAGGCTACGCTTACACGGATGCCCAAATCACCGAAGACAACACCCTACCTGTGGGCAATCTTTTGGCTAATGTCCCTGAAAATGCCTTCAATCTGTGGACAAGCTATGAAATTCAGCGCGGTTCCTTACAAGGCTTTGGTCTGGGTGTGGGCTTCTTCTTTGTCGGAGAGCGGCAAGGTGATTTAGACAACAGCTTTCAACTCCCCAGCTATCTACGGACAGATGCTTCAATTTTTTACAAGCGCGATCGGCTCCGCGCCGCCATTAATGTTAGAAATCTATTCAATGTAGATTATTTTGAAGCTGGTGGATTCGGGCGACAAGTTTTTCCTGGTGCGCCGTTTACGGTGCAGGGAACGATTTCGTGGCAGTTTTAGGGAAGGGGAATAGACTGCGAAGGGGACTGGATGAGGAAGCGAGCAATCCGAAAAAATTACCAAACCGTTTGCACATGAGGATAATTCAAAATGTTAGCGTCATAGGTAACTAAGGAAGTCCCGTAGCGTTTGGCGTTCACGTAGTGTGTGCAAAGCACAATCGCAACGCCAAATTGTGTCTACTTTTCTTTGTGAAATGTCCTTGGTAGCTGTATAGTTGCAATCGCGATTATGAATGTATTCAGAGTTTTTGTAGGGATGCTACACAGACTTCTTCGTGAGTGCGATCGCTTCATCGAACAAAACAAAAAACACGACACCCAGGGAAACTTTGCTTGGAAAATCAATTGAAGTTTCAAGAATAATTTAGAGTTAAAATTGAGTTATTTCCTAACCTTGCATCTGTCGCAGTGCATTAAACGCCTTACCTCGCAACCCAACTGGTAACAAAGATAACCCTAAACCAGTCCAAGCTTTAGCAGTTGAACTAGATTGTCCTGCCAAAACTAGCTCTCTACCTTTTTGCGTTTCCCCTTTTTCAATTAAACGCAAACCTAATAATAGTTGCGTTTCCATTAGACGATTTTGCCTAATTTTTTCTATTTTATCAAATTCAAATTTATAACTTTTTAAATACTGAACTTTATCAAATAAATAAGGAATAGCCCGATTGATACCTTGCTGTTCTGCATGACAACGATATTCCATTAATAATTTTGGTAAATAATAACCCTTTTTTCCAGCCAAAGCCAGCCGCACAAATAAATCATTATCTTCACAATTTTGTATATTCGGCAACATAAATCCTAATTCTTGTAATGTTTGATGCCGAAATAATGTTGCTCCAATTTGAAAACTTTGATGAATAAATACAACTTCTAGCAAATTATCTACAATACCTGCGGGTAAATTCTTTCTCCCCCAGCGATGAGAATTTTCCTGAGTTTTTGCCTCATCCTGAATATTATTAATATCAATTATCCAATGGTCTGTACCAACAAAATCGATATTAGAGTCTTGGTCAAGAATAGCTGCTGTACTTGCCAGAAAATCAGGTGTGAGTCGGTCATCATCATCAAATTTAATGAAATATTCACCGCTGGCTGCATCAAATCCAGAGCGCATATTATTACTTTTACCTATATTTTGCGGATGACGAATGTATTTAATGCGATGGTCTGTGTATTCTGAGATAAAATCAGGTGTACCATCGCTAGAACCGTCATCACAAATAATTAGTTCAAAGTCTTGCTCTGACTGATTAAGTACACTGTCAATGGCATAAGGCAAAAGAGAGATCCGATTAAAAGTAGGAATACAAACAGTAATTTTGGGCATATTATATACTAATTTATTTTTATTTACTCAGTAGCGCAAATAATTGCGATCGCTGCTTTATGAGCTATTATTCCCAAATATGTAATTATATACACATCTTTATTAAGATAGAGCAGAATTGAAAAGTTCAATATTAGCAAGTAAAACAAGCTTGATACTTAGCTTGAAGACTAATCGTTGGCTACTTCACTTGAAATCCGCTGTAAATCAATTACCCTTGGGACAACAACTAGAGAGCAGACTTACCTAACGTTAGTTAAGAGCGTTATAGAATAGAAATAAAGTTTATATACATTTCGCTGATTAAGCATAATTGCCCATGACCACTTCTAAACGCCACTATCACATCACTACCTTCGGTTGTCAGATGAATAAAGCTGACTCAGAGCGCATGGCTGGCGTTTTAGAAGACATGGGCTTTGAGTGGTCTCAAGACCCAAATAGTGCAGATGTGATTCTCTATAATACCTGCACAATTCGAGATAATGCCGAGCAAAAGGTATATTCTTACCTTGGGAGACAGGCAAAGCGCAAGCACGAACAGCCTGACTTAACCCTGATTGTTGCTGGTTGTGTTGCCCAGCAAGAAGGCGAAGCGCTGTTGCGGCGTGTGCCAGAATTAGACTTGGTAATGGGGCCACAACACGCCAACCGCCTCAAAGATTTGTTGGAATCGGTGTTTGAGGGTAACCAAGTTGTGGCAACCGAGCCGGTTCACATTATCGAGGATATCACCCAGCCGCGACGAGATAGTAAAGTCACAGCTTGGGTAAATGTGATTTACGGTTGTAACGAACGCTGCACCTACTGTGTAGTTCCCAATGTGCGGGGTGTAGAACAATCTCGCACACCAGAAGCTATTCGTACAGAAATGGCAGAATTAGGACGACAAGGTTACAAAGAAGTTACTTTACTCGGTCAAAATATTGACGCTTACGGCAGAGATTTGCCAGGAACCACACCAGAGGGTAGGCATCTGCACAACTTCACAGATTTACTTTATTACGTCCATGACGTGCCGGGAATTGAAAGGATAAGATTTGCGACAAGTCACCCCCGTTATTTTACTGAGAGATTAATTCGGGCTTGTGCTGAGTTGCCTAAAGTCTGCGAACACTTCCACATTCCCTTCCAATCTGGGGATAATGAAGTTTTAAAGGCGATGTCACGGGGTTACACCCATGAAAAATATCGCCGAATTATCGATACCATTCGGCGATATATGCCAGATGCTTCAATTAGTGCCGATGCAATTGTCGGATTTCCCACAGAAACAGAACAACAGTTTGAAAATACCTTGAAACTCGTGGAAGATATAGGCTTTGATATGTTGAACACAGCCGCATATTCGCCGCGTCCAGGGACACCAGCCGCTTTGTGGGACAATCAACTGAGTGAAGAAATTAAAAGCGATCGCCTACAAAGATTGAATCATCTAGTAGCCATCAAAGCAAGCGAGCGATCGCAACGTTACTTCGGACGCATTGAAGAAGTTTTAGTAGAAGACCAAAACCCCAAAGATAAAACTCAAGTCATGGGACGCACTGGTGGTAATCGTTTAACCTTCTTCACTGGTGACATCGAAGAATTGAAAGGGCAATTAGTAAAGGTTAAAATTACTGAAGTTCGCGCTTTTAGTTTGACAGGTGAACCAGTTGAAGTCAGACAAGCTATATCTATCTAATATTAGGAATATGATACAGCAGATTTCAAGCAAAGTAATGACGTTATAAATAAAAAATCAAGGCTGAAGAATAAAAGCTAAAAAACTTTATACTTCATGCCTCTAAGGAAAATCACAGTCTTTTATTTAATCAGCGATCGGTGATTCAGTTATCAGTTGTCAGGTGTATGGTAGGGAATTTAGACTTACCACCAACGCTTAGCACCAGATGGTGGGGAACTCTGACCGAAGGATAAATACATCACTGTTGACTGATAATTGTTCACTGATAACTGTTGACTAGCGGAACATGCTACTGACTGAGGTATCTTCATGAATTCGCCAGATAGTTTCTCCTAAGAGATTAGCGACTGATAGCACCACCAGTTGGGGAAAGCGATTGCTTTCTGATAAGGGAATTGTATTTGTGACAATCACTTCCTCGAACAAGCCACTGGATAATCGCTCCATAGCAGGTGGAGAGAACACTGCATGAGTTGCACAGGCGTATACCTGACTAGCTCCCTCTTCACGCAGTAGTCTCGCTCCTTCAGCGATCGTACCACCGGTGTCGATCATGTCATCCACTAACACTGCGGTTTTGCCTTTAACATCGCCGATCACATTTAACACTTCTGCAACATTGTGTGCCTGACGGCGTTTATCAATAATTGCTAGTGGAGCATCATTGAGTTTTTTGGCAAATGCCCTGGCTCGTGCTACGCCGCCAACATCTGGGGAAACAACCACAAGGTCAGGTAGTTGTTTTCTTGCTAGATAATCTAACAATACTGGCGAACCGTAAACATGATCGAAGGGTATATCGAAATAGCCCTGAATCTGAGCCGAGTGCAAATCCATTGCCAAAACGCGGTTAGCACCTGCTTCGGTAATTAAGTTAGCAACTAGCTTGGCGGTTATTGATTCTCGTCCTGCCGTTTTGCGATCGGCCCGGGCGTAGCCATAGTAGGGAATTACAGCTGTCACCTGTCGTGCAGAAGCTCGACGACAAGCGTCAACCATAATCAATAATTCCATCAAGTGATCGTTGACGGGTTGACAAGATGGCTGGATTAAATAGACATCACAACCCCGAATTGATTCTTGAATTTGAACGTAAAGTTCTCCATCCGCAAATCTTTTGCGGATCATTGGCCCCAAGTCCATGCCCAGGTAACGAGCGACTTCTTGAGACAGTTGTAAATTGGCAGAGCCAGAAAACAGCCGCAGGCGATGATTATCAGTCAGTCCTGTTGCAGATGTTTCCACTTTAAAAGTTGCAGAACTGAGCACAGCAGATCCTCGATGTGCATTCATAGCAATATTATCATTAGAGATTTTATAGATTTAACCAAGAAATAGCCTAAAAAAACATCTGTGAGTTTTATTGAAGCTTCCATACAAAATTTAAACATTTTTCCATAAAATTATCATTTGTTAATTGTCTAATCTTCTGATGTAACAAATTATCGATCCCTTACCTGACATCAAGTCAAGTCAGCCAACTAGATGTACTAGTTGAATTTTTTTGGTCTTGAGGTAAATAACCCTAATCTCTCAAAGATTAGTGCGATAGATTGTTCTAACTACCTCATTTATAACTGAGAGTAAAGCATTTACAACTTAAGTGATATTGAAATTTGTTCAAAGATAGAAAAAGGTTGATAACTAAGTGCTTAGGGGGTATCTTATTATATTCTAAGATTTTAACCGGAAATAAATAATCTGACAGATTTAATTTTAAGTTGTAATTAACACAATATAAATCAGAATATATGCGTATTTAACTAAATTCTTAAAGTTATGGGTTATGGTGAAGCTGACATATAATTGCTGGCAGCTAGTTTTTTCCTCTACCCTACTGACTAGAAGAAGACAAAAAGAGGGACTTGCAACAAGTCTTTTTCCTTGTCCCGAATTCACCTTGTCTCCCCATTTTCTTTGTTAACGTGCCCCATTCCAAAAAGCTAAGATTGCTGTGGAGAGTTTCTCATTGGGAGTATAGCTATTAGGTAAGGTAAAATATCGCTGCATGTAACTGTCTGTCGCCACTTGGACTTAATCTTTGTCGGTGACTTCCTCCTCAGTTGCCATTACACTCAATTATTGGATCATGCAATCACCCATTACAGTTGGTACTGTCTTGCAAAACCGTTACCGCATAATTCAAATTCTCGGACAAGGGGGATTTGGTAGAACCTATCTGGCAGAAGACCAGAGGCGCTTTAACGAACTTTGCGCGATCGAGGAATTGATTTCAACAGCAACGGAGGCTTTCGCTAGGCAGAAAGCACAAGAACTTTTTCACCGAGAGGCTGCTATTTTATATCAAATCGAACACCCACAAGTGCCGAAATTCCGGGAAAGATTTGAGCAAGACCAACGCTTATTTTTAGTAGAGGACTACGTAGCAGGTCAGACGTACCGAACTCTGCTGAGCGAGAAGCAAGCTGTGGGTCAAACTTTCACACAAGCAGAAGTGTTCAAGTTAATTCAGTCTTTGTTGCCTGTTTTAGAGCATATTCATAGCCGAGGAATTATTCACCGGGATATCTCGCCAGAAAATATTATTTTGCGAGATAGCGATGGTAAGCCTGTGTTAATTGACTTTGGAGTGGTAAAAGAACTTGCAAGGCGTTTGCAATTTCCAGATAGCCCAATGCCTGTCACTAGGGTGGGAAAATTAGGATACTCTCCAAGTGAGCAAGCACAAACAGGAGGAGCTTATCCTAGTAGTGACTTGTATGCATTAGCAGTGAGTGCGATTGTTTTGCTAACTGGTAGAGAACCAAGAGATTTATTTGATGAAAACCAATTAACTTGGAATTGGCAGCGATGGGCAAAAGTAAATCCACGATTCGCCCAGATTTTGAATCGAATGTTAAATCATATTCCCAGCGATCGCTACCAAACTGCTGCTGAAGTATCCCAAGCATTACAATCTTTACAACAACCCAGTGTCCCTACCCCTAATTCCAACTTGCAGACAATGGCTGTTGGTCGCCGTCCTGACTTGGTATCACCAGCAGCTTCGCCGAAAAAACCTGCTCCCGTGATTCCACCAAATCAGACTAGCTCGCTATTGGATAATCCCTTAGCGATCGCCGCAATTGGCTGTGCTGTAGTTATTGTAGCGGGATTTGGTTCTTGGGCGTTGGTAAGTTCTATTCGCAGTCAGTCAAAAGCATCACCAGATGAAACGCTTCCCCAAAATTTTCCTTCACCAGTGATTTCTGGTGGTACCACATTCACATCCACACCCACACCTACACCTACTCAAGACCAACCTGTTATATCTACTAAGCCTTTGAACCTGGGAGCATTTAACGCTATCCCAGTTGAAGGTACTATAAAAGCAAATCAAATCATCCGCTACACTTTTGATACCCAGGAAGGAGTCAGGTTAAGTACATTTCTTGACCCAGGAAGCAGTGTTTTGCTAACAGTGTTAAATCCCAATCAACAACCAATTGATAATAATGCTCAGCAAGTCACATCTTATGAAGGCACATTGCTAGTTCCGGGTGTATACACTATCGAGTTAACTTTGCCTCCAGGAGTTGCCGAAAGTAATTACAATCTCAATGTTGGATTACAAAAACTCATCCAACCAACACCCATAGAAATACCTACGCCAATTCCAACACAGACACCCACGCCAATTCCAACTCTAATTCCAACTCCAATTCCAACTCTAATTCCAACTCCAGACACGCAAACACCTACACCAATTCCAACTCTAATTCCAACTCCAGATACACAGAACGATAATCCACCTGTCGATAGCCCACTCGCACCAATTCCCAATCCAACAATTTCGCCCTAAATTTAGCAGTTTTTTCAAAGTAAATAGCTATCTTCCAAAAGTCTGTAACACCTCACCCCTTAATCCCCTCCCCTTACCAAGAAGAGGGGAGACTAAGCGTAATTTAGCCTCTTTAGGGTTCTTCGTTTGTGATTTATCTAAGAGGTCTAATGAATGTAATTATCGAAATTGGACTAAAATAAATTATTAGTTATTAGTATTTATAAAATAAACACTAATAACTAATAATGAAAAATAATAAAAACTGCTGTATATTTATTATTTTTATCCAGTTACTCAATTAAATAAATAATATTATACAAATTGTTGAACACACTACTGATTACTGGAACTGATACCGACACTGGTAAAACTGTTTTAACCACAGCGTTAGCAGCTTATTGGCAAAAATATTACCCGCAGCGTAGCTGGGGAATCATGAAACCGATTCAATCAGGAATTGGCGATCGCGAGTGGTACCAAAATCTATTCGCGCTAGAACAATCCCCCCAAGAAATTACACCTTTATATTTTCAAGCACCCTTAGCTCCACCGATCGCCGCAGCACGAGAAAATCGCCAAGTAGATTTAGCACTGGTGTGGCAAACTTTGTCTAAATTGCGATCGGAGCGTGATTTTTTATTAGTAGAAGCCTTGGGTGGGTTGGGTTCGCCAGTCACAGAAGAATTAACGGTAGCTGATTTAGCAGCAGAATGGCGCTTACCAACGCTATTGGTAGTACCTGTGAAATTAGGAGCGATCGCTGGTGCAGTGGCTAATGTAGCATTAGCTAAACAATTGCGCGTGCATCTGGTAGGCATTGTGTTGAACTGCGTACAACCCCGTTCAGATGCAGAAATAGCCGACTGGACACCACACCAATTAATTCAATCATTAACTAACACGCCAGTTTTAGGCTGCTTACCTTATGTAGACAATCTCACTGATTTAGAGAAACTTGCTCAAATAGCATCAGATTTAGATTTAGAAACACTAATGTAAATTGCCAAAAATTCCTCGATTGTTATGACTGAAGAACTTCAGAACGAAAAAGAAAAAATACAAGCAAGCGGTAGTATCAAGATAAATCAACAAACAGAAAACGAAAAAGTTCTATGTTCTCATTGTCAGCGCACCGCTACCAACGGTATTAAATGTAAAGGAATTTGTGTGGCTGACAGCGACTATTAAGAAACTGCAACAAAAACAACCTCTTGAAGTTGGTGACTAATGACTGTTGAGCGTTGAGTGTAAACAGTGGAATATTTTTGTTTGGCAGTCGCTTAAGGTATAAAGTCCCAAATAGCAATTAAGTAAGTCGGTGCAATAAAACCAAACTGTGTAAAGAAAAGTAATATAAGGCTCAAACTCTTTCTCACCCTACTCCCTGCTCCCTGCCCCCTATCTTATCCCAACAATAATTATTTATGCCGATCTACTTAATTTGGGCTTTGATCCGTGAACGCTATGAGACTCGTCAAACTCACGTTAAAGTAGGAAAATAACCTAAGTTAGCTCTGCTGTAAACTACCTTGTCTTGATAATGGTTTCCACTTTTCCAAACCCTTCTTCTGTTGACCTATCTCGAATTCGACTTTCAATTCGCTCATTGCAACCGCAATTGATAGAGTGGCGGCGGCGATTACATCAACAACCAGAGTTGGGTTTTCAGGAAAAACTGACTGCTGAGTTTGTCTCACAAAAATTGCAAGAATGGGGAATTGAGCATCAAACTGGTATTGCCCAAACTGGTATTGTCGCCACTATCAAGGGTAATAAACTCGCCACAGAGGCGATTAATCGCGTCTCTCCACTCAGCACACAGAAGGTTTTGGCAATTCGAGCCGATATGGATGCTTTGCCAATTCAAGAGCTTAACGAAGTGTCTTATAAATCGCAGCATGATGGAGTAATGCACGCTTGTGGACATGATGGACATACTGCGATCGCTTTAGGTACAGCTTACTATCTGCAACAGCATCGTCAAGACTTTTCAGGTACGGTGAAAATTATCTTTCAGCCAGCAGAAGAATCGCCAGGAGGTGCCAAGCCGATGATTGAAGCTGGGGTGCTGAAAAATCCTGATGTTGACGCAATTATTGGTTTGCATTTGTGGAATAATTTGCCTTTGGGAACTGTAGGTGTTCGCAGTGGTGCGTTAATGGCGGCTGTGGAGTGCTTTAACTGTACAATTTTGGGCAAAGGTGGACACGGCGCACTACCCCATCAAACTGTGGATTCCGTTGTCGTTGCTGCTCAAATTGTCAATGCTTTGCAAACTATTGTGGCTCGGAATGTCAATCCTATTGATTCGGCTGTGGTGACAGTAGGCGAACTTCATGCTGGAACCAAGCGGAATGTAATTGCTGACACAGCGAGAATGAGTGCCACTGTTAGGTATTTTAATCCGAGTTTTAAAGGCTTTTTTCATCAGCGCGTTGAGCAGATTATCGCCGGAATTTGTCAGAGTCAGGGTGCAAATTATGACTTAGATTATTGGTCGCTTTATCCACCAGTAATTAATGATGTAAAGATGGCAGAATTGGTAAAATCTGTAGCAGAACAAGTAGTAGAAACTCCTATAGGAATTGTACCAGAATGCCAAACTATGGCGGCTGAAGATATGTCGTTTTTCTTGGAAGAAGTGCCTGGTTGCTATTTCTTTTTGGGTTCTGCGAATGCAGAGAAAGATTTGGCTTATCCGCATCATCATCCCCGGTTTGATTTTGATGAGACGGCGTTGGGAATGGGTGTGGAAATATTTGTCAGATGTGTGGAGAAGTTTTTTGATTGAGTGGGTGTAAATTAGATGTTTTTAATTACAGCATATTGCAACTTGACAGTCATTATTACCCCTGTGTTTACAATGTTTAAAATTGGGCGTTAATTTATATAGTTGATAGACACTTGAAATTAATTACTTTCTTGCTCATCTAACCAAGCTACTAAATCAGATAGTTGTGAAAAGTCTAGTAATGCTTCTGCTAAATTATCTAACTTTTCAACTGATAACACTCTAATTCTCTCAATTAATGATGAATCTATTTCAGCAAAACGACGATTTAGCTGGCGTATAATTGTGCGTTCTTCACCTTGCTTATCTCCTTTCTGCAAAATATCTTGATAAATCACTGACTCTTGCATAAGATCCTCGCTCAATAACTGACGAATAAAATCCTTTTCAAATCGCAAACCTGCTAAAATTTCTGTGTAAGCTGCAATATTCTGTCTTGTTTCTCTATCCAAAATTGTAGCAACACTCTGGGCAACTTGGAATAATAACCCTTGGGGTGAATCTGTCTGTGTTAAAGGTGCTAACGGTAATAATGCAGGATTATCGAGAAATAATGCCGAATCTTGTTCCCACATTCGTACAACACGATAGCGATGATTTGTCATTTCATTTACATATTCTTCGGTAAAAGCGATTTCCTTACTTGTCTCTTGCAAGAAAATTACTACCTGCGTTATTGGAACATCATATTTTCGTACTAACCTCACAAAGTAATCCAACATTCTTAAGGGAATGGGAGTATCTGATTTTTGCGTTGTTTGAAATTCCAAATGTAAAATACGATTTTCTGTTTGTAAAAATGTAACAGAATCTGCTCGAATTGGTTCGATGCTTAATTCAGTTTTTAATACTTTAATTTTTTGCGGTTCATCAGGTAGAAGCCACCTGGCAAAATCCGTTGGATATTTTTCTGCTAATATTTTACAAACATTGTCGAAAGACACAAATTACACCGAATTTATATTGATTTATATATTATCTAATGCCGATCGTAGCTTTTTATATTTACTAAGCGTGCGCCTTAGTGCCTTGCCTATTTAAACATGTTGATTTTGACACGCTTTTTGTGAGTTATGGTGGTTAGCGTTGCTGAATAAGGCTGTGCATACAGCTATACGCCCCTATAGTTATGTTTAATTAAACTTGAAATTGCGATGAGTAATTCCTCTGGTGTCACGGGTTTAACGATGTGCTGTTGAAACCCTGCTTGGAGTGCTTTTTGCTGATTGATTTTGCCTGCATAAGCAGTCACAGCGATCGCTGGAATATTTTGTCTTTTTGTTTGTGCTTCCCAAGCACGTACTTGTTGTATCAGCGTATAGCCGTTCATTTCTGGCATTCCAATATCGCTGAGTAAAATATCTGGTTTTGACTTTTCTAAAACTTCTAATGCTTCACTTGGTGATGGAACTGCGATCGCAATTCATGGGAAAGCACCGCCAAAAACTCATGCTTTGATGCGGTAGGCAGCTTCTGCTTCCGCACGGGCTAATTTTTCTAGTTGCAGTAAGCGATCGCGTTCTTCTTCGGTGCGTTTGCGATCGGTGATGTCGGTTAACATAGCGATCGCAAATCGTGAGAGACTGAATAGGAGAAGGATTCTAGTTCTTTGTTGGCGGCTTCTAACTGGGCTGTGCGCTCTTGAATCCGTTGCTCTAAGGTTTCATTTAATTGTTGTAGGGTAGTTTCGGCTTGTTTGCGATCGCTAATGTCGCTAACTAGTCCCAGCATCCGCACTGCTTCTCCTCGCTCGTTATAATAAATATGACCCCGCCCCCAAATCCAACGTAACTCTCCATCGGCGCGGTGAATGCGGCACTCAAAATCCCAAATATCGCTATTAGTTAAGGCACTCAAAAATTTGGCTTCAACTAAAGGGCGATCCTCAGCTAAGACATGTGCTAAGAATATTTCATAAGTCCATTCCGGTAAAACAGACTTGTAGCCAAATATTTGGTCGTGTCGCAGCGAACGGTAGGCAGTTTGGTTGCTCAAGTCCAAATCCCAATCGCCTAATTCTGCCGATTCTAAAGCAAAGCTTAACCGCTCCTTGCTCTCCCTCAAGGCTTCTTCTGCTAAAAGGCGATCGCGTAGCGCTGCTTGCTGATGTCACTGATTAATGCTGCATATCCTTCAATGATTCCCTGTTGATTAAACAGGGGAACGTAAATAGCATTAACGTAACGTGTCCCACCATCTAGATAAGGAATTTGACTTTCAAAACTAACCTGCACTCCTGAAAGTACTTGTTCCACATAGGGACGAATTACTTCATAGGCAGACTCACCCAAAACTTCCCGAATATGTTTTCTATACACTTCTGCCGCTGGTTGTCCAAACCACTCTTCATAAGCTCGGTTGTTAAAGCGATAGCGTTGTTCTGAATCCACAAAGGAAATCAAAACTGGCAGTGTATCTGTAATTAACGTGAGTTCGACGGATAGAAAAGCCCAAAAAGCTTGCTAGGCATGAATTTGCTTAAGTGGGCAGGTGAAGTGCGATCGCTACGCTCGCC